>JAWCKF010000038.1:0-5131 GCA_038852315.1 Thermoplasmata archaeon | reverse complement strand
GCTCTGATGGCACCCGCCGCTCGCGCACGACCCTGTATATGCTCCCCCTCCCCTTGCCTGACACCTTCCCGGCGCCTGTGGTCGCGAACGGCTCGATGGCGACGATCATGCCCTCCTCGACGACCGACCTGTCCTTGGTCTCGACGTTGGGGACGCTCAGGCCGGCGTGGAGGTTGAACTTCTCCATGCTATGGCCCGTGAGGTTCTGTATGGGTTTGAACCCGGCGGACCTTATCGTGCGCGCGATTGCGCCGCCGAGGGCCGAGACGCTCGTGCCAGGGGCTATCATCTCGATGCATATCCTCAGCGCGTCCTCGGCGCTCTCGATGAGCGCCGTGTGGTTCTTCGTGCCCACCTCGACCGTCACGGTGGTGTCGGCGGGGTAGCCGTCGATGTGGGCCCCCACGTCGATCTTCACAACATCGCCCATCCTGAACCTGATGTCGTCCGTCCTGCTGGGGGTGTAGTGCGCCGCGACCTCGTTCACGCCTATGTTGACCGGGAAGCAGGGCTGGGCGCCCCGCTGGCGTATGAGCGCCTCGATGGCCTCCGCGAGCTCGAGCGCGCTCCCTCCTTCCTTGACATGCCTCGCCCCGAACTCGCGGGCCTCCCTGGCTATCGCGCCCGCGCGCTCGAGTTTCCTGAGCGCGTCGGGGTCAGCGGAGTGCGTTCTCTATCTCCTCCTGGGAGACGACGCCCTTCCTGATGACCTCGAGCACGCCGTCGGAGACGTCCACTATGGTCGACGGGCTCGCGTACTTGGTCCTGCCGCAGTCGACGCACACCTTCGCGTGGCCGTCCAGGTCCTTTATCGCCTGTGCGGCCTCGACGGGGTCGGGGTGCGAGTGCAGGTTCGCGCTCGTGGCGGTAATCGGCCCGAACCGGTCTATGAGCCTGAGGGCGAAGGGATGGTCGGGTATCCTGATGCCCACTGTGTTCTGGCCGGACGTGAGCATGTCCGGTATGCTTGGCTTCTTGGTGAGCATGATGGTCAGCGGGCCCGGCATGAACCTGCGTATGAGCTTCCTGGCGGGCTCGTTGAGCACCGCCACGCTCTCCATCATCTTCTCGTTGCTGACCGCGATTGAGAGCGGCATGTCGAACGGCCTGTTCTTCGCCATGAATACCTTCTTGACGGAGCCCTCTTTGAACGGGTCGGCCGCGATGCCGTAGAGGGTGTCGGTGGGGAACACCACCAGCTCGCCCGCCCTCAGGGCGGCGACTATCTCGTCCATCTCCTTCTCTGGAAGGTCGCACTTCTTGCACGGCTGTCTCTTGTCTGGGCACTTGACGATCCTCATCAGTATGCCTCTGCTATGTACTTCGCCGACAGCCTCAGGTGCTGCCGGGCATCGCCCTCGGCATACGACCCGTGGCCCGGGTACATGTTCTCGATGTTCAATCCCTGCAGTCGCTCGATCGATCTCCTCAGCTGCGCCAGGTCCCCGCCCGGGAGGTCCCAGCGTCCCACGCCCCCGTCGCAGAACACGGTGTCGCCCACGATGGCGCTCCGGGAGCTCTCGTCGTGGAGCACGATGCTGCCCGGGGAGTGGCCGGGCGTGTGCAGCACCTCGAGCTCGGTCGAGCCGCACCTGAGCCTCTCGCCGGTCCTGAGCGGCTCGAGCTCGAAGTCCTCGATGCGGGAGCCGAACATGCCCTGGAGCGTGAGCTGCCTCTCGCCCGCTCTGAACGGGAGCGCCTCGGCCTCGTGGAGGTAGACCCTCGCGCCCGTGGCCCTCTGGAGCCTCGCCGCGCCGCCCATGTGGTCCATGTGGCTGTGCGTGAGGACTATCCTCCCTATACGCCTCAGCGGGACGATCCTGGCTATCTCCTCCAGCGTCGTGTCGGCGAACATCCCCGTCCCTGTGTCCACGACTATCGGGTCCTCGTCCTCGAGGAGGTAGATGTTGCTGTCGTATCCCACCCCCGGGAGGTAATGGACCTTCATGTCGGAATGGGGAATGCCGCCGTCTTATAAAAGTTTGGCCCGGCAACCGCGTCGGCCTGGCACTACCAATCGCCCTGTCGGTGGGATCACGGCCTCGCGAGTATGACCATGCGCTGGCGCTCCTCGAGGTTGACCCTCGCGACGGTCTTCGTGAGCGAGAGCTCCTCGGCCCGCGCGAGGCCGTCCAGGGCCTTCAGGACCGCCTCCTTCTGCGGTCTCCTGATGTCCACACCGGCCTCCTCGAACTGGTGCTGGACTATGAGCATGGCCTTCTCGAGGTCGCCGTACTGCGCGCAGAAGTCCTGTATGATGAAGTCGACCACCTCGGCGAGCGTCTGCGGGGGCTTCCTGGCCGCGTCGGGCTTCGCAAGGACGAGGTCGGCCACGAGCATCTCGCCGAGCGTGGAGAAGAGCTGCTCGACGTTCTCGCCCGTCTTGGCGCTGCACATGAGCGACGGGCAGCCCGCCTTCTGCGCCGTCGATTCGAGCTCCATGACTGCCATCGAATCCTCGGAGACGAGGTCGGCCTTGTTGCCCACCATGACCGTGGGTATGTTGCCCACGAGCGACCTCACCTCCGCCAGCCAGAAGTCCCTCAGGCTCTTGACCGTCTCGGGCCTCGACAGGTCGGCGACGAGTATCACGCCCTGGGCGCCGCTGAGGCTCGCGGCCCTGATCTTCGAGTACTCCTTCTGGCCCAGTATGTCCCAGATCATCATCTTCAGGTTGATGATCATGTTGGGCTTGACTATCTGGATGTCCTTCTTCGACACGCGGGTGCCTATGGTGGCGATGTACTTGTCGTCGAACTTGTTGACCACGTACCTCGCTATCAGGGAGGTCTTGCCGACGGCGCCGTCGCCGAGCAGCACAACCTTCTTCAGTATCTCCCTGAGCTCCATCCAGGAGCGCTATGGACAGGCCGGGCATTAAAGCTTTCACATCTGATAATCAGCCTTGGGATTGTCGTGCCGGGAGGGCTCAGCGCCTCCTCGGCCTGTAGGAGCCCGAGAGGAACTTCTTCATCAGCGGGTCGACGTCGGCTAGCTCCTTCTTGTCCCCGCTCCAAGCCTTGAGCCTCTCCCCCAGGAGCCTGTCTATGTCCTCTGTGGCGCTCTTCAGCTGGTTCCTGAGGCGCTCGGGCTTCTTGGTCGATATGATGGCCGCGAGCACCACGTTCTCCCCGTGCGAGATGAGTATGTCGTAGTTCTCGAACCTTATCTCGTTCAGCCTGCCCCCGGCCTCGTCGAAGCTCTCCTTGATGAAGTTTTGGACGGCGGTGAGCATGCCCGCGAGGATGTCCTCATCCTGGTCTGGCCGCAGCCTGCGGGTGTAGTGCTTCAGGAGCATGCCCGTGGGCGTCATCAGGAACACCTCGTCGACGACGGTCGGGCTGCTCCTCCAGACCATGAGCAGGCCCACCACGTTGATGACGGTCAAAGCAGCCGCGAGGCCCATGAAGAATACGCGCGTGGCGTCGTCCTCGAACGGCACGATGAACGCAACGATCGCGAGGACCGCGAAGATGGCCACGGACATGGCGATGAGCGTTTCGATCTTGATGTCCTGCTCCATCGATGTGGTTGATTGGAGGGTCATGTGATAATGGTTTCTGTGCAGCTGCATCCAGCAGTCGCAGCACGCGCGAACATGTGTCATTCAACAACTGATAAATACGCGCGAGCGAAGTGCCCCTCAGAAGGCGGTCACGGATGAAGCTCTTGGAGTACATAGCGAAGGGCGTGCTCGCGAGGCACGGCATACCCGTCCCGCACGGGTTCGTGGTGTCGTCAGCCGATCAGATCAGGCGCGTCTCCGGGCCCGTGATGGTGAAGGCGCAGGTGCTCACGGGCGGGAGGGGCAAGGCCGGGGGCATCAAACCCGCCGACACGCTCGACGAGGCGAGGGAGGCCGCGGCGAAGATACTGGGCATGGACATCAGAGGCTATGTGACGAAGGAGGTCCTGATCGAGCAGCGGCTCGAGGTCGCCAGGGAGCTGTACCTGAGCGTGACGGTCGACAGGAGCCACAGGAGCCTAATGGTGATGGCGTCCGCCTCGGGCGGGATGGACATAGAGAGCCTCCCAGAGGACAAGATACTCATGCTGCCCATCGACCCGATCGTGGGCTACCAGCCGTTCCACGGCAGGAAGGTATCCCGGTTCATGGGCCTGCCGAAGGAGCAGGCGGTGCAGGTGGAGAACATACTCGCCAGGCTCGTCGAGCTGGTGATGCGCGAGGACGCCGAGCTCGCGGAGATCAACCCGCTGGTCGTCACGAAGGACGGGAAGGTGGTCGCTGGCGATGCGAAGGTCACCATCGACTCCGACGCGCTGTTCAGACATCCCGAGTACCAAGGATACCAGGAGGACCTCACGCCGCTCGAGGCGAAGGCGAGGGCGGAGGACATCGCGTTCGTCCAGCTGGACGGCAACATAGGCGTCATCGCGAACGGCGCCGGCCTGACGATGGCCACGCTCGACAGCATCAGCATGTTCGGCGGGAAGGCGGGCGTGTTCCTGGACCTTGGCGGCACCGACGACCCCGAGAAGGTCAAGAAGGCGATGGAGCTCATGCTCGAGGCGAACCCGAAGGTCGTGCTGGTGAACATCTTCGGTGGCATCACGAAGTGCGACACCGTCGCGAAGGGCGTGCTCGAGGCGCTCGAGGGGAAGGACGTCAAGATGCCGATAGTCGCGAGGATCAAGGGCGTGAACGAGGAGCAGGGCAGGGAGATGCTCGCGGGCGCGGGCGTCATCCCCGCGTCCGGCCTCAGCGAGGCGGCCGAGAAGGCCTCGCAGGAGTCGCTGAGGTGAGCACATGGCGATAATCGCAACCAGCAGCACGCGCGTGGTGGTCCAGGGCATAACCGGCTACCAGGGCAGCTATCACGCGAAGGCGATGCGGGAGTTCGGCACGAAGGTCGTCGCAGGGACGAGCCCCGGGAAGGGCGGCACGACGGTCAACGACATACCCGTGTTCGAGTCTGTGGCGGAGGCTGTCAGGGAGACCAACGCCAACACATCGTGCGTGTTCGTCCCCGCGCCCTTCTGCAAGGACGCCGCACTGGAGGCCGTCGACGCCGGCCTGGGGACGATAGTGATAGTGACGGAGCACCTGCCCGTGCTCGACGCCATCCACGTCGTGGCTGCGGCGAGGGCGAAGGGCGTGACGGTGATCGGG
>JAWCKF010000037.1:0-5632 GCA_038852315.1 Thermoplasmata archaeon | reverse complement strand
TGAACATGGATGCCCGACTCGTGTGAGAACGCGTTCTCGCCGACGATCGCCTTGTTCGGGGGCACTGGTATGCCCGTCAGCTGAGACACGAGCCTTGACACGAACGCCATCTTCCTGCTGTTTATGTTCGTCCTGACGTTGTAGAACGCCTGGAGCCCCATCACGACCTCCTCGAGCGCCGCGTTCCCGGCACGCTCCCCCAGGCCGTTTATGGTACAGTGGATCTCCTCAGCGCCTCCGAGCACGGCCGCCAGGGAGTTGGCGACCGACATTCCGAAATCGTCATGGCAGTGGACCGCGAGAGGGACCCTGGTGTTCTTCCTTATCTCCGAGACGAAGTGCTGCATGGCGAGCGGGGTCATCACGCCGACCGTGTCTGGAATGTCTATCCTATCCGCGCCCGCCTCCTCGACGGTCCTGTGGACTTTGTGAAGGTAGTCCAGCTCTGTCCTGGTGCCGTCCTCGCAGCTCCATTCCACCACGAGACCGTGCGATTTCGCGTATTGGACTGCGTTCGTGGCTCGCTCGAGCGCCTGCTCGGGCGTGATCTTCAGCTTCTTCTCCAGGTGCGACTTCGAGGTCGCAAGGAATATGTGGACCGAATCGACGTCGCACGATATCGCCGCATCTATGTCCGTCTGGTTGGCCCTGCAGAGCGCACAGACTTCGGCCTTGAGTCCCATCCCCGCAATCTTCTTGACGGCATCCGCCTCGCCCTCCGAGTTGATGGGAAAGCCAGCCTCGATGATGTCCACCCCGAGCTCGTCCAGAGCCTGAGCTATCTTCATCTTGTCCTCGCTCGACAGCGCCACGTTCGGCGTCTGCTCGCCGTCCCTGAGCGTCGTGTCGAGTATCTTCACCCTCTCGGGCATCCGCGTGGCCGCGAAGATCTTCTTGTTGTACTCGCTCACGAACAGCCCCTGGTCCGGGATCCTGAAGCCCGCATCGGCCTGGTCTTTAGCACCTTCACTCGGAGTTGGTGTCTGCATAACAGCACTCTCCAAAAACCCCGCACTGATCGCTCAGGCTAGGAGGAGCAGCCCCAATGGCAGAATAAGCAGGCCATGGTCCGTTCGCGCCATTCCTAGCGTTCCTCTCTCAGTGCGTTCACGCCTGAAGCGTGACAAAGAAGGTCATGGCCTCGCCAGATATAAACCTTTTCAGGCTGGCGGAAGCACCAGCCAAACCCTGGAGGCGTGGACAGGATTGTACAATCACCGTGTTGGCAAGAATAGAAATACCATGTTTCAGGTACGCCGCGTGATGACCAAGGCGAAAGAAGTCGTTGTCGCCTTCCAGGGAGAGCCCGGGGCATTCTCCGAAGATGCCTGTTTCAAGTACTTCGGCAACGGCGTGAAGACGGTTCCTTTCCCTGATTTCGCGTCGGTGTTCGAGGCGGTCGAGAAGGACAGGGTCACACACGCAATGGTCCCCGTTGAGAACTCTATCGAGGGCAGCGTCGCCCAGGTGAACGATCTTCTCCTGGACCACGATCTCAGCGTCTCGGGCGAGGCAATCGTGCCCGTGAGGCATTTCCTGATGGCCATCGAGGGTGCTACCATCGAGACCATCAGGGAGGTCGTGAGCCATCCGCAGGCGCTCGGGCAGTGCAGGAAATTCCTGGCCAGCCACCCCGAGTGGAGGGTCACGCCCGCGTATGACACCGCGGGGTCTGCGAGGATGGTCTCTGAGGCCAAGAGGTTGGACCTCGCAGCCATAGCCAGCAGGCGCGCGGCCAGCGTCTACGGCCTCAAGATACTGAAGGAGGACATCCAGAGCGAGACGGCCAACTTCACGAGGTTCTTCGTGCTCGAGAAGAACCCCGCTCCTGTGCCAGGAGCGGACAAGACCTCGATAGTCTTCGCCACGAAGAACGTCCCAGGCGCACTCTACAGGTGTCTTGGCGAGTTCGCGTCCAGAGGAGTCAACCTCACGAAGCTGGAGTCCAGGCCGCGCAAGAACAAGCCTTGGGTGTACGTCTTCTACGCCGACTTCGAAGGGAGCATAGACGATCCCAACTGCCACGCAGCCATAGGCGGGCTGTTGAAGACCGGAGCATTCGTGAAGATACTGGGTTCGTACAAGAAGGCCTCGGACTAGCGCAGTCGCTCAGGTCGGCATCGTTCGTGAAAGTGGCACTGACTGGGAGACCAGGTCGGACCGTGCTGCCACGATGGCTCGTCAAGGGGTTCACGGGGCGTGCGGCGTCTCCAGCCTCGACCCGCGCTTCAGCTCCTCTATCCCCTGGTTCCCCTTCACGACCCTCCTGTCCCGCTCGAGCAGGGCCAGCTCGCGGTCGTCAAACGCCCGCGGGTCGATGGTGAGGATGAGCCTGCTCTTCGTCACCCACGCCGTCTCGTTGAGCGTGTCCAGGGATCTCATGACCTTCTTGAAGTCATTGAAGGTTATGATGTACTCTATGCCCTCCACGAGCACTATGCTGTTCGGGTTGCTCTCCATGAACCTGGCTACGGTATCAGTGAGCACCGCCAGGCTCGTGGGAGCGATGCGCATCTCGCCGGGTGTCTCCGTCAGCCAGACTATGGGTGTCACCTGCAGGTTGTAGTTCTTCCTAATCAGGTCCGGGTACTCCCGCGTGACCACGAGGCCCCTCGGTATCAGATACTCAAGGGTCTCCGAAGCCGACTCGGCCCTGCCAGGTATCTCAACATCTGGGTGCAGTGGGAGTGTGACCAGCTCCGAAAAGAGGTTGAATGCGGGCCCGGGCCTCTCCTCCTCGATGAGGTACACACCCCTCGGGATGTCGTAGACCCTGAACCCCGACCTCTTGACGTCCTCGACCTCCGGGTCGACTATCAGCCCCGAGAACCCACGGCCAGTCGCGGACTCGGTTATCGCTGCGAAGAGGAAGACCATGATCCAAGCGTACGGGTTGTAGTCGCCGATTTCGAAAACCGAACCTCCCACTATGTCAAGCGCGAACTCAGCGACGGGGATTCCAAGCCAGGCCAGCACAAGTAGCTGTATCTCGAACCCCGCGGTTCCTGACAGCCTTATCAGGAATCGCTTCGCTCTGAGCGCGAGACCCGCATCCACAAGAGCACAGAGCACGATGTAGGATAGCACGAGCACCAGGACCCATGAGTTGTCCCTGAGGCGCTCTGGACTCGAGAGGTCGGTGAACCAGATGGGAGCCAGCACTCCCAGCGCGAGGGCGCCCAGCACAGTTATCACGTTCACAGGACGCTGCCTAAGAAGCGCCGCGAACTGCTCCAGCGCATTGTGTCTTCTGTACATCGTAGAGAGGGCGAGCATGCACGTCGAGAGCCACATGGAGACGACGACGAAAGTCAGCTCCACGTAGATGTTGCTCTCCGCCCACCAGCCGCGAGTAGCGTCTTCGAGCAGCTCAGCGAACCACAGGATCGCGAGCGAAAGCATGAAAAACGAGAATATCCAGCTCCTCGCGGCCGCGAAGAACTCCGAGCCGCTCCTCCTAACCCTCAGCGCCGCGTAGACTATGAGCCCAAGCCCTATCAGGCTGGGCACCGTCTTCATGGCGAACTCTACGATATCTGTCATCGGAGGCCCCGCTTGCTATATGCTCAGATCCCGTTTCACCGTTAGCCCTCTTGCAGCACAAGAACTTTTCCGGGGAAGCCTGCTGGATTCTCGCTTTCTCAGTCCATTCTCCCGAGCACCGCTCCCTCACTGGCAGGGCCCACGGACTCCCTGTACCTCGCGAGGTAGCCGCCGAGCTTGAGCTGCGGCGTCTTACGCTCCTTCAGCCTCGCTCTTATCTCCTTCTGTGACAAGAGGACCTCTATCTCACGCGCGTCAAGATTCACCCGCACGATATCCCTGTCCCTGACGGCAGCGATGGCTCCTCCGACATAGGCCTCGGGACACACATGTCCTATCATCAGGCCGTGTGTGCCGCCGGAGAACCTGCCATCTGTGATGAGGGCCACGGATTCCAGGAGGCCCATCCCCGCAAGGATGGAGGTGGGCCCAAGCATCTCCGGCATACCGGGGGCTCCTTTCGGACCTTGGTACCTTATGACCACCGCGTCGCCCTCCTTCACCTTTCCCGCAAGCATCGCATCCGTCGCAGCTCTCTCGCTGTCGAACACCTTGGCCGGCCCCTCGAACTTGCGCATCGAGGGCGCAACGGCCGACTGCTTCACCACGCAGCCTTCTTCCGCGAGATTGCCGCGCAGTATCGCGATACCCCCTTCCTCGTGATATGCGCGGTCAATGCTCCGCACCACGTCCTCGTTCCTGACCTCGGCCTTTCTCGCGATCTCCAGGACGCTCTTACCCTCCACCGTGCGCGCATCCTTCAGCTGAGGTGCGAGCCTAGCCAGGACAGCGGGCACGCCGCCAGCTCGGTCGAAGTCTATCATGAAGTGCGTTCCGCCAGGCCTCAGTGCGACCAGGTGCTTCGTCTCCCGCGATATCCTGTCGAACGCGTCGAGCTCGAAATCCACGCCGAACTCCTTGGCGATCGCCATCATGTGCAGCACCGTGTTAGTCGAGCCGCCGATGGCGTTGTCCACGCGGATGGCGTTCTCGATGCTGGAGCTGGTCACGATGTCCCTGGGCCTCGTCGAGCTCCTGACCAGCTCGACGCACAGCCTTCCCGTCCGCCGGGCCATCTCCAGCTTCTGCTCGGTGTCCGCGTGGGCCGTCGCACAGCCCTCGACGCTGAGCCCCATGGCCTCGCAGAGGCAGGCCATGGTGTTGGCAGTGAACAGGCCCGCGCACGATCCGGGGCCTGGGCAGGCCCTGCGCTCGATCTCCTCGAATTCCTTCTCAGTGATCTTTCCCGAGCTCAGCTCTCCGACGGCTTCGAATATCGAGATCACGTCGAGCCTGCGGTCCTTGTACCTCCCGGGCATCATAGGTCCGCCTGTGAGTATCACGCAGGGCACGTTCAGTCTGCCCGCCGCCATGAGCATTCCCGGAGTTATCTTGTCGCAGTTGGTCACGCCGACCCATCCGTCCGCGACGTGAGCCTCGACCATCGCCTCGACCGAATCCGCCACGATCTCCCTTGAGGGCAGGGAGTATCTCATCGCGTCCAGCCCCATGGCTATGCCGTCGCAGATGCCAGGCACCCCGAACTCGTAGGCGACGCCGCCTGCCTCGGCCACTCCCCGCTTGACCTCCGCCACCAGCCTATCGAGATGCATGTGGCCGGGCACGATGGTGTTGAATGAGTTCGCTATCGCTATCAGCGGCTTCTTGAAATCCTCGTCCTTCATCCCGAGCGCTCTCATCAGCCCCCTCGCGGGTGCCCTGGAGACGCCCTTCCGCAAGGCATCGCTTCGCAGTCGGCCCTTCATCGCATCGGACAAGCGGTCAATCCCCCAGCCTGAAATCGCTGTGCAACGCCTCTACGGCCTTCCTCGCGTCGCTCTTGGCGACTATGAACGATATGTTGAGCTCGGAGGAGCCCTGCGCGATGGCCCTGATGTTGATGTTGTTGCGGGCCATGGTCGAGAAGACCCTAGCCGCGACCCCAGGGGTGCCCCTCATGCCAGCGCCCACGACCGCCACTATGCTGAGCCCTCCCTCCACAGCCACCTCTCGGACGTGCTCGGACCCGAGGAGCGAGAGTTCGAGCGCGTTCTGGGCCTTGGGCCCCGCACCCTTTGGGACAGCCAGA
>JAWCKF010000036.1:0-9556 GCA_038852315.1 Thermoplasmata archaeon | reverse complement strand
GCTCACGTGAGCCTATGCAAGCAGGAGTGAGGCAGGTATGGAGAAGAAGATCCTAGCGCTGATGGTATCGTTGCTGGTGATCGCGGCCGTCGCCGTGGCCGTCACGATGGTCTCGTTCGGCGGGATCGGCAGGGCCGGCGGATTCACGAAGCTGTTCGACAGCCTCGAGTACACTGGCACGGGAACCTACAACCAGCGCCTTTCGCTGCCAGACAGCTGGCACGAGAACGACGTGAAGAAGGTGAGCGACAGGATAGTCGACATGAAGTACAAGAAGGAGGTCCACGGCACCGCCTCATTGTACGAGACGACCTTCTGGTTCGTCTATGTCGGCGAGAAGTGGAACGACCCCAGATGGGGGACGAGCTTCTTCGTGCCTGACACGAGCAACGACGGCTGGCTCGAGGTCAACCACGGGCTCTTCTCGATCTCGGTATGGACCGCGACCAACCTCTCGGCCGAATACGACATAGGCGATGTCATATCGCTCGAGGTGAAGCTCGAGAAGAACGACTTCGGCGTGCTCGCCCTCGGGACATGGTTGGTATCGGACGTCCTCTGAGAGGAGATGCGGTCGAGGAAAAACCTCTTCAAGAACTTCTTAAGGATGTGGATCCACCCGAGCATCGTCGCCACGCGAGTTGTATAACTACCTTGTGCTGGCGTGAGTCCGCTTTCTGATAGGCTCGGCGAAAGCCTCTTATAAACCGCGTCGAACGTAACGTTTATAGACAAGTGCAGAAGGCCAGCCGTGCAGTTTGGACAGGCTCGTCGTTGATGGGCGGTCCTGATAGTGTGGAGTCGCGTCATGGACGCGGAGAGGGGGGAAAGCCTCCCTAAGATGGCGGCGCCAGACTCTCGCAGGCCTTCCAAAGAGGAAGCGACTTGCGCAAGCACAGGGACCCCCGGCAGGCCAGCCAGCCGACTGGTCTGAAGAGCAGAGGCCTCACTAACGGCTCTCACCACTCCGAGTTCTACCACTCAAAGGGTGAGGTCAATGGTCTCGGCTATCGCGACCTCAGCAGGTGCTCCGATGGGAAGACCAATGGCGCGACGCAAGGCAGGACCAACGGGTTCTACTACGGCCGTACCAATGGCTTCACCAACGGACGCACCAACGGCCGTACGAACGGTAGGACCAACGGGTTCTACTACGGCCGAACGAACGGCTTCACAAATGGTCGCACCAACGGCCGGACCAACGGCCGCTCCTCAGGAAGGGTTCTGGGCAGGACGAACGGCCTCACCAACGGATTCGTGAACGGCGCGGGCGCAGTCAACGGCTTCAGACTGTCCTACCAACAGAGGAGGATAGCTGTCCGGTCTGTGAACATGCGCCGCAGAATAGCCGCCGTGATGATCCTCGTCGGCATCATCGTATCGGTACCCTTCGTGCTGGTCTATACATTCCCGAGCGAGGAGGTCGAGATCGACGGCTATTTCATGGACTGGCTCAAGGCTCAGGTGTACAGGGACCAGCCTGACTCGCCCAATCCTGACATCTCCCTCGAAGCGTACGCGATGAAGCACGATGCGCGCGGCACCTACTTCTACGTCGAGACCGCGGGCAACATCTTCGAAGGCCGGGGGAACGGCGCAGACGGCTTCTTCGTGTTCGTCGACAGGGACGATAACCCGGCCACGGGTTACGCCGTCAGGGGTCTGGGCGCGGACATGGTTTCAATCGTCGTCGGATGGAACAGGACCGTGCAGAGAGGCCAAACATTCTGCTTCAACGGCAGCGCCAGCCAGGACGATTTCAACGGTTTCGAGCCGCACTCAGGTGTGAGCGTGGCGTTCAAGGGCGGCAGGATGGAGTTCTCAACGGGCTACACTGTGTCGGCGGCGTCGAAAGTGGCGATCGTCGCGAGGCACACGAACATGACGGGCGATTGGTCAGAGGTCAACTTCAGGTCGCGCGGCTCCTCCCTCAGGGTCGTTCAGGACCACGACGCATCCGATGTCATCGTGGGTGCTGGTGACAGGCACATCATGAGGCTCACAATCGAAGGCAAGGGCAAGAAGACCAGCGTCTCGGGCCTTCGGTTCAATCTGCTGGGCAACGTCACTCCGCTGTACATCAAGGTGTTCGAAGGCCCCCACTTGGTCGGTGTTTCCCAGGGGGCGGCGGTCGATTTCATCGCGCCGCTGTCGTTGGCCGATCGAGACAGGAAGAGCTTGGATGTGATTGCGACGCTTCCGCTCGATGTCATGCGCGGCTCGTTCGGGCTCGAGCTGAACGAGGAACGCGGCTTGCTGTGCAGCCCAGGCACTGTCTGGCACATCGACACAGTCCAGACGGGTGCTAGAGTCTCGTATCTCGGCTCTCCTCCATCGGACATAACCATCGACGGGGCGTTCGCTGACTGGTCCTCGAGGGTGCCGTTCAGCGATGCTCTTGGCGATGCTTACTCCCTCAGAACGAATGACAGCACATCGGGCGACGTCGACCTACACACCGTCAAGATCGCCTCGACGGAGGACGTCGCATCGTTCTACATGGCAGTCAACGGGACGATGCTGGGCGGTTCGAGCGTCCCGGCATCGATGGTCAGATGGGTCACGCCAGGCCCACCAGCTGAGAACATCACTGTCCTGAAGGAGCCGTTGCTCGGCGCAGACTTCGCGATGGTGTTCATAGACACGGACATGAACCAGAGCACTGGCTTCTACATCGGTGGCTCGGAGGCAGCCGTCGCCGTCATCGGCAAGAACGGCAGGATACTCTCGAGCGAAATCCTCACTCTCGAACGCGGCCTCTGGAATTCGGTGGGTCCCGCAGAGGCCGCGCTCGACAACTACCAACTCGAGCTCAGCGCCTCGTACGAGGCGCTCGGGCTCGTCCAGGGGGCCACGTACTCCGTAACCTTCGTGGCTCAGGACTGGAGCGGCAGGCAGGACGACATCGCCCTCGCCCTGCCTGCCAGAAAGACCGCTGGGACGAGGGCGTTCGGCGGCATCATGATAAACGAGGTGTACGACAAGCCTGCCCCTCAGAATGACTGGGTGGAGCTGTACAACACAGGCACTGTCCCGGTGAACATCGCTGGCTGGCAGCTGTGGGTCGACGGGACACTCGTGGCCACGTTCCCATCGGTGACCATCCTTCCCGGCGAGTTCTACGTCCTGTCGAAGAACGCATTCGAGAGTGGCAGGAACTTCGTACTGACTGACGCGACGGGGGCGGTAATCGACCAGCTGAGCGTTCCCAACTGGGCCAATGGCAAGTCTTACGGCAGGTTGGGTGGGCCTCCTTACACCCAGACGGGTCCCATGAGCCCAACGCCAGGGCGCCTCAACGACGGCCAGGTCGCGATCCCCGAGTTCGGCGATCTCGCGATACCGATAGCTATAATGCCCGTGATTGTATTCTTGTTCAGGCGATTCGGCAGCCGGCGCCGAGCCTGATGCGGACGATCATGGAGGCGGACCTGTTTTGGCCGAGGGCAACAAGGGCATCGCCAACAGCTTCTACATAGGGAGCCTGGTGAGGCGGTTCCAGGAGCAGGCCGAGATCGACCGGCCGTTCCTTCCCATGGTGGGTGGGCCCAGGCTGTTCATACTGCTGCTGTACGGCTCTGTGCTCATCGCCGCGTCCATCGAGTTCTTCCTCGGCCAGGAGCTGTGGTACGGCAGCTGGGAGGTCTACAACTCGTACGTGTTCACCGTCTCGGGTGTGTTCGTGCTCATCGGCATGTTCATGCTCTTCACCACAAGGGTCGGGTCGCCGCCGGACTACAACATCCCGGTCCCGAGGAGCGTGATGGGCGTCCTGGGGTTCGTCATGCTCGCAGGAAGCGGGATCGCCCTCGCTGTGTGGGGCAAGGAGATAGGAGGATGGGCGATACCTCTCAGCATCGTCCTGCTGTACGGCTTCATGCTGATGCAGCTCTCCGCCAAGTGCATAGGCTCGGCCGACGGACTGAGGTTGATCCTGTACGGCACGGGCATCGTGCTCATGATACTCGTGCCCGTGCACGAGGCCTTCGGGTATGCCAGGAGCGACCCAGGCGACTACCCCTGGACATTCCTGAACCTCACATTGCTGACCGCAGGCCTCGCGCTGGCTCTTCTGGGCCTCCAGGGCCTCGACACGCGTGAGGCGTACATCGGCGCGTGGCTGATGGGCGCGATGGGCGTGTTCCTGATATCGTTCCACGAGCAGCTCGGGATTGTCGCTTCCGGGAACTACTCGCCTTACGACCGCACGCTCGCGCTCATAGGCATAACGTTCTCCTTCTTGCCGCTCATGCTGTACATCTGGCGCGAGCAGATCTACTACTTCCTGTGGTCCAGGCTCAGGAGCGCGAACGCTCTCATAGAGTCCGGAGACTACAAGGGCGCGCTGCTGCACGCCGATGCGGCCCTTAGGCAGTGCTCGAGGGCGGCGATCGACGACAGGTTCGCGCTGCCCTGGAGCATCAAGGCGGACGCGCACTACCGGATGCGCGAGTACGATAAGGCCAGGGTGTTCTACGAGACGGCGCTGAAGATAGACCCGAAGGACACGGTCTCGTGGACCCACATGGGCAACATGTACGCCTTCGAGGGCAAGCAGGAGGCCGCGCTCAAGGCGTTCGACGAAGCCATCAAGGCCGACCCGCACAACGCACACGCGTGGAACAACAAGGGGGTCGTGTACCAGTCCCTGGGCATGCACGAGGATGCTCTCATCTGCTTCAACAAGGCGATCGAGGAGGACCCGAGGAGCTTCGACGCCCACCTGAACAAGGCGAAGCTGCTCTCAAAGCTGGGGCACAGCAACGAGGCTGTGCCGGAGTACCAGGCCGCGCTCGAGATCAACCCGAAGAGCGAGGTCGCAAAGGCTGGCATCGAGCGGGAGTTCTTCAGGGCACAGTGCCTGGACCAGATCGAGGGCTGGGAGCAGCTCGGACTGGAGACGTCCTACCTCCGCTCGCTGCTGAACCACAACCCCAAGGATTTCGTGAAGAAGTCGAAGGAGTTCCTCGCGAGCATAGTCGAGCAGCGCTCCCAGCTGCAGGTGCTTCCGAGCAGCGAGCACATCGACGTCAACGCCGCCATGAAGAAGATACTGGAAGCGACCGAGGGGGAGGGTGCGACGCTGGAGCAGCTACTGGAGGCGACCAACCTCAGGAAGCACGACATAATCCTCCCGCTCGCGCTGCTCATGGAGACCGACCATGTGCATTTCAAGACCGTCGGCAAGAAGGGCGTGTACGTGTCGAAGGGGAAGGCGCCCTCGGAACCCCCTCCTCCGCCGCCTGCACCTCCCTCACCCGTGCCCGGGCCCACCCCTGCGCCTGAGGAGCCCGTTGAACCAGCGGAGAAAGAGCCGGCCAAGAAGGTCAGGATGAGGCCGCGCCCGAAGAGAAAGCCCGAGGAGCCTCCCAAGCCCAGGATACCCCTGCGCGCGAAGGTCGAGACTCCGGAGACAACGGCCTCCATACTGATATTCAGCCGGAGGAGGAAACCCAAGAAGAGGTGATCTCGGAGCTGAGGCGCGCTGCGCTCGCTCGCGGTCCTACCCGATCTCCACCTTGCCCTTTTTCATGAGCATCTGGAGAGCCTCTTCGGCCGCCTTGTCGCGCACCTGCTTGTCGTCGAGGGCCTTCTTGGCGGCGAGGTTCAGCTCCCTGAGCGCTCTGCGCTCCTCCATGCGCTCCCTTCGCTTCTCCCCCTTGATCTCGATTATCTTCTCGCGCATCTCCTGCGCCTTCTGGTGCGCGGCATCGGCCTCCGCCTTGAGCCTCAAATACTCCTCGTGCTTCTTGTTGGCCGCGGCGGTGAGGGCAGCGATCTCCTTGGTGTGCGCCACCGCCTCCTCGTGCGCCTTGTGCTGCTCCTCGGAGAGCCGCACGACCTCCGCGTGCTCCTTGTCCGCCTCCTTGAAGAGCGCGTCGATGCTCCTGTCGATGTCCTTGATCTCCTTCTGGATGCGCTCCTGCTCCGCGAGGACGCCCTTGAGCTTCTCCACCTCGGCCATCTTGCGCTTCATGTCCTCCAGCAGCTCCCTCTCCTTGGGGATGGAAAGGGGGACCGTCTGCTGTCTCAGCTCCATCTCCTTTATCTGCCGCTCGAGGGACCTTATCTCGTCCTTCAGGCTGCCCGTGGGCTGCCCCTTCATCTTCTTCTTGAACTCTATCAGCTCCTTGGCCTTCGCCTGAAGCTCGTCCCTCCTCTGCTTGTGGGCCTTCATCTCGGCGACGAGCGCGTCGCGCCTGTCCCTCGCGGCGCGAACCTCGGCCTGGAGCGCGCGCTTCTGCTCGTGGAGCGTGTCCCTCTCGTCCCTCAAGAGCGCAGCCTGCGCGTTTATCTCGTCGCGCTTGTTCAGCAGCGCCCTGTACTTCAGCTCCGCCGACTGAAGCTCGCTGATGGTCTTCTTTGGCATCAGAACCACATTGAACGGACCGTGCTGGCAAGGCATGCGGGGTTGGATATATGAACCCTTTTCTCCCGTCTTACGGAAAGGGCTGCGGGGCGCGGACAGTTCTCATCCATCCAGAGGGGTCTTTATCCCCAGGCCTGGGGCGCTCGGAGCGACTAGGTAGCCGTCCTCGAACACAAGCCCCGAAGACGGGTCGTCGATTATGCTGAAGTGAGAGTCGAGGTCCGCGAAGGCCACGTTCTCGGAGCTGAGCGCGAAGTGCAGCCCAGCGGCTATGGACACCTGTATCTCGCCCATGCATCCTACCATCGTCTCCATGTCCGTCGCCTCGGCGAGCCTGTTGATCATGTATGCGTCGTGTATGCCGCCGCTCTTCATCAGCTTGATGTTGATCATGTCAGCGATGCCCTCCCTTGCCACCTTCCTCGCATCCAGCACGGACTTCACGCACTCGTCGGCCATAACAGGTATGTCGACGGCCTCGGTCACCTTCTTCAGGCCGGAGTAGTCATCGGCCCTCACGGGCTGCTCGACGACAGCGACCTTCAACGCCTCCATCTCCTTGCAGAACCTGATGGCCTGCTCCACCGAGTAGCCCTGGTTCGCGTCGACCCTGAGTTCGATGGATTCGCCGACGGCTTCCCTGACGGCGGCCACGCGCCTGATGTCGTCGTTAAGGTCGAGTCCGACCTTGATCTTGAGGGCCTTGAAGCCGGACCGGACGTGCTTCACGGCCTTCTGGACCGTCGTCTCCTTCGACTCTATGCCTATGGTCATGTCCGTCAGCATCTTGTTCCTCGAGCCCCCGAGGTACTCATAGAGCGGCTTGCCCTCGCGCTTGCTGAGCAGGTCGAAGATGGCTATGTCGACCGCCGCCTTCGCAGCACTGTTGCCCTCGGCGAGCGCGTCGAGCCTCTTGTGGACCTTCTCGAGGTCGTCCTCCTCCGTCCCCACGAGCTTCTTGGGCGCCATCGCGAGGAATCTCTCGATCGACTCCCTCGTCTCCCGCGTCACGCTCGACGGGCTGGCGTTGCCGACGCCGAACTCGTCTCCTGCTCTGACTTTGACTATTGTGTTCTCCTCGATATCGGACGAGCCCGTGGCTATCCTGAACACGCTGTTCCTTCTGTTCACGAAGGTCTTGAACTCGATGGATTCGATCATGCCTTGTGTCCCTTCTCGAAGAGCTTGACCGCGTTGATGTCCTTCTTCAGCCCCATGGCCTCCGCCACGGGCCTGCACTTGGTCCTCAGGAGGTACGCGACAGGCATGATGTCCGTCTCGGACAGCGACTCGAAGTTGCCCATGCCCTTCGCGATCACGAGGTCTGCGTCCCCAAGCCTCCTGCCGAACGGCCCCCTGAGAGAGGCGAGGTCGATGCCGACGGCGAACCCCGGCGCCTCGACGATATCGTCAGCGAGCTTCTCCATGCCCAGCCCTCTGATGTCTTTGAGCGTAGCGTCGGTGAGTATGGGCCGTTCCTTCACGACGAACGTGATGTGCGCGCCATAGGGTCTTAGCTGCTCGAGAGCGAGCCTGTCGAACACGACCTCCCCGCAGTTGTCCGCGAGGTAGACGACCTTCTCCGCGCTCTTCAGGATGCGCTCCACCTTGGCTGTGTCGTCGTGGCCGAGGCCCTCTGCGAGGAGGTCCTTGAACTCCCTCCTCAGCCTGGATGGGTGGTCGAAGCCTGTGCCTATGCCGAAGTCCAGCACGTTGCCGACTATCGCGCATAGGAACGCCGCCCTGAGCTTGTCATCGGCGCGTGTCACGAACCTGCGCGCCTCGGGGTACAGCTCCAGCGCCACCCTGTTGCTCAGCCTCTTCAGCGAAGCATAGGGATCCGGAGTGCCCAGCAGCCTGTAGGCCTCCCTGTGGACCTTCGTCGCGACGGTCGCGGAGCACGCACCCTCGCGGAACTCCCTGCTGAGTATCTTGGCCGCGCTCCTGACACACTCTACGCTCCTGTCGCCGCCGGCCTCTTCAGCCTCGAAGAGCACCCTGCGTATCAGACAGGGCACGCACTCCGGACTCATCTGCATGGTCCAGCGGGAATCCCGGTACTCCGATATAACTTTCCTCCAAGTACAAGCCACGACCCTATCTTGATATCCTACTTCGGAGCTAATCTCGTCCTAGCATCCGCGTCGGGAGGCCTTGGCGGGCATGGGTGTCGTCATCAGGAAGATGCGCGTGGAAGACATCGTCGACGTTAAGGGCGTCGACATCATGTCATGGTCCGACTTGATCGAGCGGACCACGGGCCAGAAGGTGAGGCTGACACCCCGCACGGACGAGAACATCCTCTCTTACCTGCACTCCGACCCCGACGGGGCGTTCGTCGCTTCAGATGAGTTCGCCGGCGTGATAGGTGCCGTCTTCTCGCATGTGTGGGGCGGGACGGGCTGGGTCGGACCTCTGTCCGTGCTCCCGTCCTACCAAGCGCGCGGGCTGGGGAAAGACCTGCTCAAGGCGGCCCTGCGACACCTCGAGGACATGGGCTGCATCGACATAGGCCTCGAGACCATGCCCGAGAGCACGGTCAACCTAGGGCTCTACCTGAAGGTCGGTCTGAGGCCTGAGTGCCTCGTGCTCATGCTCGGGAAGAGGCTGGAGGAGGAGGGCCTGCAGGAGGAGCCCG
The DNA here is from genome assembly GCA_038852315.1 of Thermoplasmata archaeon. Lineage (GTDB taxonomy): Archaea > Thermoplasmatota > Thermoplasmata > UBA10834 > UBA10834 > COMBO-56-21. The sequence continues at coordinate 548 of JAWCKF010000036.1, read as the reverse complement.
TCGGCCCGGTCGCCATCGAGAGATACTCAGAATCCCCGATCCAGGAGCGGCTCTCGGCGGAGCTGAGGCGCGTGTCAGGCGCGCTCAGGCTGGGCCTCGACTACACCAAGGAGGTCCACCTCGCCCATGAGTTCTCGCTGGGCGAAACGCTGGTCGCGACGTCCAGGGCAAAGGTCGCTGGGTTCGCGGTGGTCCACACGAAGCAGAGGCGCTCAGGCATGGCAGGAGCGTCCATACGCGTCCTGGCGGTCGATCCGGCGGCAAGGGAGGACGTGCTCGAGCCGCTGATTGCCTCTGCGGAGCTCCTTGCGGCGGACGAGAAGTGCCCCGAGATATCGATAGGCGTGCCCTCCCCGTGCAGGCGGGCGATAGACATGCTCTTCTCGCGCGGGTACGCCGTCGCGCAGTCGTTCGAGCGGATGATGTGGATTGGCAGCTCGGGCGTCGGAGAGCGGGTCATGAACCTGTGTTCGTGGACGGGCTGAGCGCTCACTTGATTATGCCCATCTCCGTTAGCTTCTCCGGGAGGTAGGTGTCCGTCACATAGT
>JAWCKF010000035.1:0-15131 GCA_038852315.1 Thermoplasmata archaeon | reverse complement strand
GGGGGTGCCATCGCCCTGCTCACGTTCGTCATGACTATGGGCAGCCGTGCGCCAGACGCCCATATGAGCACCTCGTGCATCAGCGTCAGACCGTGGGAGCTTGTAGCCGTGTATGTGCGCGCGCCAGCGGTCTCCGCGGCGATGCAGGCCGCCATGGCACTGTGCTCGCTCTCCACAGGTATGAAGGCGGCCTTGAGCTCGCCCGAGGAGATGAAATCGGCGAGCTTTTCGACTATCGATGTCTGAGGTGTTATCGGGTAAGCGGCTATCACTTCCGCCCTGGAGAGCTTCGCACCGTACGCAGAAGCGTAGTTCCCGGTCATCACCGTCTTCACTCGAGACCCTCCTTGACCATCACTATACACTTCGACGGGCACTCGTGGGCGCAGATTCCGCACCCCTTGCAGTAATCGAGATTGACCTGTGGGATGCCGTCGACAAGCACGATCGCTGCGTCAGGGCAGAACTTCCAGCATATCGTACACCTTTTGCACTTGGACCTATCGACCACTGGCCTGAGGACCCTCCAAAGACCAGTCATGTTGACAGTGCTGGGGGTGTCGGATATCGGTGTCAGCGGCAACTCATCGTATGGCTTCGTCATCATATGACCTCGGAAGTCTTCTCGTACGCCTCCCTCGCGGCTGCAACGTTCTCCTCCTTCTTGGACGGGGCGAGCTCGCGTATGCTCTCGAGGATCGAATCGAGAGAGACGACTTCGCACATCTTCGCGAAGCCTCCCATGATGGCCGTGTTAACTATCGGGGCCGTGAGCGAGCCTATCCCGTGGGCAGCGGCTATGGCAGTAGCATCTATCCTGAATCTTCTGAAGCTATTGGGCAGACCATCGAGTTCCCGCCCGTCGGGGAAGTTCACGAGTACCCTGCCCCCGGGCTTCAATCCCTCGATGACGTTGACCGCTTTCAGAAGGCCTGAGTCAAGCACGACGACATAGTCCGGCTCGTATATGCTCGACCTTATCCTGATGGGCTTGCTGTCGATCCTCGCGTATGCGGTGACAGGTGCGCCCCTCCTTTCGACTCCGAAGAAAGGGAAGGACGAGACCTCGAGTCCCATCCTAAACGCCGCCCTGGCCAGGACCTCAGAGGCGACCACTACGCCCTGGCCGCCCCTTCCATGGAACCTGACCTCAATCAACGAGGTACACCACACGATGTATTAGCGCTCGGACGTATTAAGTATTGACCCACCTACAAAGCTGCTGACCCGTGCCTGGCGGGGAGCAGTGACATCAACGTCTTTGGGCGGACCATTCTATCACAGGCCATCATTAAGATAGTCCGAGAGCTGATACCGCTCCCGTGAAGAAGGTTTTCGCAAGCCTCCACGCAAGAGCCATATGCCACGCAACCGAGGAGTTGGAGAGGGTCGAGGAGACGATTCGGGCCGTGATTGGGGATGCTGACCTGCATGTATCGAGGACTGAGGGGGTGCACGGCAACGAGATCGACGTGGTGCAGGCCGAGGTCGATGACGGCAGGGCCATAATCGCATTCTTCGACCGCCTCAGCACCGAAGCCCTGCGGAAGGTGGCAGAGACACTCGAACAAAGGATTGACGAGGAGAGGAACATGTTCATCAGGATCGAGAAGCAGCTGGCTCTGGCCGGCGACATACGCCTGAGTACGGGCGACGATGTAGTTTCAGTGAGACTCCGCGTGAGGTCCTTCCCGGCCAAGAAAGAGGCGGCGGTTCGGGTCGTTCGGCAATTCCTGACCGAGCTGATCGCAGCGAGAGAAGCGGACGAGAAGGCTCGGAATGGTTAATTATCCAGGCGATCATCAGGCAACCCAGTGCAAGCAGGGGTAGCCAAGCCTGGCCAACGGCGCAAGGCTTAGGACCTTGTCCAGAAGTGGTTCCGCGGTTCAAATCCGCGCCCCTGCACATAGCCGTCTCAACGTCATCGGGGCTTGAACATGCTGCACCCACTTGTGTACTCTTCGGGAGAGAGCCATTTCCTGTACTTGCCCTCGGGGAAACACCCGCGCTGACCTCCCCTGGCCTCGTACCACCTGCACCTAGCACACGTCCTCCCTGAGGAGCGTCGGAGGGCGGCGAGCACCTCCCGCTCCTCGCGGGTGTATTCGTCATCGTATCTGTACTCCATCGTAGGGCCACCATCCGGCTGGGCTTAACACCGGGACGAAGACTCACAGGACCCGGTCAGGATATATATCCTCCCCGCACTCAGGGCATGCGTGAAGTATCTTTACTGCCCGCGCTGCAAAGACCTGAGGGTCAAGAGCTGGTACGCAATCAGGGACCGCTGCGTCATGTGCTTCGGGCCCGCGACGCCCATCAAGATTCCCAACACATGGATGACATATGCACTCTATGCACTCTATGTGATTACGCCGGCGCTGATACTGATATACGTGTCCAAGGACGACAGGGACTACCTCTATGCCGCAGTCGTCGCATTGGCTTTCATGATAGTGTTCTCCTGGATCGAAATCGGGAGAGGTCTGGCATATGCCAGGACGAAAATCAAGATGCCCGCCAGCAACGTGTCCGAGTCCAGGGGACGCGGCAGGGGTTAGAACAAGTACAACGAGCAGGTCAGTGCGATCCGATGGGAGTATTGAACTCGCCGAGTAGCTGGTCGCCACGGAAGGATGCACGCAAGGAAGGGCGAAAACGATGCCCCCCGCACGGTCAGACACGTGCCAGACCTCGAGGTAGTAATCCCATGGAGTCCCTGAGAGCGCGCGTAGCACGCTCTCGAGTATTCGGTTCAGTGGAGCAAACACCATGTCCGGACAGCCGTCCAAGGAGCGAGATGCCTCAAACGCCACGCACTCGGATATGGGCACGTCAGCTCTGACAACGATCCGCTCGGGCAACTCGAGCACGACAGGTTCTGATATCGAGGCCTTAAGAAACGCAGAGAGCATCTCCGTTGTTCGCGGCGCCTGTGCGCGGGTCATGTTTACAGACATCTCGTCCCTCAAATCCGTCTGACACCAGCTGAACGCTGAGATGGCCGTCGCAATGACGAAGAACACGACGGCGTCGAGAAGCGCCAGCTGGCCATCTGAGCTGTTCTCAGCCACGCCAGACAATGACTCTCACCTCGAAGATTCCGATGAGGCCACTTTCGAGAGATGCGTTGATGATCGCGGAGCTGTAGCCCGTGCTGGTCTGGCCGAGAGAAGTGGGATCGCCCACGGTGAGTATCCAGGAGGGGTCTGGATGGAGTCGAACCACGCTCACAGAATAACGTAGACAGGAGGGAAGCGACGAGGCGCAATTGGTGAGGTTCACTGAAACCAAGGCTGACTCGAACGGCGGAAGCCCTGGTGAGCTGCTGACGATTTCAGTTAGTATGCTCTCCAAGAGCTTCCCGGATTGGAAGTCCAGGTATGTCTCCGATCTCTGCGCTAGCTCGTGCTTCGCCAGGCTGACTCCAGAAGCCACCAGGGCACTCACTCCGACAAGTATCATTGCTAGAACCGGTATGTCTTCAAAGAACCCTGCGACGCCCTCCCGACAACGACGCATGTTTTCCAGTTGACCGTGCAGAGATTCTGTTAAGCATTAGTATACATGTAAACTGCGACCGCGCATACCTCACATGAACCGCTTCTGATATCCATCGACCCATGAGACCTCGCACGGGCCCTAGCAAGAAGCTCGCACCAGCATCAAGAACCAATACAGCATGCAGTCACGTGTTCGCCCACGATGACGGGCTCTATCTTGAAATCGACTGCGAGGACTGCTCGGGGCCTCACGACCTTTGCTCGCGAATCTGCACGGTCGGTGTGATAAATGCCGTAACGACAGGGCCCCGAGTCGAGGCGGTAGTCCTGAAACGGATAACCCATAAGCGCTACAGAGGGGACATCGTACAGGCCATCATGTCGGCGGCTGACAGGCTGTCGGAACTGAACAGGGCCATATCATCGGTCCACACGCCCGAGAAGGACGAGTGTCGCGCCTGCTCTGCCAACAGACAGGCAGTACTCTCAAAGGCCAGGTCGCTGCTCCTCCAAGAACCTCTTGCGTGGAAGGATCATTTCAATGCGATAGCGACGAGCGATGTTGTGGCCAAGGCCAGATGTGCGCGCGCCCGCGAATGCGTCAGGCGTGCATTGACCGGCTTATCTTCGGATAGGGGCGAGTGATTGCTCGAGACGGGAAGGTTTCTGCCGAGAATAATCAGGTCATCAGACAACACCTGTCATTCATCAGAGAATCTGAAGTTGGATTTGAAGACCGCACGAGCAACCGACCATACCGAAGACTTTGACACTCGCCCTTCATTTACATCTTCCTGGCTGTCTGACACCATCGTCCACGGCTCCTTGGTGGCTAAGTACCAGGTCTCTGGTGTAGAGATAAGAGTGGCCTCCCCTCAGGGGGCCAGTTACGGAATGTACGTAATCAATCCCCCTGAGTACGCCCTCAATCCGCTACATCTGAGAATAGTCTCAGAGGTAATGGAGGAGATCGTCACGGACCTCCCCGAAGGACTTGACATGTCCTCCCTCGAAACCATCCGCCCGCACTTGTTCTCAAGGGCGAGGGACCTGCTCTACCGTAAGCTAGCGGCCAAAAGCGATAGCAACGCTGAGCCGCGCGAGATTGAGAACACGACCGCCTTCCTCGCGTATGTGCTGTGCAAGTACACCGCCGGCTTTGGAATCTTTGAAACTCTGTTGCAGGATCCGAACGTGCAGGACATCTATGTGGATTCCCCATCCAGCCAGAACCCTGTACACGTGGTCTTAAGGTCCAATCTGGCACAGGGCGTCAGACAGAAGTGTCGGACGAATCTTTACGTGGGAAGACGCGATCTGCTCAGCATAGTTTCGCGCATCAAACTCGAGACGGGCCTCCCGTTTTCCGAGGCCAACCCGATCTTGGAGGCTGACCTGCCACACCTTGGGGTTAGAGTGACTATAGTTGGACCTCCTCTTAGCGACCGGGGCGTGGCAATGGCCTTCAGAAAGCATTCTGAAGCCATTCTGCCCCTAAGCACTCTGACCGCCAACTCTACGCTCACACCCCTTCTTGCGAGCTTCCTGTGGGCGTCCGTCATTGGGAGACGGACCGTGCTGATTTCGGGGTCCAGGGGCGCGGGCAAGACCACGCTCATGTCGAGCCTTGTGCTGGAGTTTCCGAGGTCGCAGCGCATAATCCTGATAGAGGACACGCCTGAGATACCTCTGAGACGCTTCCAGCAACTTGGATACGACGTTCAAGGACTCAGATTCAAGGCTCACAGGGGCAACGCCCTCGCGTCGGCTGAGGAGAGCTTGAGAGTGAGCCTTCGGATGGGCGAGAGCGCGATTGTGCTTGGAGAGGTGCGGGGAGTCGAAGCGAAGGTCTTGTACGAGAGCATGAGGGCAGGAAGCGCTGGCTCATCTGTCCTCGGCACGATACACGGCAACTCCGCCAAGGCCGTCCTTGACAGGACCGTCGAAGACCTTGGGGTGTCTGAGAGGGCCTTCTCTGCAACTGACCTCATTGTGGTGATGGGGCTCATCCGCTCGCCTGATGGAACGTCTTTTCAACGCAGAGTGTCGGAGGTGGTCGAGGTTAGGGAGGACGGTCGTGGTGTCTGCCTGGTACCGTTGTTCGAGCTGACATCTAATTCGTCCTGCGCCAGACCAACAGAACAGTTCGATCCGTCCTCGAAGACGGTCCGTGAGATCGCTGCGTCTTTCGGCATCTCTCCCGACCGGATGATGGACATAATCCGACTCAGGGCGTATGCGGAGCAGGCGATGGCGGAGCGCGTCCAAAGCCGTCCTCATATGCCAGGGACAGATTGGGAATCGCTACGACTGAGATGGAACGAGCATCTGATGCAACGGTTGTTCAGCGGGGCGGTCGCGGAGCAACCTGCGGATATCTGGGAGAGGTGGCTTGATGAGCAGATGGGGGCGCCGTAACGAGCTGACTCCGCTCTTCGTCACGTTTTGCATGAGGTTGTCTAGTGGCTCAGAGGGCGTGATGATTCCTCGCTCGAAGCACGCTAGGAAGAGGTTGAAAAGACTCGAAACAGACCTTCGCCTAGCCGGATTGGTGATACAGCCGGAGCTCGTGCTCAAAGCCGCGAACAGGTTCGCTGCAATTCTTGGGGTTCTATCCATGGCAGTCGCTGGATCTGTTCTCATACTCTTGGGCACCGCGGCCACCGTAGCAGCATCCATACCACTGGCCCTGATGCCCCTCATGACTCGAGAATACCTCCTCGGATATCCTGCCAAGGCCGCCAAGAGGAGACAAGAGGAGGTACTGCGTGGGGCCGTGGCAGGCGTGAACATGATGGTCATGAGCCTGCGGTACGAACCATCCATGCCTGGCGCGATGGTGCTAGCATCAAGGGCTAGCTCGGATTTCGCCGAGGAGGTGAAGATGAGCCTCTGGTCGGTCATCATGGGTAAGCACGCCTCCTTTGAAGACGCCGTCCTATCCATCGGCGAGAAATGGCAGCAAGGCGGTTCCTACCTCAAGACGGCGCTGAACTCGATGGTCACTGCGTGTCGGGAGGCGACGGAGGACGGCAGGAGAAGGGCACTGGATAGGGCCAATGCCGCCGTCATCTCGGGCGCGAGGCAGAGAATCGAAGAGTACGCGCTCTCCCTCTCAGTCCCTACCATGCTGATATTCGGCCTCGGCATACTCCTGCCCCTTATGGTGGGTTCCTTCCTTCCCATGCTGAGCTGGGATATATGGTCGTTCGGAGGCGTGGAAGCGAGAGAGGCATCTTCCCCGGGGTTCTCGGTGGAGGCCGTCGTCGTGATGAATGTGCTCTTCCCAGGCATCGCGTCGTTCATCGCCTTCAGCGCGGTCTCTGGGCACCCCCTGGAACGACCCGGGACAAGCAAGGAGCGCGGCCATGGGAGGACCGTATTGGCTACATTGGCCGTGGTCCTCTTCTCGGTCGCCGGAGGCCTGGGCGTCTGGTGGCTCGCGGACCCATCATATGGACACTTCTTGGCTCTCCTCGCATCAGTGCTGCCGATATCGCTGTGGATGGTGTCCGTGTATCCTGGCCCGGGAGACGCAGAGTGGGACGAATCCGCAGTTCGCATCGACGATGTGCTGTTCAGAACAGGGGCTCGGATGCAAGACGGAGAGAACTTCGAGTCGGCCCTATGTGGGTCGGTTACAGAGGGCGGACGGGTCAGGTCTCCCGAGGCGTACAAGCTACTTGGACATGTCATTCTCTCGCCACAGGGCCGCGCTCCCTGGCGCGAGTCGAGGCTCAGAAAGACGGAGCTAGAGAGCCTGAGGATATCGCGCCAGGCGGCCGCAAAGGACGAGTTCGGCGCCGGGACGCTGGCCATGGACATAGCGGCTTACATGAAGGATTTCAGGGATCTCGAGGCAAGCCTGCGGATCAGGCTCAGGCCCACGATTTCTATGATGAAGACGACATCCATGGTCCTCGCGCCTGTTGTGCTCGGTGTTACCTATGTGATATACCTCACCCTGGGCTCTATGATGGATAGGGGGATGCAAGGAGGGGATGCGGGCGCCTTCTTCCTCGTCCTTGGGATGTTCTTGGCAGAGATGGACGCCATCGTCGTATACTTTGTTTGGGGCGTGGACGGAGGGAGGGGGATTCGCTCGCCTGTGATGTACTTCGGGACGTGTCTGGCGATTTCGGAGCTCACATACGCTACAACCGCGCTACTCGCCTCAGGATTGTGACTCCGCGCCGCCGTTGCTGCTTGCTTGGGCCATCCCCTCTGCATTCCGTCTAGGTATTGCTGACTCGCCCGCGTATAGCCTCCACATGTCCACCGGGATTATCAGGTTCGACCGGATCTGTGATACATGGTCGCTCACCTGGTCCATCACACGCACATAACCTTCTCGAAGCCGTTGTTCGATACGAAGTACTCGAGGCCGTCGAGGAGTATCAACTGCTCCTGAGTTCTCGTCTGCAAACCTGGCGAAGGTGCTCGCCAACACCCCGGGCTGTCCGAGGAAATCACTACATCCCCACGCGCCACGAGCAAGTGCATCCGAATGTCCCCCATTGTGTAATCCTGCCCCATGATGTCCAGATGCATCCTGCTGGCGGCCAGCCAGACGGGCTTCGTTCCATCTGGCCGGGGTGACGAGTTCAACTCGACGAAGAGGTCGAAGCTGACCTTGCGCGAGGGCCCCTCCGCGATGTACCATATCCTGCAGAATGCCAGGTCGTACAACCTCGGCAATACTCTGGACCATCTTCTTGCTGGTTCTCACCTTCGACGATATCCCGGAGAACACGCCCGACCTAATCACTCCACATCCGCAGGACCGAGCTGATGGCTATCTCGTTGGCCGGCTTCAGAATGAAATCTTTGGCGCCCGCGTCAAGGCTTTCTCTTATCATCTTCTTGTTCACGACGGAGCTCATGGCGATTATGACTGCCTTAGGGTCCTCTGCCAGTATCGCCTTGGTCAAATCCACCCCTGACTTGCCCGGGAGTATCATGTCGACAAATGTGATCCTTGGGCGTTCCTTGCGATACACTTCGAGGGCGCGGTCGAAGTCACTGGCCTCGACTATGTCCTGGAAGCCCGTCCGGACGAGAAACTCAGCCATGAGCTTCCTGAACGGCTCCGAATCGTCCACCACCAGTATCTTCACTCACACCGCCTTGTAGTTCACAGCCAGCTACATGTCCCTCGCGGTAGATTTACGTTGGCACTGAAATGGATCAAGGGATAATGGTGAGATGGGCAGGCAATTGGTTTCCTGACGCAAGGCCCTTCCTCCAATCACTTTCGGAGCACGGCGCCCAATCAAGGTTGCGTGCCAACAGGGAAGGGACTTATATGCTACCCATCTCGTGTTATCATTGGCCACGACGGCGGATAAACCTTTTCCCTTCGTTTCGCAACCCGGCTCTCTGAGCTGCCATCATTTTGGAAAAACAATTAAATACTGGCAGTGGGATTCTTTGAAAACGCCTTTTAGCCCATCAGTTTTCACTGACGGTGTTAGCTCATGACAGACTTTGAAGAGGTCAAGAAAGGAACCACGACGATAGGCATGGTGTGCAAGGACGGCGTAGTGATGGCCACGGAGATGAGGGCCACCATGGGGACGTTGATCGCTCACAAGACGACACAGAAGCTCTTCAGGATCGACGACAACCTCGGGCTCACAGTCGCAGGCGTGGTCGGAGACGCCCAGACACTAGCCAGGTACATAACCGCCGAGGTGGAGCTCTACAAGCTCAAGCGCGGCCAGCCAATGTCAGTGAAGTCCGCAGCGACGCTCACTTCGAACATACTAGCTGGCAGCAGGTTCTACCCGTATTGGGTCGGCCTCGTGCTCGGCGGCATAGACAGAGAGGGCAACCATGTGTACGCCCTTGACATGGTCGGCGGCGCGATCCCGGACGACTACGTGACAACTGGTTCCGGCTCGCCATACGTTTACGGCGTTCTCGAGGACCACTACGAGAAGGGGCTTTCGGTCAGCGACGGCGTCGATCTCGCCCTGAGGTCGCTCAACGCGGCGATGCGGAGGGATTCCGCCTCTGGGGACGGATACGCAGTTGCGACCATAACGAAGGAGGGGTTTGCCACCCTCGATGAGAAGGAGATTCAGAAGCGGCTCTCCAAGATGAAGCTGGCCTGATGGACGAGGCCATTTAGGAGCACAGCGGGCCACAGGGCCCGACATACTTACTTCAGCAGAGTGGACAAATGGGCATCGAGAAGGTTCTCGAAGATGCGAGAGAAGCGGTGAAGAGGACCATACCGTCCAACATCGAGGTCACGGACGTCGATTTCGAAGGGCCAGTGATAGTCATATACACCAAGAACCTTGAGGAGTTCGCACACAACAACGACCTAGTGCGGCAGCTGGCACAGACCCTCAGGCGGAGGGTGGCCATCAGGCCTGACCCGACCATGTTGGCGGATACCGAGAAGGCCGAGGAGAAGATCCGCAAGATCATACCTGAGGACGCGAAGATCACCAACATCTACTTCGAGGACGACACTGGAGAGGTGACTATAGAGGCGCTGTCTCCTGGGCTAGTCATAGGAAAGCACGGCGCCGTCCTGAACGAGATAAAGAAGGAGATCGGGTGGGCGCCCAAGGTCGTGAGAGCGCCCCCGATACCGTCCAAGACTGTAAGCGAGATAAGGACCTACCTGAGGAAAAACAGCGATGTGAGAAAAGAGTTTCTCAGGAAGGTCGGGAAGCGCCTGATGAGGCCACGCATTAACGATGAGACCTGGCTGCGTGTGACGTCGCTCGGAGGCTATAGGGAGGTTGGAAGGAGCGCGTCCCTGCTGATGACGAGGGAGAGCAAGGTCCTCATAGACTGCGGCGTGTCCGTGGCAGCCGAGAACGGCGGCTCGACGCCCTATCTGAACGCCCCCGAGCTGCTGCCTCTGGATTCCGTCGACGCTGTCGTCATAACCCACGCTCATCTCGACCATTCTGGTATCCTGCCCGCGCTTTTCAAGTACGGGTACGACGGCCCCGTCTACTGCACGCCGCCCACCAGAGACCTGATGTCCCTGCTCCAGCTGGACTTCATCAAAGTCGCTGTGGGTGAGGCGAAGAAGCCGCCGTACGAGTCCTCACATATCAGGGAGGCGGTAATGCACTGCATCCCACTCAAGTACGGCGAAACCACGGATATCTCCCCCGATGTCCGCCTCACCTTCCAGAACGCGGGACACATCCTCGGCTCATCGATCGCGCACTTCCATGTCGGCGACGGGCTTTACAATATCGCCTTCACTGGTGACATCAAGTTCGAGAAGTCCTGGTTGTTCAACGCCTGCGTGAACAAGTTCCCCCGGCTCGAGACGCTCGTGATCGAATCGACGTACGGCGGGTACCATGACATGCAGCCCTCAAGGCAGGAGGCAGGCAACCAGCTGAGGGAGATCGTCAGGTCGACGCTCTCCAGGGGCGGCAAGGTGCTCATACCGGTGTTCGCCGTAGGAAGGTCGCAGGAGGTCATGCTGGTGCTGGAGGAACAGATGAGGAATCATCACGTCCAGAAAGCCCCGGTGTACCTGGATGGGATGATTTGGGAGGCGACAGCCATACACACGGCCTATCCCGAGTACCTCAACAGCCAGCTCAGAACCCAGATATTCCAGATGGGAGAGAACCCATTCCTTTCAGACATATTCAAGCGAGTGGACAGCAGCGAGATGCGCGAAACCATCTGCCACGATCCCGAGCCGTGCATCGTGCTCGCCACGAGCGGCATGATGAACGGCGGCCCAGTCATGGAGTACTTCAAGGCATGGTGCGACAACGAGCTGAACACGCTGGTGTTCGTCGGCTTCCAGGGCGAGGGGACCATGGGCAGGAAGATTCAGAAGGGCTGGACGGACATAACCCTGAACGAGCGCGGCAAGCCGATCAACCTGCACATGAAGATGGACGTCGAGACCGTGGATGGTTTCTCGGGCCACTCAGACAGGCGACAGCTCGTGAACTATGTGAGCACCCTCGAGCCGAGGCCGGAGAGGATCCTGATCTGTCACGGTGAGGACTACAAGTGCTCGGACCTGGCGAGCACCCTATACAAGAAGTTCGGCATAGAGACTCGGGCGCCGATGAACCTGGAGACCATCAGGCTGAAGTGAGCTCAGTCCTCCCTTGTTTTCAACTTCGCACCCTTCTCACCCAAGAGGACGACCCTGCTGTCCTCGTTTTCGTCCAGCATCTCAAGGCCGAGCTTCCTCCCAAGCCTTGACGAGAACTCTCTGACGGCTTCGTGGGGAGGCATGTTGTCGATGTGCATCCTCGTCCTCGAATCTCCGACGAACACATAGCCCTTCGGCTCGATGAACATGGGATCCGCAATCTCGTCCAGCTTGGCATACTCGTCCTCCCAGCCTAGGTTCCACCCGTCCACCAAAGTGTGCCTGATTACAGTCCTTGTCGTGAGAGAAGGCAACAGCTCGAGGGTTTCCATGAGGTTATCCCACGCCTTGCCGAACTGGGGAACACACAGCCTCTCGAAGAGCGACTTGTTCGGCGCTGCCACAGTCACATAGAGCTGGGTGGGCAGGCGTTTCAGGTTCGCGAGCGCCTTCGGCACGCTTCCGTTAGTCACCAGAAAAGTGGTCATGCCCCTCTGCTCGCACAACTCGATGAACTCACCCAGATAGGGGTACAGGGTGGGCTCTCCTGAAAGGGATATTGCGACCTGGTTTGGGTTCCTCGCTTCCTGCCAGAGCTTCGGGTCACACCTGCGGTCGCCTTTGAAGCCCGAGACGAGCATTCGCTGCTCGGCTATGCACTCGTCCAACAGAACCTCAGGATCTGGACAGTCTTTTCCGATGCCCGTCATCCCGTGATAGCGCCAGCAGAAGAGACACCTGAAGTTGCACACGTTGACGACGGGGGTCATCTGCATGCATCTGTGGCAGTCTATTCCGTAGAACTGCTCCTTGTAGCACGGGCGCCCGTACAAGAGCTTCTGTCGCATCCAGTGGCACAGCTTGACTGCACCTGTTCCGGCGACTATCCGGTACTGTTGCCCTTCTAGATGCTCGATAGTTCGTATGTCCATCAGGACGCACTCTCATTCAGAATTTCAGGGAGAATCCGCCGGCTCTCGATGCACTCTGCGAGCCTCTCGATCTGTCGCGGGCCGTGTCCTCCTCTGATTTCGCCGCAGCCAGGACTCCTGTCACCTTCGGAGAGTAGGGTGACTCACCCAGCATGAAGGCGACCTCGGCCTCGCCGAGATCGAGCTTGCGCGCCAGCTGGATCATTAGCTCGGAGTCGTTCCTCGTCGCCCGAGATATGAGCTCGAGATTGGATTCAAGCATACACCTGCTCGATGTGTGCATGTGTTCCGCGAGCCTTCTGGCAACGGCGTTGCGCACCGTCTTCAGCTCCTTCGCCCTCCCAAGCATTATGAACTGGCCTGGGTACTTGTATTCGGCGGCGCGAGCTGCTGCCCTGGCGCGGCGTGAGAGGACCACACCACCAGTCATAAGGTCCTTGGCATAGGACCAGAGGCCATAGTGCTGCAATCTCTTCGTACGGGCAAGGTATATATCTGACCTCGAGACGAAATCGAACGCTGTGGACAATTCTTCGAGCGTGCGCATCTCCGAGGGGATGTTTTCCTCTATCCACAGGATGAGGTCGTCAGGCGCCTCGTCTAGCTGCAGTGTCGCATCTCTTGCAGCCCTGACGCTATCCGCCCTGAACATACTAGCAAGTGCCTGCCTTACCTCAGTCTCCTGGTTCCTCTTCCCGAGAGGCTCGGTGTCTGCTGAGGATATGGTTTTGCGTCCTTCCACCATCATCTGCAGGTCGTTGATTGCCGCACGAAGATCCCCTCCGGCATTTTCAACGATGGCGTGTAGCACTTCGGCCGCCGCATCGACACCTTCCATTCGAAGTATCTCTTTCAGAACCTTGAGCATGTCACCTCTTCCAAGCCGTCGGAAGGTGGCGACATCAGCTAGGCTCTTGATGGCTGGCGACTTGCGTGTCAGTTCGCGGTAGTCGTTCACAATGAGGATTATGGGCTGACCTGCTTCCTTTATGACTTCGACGATGGCTTTGGCCCCGCCGTAATCAAGTTTTCCGAAGAAGTTGTCCGCCTCGTCGATTATCACAAGCTTCATGCGGCCTTTAGCAACTGATAGGAATTCGCCTGTGCTCGAGAACGTCTGGTTGACGGCTCCAAGGCCAGCGACGGCACGGATCGAGGCAGCGTTCCTACTGTCAGATGCGTTCATCTCGATGTAGTCCCAATCCATGTCATGAGCGATGGCTAGGGCAGTGCTGGTCTTTCCCGTTCCTGGCTCTCCCCGTAGGACGAGCGCCTTCTTCCTGGGAGCGCCCGTCCTCCACGATTCAGCCCAGCGCTTCGCTGCACGCACTCCGTCATCGTTGCCGACCACCTGGTCTAACGACCTTGGCCGATACTTCTCCGTCCACTCCTCTCGCATCCGGGCAGATTAGCGGCTGTCGTGTATTATAGATTAGTCCTATGCCTGCAGAATGTGCCGCTTCCGGAGCCCGGGAGAATGAGAATTTGCTTCAGTTTTACTAGTATATCATATTTCTTGTGTAAATATACTAGTATAGCCGAGAGCTAAATCTCCTCCGTGATGACGAACGAGCTCGTGTGATTGGCTGCGACAACAGCGGGCTCATGGCCCCTTTCCTGCTTCTCTGCATGGGCGTGCTGTTCCGCCAAATCAATCATGCCAGGAAGAGGATGCTTCGAGTACTCTTCCTTTCGGTCATCAATATCCATGGTTAGATATATGGCCGTGACCTCGATGCTGGAGTGACCGAGGTTCTGCTGGAGTGTTCGGAGGTCTATGCCAGATTTCAGCGAGTGGACTGCATGCGTGTGTCTCAGAACATGCGGATGCCTCTTGTCCTTCTCAAGGCCGATCTGCTCGCCGTACTTGGCGATCAGGCGCTCAATCTGGCGCCTGGAAAGCGGTGTGCGTTTGTTGGAAATGAAAAGCGGGTCCTTCCTGCCCTTCCTAGTCCCGATATAGTCACGCAGCATAGACTTTGTCCAGCTGTTGACAAGCGGGACCTTTCGTCCCTCCTTGTGCCTTTTGGCTTGCTGAATCGTAATCTCGCCTGCCTCGAGATCCACGTCACCGATTGTCAGGGCCGCGAGCTCTCCGACCCTCATCCCCGTCTCGTAAAGAAGTTTGATTATCAGGCGGTCCCTCATCCGCTTCGGTGCCTCTAGCAGGGCTTTGAGTTCCTCCTCCTTGAGATACTTGCGCATGCTAGCTATCCCATCCCTTCGCTTCGGACGATTGTCCGACAAAGCATCGGATTGTGTCTATTTAAAAATGTCGCATTTTCGCAGCAAAATGCCCTCTACCCGCTTGCCCCTTCCAGAGCGGCCCTCAAAAACGTCAACAAATCCCCTATTTGTCGCCGTTTTTGACTTTGCGCCTACTCAAGGACCTCAAACCAGCTCGATTTCCAACGCTAATGTGTGTTACGACTTATCACGCCGACCGAAAAAGACGATAAAGACCCAGGGAGTTCTACGAAAAAATAGCCGATCCGTGAGCATGATGCACCTTTTGCCCCCTACGGGGGCAAGGATTCTCTGTGATTCTAATTCAAAACTAGTCTTATTATTCTAGTATCGATATCACATATAATAGTA
>JAWCKF010000034.1:0-15918 GCA_038852315.1 Thermoplasmata archaeon | reverse complement strand
CACGCGCAGACGACGACTACGGCATCAGGGCGGTCACGCTCTTCTACGAGCTCGCGGACGGGTCGTTCTCCACCGTTGCCATGGCTCTCGGACCATCCGGGTGGTCAGCGGCTCTGCACCCCTCGCTCCTGTGGAGCGGCATGTCGATATACGCGCTTGCTACCGATCTCGCCGGCAACACCGCAGAGTCATCGAGGGTCGAGCTGTTCGCCGCCCTCGTCCCGCCCGCGTCGGGCATCCAGCCGCCGCCCGATGATGCTGGCACTGGCGGTAACCGGATCGCACACCCGTCCGGGATCTCTCTCTGGATAGTGTTCGGGGCCGCGGCGGTCCCTGCAGGTCTCGTACTCGGGTTCTACTTCAAGCGCCGGAGAGAGCTGGAGCACGGGCTTGAGAACGAAGATGTGGGGTCCACGAGCGTTGCTCCGTCACTCCTTCCTGTCCCTGGTCTCCTCGCAGGGAACACACGACTGCCCGCGTGCGACGCCCCGGCCTCCGATGTGGCCGTGTCCGCGCCTGGTCCCTCAGCGGAAGCGACGCCTGTGCGCCCTGTAAAGCAGCGCAGGTTGAACAGCCGAGCCTCGGCCAAGCAGGTCGAGGCGCCAGCAGAGTCATCGAGCGCACCTCGAGCTGAACCCGCGCCGCAGATGGCGGCGGATGACATCGTCGACTTCGGGGAGCTCATCGAGAGGGAGCTCATACTTCCCGGCCTGTCATACTCCGTCCGGAAGGACCGTCTCGTCGACACCTGAGCGTATCCCTCGCAGTTGTGGGCTGGGCGGAGACGCGACCGTGTCATTGCGCCGTCTGTTCGGATGTGACTGGCTCCTGTCCAGGCTCCTCTCCCGCCTCCTTGAACTCTCTCCTGTCGAGCCATCTCACGACGAGGAACCAGAAGGCCGTGATGAAGACGACGAAGATGAGTATGCCTATGTAGCTGTGCACGAAGGCGAGTGCTGGGTGTCCGTACGCGTGTCCGACCAGCACGGTTATGGTCATCCGCACGATGTTGCCCGCCCACGTGATGAACAGGCCGAGGCCGAGTGAGAGAACGATCGGCAGGTCGACCTTCCTGTACCTGACCAGCACGAACGCCAGGAACGCGGAGAAGAACAGCCCCGCCGAGTACAGCCCGCTGCAGCCGGTCCCTATGCCGACTCTGAGGAGCACACCGTGGTACTCGTAGCTGATGACGTTCGATAGCCCGATCCCGCCGAGGTCCAGCTCGGCGCTCGCGCTCACGCCGCACAGGTTGATGAGCGCCACGACCGGGATGGTGATGAAGTAGTACTCGGAGTAGGCCGTCACCCTGTAGTACGACTCCCCTGTGATGCGTGCGTACGCGCCCCATATCACCACGAATACGACCGTCAGGAAGGTCAGGTAGAGGACGACGAAGTCCTTCTGCATCGCGAACCTCGAAGGCCCGTAGTAGTAGAGTATCAGAGAGAGCCCGAGGAGCGTGACTATGAAGTCCGTCATCCTGAGGTCCGAAGTGCCGATGACGAAGAGCTTCCAAACTGTCCACGAGAGTATCACCGCGAATCCCATCAGAGGCACGAGGGTCGCAGACTGCTTCCTGCTCAGGTATCGCGACAGCAGCTGGAACAGCATTCCCGAGAATTCCTCAGGTTCTCCCTTCTCGAGCAGCCTCAGTGAGAGCAGGGCGGTCATAGTGCCGACCGCCACGAGCACAATCTCGACGAGCAGGGCGGAGTGCCCGAGGTAGTGGTTGTACAGTGCCGCGACGACCAGCAGCGTCCCGAACAGCAGGGACCAGTAAGGGGATATCTTCAACGCGCCACTCCAGGATTCTCGCCTTATTTAATGCTTGACGCGAAGGAGCGTCTCATTCACGGAGCGCTACTCTTCCTCGCCCCGCTCGATCGGCCGCTCTCCCGGGCCTCTCCAGGTCAGGGCGAGGCCGAGGAGGGTGGCGCAGACGAGCATGATGGCCGACTCCGTAACGACGGTGATAGTGGCCGGCAGAGCAGGGGACACCAGCCCGAGGAGCAACACGAAGATCGCGACGGACACGATACATGACGCCGCGTACACGGCCGTCAAGGCGAACGGCTTTCTGGCGATGGAGAGGTCGATGACTACCTGTTCTTCCGCCGAGAGCGCAAGCCATGCCAGAACGGAGGCTGGAAGTACTAGCCCTGCGAGGGCGGAGAGGATGTTGCCTACGGTGAGCAGCGTGGCTATCTCCATGGCGGCCGCCGCGCAGATAGTCACAACGAGCATACCGAGGACCGCGGCGGGCCTGTACGAGAAGAAGAGCCCGATCAGCATCATGGCAACACCTATCGCCGAGATGACGAGGGCCGCGAAGGTCAAATGCGAGAAGACCAGCATGTCCACGACAGCGGCAGCGACGATGGCTGTACTGACCCACTGCCGGAGCACAATCATGTCCTGCCCCTCCTCATCGCTCTCACGATGCCCGATGCCGTGTCCGCGGGGCCGATCCTCACATATGACGCCCCGAGGGCCCTCAGGGCCGACTCGAGCTTGACCGCCCCCGCAATCGCTGCATAGGAGCTCTCCACATCCTCGATCTTCAGCTGCTCCCGGGGCTCCCTGTACCAGTCGTCGTGGACGTGTATCACGAGCAGCTTGTTCCCCGCGCGGCGGCAGACCCCGGCCACGGTGAAGACCGCCTCTCTGGATGATTCCAGGTCGGATATGACCACGTACAGCTGCTGCTGTCCCTTGGAGCGCACGCTCAGGTTCTTGACCGAGCTCTCGAGGTCGAATCCCAGCTTCCTCTCGCCACCCGCAGCAGCGAGGGATTCTATCCTCCCGATGAACTCCCTCGACCCGCCGGCGTTGGCAAGTGCGGCCCTCGGGCTCGATGGCGCCGCGGACCGCTCGGACGGCTCAGCCTTCACCGTCTCCGGCACCTTCGCCAGCACCTTCACTATCTTCTCGAACTGGTGCCTGCCGAGGGCCGGAGGCGCCTCATCGAGTATGGCGAGCTCGTCGAACGTCGCGACGCCGGCGGGATGGAGGCTGCTTATCAGCACGCTCGATAGCTGCATAGATATCTCGACGGCGTGATCGAGCTTGGGGATGCGCGAGGTCTCCATCCTCATGCTCCTGCCGCAATCGACGAATATCATCGTCTGGACGGCACCCTCCTTCTTGTATATCTTGGTCATGAGCTTGTCGAGCTTGGGCAGGAGTTTCCAGTGGATGTCCCTTGCGCGGTCTCCTGGCAGGTACTCCCTTATGCCGTCGAACTCGAGCTCCCTCAGCACGACGGCCGGGTTCCTGGCGAACCCCGACATCTCGACGTACTCCCTCCGGGCGAGCTTTCGCGCACGGTCGATCGCCTCCCGTTTCGTGTGGGCTTCGATGAGGGTCCCGCCTCCCAGCAGCTGCTCCTCCACGAGAAGCCCCAAGTCATCCTCTCTCGTTAGCCGGACGCCGGGTATGCGGTGCGCGCCCCTCTTCCGGGGCGTCATGGAGTAGCTCATGGTAAGCATGGACCGGCCGGGCAGGACGGTGTCGACCTTGTTCTCTCCCGCGCTCAGATCGCACCCCTCGGGAAGGATGTCCTCGAAAGTGCCCTTGACTGCTGCCCCGCCCTTGTTGACGAGCTCCAGCTTGATGCTGACAGGCTCGTCGGAGAAACTCATCTCGTCCAGGACTGTCCGCCTGACCTCGACATCGGTCCTGCGGATCGACTCTGCGAACCTCAGCCGGGCGTACACCAAGACGCTGGCGAACGCGACCGCGAGCACTGCAAAGGAGAGGCTCGCGAAAAGCGCACCAGAGAACGCGAGCGCGATCGACACGGCGAGGAGGACAGCACCGGTCGGCGTGGACTGCAAGGCCTATCACTCTTTTCATATCTCTGCGCCGGAGTAGTCGCCCTTCGGCACAGGCACCGTCGCGAGGATTGAATCGGTGACGCCGGCGCGCGTCAGGCCGCTCAGCTCGCCCTCCGGCGAGAGTATGAGCCTGTGGTCTATCACCTTGTGTGCCATAGCCTTCACGTCGTCGGGTATGACGTAGTTCCTGCCGTGGATGTACGCGTGCGCCTTCGCCGTCTGGAGCAGGTGGATGGCACCCCTAGGGCTCAGGCCCAGGTCGAGGTCGTCCAGGGCGCGGGTCGCACGCGTTATGCTCTCGATGTAGCTCAGTATGCTCGGGTGAGTGTGCACCCTTTCGACGTTCTTCCGCATGTCCAGTATGGCATCCTTCGACAGGACCATCTCGAGGTTCTTCTCGGAGCCGCCCTTCAACCTCAGGACGTCGATCTCCTGCTCCTCGCTGAGGTAGTCCATGGTGCTCTTGACCATGAACCGGTCGATCTGCGCCTCGGGGAGCGGGTACACCCCCTCGGTCTCGATGGGGTTCAGGGTCGCGACCACTATGAACGGATCTGGCAGGTCGAACCTCGTGCCCTCGATGGTCACCTGCCGCTCCTGCATCGCCTCGAGCAGCGCGCTCTGTGTCTTCGGCGGCGCCCTGTTTATCTCGTCTGCGAGGACGAAGCCTGCGAAAAGAGGCCCCTTCCTGACCTCGAACTCGCCCGTACGCTGGTTGAAGAAGTAATGGCCGGTTATGTCTGCGGGCAGGAGGTCCTGCGTGAACTGTATCCGGCGGTGCGAGAGCCCGCACACCTGGGAGAACGCCCTCGACAGAGTGGTCTTCGCGATCCCGGGCACGCCCTCGATCAGGAGATGGCCCTGGCTGAGGAGGCATATCATGAAATCGTCTATCTGGTCCTCGTAGCCCACGACTGCTTTCCTGACCTCGTCCTTGACGGCCTTCACCGCCGGAAGGACATCCGCACTCGCGTGGATGTCGCTCGGTATCACGAGTCTCTACCCCCGGTCACCGGTTCTCCCACGCACGTGCCCCGCCCTCGGTGCCCGAGGCGACGTCGTGGGTTCATGATTCCGGCCTTTAACGTCCCCATGGGTTATGAATCTATGCAGATGCCTGTGAGGCAGGCCAGTATGGGGCACGAGCTAACTCGGGGGCAGCTTCGGCCTCCGCGCTTATCCGTAGATGCTGTCCAAGAGCGCGATGTCCGCCTCCTTGAGCTTGGCGAAGAACACCGCCTCCTCCATGGCGCCCGTCAGGTCCGTGTTGTCGTTGAGTATGACCTTGGGAACACCCATGACGGAATGCTTCAGCGCGAGGTCGGGGAACATCTGCACATCTATGACCTCGGATGTGACCTTGCTCGACCCGAGAGCCGCCCTGTAGGCGTGTCTCACGACGATGGGGCAGAAAGGACACGTCGTCATCACGAAGACCTTGATGTTCGCTCTCCTCCTGACGGTGTCGAGGCTCGCCTTCGCCTGGGGGGACAGCGCGACCCTCGAGTTCGACAGCTCGACTATACCGTCCGCGAGCGCCGATGCCTCGTACCCTCCGGGCAGACCGTAATACCTTATCCTGTTGAAGTCACCCTTGACCAGCACCATCACCGGATGGTTCTCGATCCTGAGGTCGCTCATGCGCTGGTTCTTGCCGTCGACGACCTTCTCGATCTCAACCCGTATCTTGGGCGACATCTCGGCTAGAGCGCGCGCGAATGCCACGATCTCTTGTGCGAGGAGCGTGCCATCGTCCGTGAAGATGAGGAGGGTGACCTCGTCCCTCATCCCCTGCCCGAGCCTCCTGCCCAGGGTCGCCATCTCGGATACTGACGGCATCATGGCGTTCCGCTCACATCGATTCCAGAACTATATCCCCGTAGGCCTGTATGAAGAATTCCTTTGCCGCCGCCAGCCCCGTCCTGCCAGCAGGGGTGAGTTTGTACTGCTTCGTCCTCCCCTTCCTGACGGACTCTATCAGCCCCTTCGACTCAAGGCTCTTGAGGGTCGGATAGAGCGTACCAGGGTTCGGTTTCTCGGCCTTCCTCCGGGCGATCTCCTCCGCAATCTCCATGCCGTACATGCTCTTCTTCGACAGCAGGTGCAGTATCAGGAAGCTCAGTAGGCCTCTCATGTCACAGCACGCGGGGGCGGAGCAGCACTCGTACTCGACGCCCACCGTCTTCCGTTTTCGTACCATCGCTTCCTGTAACGCGCGCCAGGATACTTAAGCTATTGGTCGTACAATATTGGTCGCCCAATATGTTTTAATAGTGAGTATCGCATATCCAATATTGGACGAGCAATATATCCGAGGCGACACAGATGTCTGAGGAGAACATGGCAAAGGTCATGAACGCGGAGAGATACGAGAAGCTCAGAAGGTTCTTCTGCTCGAGGAGCCGCTGCGCGTACCGCGGCGGGAACAGGGCGTGAGCCGAGGTCGCGCAGATGAACGAGCCCGACTACGCACAGGGAGTGATATGGTGACCAGCAAGGGTTCGAGAGCGCGGAAGGGAAGCATCCGCACACAGGGGTCTCTGAAGGTCGAGAGCGCCGAGCAGGAGATAGCGGTCAGGGAGGCTGTGAGGGAGAGGTATACGAAGCTCGCGAAGAGCGAGGCGCCGTGCTGCACGCCGACGACAGTGAGCTCGTGCGGTTGCGGAGGGATGTATCCCCAGGCCGAGATACTCTCGCTGCCCTCGGATGCGATAGCCGTGAGCGCAGGGTGCGGCAACCCCACGGCCATCGCCCGCCTGAAGCCGGGGATGGTAGTCGTGGACCTCGGCAGCGGTGGGGGTATCGACGTCTTCTTGGCAGCAAAGAAGGTCGGGGACAAGGGCAAGGTGTACGGCATCGACGCGACGCCGGAGATGATATACCGCGCGAGGAGGACCGCTGCGGAGAACGGGTACAGGAACGTCGAGTTCAGGCTCGGGGAGATCGAGCATGTGCCTCTGGAGAGCGGCATCGCGGACGTGGTCATCAGCAACTGCGTCATTAACCTGTCGCCAGACAAGGAGCAGGTCTTCAGAGAAGCGTTTAGGATCCTGAAACCGGGCGGCAGGCTAGCCGTTTCAGACATCGTCCTGATGGGGGAGCTGCCAGAGGCCATCAGGCAGGACCTGAAGGGCTGGTCGGAGTGCATCAGCGGGGCGGTGTCGGAGAAGGAATACATCGGTGCCATGAAGAGGGCGGGTTTCAAGAAGGTGACCGTGGAGGAGCGGAGGGTTTTCACGCACGAGCAGCTCTCGGAACTCCTGAGCGGCTCAGATGATGTGCCCGCACGCAGCATGGAAGGCGTCGACTTGGGGCGCTTGGTTGCGAGCTACAAGATAAGCGCTGTGAAGCCGAAGCCATGAGCGCATTCCTTATCACCGCGCGGAGGCGACAAAGTTGTCCTCGATCTCCCACTGCCTCGCGAAGTGATCGTTCTGGTCCTTCACCAGCACATAGAGCCAGTATATCATAAACAGGCTGAGCGTCAGGACTGTGAGGAGGAGGTACAGGGGGAACGACCGCCGCTTGAGAGGCCTGATGGAGAACATCGGACCCGGCGGGAAGCCCAATGTTGTCAACGCGTTCCTAGCTGTGGTCGCGAACTCGCACCAGCGGAAGTCATGTTCGTAGATTGACTTGCCGAGCTGGTAGATGATGTAGAGGGAGCCCACTATCCACAGTACACCGACGAGAATCCCGACGCCTGATACCAGCGTGGCTAAACTGCTCCCGTACGTGCCGTTGACGATCATAACGGTCTCGGGGACCGATGTAATCAGCGGAACGGCCAGGATCAAGCCCCAGAGCACGGGATTACGCTTTACCTCGCTCCTCCGGATGCTGCTATCGAACGACTCGAGGTAGGCTATCTGTGGCACCGCCGTCTGCGCTGCTGGAGAGCCCCGCACAGAGGATTTCATCAGCTCAATAACCGCACTTCGAAGATCGCCCTCTCGCTCGAGGTGGTTGTTGAGCCTCTTGACCAACGAATAGAAGAGGATTCCGAGGAAGGTATACATCATGACAGAAGTGACGGATAACACGATTAGCGCATTCTGGGAGCGCTCGTAGAGATCCTCCTCAGAAGGGACGTAGTCTGGATTCTCAAGTAGCATGTCGAACATTGCGGCCATGATAGCGCCAACACCGATGATATTCATCGCAATGACGCCTGCCATGATAACGACGACCACCGCTGCAGGGATGTGCTTCTCGGTAGCTGTCCGCTTCGAGACGGCGAGCTCTAGGGCGGCCGTCTGGTCTCTGATGGCGGATTTGTCGGGCGGGGGAAGCGCAGCCAGCCTCGCCCCGCACATCTGGCAGTACGATGCCATCGGCAGGTTCTCGCTGCCGCAAGCTTGGCACCTCACCATATCCCTTAATCTCGCATCTGCTGGTACGTACTTATTGCTTGCGCGGGACGCGCGTTGAGAGGCTGGGAGTGGACATCTCAGGAAAAGAATTAATTAGACGGGCTTGCATGAACGCTTCGTAGGTGGTCGGAGACAGACTGGAGGACGGTTCCTCGGGAATGTCTGTCGCGAGACCGCATGCGACAGGGAGGCGTGGTGGATGGAGCAGGCTCCGGAGGGAGTTGAGCTCGGACCGGGCAAGGGCGGGAGGTCCAAGATCGCCATCGTATTCGTCGTCACTTTCCTCGTCAGCTTCGCGGCGCTAGAATCGATCGTTCTGATGATTTTGAGCGACGATGATGCTGAGAGTTCACAGGAGGAGAGGATCCTTCGGATAGGGTTCCTCGATGGAGTGGACTCTCTAAACCCGTTCAGAGGTGTGAACGAGGCATCGTATACGTTCTACGGCCTGGTCTACGACTGCCTGCATGCTCTGGATCAGGACCTGCGGCCGATTCCGAACCTCGCGCTCGAGCAGTGGGTGGTTCCGGAGAGCGACCCGGCCATGGTCGAGAGCGGAGAGCCTTATGGCTCGGTCTGGCAGTACAATCTGACCAGGAACGCCTACTGGCACGATGGTAAGCAGTTCACGGCCGATGACGTGGTCTTCACGTTCAACCTTTGCTCGCAGCAGAATTACAGCTATTTCTGGGATTTCCAGCCTTATTCGTTCTACATCGGTGAAACCGAGCGGATTGACAACTTCACCGTGCGAGTGCACTTCAGGGACAGATGGACGCGAGAGCCGATCCCGGTGGTGTGGGGGGATTTCCTGCCGATTCCGATCATGCCCGAGCACAGGCTCTCCACGTACAGACTGATGGATCTCGTCTTCAACTGGACAGGTGTCTATCCAGAGGACGTATCTCCCGGCATGCCGATCGTCGGGACGGGGCCTTTCATGGCAACGCCCGACATCTACGACGAATGGCGGGCGAGCGACCGCATAACCCTTGTTCGGAACAACAGGTCGCATGCGGCTGCGGATTTTGGACTGGAGATCCATTTCGACAAGCTGGTGTTGCAGCCCTACAAGAGGGCCACGGACATGATGTCTGCGCTCGGGAACGGCTCTCTCGATGTCGCGAGGTTCTATCCTGATTCTGTGTTTGCAGCCATCGAGGAGAGTATAATGTCGAATGCGACGGCGTATACAGCCTTGACGGCACACCACAGTCTCGCGACCTCCGGGGCCTTCGTGCGCTTCTCGTTCTTGGCTGATAGCTCCGGTCCTAACCCGATCCGCGCTGACCCCGTTGTAAGGATGGCGATGGCGATGGCGGTGAACCGCACGACGGTCAATCAGCTGCTCTACAGCGGCCTTGCATCTGAGGGCTCCACCGTCGTCTCACCCTTGTTCTCGGACTGGCATTACGAACCGTCAGAGAGCGAGCGCATCAAGTATGACATCGTTGCCGCGAACCAGCTCCTGAACGACTCGTGGTACATCGACACTGATGGCGACGGCATCAGGGAGGCGACGGAGTTCAGCAAGGCAGTCCTTCAAAACTGGGTCCCACCGGGGACGCCGCTCAACTTCACTCTGGTCGTGCCTCGTATGCCAGACTACTACATCGGAGCCATATCGCAGGGTTTCAAGGATTACATCGTCTCGGAATTCGCAAAGATCGGGGTCGAGGTGCAGATTCAGACGGCCGATCCCTACCGTTTGTGTCCGTGGGAGGAGGATGTGGGGCTTTGGGTCGCGTCCTGGTACGGTATTCCTCCCGACCCGCACGCTGTCCTATTTGCAGCGACGAGTATGGCGATTAACGGATGGTCCGACACGAGATACTCGAACAAGAGCTATGACGAAATGTTCAATGCCTCCGTCTCGGCCCTGAACCGCGAGGAGCGGAAGTCGTTCGTGGACGCCTGCCAGCGGCAGTTCTATCTGGACTGCCCGTACATAGTCCTCGCTTATCCCCACGCGTGCTACGTCTGGAGCAACCAGAGCTTCGTTGGCTGGGGCGACTGGGCAGCTCATCCTGGCAGGCAGATATCCGGGACGGCGTACGTTCCCAGTCCGCTCCTGTTCGACCTCGAGTATGTATCCTATCCTCCGCCGAGTGAAGAAGAAAGCCTCTTCCCCATCGCGGGGACGGTCATAGCAGCCGTCGCCTCGCTCGCGATCGCTGGCGGGGCTGCATGGGCTTACACTCGCTTGGCGGGACGGCGGTGAAGGAGCTGTCCGTTCAGCCTTTCCTGAGCAGTTCCCTCTCCGCTTCCTTGACTATCCTAGTAAGTTCACGGTCGACGTCCTTGTCGAACGGCATCGGCTGGTGTTCCCTGAGTATCTTCCTGACGTGCTCACGGGCTACCTCCTGGAGCTGCCTCACGCCTTCCTTGTGGCCTCGCTCGCCCGTGCGCTTGTCGTAGAGCGGCGAGAGTCTCAGCTCTCCCTGCCGGAGGTACTTCATCGTGTGCGGCTGCGCGAGGAAGTTGCCCATCGGGCCCACCTTGTCGATGATGTCGAGGGCAAGACGGTCATCGTCAACCTCTATCCCCCTGAGCACTCGGAAGACGTCGGCATAGATCTCGTTGTCTATCACGAGCATCTCGTACGAGGCGGCGTTCTCCCACGCCCCTCCTATGCCGGAGAGGTTGTCCGCGCCTGCCATGGCAGGGATCAGGGCCGCTAGCATCCTCTCGAGCCCGAGCTGGACGTCCCAGTTGAGCGAGTCGGTCGTGACGCCGTACACGTCCGCTGTCATCCTGTACCTGTGCGCGAGCTGGACCGCCGCGGCGGATGCGAGTGCCATCTCCGGCACACCCCATATGTTCCTGCCCGAGCGCAGGTCCATCATGCTCAGCCTCGCCGAGTACTGTATCGGGATGTCGGTCGTGACGGTCTGGATGAGCATCACGCCCGCAAGCAGCTCCGCGTTCTGCTGCGCGAGCCCGCCAGCGAGCGTCATCGGGGCGGTGCCTCCGCAGATCGGGCATGGCACGATGTCGACGGGCACGCCGTACTCCGCACCCCTCAGCATCACGTCGGCTGCATGCGCGTCGAACGTGAGCGGGCTGCTGGGCGAGCCGTAGACGTCCATCAGCGGCCTCTTCCTGAGCTCCTCCATCCCCCCGACCACTGCCGCCCACATCCTGGCGATGATGTCGACCTGCTCGACCGTGAGCGCGTAGCCTGATATCGGCTTGCTCGAGTTGCGCATCATCGCCTCCTGTGTCTTGACGACGAGCAGCTCGGGCGGGACGTCGGTCGCGACGACGAGGTTCGATATCGAGTGGCAGTTCGGCAGGGCGTCCATTATCCTGGTGGTCTTCTCGACGTCCTCCAGCGTGGACATCCTCATCTGGCCCGTGTCGAGGTCAAGGATGTTCGGGTTGCCCCCGAGCGAATGAGCGTACACCGTCTCGCCGTCGAACTTGAGGTCGTTCTTCGGGTCCCGGGCGTAGCACGTCCCGAAGGGCTTCACCTTCCTTATGGCGTCCTCGACCATGCTCCTCGGGAACACGAGCACGTCCTTCCGCGACGGATGAGCCTCCGCGCCCGCCTTCACTAGCCTTTTCCTCGCGTTCTCGCTGTCGAACCTGACGCCGGTCTTCTCGAGTATCTTCAGGGTGGCCTCGTGGATGGCGTCCAGCTGGTCGTCGGTGAGGACCTTGAGCTTGAACCTAACCTTCTCTCCTGGCATGCCCAACACCTGCCTAGCACGGCTCTCCAAGCCGAGCCAGATTGGTCTAGATGACCGTGGTTTGTGAGGCGTATGCGGAGCCTTTACATATACGTGTTGATGGCTGCTTCGGGTAGCGGTCCGTCCGTCCCGCCCGCAACGCGATGTCGATAAGTTCATATGGTCCGTCAAGGTAGGGCGCGGGCAGTCGCGGTCGATGCACCTATGGCGGTCGGCAACAACGGAAACAACGGCAGGAGCAAGCGCTACCCGACCTACGTCCTCTTCGGGTTCGCGTCCATCGCCGTCATGGTCATGTACGTGGAGGCGATGAGCTTCCCATCGCTCCCTATGGTCATGGCCGACTTCGGCCTGACGACCAGGGACTACGCGCTCGCGTCCTGGGTGGTGACCGTCTACTTGATAGTAGGGGCGGTCGCGATACCCGTGTTCAGCAAGCTGGGGGACATCTACGGCAAGAAGAAGATGCTCGTGATCGCGATGTCCATCTACACAGTCGCCGTGACCATCACGGGCTTCTCTCGGGACATCTCGGATTCCATCTATGTCATGATCGGCTTCCGGGCCTTCCAGGGTCTCGCGATGTCCATGTTCCCGCTCGCATTCAGCATAATACGTGACGAGTTCCCGAGGGACAAGGTCCCCGTGGCGCAGGGGGTCATCTCCGCCATGTTCGGCGTGGGCACATCCGTCGGCATACTCCTGGGAGCCTATGTCACTGACACGCTGGGCTGGGAGTGGACCTATCACACGGTGGCGCCGTTCGCCCTCGTGGCGACTCTGCTCGTCGCAACGAGGGTGAGGGAATCGCCTGTCAGGCTTCAGGCGAGGCCGGATTACGTTGGCGCGGCTCTGCTCGGCACGACGCTGGTGACGTTCCTCGTTGGAGTGACCGAGACGAGGAACCGCGGCTGGACCGACCCGTTGGTGCTCTCGCTTCTCGGCATCTCGGGCATGTTCCTTGCAGCTTTCTCCTTCTGGCTCACCCGCGCGAAAGACCCGCTGATCCGGCCTGGGCTGCTCAGGGACAGGGACATCGCGATAGCGAGCGTGAGCGCGTTCATAATCGGCTTCGGGCTGTTCATGAGCAACCAGACGATAGTCTCACTCGCGGGGTTCAACTTCGGCCTGGCCGCGACGGGGATCGGCCTGCTCCTGCTGCCCAGCTCGCTCGTGACCCTGTTCCTCGGGCCCACGGTCGGCATGATTGTGCGCAAGCGCGGACCGAAGTGGCCTGTCATCTTCGGGATGGCCCTCGCGATAGTCGGCTTCTCGCTGCTGCTGCAGTGGCACTCGACCCAGCATGAGGTCATGGTGAACATCGCGATCATGGGTGCCGGCACGAGCTTCCTCATGGTTGGCAGCATCAACATGGTGATCATCTCGACACCTCCCGAGGAGACGGGCATATCCACGGGCATGAACACGGTCATCAGGACCGCGGGAGGCGTGGTCGGGCCTGCGATAGCAGCCGCCATAATCTCGGAGCACACGTCCGTCGATCCGGTGACGCACCTCCCGCTGCCCCCGGCCGACGTCGCGTACCAGACCATATTCACGATCGCGATCGTCGTGGGAGTGATAGGTCTCGCTCTGTCGTTCTTCTACACGGACAAGAGGATACTGCCCTCGCCTGTCAGAGGGGCGGTGGGACCTGCGAGTCAGGCAGCCGCTTCGGCCGATATTTCCGCGGGAGCTGCCGCGCGTAAGAGATGAGCGGCTACTGCTTCTGGACGGAGAGCCAGCTCAGAGGGACCTTCTTCAGGTGCTCGCGGACGACTATCTTTGCGGCAATCCTTATTGCCTCCTCGCTGGAGTGCTTCGGCCTCCACCCGAGCTTCGCCATCTTCTTGGTCGATAGCAGGAACACGGGCACATCGCCCTTCCACCCGCCCTCGCCGCCCGTGTAGTGCACCTTCACGCCCTTCAGCCTCGTCTCCTCTAGCAGTATCTCGACTATGCGCCTCACGGTTATCTGGTCCTCGGCGCCGAGGTTGAAGTAGTTGACCCTGTCCCTCGCGCGCCTGAACGCGAAGATCATCCCGTCCACGCACTCCTCGACCAGCATGTACGACTTCCTCTGCCTGCCATCGCCCAGCACCTCGAGCCTCTTCGGGTCCCTGTTGAGCTTCTCCACGAGGTCGAAGAGTATGCCGTGCGTGCTCCTGTGGCCAACGATGTTCGCGAACCTGAATATCCAGCTCCTGATGCCGTAGAGCTCCGAGTACGCGGATATGAGCCCCTCGCACGCGAGCTTCGAGGCGCCGTAGAGCGATATCGGCAGCAGCGGACCGTAGTCCTCGGGCGTCGGGAGGACCTTCGCGCGGCCGTAGACCGTCGATGTGGATGAGAACACGAAGTTCTTCACATCGGTCCTCCGGGCGCACTCGAGCGTGTTGTATGTCGCGATCGTGTTCTGCTCGAGGT
This sequence comes from Thermoplasmata archaeon, assembly GCA_038852315.1. Taxonomy (GTDB): domain Archaea; phylum Thermoplasmatota; class Thermoplasmata; order UBA10834; family UBA10834; genus COMBO-56-21. The sequence goes on along the minus strand of JAWCKF010000034.1, from coordinate 1,587 downwards.
CCACCATGGTCGATTCCGTGCCCTTCCTGATGTCGGGGTTGGCGGCGAGGTGCCAGACCGTGTCGTGCCCCCGCATCTCCTTGGCCAGCTTGCGCACGTCCAGCAGGTCGCCCCTGACGAACCTGAAGTACTTGTTGCTGAAATGGTGCGAGATGAACTCCTCCTTGCCGGTGCTGAGGTTGTCGTAGACCGTCACGCCGTTCCTTGGCGCGAGCCTGTCGACCACGAAACTGCCTATGAACCCCGCGCCACCAGTGATGAAGTATTGCATCCGCCACACCTCTCCAAGAGCCATCTGGCGTGCCCAGATTGGGTGTCAAGGTCAAAAAGGTTGGCGCGTGTGCTGCGACCAGCCCATAAAGGCAGGATGTCCTCCGGGGACGGGCCCCGGAGGGGTGTATCATCGGTTTATCGCTGGTCTAGGGAACCATCGCATCGAGGATCTCCGCAGCGTCGCCCCACGCCCAGACGAGCGTGCTCAGGTCGGCCTCGATCCACGGCACTAGCTGGTCGGTCTTTATGGCGGTGAGTTGGGCAAGCGCATCCGCCGGACTCATCGTGCCGTCCTTCAGGCCGAAGTAGATCGCGTGGACGTCGACATACGCCTGCTGCTGGTCGAAGTCATCGCCCCAGTACATGAAGCACTGGTCCATCGAGTCCATCTCGTCCTGGTACGTCTGCTCGCTGAAGTACTTCCCCCACTGCATGGTGTACACGTTCTCCAGGGCCGAGAGCGCGTTCCTCGTCTGTCCCTTGGTGAGCGCGAAGATGGCCGAGTTCACATACGCGAGGTCGTTGACGTGCTGGTCCGGCCGCAGGAACACGTCCCACGAGCCCATCACGCCTCCCTCTCCTATCGTCCACGGGGTGATGATCCTCCTCGCCTCGATGATGGCCCTGTTCAGGTCGTCCGCGAGCGCCCTCACCGTGGCCTTTTCCTGGGGCGAGCCCGCCTTCGCGTAGAGTTCCGTGAGCAGTCTGCCGTACGCCGTTGCCGCTGCCGCCTGCTCCCTCAGCTCTGCCAGGGCAGCTCTCGCCGCATCGATCTTCTCCGCCATCTCTGGGACCATCATGCGCTCAGACTTCAGCCTCGCAGCGGCCCAGTCGCACGTCGCCGTCAGGTCGAGCGGCAGCACGATCGCGTTCGCCGACCGCATGGCCATCAGCCCGTGCAGCTTGAGCACGAGGTCCAGGAGCTCGTGGCCCTGGAGCTCGATGGTGTCGAGCTGGGTGTGGTAGTAGGGGTCGAAGCCCGTCATCCACATCATCTGAACGGCCGAGCCCCCGCCCTTGGCGGCGAAGGACCATGCGTCCGTCCACGACCAGACTGGGTTGTAATAGCTCACCATGCCGGTGACGCCCAGGTCCCTTATGGCGCCCGAGACCATCATGTTCGTCTCCCACGTGTTCTCGATCCAGTATCTGCCCGATGTCCTCGTGAAGCTGACGCCGTCCATGTTCAGCTCGACCGCGAGCCTCGTCATGACCTCGGGATGGGCCTGCACGAACTCGTAGGATCCCACGAGCCAGTTGTACCACGTCCCGTCAGGCCCGCCGGCCTCCTCTGCTCCCACGGAGCAGAATATT
>JAWCKF010000033.1:728-18726 GCA_038852315.1 Thermoplasmata archaeon | reverse complement strand
GGCGCCCTGAGTGTCGTCGAGCGGGTCAAAGGCCTCAGGGTGATGGTGCTCTCCGACTACGACATCGCCTATGACCTCAGGGGCAAGGAGTTTCCCGAGGATGATGGCCATGCCGGAATGATCGAGACGTCGAGGATGCTGAACATCAGGCCGGAGCTCGTCCGTCCTCCGAGGCCTGTGGGCAAGGAGCGGCCACCGAAGTTCATGGTCGTGAGCGATCCTGAACGTTTCTTTCCCACGGGCGTTGTGGGCGATTCTCGAGGGGCCTCTGCGGCGAAAGGAGCTCGCATAGACGACTACATAGTCGAGAGGATCTCGCAGCTCGTGGTGGAGAACTTCGGGCTCAGGCGGGTCCGATGATATCGGATGAGGAGGGATAGGTTGGATCTCAAGGAGATGGCTGCCACGGAGGCCGTGAAGCTCGTCAAGGACGGCATGGTGGTCGGCCTCGGCAGCGGCTCTACGGCGAGCATAGCCATCAGGCTTCTCGGGGAGAAGGTGCGGGAAGGTCTGAAGATAACAGGAATCCCCACGTCAAGGGATTCCGAGCAACTGGCCAGGTCCGTGGGAATCACGATCGGCGAGCTGAAGGACTATCCCGAAGTGGACCTGACCATTGACGGCGCGGACGAGGTGGACCCGAAGCTCAATCTGATCAAGGGGCTCGGCGGCGCGCTGGTCAGAGAGAAGATAGTGGCGTCAGCCACCAAGCACGAGGTCATCGTTGTCGACGACTCGAAGCTGGTGGATCACCTGGGCCAGAAAGCTCCGCTGCCTGTCGAGATAGTCAGGTTCGCCTGGGAATCCACGGTCGCCCGTCTGAGGCGGTTCGGGTGCGACCCCGTCGTACGCGTGAAGGGCGGCATCGCCTTCATCACGGACAACGGCAACATGATCGCGGACTGCCGGTTCCCTAGGATAGACGACCCGGCGAAGCTCGAGGCCGAGTTGAACCTCGTTCCAGGCGTGGTTGACAACGGTCTGTTCGTTGGCCTCGCTCACAGGGTCATCGTGGCGTCCAAGGAGGGCGTGAGGACGATGATGAGGGCGTAGCTCACTTCGCTAGCTCCTTCAGCTGCCTGATGCCCTCCTCGATCATCTCGATCTTCTTCCGCTCCTCGGCCTCGATGATCTCGATGATCTTCTCGAAGGGTATCGAGAGCCTGTTAGAGTGCACGGGCCTGCCCTTGCCCTCCTTCTTGATGTCGCGCTTGGTCACCCACTTGCGCCTGCGCAGCTCCTGCATCGCAATGGAAACCTCGGGCTGTCTCAGACCTGTCGCGCTCTCTATCTCTACAGAAGTCGTCTCGTCCTTCTTCCTCAGAAAAACTAGGGTCTTCGCCATGTTCTTCGAGAGACCCGTTCGCATGAGAAGCTCGACGAGCATCTCGTCCTTCTTCGTCAGGCCCTTGTCCGTCATATTATGTGCAGTGCCATTTATTAATTTCTGCGTATATATGTCTTTCCATCGGACCGTCGGAATATTAGTCGCACTGATGACGCGGTCCAGACGACTTCTCTTGGCTCGAGCTCTGGACGTCTGAACACACAAGCAATCCAACAATGCTTTAATACAAGTTCCCGCTTACTCGGTCCCTGCCCGATGGGCTGCTGATTCGGATGAAGATGCCCAGAGTGACCAAGGAGTACTGCCCCAAGTGCAAGAAGCATACGGAGCACGAGGTCGAGAGAGTCAAGGCCCGCCCGAGGAGCGAGCTGAAGTGGGGGCAGAGGAGGTACAGGCGTGCCACTGCGGGCTACGGCGGCTTCCCGAGGCCGAAGTACGAGGGCAGGCAGAAGCCGACGGTCAAGGTCGCTCTGAGGTACAGGTGCAAGGTCTGCAAGAAGGCCCACCAGCGCACGTGTTTCAGGGCCAAGTCCTTCGAGCTCAAGGAGGCGTGACGATGAAAGATGCGATACCGGCCCCCAAGAGCAAGTTCATAACGGTCAAGTGTCAGGACTGCGGTAACGAGCAGATCGCCTTCGACAAGCCCGCAGTCCAGGTCAAGTGCAACGTCTGCGGGGCCACCCTGATAAGGCCCACCGGTGGGAAGGGCATCGTCAGGGGGCAGATGCTCGGCGAGGTCCAGTGATGCCAAGGAGAGCGGAGTATCCGGAGGTCGGCGATCTCGTCGTCTGCTCTGTCGAGAACGTGAAGAACTTCGGCGCGTTCGTCAAGCTTGACGAATACGGAGGCAAGGAGGGCTTCATACACGTCAGGGACGTCGCGACCGGCTGGGTGAAGTACATCAGGGACCACATCCGGGAAGGTCAGAAGGTCGTGTGCAAAGTCCTCGGTGTGGATCCTGAGAAGGGTCACATCGATCTATCGCTGAAGCAGGTCAACGAGCACGCTCGCAGGGAGAAGATCCAGGAGTGGAAGAACGAGAAGAAGGCCGAAAAGCTCCTGGAGATCGCGGCCTCGAAGCTCGGCAAGTCCCTCGACCAGGCTTATGCGGAGGTGGGGGACAAGCTCATAGCCGACTTCGGCACGCTTTACAGCGCCTTCGAGCAGATGACTAAAGATCCCGATTCGGTGAAGGGGCTCGGGCTCGACAAGAAGTGGGCAGGGGCGCTGACCGAGGTCGCGCGCGAGAACATCGAGCTTCCCTCGGTCTCGATCCACGGCGTCCTCGAGCTCACTGTGCCGACTTCCGATGGGATCGACCACATCAAGAAGGCCCTCGCCGAGGCGGAGAAGGCCGACGAGGGCGAGGTCAAGATACACTATCTCGGGGCGCCGCGCTACAGGGTGACCGTGACGGCCGAGGACTACAAGACGGCCGAGGCGGAGCTGAAATCCGCGGTCGAGAGGGCGACCACGACCGTCCACAGGGCCGGCGGACACGCATCATTCAAGAGGAGCGATGAGAAGTGAGGACGCTGCTTAGGAAGTGCGGGAGCTGCAGGCTATACACGCTGAAGGACACCTGCCCTGCGTGTGGAGGGACAACATTCATGCCAATCCCCGCGAAGTACTCACCCGACGACAGGTACGGCGAGTACAGGAGAAGGCTGAAGCGAGAAGCAACGGGGGGCGGGTGATTGGAGGACATAGTGGTTGTGTTCAAGGAGCGGCCAGTCCTCAAGGATCCGATACTGGTCGAGGGGTTGCCAGGGGTCGGCAACGTCGGCAAGCTCGCCGCAGAGCACCTGGTCGACCAGCTGAAGGCCGTGAAGTTCGCGGACATCTACTCGAAGTACTTCCCCCCGCAGGTGCTCGTCAACGACGCCGGCACCATCAAGCTCGTCTCAAACGAGCTGTACTATGTCAAGAGGCCCACGGCGAAGAACGACCTCATCATACTCATAGGGGACTACCAGGGACTCACGCCCGACGGCCAGTACGAGCTCTCCGACAGGGTGCTGAGGATCGCGAAGGACCTCGGGGTGAAGAGGATATTCACTCTCGGCGGATACGGCCTCGGGCGGATGATCGACAAGCCCAGGGTGCTGGGTGCCGCGACGGATCCCGAGCTCGTCGAGGAGATGAAGAGGAACGGCGTGACCTTCTCGAAGGGCGAGCCCGGGAGCGGGATAGTGGGCGCGAGCGGTCTGCTCCTCGGGCTAGGGCGACTGTACGACATCAGAAGCGTGTGCCTCATGGGCGAGACCTCGGGATACTTCGTTGACCCGAAGGGCGCCCAGGCGGTGCTCGAGGTGCTGTCGCGGATACTGGAAGTCAAGCTCGACATGTCCGAACTCGAGAGCAAGGCTGAACAGATCGACATGATCACTTCGAAGCTCCGTGAGGTGGAGCCGCAGCCGGAGCCCAAGAGGGAGGACCTGGGATACATCGGGTGACAGCCCTCTCAATCACGATGGCGGCCGCCGGTCTCCAAAAAGAAAAAAAATAGGGGGGAGGTAATCCTGATTGGTGAGTCGCTGAAAGGAGTAGTTAGAGTGCATCCCATCCCGTTCTGACTACTTCTTCAGGTACCTTTCCTCGTACACCTTTGCCTCTGCGAGTGCCTGTTCGGCGCTTTCGAACTTCTTTATCCTGTCTATGACCAACTCCAGTCGGGCATAGATGAGGTCCCTCACGGCCGCTCTGATCGCTTCGGAGCGCGAGGGGAAGTCATCGATCTGAACGAGGAAGTCCAGCGCCTTGAGGTGCCTTTTCGGTATCCTGATGGTTATCTTCTCAGTATCTGGCTCCACTACTATCGCCCCGCCAGAGCCATCCTCGCCGCGGCGCCTACTGTACCTCTTATGCCATACTGGTGTCGGACAGACCCTAATAATGTTACTAAATATATAATAACTTCGGATTTTGCTCCATACCTCACTTCCGTTCACGATGGATGTCTCTTCCTCCAGTGCAACAAGCAGAAAAACACTTTATACGGATTGCATGATAGGGTGCCTCTGGTAGAAAGCCTGGCTCGCAGACCCGACTTAGCTCAGACTGGTTGAGAGCGGCTGACTGTAGTGAGGACATCGGCGTTGCCGATCGCAGTCGCTGATATCAGCAGGCCCCCGGTTCAAATCCGGGAGTCGGGACCATATCACAGGACATCGAATGCGCGCGCTTTTGGCGAACAGAACCACAATGGCCCGCGAGCCGACAACACCAGCCCGCATGGATCGGTGACGCTCTCATCTGGCTTGATCCGATGGCTCCGGGAGGCCTGCTTCATCCCGCCGTGGTAGCGGCTTTGACGGCCTCGAGCAACCGCTCCACCTGGAAGGGCTTGGCCACGAAATCGATCGCGCCCGCGCGCATCGCTTCCTTTCTCAGCGCTTCCTTGACAAGTGCGCTCACGACGATGATCTTGGCCTTTGAATCCTGCTCGATGATCTTCATGATCGCCGAGAGGCCGTCCATGCCCGGCATCAGGATGTCCATGAGCACCACGTCGGGCTTTAGGGCCTTGTACTTCTCGATGGCCTCGAGACCGTTCGCCGCCTCTCCCACAATCTCGTGGTCGTGCGATTCGAGTATGTCACGTATCATCTCCCTGATGAACGGTGCATCCTCCACGATCAGAACCTTGGCCATCCTGTCTAACCCAACCCGAGTTTCGTGTATGTGAAAAAGAATGCGGACATATATAAGTTGGCCACTTCGGTTATCTTCCGCGATAATGAGGTCGGCGTACGTCCGCGTTCGCTGATCCCGTTCTGCATGCTAGTGAGCCCGAGGTGTCAGAGCACCGGGCTCACATTGCCGAGAATGCCTTTGGCATTCTCGTCTGACAGTTGTGGTTCTTCTTCGTGGTCCTGTCCAGCATCTCACAAGAAATATATACTAAGAATGCGCATATGTGTTTTCGTCTGACGAATGTCGGACCGAGGGATGGGCCGATGCTGTTCCGCAGAAGAGATGATGAGGCGAAGGAGTCCAGGCGCACATCCAGGAAGAAATCCGAGCTGGTCCCTTACAGGCTCGCCTCGTATGAGCACGACCACGAAGGCAAGAGGTTCCGATCGACAAAGGTAGTGTACAGCTTCTGGAGTGCCTCGAAGTACGTGCTCGTCCTCTCCCTCGTGCTGTGGTGGCTTCCGATGTTCGGCCAGATGATCGCGGGATACGTAGGCGGGAGACGCGCAGGCGGACCATGGAAGGGGGTCGCCGCAGCCATACTGCCCGTCGTGTGCCTCTACGCAGTTATCGAGGGCTTCGAGAACGGCACACTCCCCTCGCAGGTTTTCGGTGTGACGATAGCTCCAGCTGCGCTAGCCGCCTCACTCAGCTCAAGCGTGCCGCTCATCTCGCCATACCTCCACTTCTCGTCCGAATACGTAGGTTCCTTCGTGAGGATGTTGGAGGGCTCGAGTCCCTACGGAATAAACGTCTATGTGCTCACGGTCGCCTTCGCGTACGTCGGCGGATTGCTCGCGGAGCAGAACAGGCGCGAGATCGAGTACGCATCAGGCTCGGTCGTATCCAACACCACTATACTGGTTCAGGACAGTGCCTCGGCAGACCGTGAGATGGCCCAAGCTGGTCCCCGACCATCGGGCATAATGGGGATTCTCTCGGGCATATCCTCGGCTTTCCACCGGCATCCTGATGAGGTTCCGCCTGTCACCGCAGGGGCTACACACGCTCACTCGCGCGGTCGCCGACGCAGAGATCCATGGGCCGGAGCGGTGGAGGTCAGATACGCAGATGACTCCGGTGAGCTCGACGGACCCGCGCTCATCCCTGGGATGCCCATGGACTATCCTGACGACTATGGCGCCTACGCCTATTCCAGGCGAGGGCGGGAGAGAGACTCGTGGAACGGACAGCCGCACAAGCGTCGAGGAAGGCCCAACATGTCGTCGAAGCCGAGGTTCAGGTACAGGCAGTATGAGGAAGGCCAGAGTTTCGATGCTCCGAGTTCTACCGGTGCCTGGCGGAGGCCGAAGAGGAGCCAGAGGTACCTGACAGTCTCTTCGGATCCAAGGTCCATAAAACGGGCAAACAAGATCATAGAACGGGAGTGGAGAGCGGGCAGCTCAGGACGCCGCTCGTTCGCAATCGCTGCTGAAACGCTGGATGAATCGGACGGCGAGACGGTGGCAGTACACCACCAGAAAAGGGAGCACTCCTCGCACAACTGGGACACGATCTGACCCCCGCGGACTAGGCACTTGTTGGGTGCACGGTTGCAGGGCAACGTTTTTATGACACGACCGCTTCGCGCGTGCTCCGTTGGTTCACAGCCGATTGGCAGGATGTGATGATACTGTTCTGTCCTAAGTGCAAGAGCCTGCTGTTCCCACAGGACGAGAAGCTCGTATGCAGGAAGTGTGGGATGGAGGTTGAGAAGAACGTGAGAGAATCGCAGGTCATAAGGCACAAGAGCACGGACAAGGAGTTCGCCGTGCTCGGAGAGATCTCCGGAACGCTTCCGACGACGGACGTCGAGTGCCCCTCGTGCGGCCACGCCAAGGCGTATTGGGTCCTGAGGCAGACCAGGGGAGCTGACGAGCCGGAGACGAGGATCTTTCGGTGCGTCAAGTGCGGACACTCATGGCGCGAATATGCGTAATCTGGCCGTATAGCAAGTTTTTTTAAACACTGACAGGTTACAGGTAGCTACGGAAGGGGGGCTAATGTTTCAGGCGAAAGCCAGGGCTGACGTCCTGAAAGAGGTTATGAATGTGGTGTCCACCCTCGTGGACGAGGCAAAGTTCGTGGTCACAGCCGACGGTTTGGCCGTCAGAGCGGTCGACCCCGCACACATAGCCATGGTGGACCTCAAGCTGGACAAGGGCGCATTCGAGGAGTTCAAGGCCGATGAGACTGAGCTGGGGCTGGACATCGACAAGCTCAACCAGTTCCTGAAACTCGCGAGAGGAGAGGACATCGTAGACCTCAAGCACGACGAGGACAAGCGGCGGCTGAACATAGTGATAGGCGATCTCACTAGGCGCATGAGTCTGATTGACACCACTGGCATGAGCGACCCGAAAGTCCCCAGCCTCAACCTGCCCGCGAAGGTCACACTGAAGATTGACGATTTGGTCCAGGGGATCAGGGCGAGCGAGTCAGTGTCGGACCACATAGCCTTGATTGCGACTCCGGATGCGTTCGAGATGACGTGCGAAGGCGACCTCGACCAGGTTCAGTGGAGAAAGGGCAAGAAGGACCTCGAGGAGCTCGAGAGCCCGGGGAGCGTCAGGAGCCTCTTCCCGCTGGAGTACTTCGCCAACATGTTGAAGGCGGTGTCAGGCGGAAGCTCTGTCACCATGCATCTGGGCAACGATTACCCCGTCAAGGTCGAGTTCAAGATTGCTGGGGGCAAGGGCGAGGTACGCTATCTGTTGGCTCCGAGGATAGAGAGCGGTGACTGATGCTGGCTAGCGGATGTATGCATGGAGTCTTTCTCCATTTTCCGTCGACTGGATGAGCTGATAAGCAGAGCAGTGGGGCTTGGATGCGCAGGATAAGGATTGGGGTTTTGGCGTCGGGAGGCGGGACGAACCTTCAGGCCATAATCGACGCCTGCGAGAGAGGCGAGATTGACGGCGAGGTCGTTGTGGTCATCACAAACGTGCCCGACGCATATGCTCTCGAGCGCGCGCGGAAGCACGGAATAGATGCGTTCTGCTTCCCACACAAGGGGCTGACGCGCGAGCAGCATGAGGCTGACATCATCGAGTGTCTGGAGCAGCACAAGGTTGACCTCGTCTGTCTCGCCGGATATCTCAGGATGCTCACACCTCTGTTCATAAACAAGTACGCTGGCAGGCTGATGAACACGCACCCGGCGCTCCTGCCGTCGTTCGGCGGTGCCGGGATGCACGGGCTGCACGTGCATGAGGCGGTCCTGAACTACGGATGCAAAGTCTCAGGCTGCACGATCCACTTCGTGACACAAGAGGTGGACGGCGGGCCTATCATACTCCAGAAGGCCGTGCCTGTGCTCGAGGACGACACTCCGGAGACCCTTCAGGAGAGGGTTCTGAAGGAGGAGCACAAGCTCTACCCTCGCGCGATCCAGCTGTTCGCGCAGGGCAAGCTCAAGATCGAGGGTCGGAGGGTGCGGATTCTCGAGACATGACCGCGCTGTTGCAACGACCCAGGCTCGAATAGTTTAATCAGGACCGACCGATATCCGGAATGCGCCGAGACCCCACGAGGTGGGATTGCTTGGAAGTATACGACGGGGAGTTCATAAGCGAGCTAGAGGCGATGGCCAAGAAGGTGAGGAGGCACACCGTCCAGATGATCTACGAGGCTGGCTCGGGCCATCCCGGCGGCTCGCTCTCGGCCGCGGACATCCTCGTCGCCCTCTACTTCCACATCATGCGTCACGACCCCAAGCGGCCGGACTGGCCTGACAGGGACAGGTTCGTCCTCAGCAAGGGGCATGCCGCCCCGGCACTCTACGCGGTCCTGGCTGAGGCGGGGTACTTCCCTGTCGAGGAGCTACACACCCTCAGGAAGCTGGGCAGCAGGCTGCAGGGACATCCTTGCATGCGCAAGACACCTGGTGTCGAGATGTCCACGGGCTCTCTGGGACACGGCCTCGCCGCAGGGAACGGCATGGCCCTGGCTGCGAAGCTCGATCGGAAGCTCTACCGGATATACGTTCTGTGCGGGGACGGCGAGATGGACGTCGGTGAGACCTGGGAGGCGGCTATGCTCGCCTCGCACTACAAGCTGGACAACATCACGGCGTACCTCGACAGGAACAAGCTGCAGCTGGACGGCCCTACTGAGAACATCATGTCGCTGGAGCCGCTTGCGGACAAATGGAAGGCCTTCGGGTGGCACGTGATCGAGATAAACGGGCACAACATGAAGGAGATAATCCATGCGTCGAACGAGGCAAGGGGCGTCAAGGGCAAGCCTACCATGATCATATGCCACACCATCAAGGGCAAGGGCGTCAGCTACATGGAAGGCTCGCTCCACTTCCACGGCAAGGCTCCCACAAAGGCCGAGTACGAGCAGGCCATGAAGGAACTCGGGGGTGAGGAATGATGCAGTGGAAGATGGAGAGCCAGAGGAAGCAGTACGGGAGGGCGCTCGTAGAGCTCGGGAAGGAGCGCGGCGACATCGTGGTGCTGGATGCGGACCTCTCGAGCTCCACCAGGACTGCGGATTTCGCGGCGGCCTTTCCCGAGCGGTTTTTCAACGTCGGCATAGCGGAGCAGAACATGATGGATACCGCCGCCGGGCTCGCCGCGTCCGGCAAGACTGTGTTCGCATCTACTTTCGCAGTGTTCGGGACGGGCAGATGCTATGACCAGATAAGGCAGTCGATAGCGTATCCTAACCTGAACGTGAAGATAGTCGTGTCTCACGCGGGCATAACGGTCGGAGGCGACGGCGCATCTCACCAGATAATAGAGGACATCGCTCTGATGCGGGTGCTGCCGAACATGACGGTCATAGTCCCGGTCGACTCCCCTGAGACCTACAAGGTGGTTAAGACGGTCGCGAAGATGAAGGGTCCGTGCTATGTGAGGATAGGCAGGGCGGACGTGCCCACCGTCACTGACATGGATACGAAGTTCGAGGTGAACCAGGCGCCTGTCGTCAGGGACGGGAAGGACATCACCCTGATAGGGTGCGGCATCATGGTCTCCAAGTGTCTCGAGGCCGCCGAGGAGCTGGCCAAGCACGGCGTGGACGCGCGTGTCATCAACCTGCACACTATCAAGCCCATCGATGAGAAGACCATCGTCCGTGCTGCGAGGGAGACCGGAGGAGTCGTGACGGCCGAGGAGCACTCGGTGATCATGGGCATGGGCTCGGCCGTGGCGATGGTCTTGGTGGAGAACTTCCACGTGCCCATGAAGCGCGTGGGCATACCGGACACGTTCGGAGAGTCGGGAGCGTGCGACGAGCTCATGGAGAAGTACGGCCTAACCGCGGACAACATCGTTGAGGCGGCTCATGATGTTCTCAGGCGCAAGAAGTGAGGGATGGCGATGAAGATATTCATAGACACCGCGAACCTGGAGCAGATCCGCGAGATCAACAGCTGGGGCATATTGGACGGAGTCACGACGAACCCCACACTCGTGGCCAAGGAAGGATGCGACTTCAAGACGAGGATCGAGGAGATATGCAGCATAGTGGACGGCCCGATAAGCGCCGAGGCTGTGTCCATGGACCACGAGGGGATGGTCAGGGAGGCGCGCGAACTCTCCAAGATGCACAGGAACATCGTCGTGAAGATACCCATGACGGACGAGGGCCTGAAGGCTGTCAGGATACTCTCCAAGGAGGGCGTGAAGACGAACGTGACGCTCGTGTTCTCTCCCAACCAGGCCCTGCTCGCCGCGAAGGCAGGGGCCACCTACGTGTCTCCGTTCGTGGGCCGCCTCGACGACATCAGCCACGACGGGATGGCACTGGTCAAGGACATAGTCACCATCTTCAAGAACTACGGCTTCAAGACCCAGGTCATAGCCGCGAGCATCCGGCACCCCGTCCATGTGACCGAGGCTGCGCTGGCTGGGGCGCACATCGCGACCGTCCCCTACGATGTGCTCAAGAAGATGCTGAGGCACAACCTGACTGACGAGGGGATCCAGAGGTTCCTCAAGGACTGGGAGAAGGTCCCCAAGAGGAAGTAGCTTCTGCATCGCTCACGCGATGTACCTTTCGGTGCTCGACCTATCGAAGCCCCTGACCAGCTCTATCACTGGCTCCCCCGGAGGCCGCCACCCGTACACTGGATACACGAGCTTCGGGAGGAAGCGGGAGAGGTCGGCCGCAAGCATCGTCACTGGGTGGTCCTTCCCGAAAGCCTTCGCGCTTACCTCGTATGTCATCCTCCTCGTGGCCTCCTCGTCTATTATGCCGAGCGCGTGGAGGTACTCGTGCAGCAGTATGTGGAACACGTATGGTTTGTACAGCCCGGGATCGGTCTCTTCTATCCTCTTGAGCGGCAGGCTGTTCATCACTATGATGTTGGTAGCCACTGGGTAGAACGCGCCCACTAGGCCCTGAGGTCCGCCACCGAGGTCCGCGAGCCCGAGCATCAGGCCTGGCCTCTCCCTGCCGATGATTCTCCGGACTACGGTCTTGACGAGTTCGAACACGTCCGGTAGGTCTCTAGCCGACTCGAGCTGTCTATCATAGGCGGGGCGCAGAGCGTCCATACGACCAGACTATCGAACGCGAGCCTATATTGCCTGTGCCGTACACTCGGCAAGCGCAGAGCCACCAATCAGCATAAACTGTAATTACAACCAGCCCCTTCCTTGCGTCGTGCGCACAGAGGTCCTTGTTGTGGGCGGCGGCCCTTCCGGTGCCAGGGCCGCGCAGCTACTCGCCAGACGCCACAAAGTGCTGCTCGCGGAGGAGCATCACAACCCAGGTGAGCCCCTGCAGTGCGCAGGATTGGTAACGCGGCGCGGGATCCCGTCTTTCGCCGAGGAGAGCATCCTGGGGGAGGTCCGCGGGGCGAGGCTCCACTCGCCTTTTGGATTCACGCTCACGCTCGAGTCGAGCTCGTCGAGGGCGTGCGTCATCGACAGACAGCACTTCGACAGGCTGATGTTTCACCAGGCTGCGGAGGCCGGGGCCTCTGTAGCTGTAGGCTCACCCGTCCTGTCTCTGAATGACAGGGGAAGGTCCGTCGAGTTCGAACTCAGGACCGACAAGAAGACGAGGTCGGGCAGCGCCGAGGTCGTCATAGGCGCCGACGGATACAAGTCGCTCTGCAGGAGGACAGCGCGGCTGCCCGCCCCGAAGCAGATGCTCACCGGGATCCAGGCCGACCTCAAGGGGGTCGAACTCGATCCTGACTTCGTGGAGCTCTATTTCGGTAGCAGTGTTGCCCCAGGGTTCTTCGCATGGGCGATACCTGCGGATGACAGAGTGCGCGTCGGCCTGTGTACTTGGAACGCCGAACTTCCGCCAGCCGTGTACCTCCGCAAGCTGCTTTCCAAGCCAGAGTTCGCGAAGGCCCAGAAGGTATCCCTCGTGTCAGGCAAGATCCCTGTAGGCCCGCCGCGGAGGGCCCTCAGGGGCAAGATCGTCCTCGTGGGGGACGCCGCAAGTCATGCGAAACCGCTCTCTGGCGGAGGGGTATACACTGGCGTCAGGGGGGCAGAGTTGTGCGCTGATGCGTGCTCGCGATTCCTGGACGGAAGGGGCAAGCTGGATGAGTACGATGCGGCCTGGTGGGAGGAGTTCGGAAAGGAACTTTCGAAGGCCTTCAGGATAAGGAGGATCTTTCTTCAGCTCACGGACAAGAAGCTGGACAAGGCTCTGAGGCTTTTTGCAGAGCCCGAGGTCATGGCGCTGCTGGAGGCACGAGGGGACATCGACTACCCAGCATCACTTTCCTCTGCGGTCCTGAAGCTTGCTCCTAAGCTCGCGCAGTTTTCCCCTCAGATGATAAAAGCGCTTCTCTAGCTTCGGATACATACCTGGGTTGTCCATTACGAAGTAGTACAACGCCATGAAAGAGCATGCGCCTATGCCGACTATCAGCAACCCCAGAGGCCACCTGGGTATGGGCACCTTGATCCCGAAGGACGAATCAGGCAGGAGGCCGTCGACGCCCAGCGATCTCATGTATGTCGTGTTGACTATGCTCTCGTCCGCCTCGAAGGAGACCATCTGGTCCCACTGTTCATCCGTGAAGAACCCCCGGGACTGAAGTAGGACTTGCGTCGCATTGCCGGGGAAGTGGAAGGTCATCTTGAACCTTATGAAGTATGTGCTCTGGCTGAAGTACGACCCATGGGGTGTCTTCTCCTTAGTGTGTATCTCGAAGCGCATTCTCGCGCTCTGACCTTCGTGTAGGTCTTCCAGCTGTCTGGTCACCTCGATGCCGAGCCCGTCTATCAGCGGCGGGTTCCTGAAATCCTCGGTCACGTTCCTCGTCTCTTCCTGAGTGGAGTACCTGTACACTCCCATTGTGAGGCTGAGGTCTTCCATCACATACGAGGCGTTCCCGTAAGGGTTGGTGATGTTGAACTCGAATACTGCGGTCTCCCCTGGCCTCACGGTGGGGGTGACGAAATCGGACATGATGTTGTTGGCGTACCTGGGACTTCCGGGGTCAGGTATGTCGCCAGAAACCATCGATGAGACAGTCAGAATCACAGTCAGCACCGATGTGAGAGCCGCGTAGCCAGGCCTCATCTCTGCTCCGAACCCTAGCACTGACTATATGCTTTTCGGTATGTCCTCGCACCGGTGGGCAACATACATAGCCCTTCGAGTCGTTCTTCGCCATGTGCTGGGCGTAAAGGTAGAAAGGAGAAGGGCAGAGGAGGCGAGGAGAGAACTCGCGAGACAGCGTTTCGTGGACAGCGCGCACCGGATATGCGAAGAGGGGGCGCATGTGGTCATCCCGGTCTTGTCAGCACCGCCGGCTGAACTGCTGAGGCGGCTCGGTGCAGAACTCGTGGAATCCGACTTCTCCCAGAGGTTGCCCAGGAAGGATCCGATCGACGAGATACTGGATCGGGTCGACATCCCCGAAGCTCTGAAGCCGTTGCTGCCCCGGAAATGGGAGCTTTTCGGGGACGTCCTCGTCCTGAAGCTGGACAGGGCGCTGGACCCGCATGAGAAGGCGGTCGCGGATGCCTACGCACAGGTACTGCGAGCTAAGTCTGTGCTGAGGGACGTGGGTGGAATATCGGGCGAGCTGAGACAGCCAGGCCTGAGGCTTCTGTTGGGCGAGGACACCGTCACCACGCACGTCGAGAACGGCGTCCGGTTCAGGTTCGACGTGGCGCAGATCATGTTCTCATCCGGGAACATGGAGGAACGCATCCGCATGTCGCAGATCCGGTGCGATGGGGAGACCGTGGTCGACATGTTCGCCGGGATAGGCTACTTCTCGCTCCCGTTGGCCGTCTACCAGAAGCCAAGAAGGGTGATAGCGTGCGAGCTGAACCCTGTGGCATATTCTTACCTGAGTGAGAACATCCGGCTGAACCGCGTCGCCCACATCGTGGAGCCTGTACTCGGGGACAACCGCTCTCTTGATGGCGAGTCATTCGCGGACAGGATCATCATGGGCTATGTGAAGACCACACACGAGTATCTTCCGGCAGCCATGAGGATGCTCAGAAGCGGAGGGATGATACACTACCACGAGACCTGCCCGGGGGAACTCCTGCCGCACAGACCCATCCAGAGGCTCACCCGGGGTTTGGCAGGCGCGAGGGTTGAGATCAACAGGGTTAAGGAAGTAAAGTCGTTCGCGCCCGGAGTGAGCCACGTCGTGGTTGATGCGCGAGTGTTCAAAGACGAACGATCTCCTCCGTGCTCCCGGCAAGCCTCATGAAGCTACAGAACTTCTCGTGATGCTCTTCTGGACCTCTGCTCTCTAGCAGCTCCTTCGCGGCGGCCGTAAGCCCTCTGCCGAACTGCTTCTCCTCCTCTGTGAACTTCCACGACTTCGAGGTAACGCCGAGCGCAAGGTAGAACGCGTGCGCGATAGACCTCGTCCTGTGGTCGCTGGAGCGTTCGCTGTCTATAACAGCCACCGCTTCAGAGCTTCCCTTGGTCTTGTATGCCCTGACTATCCTCTCCACGAACAGGCCGTGCTCTGACAGGCCCGAGTAGCACGGTATGCTCGCTGATATCTCCTCGCACTGGGCCTCTTTCATCGCTCTCCGGATGATCCTCAGCGGAGAATCCGTTCCCTCGCTCTCCTTGAAATACCTCTCAGCCATCTCAGCCGGGACGAACTCCTCGAGGACCTTTCTTCCCCCCTCTGCCCAGTGAGCGCTGAGGAGGTCGTTCACCGATGCGCCTGAATCGATCACAACAGCATGTCCGTGGTCCCGGAGAAGTGCCCTCAACGCCCTGCGTTCAATCTCGTCCTCCGTCATGTCCGCCGCGAATGCTTCGTAATCTTCCCCGAAGCACTTGTCTCCACGGACGAAAAGGCGCCTGTTCTCCGCCTCCAGCTCCTCTTTCACGGTGGCGAGGTGCTTCTCTATCAACTCTTTGTCTCCGAGCTTGCCCTCGGCATAATCGTCAAGGAGCTTCTCATCGATGGGCTTGTTGAGCGCATCCTCGTCACACTTCTTCCCTGAGGCGGCCTTGAGCTTCCTCACAACAGATATCTCGAACTCGCTCAGTGGCTTTGGGACAGCCATCCCCTCAGCAAGCTTCGCGAGTGTGTTCTTAGCCTTCGCGGCACACTGGTCGCATAGCAGCACCCTCTTGCCCGCAGTCACCCAATCGAACTCGATATGGTCGGACTCCTCAGGCCCGTGAGGGCACAAGTAGGCGCCCCCCACGAGCTTGGTGGCGCCTACTTTCTCTGCAGCCATCCTGACGTATTCATCGGGAGGAGCCGCAGCCTTTCCTGTGCATACGAAACTGTCGCCGTATGAGTAGAAATGCAGTCCCTTCTTCCTCACGAGGTCAAGGACGCTCATCACCCTCCACTTGGGCGAGTCGAAGTTCTGGACTCCGATGAGCTTCTCTTTGTCGGTCTTCCCACGAGCGGCATAGGTCACCGTGCCGCCCGGATACTTCGCTGTGGCCAGGTACGGCGTCTTCTTCTCGTGAACCAGCCCTATCGTCGCAGCGTATGCCCGCGCGAGCTTGTCACCTCGCCTGGCGAGCTTCGCCAGCCTGACCGGGTCGTCCTTGTATTTCACAATCTTTTCGAGTCTCCTCCTCGTCCTCCTGAACGGGCACGATCCACAATCGGTGGCGCACTCCGGCAGTATCAGCTCAGCGTCGTCCATCAGCATCTTGGCTCTCGAAAGAAGGTCCTTCTCCATGACCTTCGACGCGATTCTTCCGCGGACCTTCAGACGCGGCATCGGCTTCTTCTTGGGCATCTTGAACTCGGCCCACCATGTCGGGCCAGGCTAATATCCTTTTTCGATGCGCTTCCTGAGGTCAGGATTCGTCGAACCCGATAGGATTATTAGTCTGGCCAGCCCATTTGGAGTGGGTGGAAGGCGGATGGGATAATGTCTCAGGACGATGATTCTGCCAGGAGCTACATAAAGGGTTTCCAGGAAGGGCTCCAGGAGGCCTGGGACGAGATTATCAAACTAACGACGAAAGGCTACACATCGCGCGAGCTTCAGATAATGGCCAAGTCGAAGCGTTCGATGCTTTTCCAGCGTGTGCAGCAGAAGGTTGACGAGCTGGAGCGAGCACTTGGCAGGAAGCTCATGGTCCAGGAGGCGGAGGCGAAGGCGGCCCAGCCACAGCAGATCACGCTCACGCCAGGCTGGAGCTACCTGATCAGGGAGGAACGGCCCGAGAGGAGTTTCGCAATATTCTCCGACTTGCTCTCCTCAGGGTGCAGAGGTCTTTGCATATCGAGGACTCACCCTGACACGCTCAAGCAGAAGTACAGGTTCGAAGCCGATGCGCTTTGGCTCACCAAGACCGAACCCGGGCAGGGCACAGCGGCGAGAAAAGGAATCGAATTCGTGTCTCCCAACAACCTTGCACACCTCGCGTCCTCGATAAGGGAGTTTCTCTCTAAGGGAGAGAACGGCGCGGTGATCATAGAGGGGCTCGAGTACCTGACTACCCAGAACGATTTCAAAAGCGTGCTGAGGTTCATCCAGCTGATAAACGAACAGGTCGTGCTCGACAAAGGCTATCTCATCATCCCAGTCGATGAGTCGGCCATGGACCCTAAGGATTTGTCGCTGGTGGAGCGGGAGATGAGCCAGGTGCTTTGAACATCGCATCGAGAGGTCGCCCTCGTTTCGAAGACGAAGGGGCATCGACGGTGCCTCCCGATGTGGATGAGGTGAGGAGGTTTTACTCAGTCGCGAGAGGAGCTGCGTCATGCTCCTTAGCTGAATCTGAGCGAGTGGACTAGGAGTGCTATCCGTCCGGATGTGAAGATTCCGGCTGGCTCAGAATCGATCAGTCATCCAGGCTCCTATGAGACCTCCTTCTTCCTCACGTCCTGTTTTGCATCCCTACTACGGGTGAGCCATGAGTCTGTAACGAGAAGCAGTCCGAACACAGCAATTGCCACAAGGCTCCAATCTGGCCTTCCAACATCTAAGAGAAGATTGCCAACTCCTATGAATGCTAACCCCACTCCAGCCAGAAACTCCAATGCAACATACCAGCCCAGCACAATCGACGCCTCGTTCAGACGCGAAGAAATCAGTTCGCGCCTGGAAACGTATGACACGGCGAAGAACACCACTCCAAGTGTCACCACGAGGACCGTGATTATTCCTAGATTCGGAACCCAACTACCATCCGAAGCTCCCACCATCAGTGTTATCCCGGCAGTGAGCAACACGATGCCGAGAACAAGCGGTACAACAGCTCTTCCTATCATTGAGAGCATTCCCATTCGAGGTTTAGCGGTTGCATCTGAGGTTTGTTGCAGATCAGTCACTGCCGTCGCCAGTGTGCGAATTGCACATGAGGATCTGTGGTCATAAGCGTTCTTGCATCTCTATTGTCGACGAATCAGTTGTTGCCTTTGCTTCACCATGGGTTCCTGCAGACGGCCCTCTGACAATGAGAAACTGTGTCCCACCATCGAATCGAGACCCAGCTAGCAACGAAAGAGTGCTCCCGCCGGGATTTGAACCCGGGTGTCCAGCTCGAAAGGCTGGAATGATTGAC
>JAWCKF010000033.1:0-626 GCA_038852315.1 Thermoplasmata archaeon | reverse complement strand
GAGCACGTAGGCCTCTTCCCGAAGACCAAAGATTAATGTCAGGATGATAGATTGTCATCCCTGGATGGACAAGCCGAAGAAGACTAGCGCTGCCGAACTAACGCGGAAGTACATCGACCGTCACCCGAGCATCAAGGACTGCATCAGCAAGGATCTCATCAACTATTCGTCCCTCGCCAGGCTGATAATGAAGGAGACGGGCATCAAGAATGAGGAAGCCGTCCTCGCGGCGGCCAGGCGCTACGGAATGAAGCTCGCGAAGACCGACCTCGAGGGCGCCATAACAAGCCTCTTCGAGGACAGCAGGCTCGAAATGAAGACGAGGATATGCATCGTCGTCGCGAAGAACGAATGGATAGTTCTGAAGAACCTCGAGGACGTCGTCAGGAAGATACTTGCTGAGAAGAGCACGATGCAGGTGCTCCAGAGCACCAGCGCGATAACCGTCATATCTGAGGACAAACACCTCCCGAGCATAGTAAGCGCGATCGGCGAAGATTACATCATCAAGGTCAGGGAGAACCTCGGGGAGATAACCGTCAAGAGCCCCGCAAGGATAGAGGAGACTCCGGGAGCGTTCTCATACGTGCTGGACATGCTGTCCGAGCAGGGCATAAACCTGATAG
>JAWCKF010000032.1:0-19479 GCA_038852315.1 Thermoplasmata archaeon | reverse complement strand
AGTCGTCGATCTTCCATGCACCAGACATGAAGTACGAATATGGCTGGTAGGCCCACATCGCGTCGTAGTTCTGGTAGTTCAGCTCTATGTTGAAGACTACATCGTCTGCGGTGAACGGCTCGCCGTCGGTCCAGTAGGCGTTGCGGGTCAGGTTGTACTGCCAAACGGACCCATAAGGCATGCCGACCAGGTTAGGATCGTCATCGTATCCCTCCGGCACAGGCCATGCCTCCAGAGCGAGGTCAGGCTCGGGGTTCATGTCCTCATCTATGACTCCGAGTGCATCATATATCAAACCATAGAACACGTATGAGGCGTCGTTCAATCCTATGTATGGGTTCATGGAGTCTATCTCCTGCATAAACCCTATCCTCAACACGCGCTCCTGCGTCTGGGCCACTGCGTCATCGACAACCCCGATCAGACCGGATATCGGCACGGCCAAGATCATGGCTGAAATCGCTAACATGCCCCCATAGATAACTCCAACAGCCTCCTTTCGCAACCTTGTTCCCCCACTTGTTGTTCTCTAGCGGATTATCACGGACACCGCTTTCCTCACGGAATGTGCGGGCCCATGAGGCCTGTCAGGATCCACCTTCTTTAGCTCCTGGCATGCGTCATCTGGCAGGTCGAAGTACCGAATGAAGCCGTTGTATATGAACATTGCTACCTAGTGTGTGCAGCGCCTCAACATCGTTCAACCGTGCGGTCACTTCCTGAAACATTATTGAAAAGAATCATCCGGATGCGCTAGCGATATTGGAAAGGGGCTGAACGAAAGGACTGAACCGCGCGGCATGCCTTTCAAGAACCAGCCAAGTCAGCACCGCCTCCGCGCAGCTTGAGAGAGCCAATGACACGGATGGCAGTCGATTCACAAGCTTATATCACTCCCGAGAAACAGCCGAGAAGAGAGGGATGCGTCCTCCTCAACCGCGTGAACGATTTGTCATAAGGTCTCTCATCACGCTTCCTCGGCCGTGACTGCTATTCCCCACGAATGCTGTTCCCAAGTCTGGTCCGTGATAAATAAAAGCACAGTGTTCATAGAATTGCGCAACAGAGATGCGCGAGGCTGAGCCGTGGAACTGGATAAGTTGCAACCCGGAGCGGACCTGCGGAATCCAGATTCGTCCGGCTCGGGATTCATGGAAGCGACGACAACATTAAGACTGCGAACAACCAGTCCACCTCGCCAGTGGGATAATCATCACGGAATGACCGCGATTATAAATAGCTGGATGCGCTTTTACGGGGCAGTTTGTAGTTGAGCCACCACGTGAATTCGGGGGATAGAATGTCTGAAGGGACAGATTCTAGTGTATCAGCTAGTGAGAGTGCCAAACCGGAGTCGATCTCCCCGCCTCCGGGCAAGGGCAAGAAGATGTGGGTCACCATAGTCGCGATAGTGGTCGTGATAGCGTTGATTGCGACTGCTTTCGTGGTCATGATGGGTGGTGAAGAAGAGGAGCTCACAGGCAAGATCCTCGGCGGAGACGAGATCCAGGTCGACGCGGGAAGGACCGCACAGCTGAGCGCCGTCGTGCATTTCGGAAAAGATAACATCACCAACAGCGCAGAAGTCAAGTACCTGTGGTCAGTTTCGCCTGCCAGTCTTGGGGCTTTTGCATTGAGGGCCAGGCCCACAGTTCCGTTCCGAGCCGACATCGTGGCGGGGACTGGTACTCTGACCTGCCAGGTCACTTACACCAACCAGACTCGTGGCATAGAGAAGTCACTTACTCTAACAAAGCCGATCAGGGTTCTTCCGCCATTCCTGGACGCGATTTCGATATTCCCGTCCGTGAAGACGATCGAGCCCGGAGCGAGCTACTCCTTCAGGGCCACTGCCATCTCGAGCGTCGCACTTCCTATAACTGGGCTTGAGTACACGTGGTCTGTTTCCGGGATGCCCGAGGGCAGCTACACTCTCAATTCGACCACTGGTCAGTCGGTCACGCTCACCGCCGGGACTACCCTGGGTCAGCTCACGCTCTCAGCTACTGCAACATATGCTGGCGTCACCAAGACGGGAACGGCGAATGTGACAATAGGCTACCTGCCGCCGAGGAGTGTCGATTACTACTGGTATGACATGTTCAACGTGCCGTTCGGCGAGTGGTGGGACTGGAGATGGAACTACTACCACGCTGAGGAGATACAGTCACGTGAGTACCCGTACTGGTACAAGTATCACTCTTCGCCCCCGGGACACTACTGGTCATACACGAACATGAGGCTCAACATCACGGGTAGGAACGTGGCCGAGATAAACATGAACGACAGGCCCGAGTTCCTGCCGTTCTTGAGCCCGATCGAGAGGGGCGGGACGGCTGAGATAGACTGGTACATGCAGTACCTGACCGAGGAAGAGATGAACAGGTATCCGGCGGCGACCTCCGCATGGCTCGACGGCTGGGTGGTCTCGCTCAACGGGACGGTCACACTCGACAAACAGGCAGCGAAGGCGGTCCTCAACCTAACGGATTATGGGTATGACAACTTCCAGGAGTGGTGGGCCGATCATTCGACTGAGGTGAATGACAAGTACAGCGCTTGGGTGGTCAAAGAAGCGGGGCCTGGCAGGCTGGACATACTGCCGATGTACGAGACCCCGCTGGGCCTGTTCACCTTCACGATATCCGCGGCAAAGGTTGGGTCGGAAATCGTGCTGACTTACGACACCGTCAGCTGGGGGATGGACGCGCTCATCACCAGGTGGATGCGCGAGTCATTCATGCCGACAGAATGGTACTTCGAGGATATGCACTTCCGGATGAAGATAGAGCCGGAATGGGCGACCATCGACATCGACACTGCTGTCGCTTATGCTGCGTTCGCAACTGAGGCGGTAGAGCAGAGGAACAACGGCGAGAGAGGCTATCCGACGTGGGCCTGGCAGGCGATGATGCAGGACTACGTGCCATCTACGCTTACCAACCCAGTCTCGATGTTCGACGCCTATAACGGGAAAGAGTTCCCGTGCTATTTCCCCGGCAGCATAAAGTACGGGGAGATGGTGCCGTACGACATCACGCCCGGCGCGTGGAACCTGACGGAGAACGAGACCCTCACTCTGACATGGCCTGAGGGGTGGCAGCTAGTCAGATACAACACGGGCATCGGCACGGCCGTCAATGTAACAGACGATGTGCTTGTTGTGAATTACACCGAGCCCTCGCCGACTGATTGCCCCGGCCAGGTTGTCATAGACACTGTGAACAGAACGGTGACCTTCAAGGGCCCCATCGACATGTGGAGCTGGTCCAAGACGCAGACGAACCACAGCTTCCTCAAGAGCGAGTGGGATAGGCTCGGCGTGCTGCCCTACGGCATTCCGTACGTCGAGTTCAGGAAAGCCACGCCGGTCGTCGTCCGATTGGATCACTTCGACATCCACATGCTGGATGCAGTGCCTGCCGAGGATCTTGTCACGGTCAAAGTCACTGCGAAGGACCAGTATAACAACGTGCTCGAGAGCTACAACGGGACAGTCAACTTCACGTCGTCCGACGCTGATGCAGTGTTGCCTGCTAACTACACGTTCAAGCCGGACACCGACAAGGGCGTGCACACGTTCGAAGCAGCCGTCTCGTTCAAGACCACCGGGACGCAGTTGCTGAGAGTCGTCAACGTCTCAGAGGAGTTGCCGTTGAAGGAAGGGAACAAGACCGTCACCGTGCTCGCCAAGAGGAACGTGAGTTCGTTCCAGGTCGATGTCTACCACATGCCCGCCGTCGGCGTGCCTGAGGATGTCACCGTCACGGCGTACGACCAGTACGGCGATGTCTTCCTCAACTACACTGGCACGGTGACCTTCAGCACTAACAAGACAGGGCAGGTGACGATGCCTGCGGACTACACGTTCGACATCTCTGAGCATGGAGTGCACAAGTTCGCAGCTGGACTGACCTTCCTGTCCCAGGGCTGGTTCACCATCACGGTGACCGACACAGTGAACACGTCTGCGACCGGATCTCAGACCGACATAAACGTCGTGCCCACGCCCGAGGCGATTGACCACTTCACCGTGACGGGCATAATCGATATGCTCACGAAGCAGAGGTCTGACGTGACCGTGAAGGCGTACAACCAGTACGGAACAGTGTTCGAGAGGTACACCGGGACGATACACTTCACTTCGAACGCAACCTTAGTGGATCTGCCTGAGGACTACACATTCTCGCTATCCGACAAGGGCGTCAAGGTGTTCTCGAAGGGCGTGTCCTTCTACTCCGAAGGCGTTTACAACGTAACGGTGTATGATGTTGCGACGCCGTCGGCGAGGGGCTCGCAGGAGAACATCGTGGTGTTGTACAAGCCGGCTGAGCAGACCTTCAGGATGTACGACATGTTCCAGCAGCCATGGGGAGAGTGGTGGCCGTGGAGGTATCCGGCGTACGGCACAGACATAATCCTGAACAACGAGCCAGGCAAGTACACCATGCTCTACAACGCTGACAGGAAGGGCTACAACGGGATCATATTCGCTCCTTACAGGTGGAACAACACCGGCAAGAACATGTCCACGGTGAACGTCCATGACCCGGAGTTCATGCCCGTGTTCGGCCCGCGGTATGTGCCGAACGCTCAGGCAAAGCTCGACATCTACTTCGAGTACCTCAGCTGGGACTGGTGGAATTCCTACTGGAAGCCCTACTGGAAGTTCAGCGACAACATCATGAAGGCGCAGATGGCTGACGGCTACTACCTTGGCGTGACCATCACGGCTACTATGAACCGGGCTGCCGCGTACGAGTGGCTCAACTTGCCGATGGATGTCACCAGCCCGCTCGGATGGTGGTCCGCCAACAAGGCAACGTACGTCCAGAACTGGATCGATTGGATCATGTACGAAGGCAATGTGAGGCTCGACATCTGGCCCGGCTACGAGTATCCGTACTCGGACATCGGCACTAACGCGAAGCTGTCTGTGCTGCCGAACGGCGACATCAAGCTGGAGATAGGCCACATAAGCTGGGGCTACGAGGTCCTTATGACCCGCTGGCTGAACGAGACCATGCTGTGCAACCACGAGCCGTACTACGAGGACTTCACGATGCACGCCGACCTCTACGGCCAGTGGATGGACTTCACGTACGATGCAGTCTGTCAGTACAGCCTGAAAGCCGTGAAGACCAACGCCAGCGTGTTCGATCCAGCGCACCCGGAGACACTCCTGCCCGGTGCGTGGGCCTGGGACCCGCTCTTCATCGACTATGTGGCCACCGCGGACACTCCAGGTGGACTGCACAAGTCGAAGTACGATCCGTGGGATGCGAGGAACGACGTCTACTACATCAGCAACAACGCAGGCGATCCGGGTTTCGGCGACTACGTGATATACGACTCTGGCAAGCAGTACTTCAACCTGTCTGACTACCAGAAGTTCATCATACAGCTGCCCACGGGAAACAACGTGCTCGGCTACTACGCCAAGCGCATGCCAGCAGACGCCATTAAGAACCTCGTGGTCTCGGGCGACCTCACTCCGTACGCGGAGATAATGTACAACGGGACTATGGAGCTCGGGTTCTTTGACACCGGAGGGGTTGACCTTAAGAGCATGTACAACCCCGCGACCAACACGATAACGATGGTCGGGCCACTGCACTTCGATGTGTGGCACTTCGCCAACGGTGCGCTCTACACCGGTGCCCCGTACATCGAGTTCAACGTGACGGTGCCCGCCGGAGGCACGTCTCTGCCGATGCCGGACGAGCCGGCGGCGTTGGCCCCGAGCTCAGCGGCTGCCGAGCTGACAGCGCTCGCGGTCGTGCTGGTAGCGGCGACGGCCGCCATCGTGGCGCTGGCGCTGTGCGCGAGACGGAGGAGCTGAACGGCAGAGTCGCCGACAGAGGCTGAAACCCACTAAACCTCTTCCATTCATTCTTCTACATTCAAGGCGAGCGGGTCACAATAACCTCACGCGGTCCAGCCACACACGTCGTATGGTCGCTATCTCGCTGCGGGGAGCGTCAGGCAGAAGCGGGCACCCAGTTCGCTCTTCCCAGGCACCCTGTCCTCGACCCATATGCGTCCGCCGTACCTGTCGACCAGCGCCCTGCATATCGATAATCCGAGCCCTGTGCCAGGCGTTTTCGTGTCCGTTTTCAGCCTCACGAACTTCTGGAAGAGGAGCGCCTTCTTGTCGTCTGGGACCCCATGGCCGCGGTCGGTTACGCATATCCTCCAGACCTGTCTGCCCTCCTCTTCGATCCTCTCGCAGTCGACGTCGATCTCCACTTCCTCGTGGGGGTCGTACTTCACAGCGTTGCTCAGCAGGTTGACGAAAAGCTCGTCGACGAGCGAGTTCGCCATGACAAGGCATTCGTCAGGGACGTTCAGATTGACGCTGATGCTCCTCCCAGGGTAGGAATGTTCGAGTCCCGAAACCACCTTCCTCAGAACCTGGGAGATGTCGACCGCGAAGAAGTCCTTAGAGCTGAGGGCGCCTATCCGCGTGAGCTTCTTGACGTTCTCTATCAGCGTAGCCGTCTGCCTTATCAGCAGCAGCGCCTTCTCAAGGTGGTTCCTGTGCTCGGGAGGCACATCAGCGCTCCTAGCAGCCATCTCGATGTAGTTCATCGCGGCGAAGTTGAAGTTGTTGATGTCGTGGAACATAAGGTCGTTCAGCATCTCGATCTCCTTCTTGGCCTCCTGGAGCTCGGACAAGAGATTCGAGTTCTCCAGTGCGACCGCGGCCTGCTGGGCGAACAGCTTGCCAGCCTCCAGGTCCCTCACGGTGAACACCTCTCCCTTCGGCCTGTAGAGCTCCAGGACGCCGAGCACGCCCTTGCTCCCTACGAGGGGGATTGCGAGCATGGCATCGTGCGTCGCCGGCACACCCGGTATCTGCGCGACCCGGGGGTCCGCATCGACATCGTCCAGGAACTCCGCTATCCCGCTCTTGGCCACCGAACCCACCACGCCTTCGTCGATAGTGCCTGGCGAGGCCATGATCTCGTCTGTGAAGGTCCCAGCGGCGAAGACGGGATAGACCAGGTTCTTCTGCCAGTCGATCATGTAGAAAGAGAGGTCTTTGTAGGGGACGATGTCGTTGATGTTCATGGCGATAGCGGCATACACCTGCTCCGTGCTGACGGCCCTCTGTATCTCGACGGCCGACCTCACTAGCGCGTCCTGGAGCCTTATCTTGGCTTCCAGCGACGAGAGAAGCATCATGTTGTCTATCACGCCCGCGACCTGGTCGGCCACAAGCGTCATGACCTCTATGGTCTCCGAAGTGTACTCCTTCGCCTTCGAGTAGAATATGTTGAGAGAGCCGTACACACGGCCTCTGCTAGTCAGCGGCACGCTCAGCATCGAGGACATTCCCTCGATATCGATGACAGCCAGCTCGGAGAACTGTCTCCGACCGACCCCTCCGTCGATGGATATCGCGGGCTTGCCGTACCTCAGCGCCTCGACTATGCTGTTCTCAAACAGCACCCGCCCGAGCGTCTTGACCTCGCCAGGTCTCTCAGGATCGGGCGCAACGACCTCGACATGCCTCCCGCCCTCCTCGTGTAGCCCGAGTGTGAGTATGTCGAAGTTGACGAGCTTTCTCAGCTCGGTGCAGATGTCCACCAGGAGTCGCTTACGCACGTCGACATCGGAGGCCGCGAGCTTGGCTATCTTGTTGACTATGTCTGTCCTGAACGCCTTGTCCCTGAGCTCGTTCTCGACGACCTTCCTGGTGGTGATGTCCCTCAGCACGCCCGCGATGCCGACCAACGAGCCATCCGGCCGCCTCACCCTGGAGGCCGATATGGATGCACATATCTGGGTGCCGTCGCACCGCCTGCACTTGACCTCGTAGTCCGCGACGAGGCTTCCCTGCTCCAGCATGGAGACCAAAGCCTTCCATTCTAATGGCCTCTCGATGATGTCTTTCGCGATGTTCGTCGCAAGAACGCTGTCCGGCTTGCAGCCGACTATGGCAGCGAAGGCGGCATTGGCGTACAAGAGGCTGCCGTCCTCTGTCGCAACGAACACGCCATCGTTCAGCTCATCCAGAAGCTTCTCAGGTTCCACTGGTATCTCTTTCAAACGGCTTTCGCCCCTCAGGAGGAGTCGCAGGTGAACGCCCGTCCGGTCTGCTGCGCTATCTGACTCTTAGAGGCGAGCGTTCATAAAAGCTTTCGGGCCCGCCCCCAGACGAGACATCCTATATCGAACCGTCAGCTTCTTCTCCACGAGAACGGAAAAGACGCGACAGCTCCCATGACTGAAGAAGCTTCAAGTACGGGATGAGGCATTCCCCGACCGTCCCGAACGATGCTGGCAGATCCGACCTGCATCAAGGGGAGGTGGGGGATTGAGCGAAGAGAAGATACTTCAGGACCTGCAGAAGTCAGTGCTAGAGTACGATTCCGCGGCCGCGGTCTCCGCAGCAAAGGCCGCCATCGCGGCGAAGATGGACCCCTTGAAGGCGATCGAGAAGGGCCTCGTGCCCGCGATAGAGTCCATCGGTGTGAAGTTCGAGAAGATGGAGATCTACCTGCCTGAGCTCATGCTCGCGGCGGAGGCCATGAAGTCGGCGCTGGCGCTGCTGCTCCCCCTGATACCGAAGGGCGGGAAGGGCGCTAAGGCGACCGTCGTCATCGGCACTGTCCAAGGAGACGTGCACGAGATCGGCAAGAACATCGTGGCTAGCATGCTGATGGCTGGAGGCTTCAACGTGATAGATCTCGGTGTCGATGTGAAGACGGTAAACTTCGTCGAGGAAGCGAAGAAGCACGGGGCGAAGATCATAGGCGCCTCCGCGCTGATGTCCAGCACGATAGGCTCCCAGAAGGACATCGTGGATCTGCTGGTGTCCTCTGGAGAGCGGAAGAAGTTCGCCGTACTCGTCGGGGGAGGCCCTACCACAAAGGAGTGGGCGAAGGAGATCGGAGCCGACGGATGCGGCATGACAGCGGTCGAGGCGGTGAAGCTCGCCAACAAGTTCGCCAAGGGCAGGTGATGCCCCGTGGTCCAGATATTGGATGTGATGCACAAGGCACTAGAAGGCAAGCCGATGAGCGAGACTGACTATCAGCTCAAGCTCTTCGCTCCGAAGGTCGCCGAGAAGGTCAGGGAGCATCAGATCAGGTACGACCCCGCCAACCCGATACCCTCCGACGATTCCCTCGCAGACGACGTGTTCCAAGCGGGCATGGAGCTGCTCGTCGACGTGGGAGCGTACTGCACTGACACGGGCAGGGTGATGACTTTCACCGAGCAGGAGATAAAGGAGGGCCTGAAGAACGCTCCTGACGAGCTGTACTTCGGCGAGGGCAGGGATAGGAAGAGGCTCTGCGCTAGGAAGCCGGAGGATCGCACACCCCCGTGGTGTCTTCTCGGGGCGGGCGGTGGGCCTTGCTCGAGCGACAGGTCCTTCCTGACGCTCGTCGAGGGGTATGCCGAGATACCGGAGACTAACGCCATCACCACTCCGGCGATAACGCGCGTCGGAGGCATGAGAGTGAGGCCTGCGTCGCCCTTGGAGGTGCTCGCCGCCCAGAGGAACGCGGTGCTGGCCAGGGAGGCGTGCAACAGGGTGGGGCGACAGGGCATCCCCATAATGAACTCGCTCGCTACGGCCGAATCGGACATAGCATTCGCGGCAGCCCTTCACCCGAGATTCGGCATGAGGCAGTCCGACGGATACATGATATGCTGCATGGATCCGATGAAGGTCGACTTCGCGAGGCTGAACAAGGTCACGGTGGCCCTCTCGATGGGCGGGGCAATAGGAATGTGCTTCGGGCCGATGCTGGGAGGCTATGCCGGGGGGCCCGAGGGCACGGCCGTGTCCAATGTCGCCCACCACATGATGGGGATACTGGCGTACCAGTCCAGCTGGCTGCTGCCGTTCACCATACACCTCAGGTACGTCGCGAGCAGCAGCAGGGACATGCTCTGGGTTATCAGCACCATGGGCCAGGCGGTCAGCCGGAACACCCATCTCCTGAGCCTCAACCTGAACTACACGACCGCAGGCCCCTGCACCCCCATGTGCCTCTACGAGACCACCGCATCAGTCACGGCCGCGGTCGTTTCGGGCCTGTCCATAGAGTCCCTTGGTGTGGCGACCAACAAGCACGAGGACCGCACCACGCCCGTCGAGCCGAGGATATCTGCCGAGGTCGGACATGCGGTTGCTGGCATGAAGCGCTCCGACGCGAACGAGCTCGTCAAGAGCCTGTTGGCGAAGTACGAGCCGAAGCTGGGTTCGGCCCCCCTCGGGAAGAGTCTATACGAGTGCTGGGATGCGGACGCCCGCAAACCGAGCAAGGAGTACCAGGGCGTGATACGCAGATACAAGAGCGAGATGGCCGACCTGGGCCTCGAGCTGAAGCCCGAGATGTAACTGACCGACCGCTGGGCTTTGGCGCTCCCGCCCATCCCCGCCAAGAAAAACGGTTATCCCGAGGCAGGTACATTCAGCCCGAGGGTTGTGGTCCTGGGCGGCAAGCAGCACAAGATGTTCCTGACCAGATGCGAGATGGGGGAACCGCGTCAGGTGACGGCTGCTGAGTGCGAGAAGTGTCCGCATGGCAAGGTGTTGAACAACAGGACTGTGGTGATCTGCGCTGGCTCAATGAAGTTCTTCGTCACCCCGTGCTTCTTCGACGCCCGTGCCTCGGCGACAGTGAGGGACTGCGAGGAGTGCGAGTGGGGCGAGATCGGAGAGGACAGGCTCAGGGTGCTCTGTGGCCGCATCTGATTGCTGGCACGGGTGCGTTTTCCTGCTGATGGTAGCCTGGCCAACAGTATTATATAAAGAGGCTGGATATATGGTCCCTGCGCGGATGGGATGCATCGGTGGAGTCCTCACTCAGCTCCGCTCACGGCAGTGTCATAGAGCCCAGGCCGGGCAATGTGTACCTCGTGGAGGAGAGGAGGCCCAGGCTCAGCTACGAGTTGTTCGAGCAGGTCCTCTCCGCTGGCTATGCTGGGCTCGTGATAACGCGCGAGTTCCCCAAGAAGGTGATGGGCGACAGATGCCTGGCGGACTGCAGGATGGTCTGGCTGACCAACATGCCGGGTGAGGGCAGGATCAACCCAACGGCCATAGGCATACTCATGGGCCAGATCAGGTCGTTCATCGAGAAGGAGAGGAAGAGCGCGGTGCTCTTCGACGGCTTCGAGTACCTCGCCTCGGTGAACACCTATGACCGCATGCTGCAGTTCATGCACCAGGTCAAGGACCTTGTCGTGACCAGCGACAGCCTAATGTTCGTCCCCGTAGACCCGCGAACGCTCTCCCCCCGCGAGCTGGCCATGCTCGAGCGGAGCATGGAGCCGATCATCGCTTCGCACGAGGTAGAGGCCCAGGATGAGGCGATCCTAAGCCCTGCAGAGGAGGGCGTGCTCCGCTTGCTCGGGACCGGAAACAGGTAGTTCTTTCTGGTTCAAATTGTAAGAATGGTCCCGCTCGAGTCACCTTTTTCGCGAGAACACCCCTGCTAGGAAGTCGCCGAGCTCTCGGACGTCGTCGAACACGGCAACCGCCCCCGCACCCCTCAACGCCTCGTCGGGGACGTCGCCCGTCCGCACTGCGACGAAAGGGACGCCGGCGTTGCGCGCGCACTGTCCGTCTATGGGGTGGTCTCCGACCAGCAGCGTTTCCGCGCTCTTGAGGCCCAGTCTGCCTGCCAGCTTCTCATAGGCTTGCCCGTCGGGCTTGGGCCGCGTCTCTGAGTTCCTTGACTCGACGGCGTCGACCAGGTCCGCGAGGCCCGCCCTTTCCAGAGCCGTCCTTGTGTAAAGATCGCAGCCCCTTGTGAGGATGCCGATCTTCTTGCCGTTAGCCCGCAGGAGCCTGAGCAGTTCTCTCGCGCCAGGGTAGGCCACCGATTCTTCCACCCTCTCCATCTCGACCTCGTCCATTATCCTGTCGAGTTCTGCCAGCCTCCGCCTTATGTCATCTTCGGGCACGCCTCTCGCGCGCAGCCGGTCCTCGTACCTCTTCACAATCGCGACTATGGTCTCCTGGGGGCTGTAGTCCTGCCGCCTCTCCCCGCTCTGAACCAGCCTCTCGATGGTCAGCGCCTTGAACTTGCCGTAGTCGACGGTTGACTCTATCAGGGTGTCGTCGAGGTCGAAGACGACAGCCTTGACGGACCTGAAGAGCCTCGCTATCTCGTCGGGGTCTTCCATGATACCGTTCCGATGGCTGAGGCAGCTGGGATGCAATAAACCTTGTTTCCTACTGATGCAAGGCCGATCTGGCAGGTTGTTATCAGCTGTGATTTCGAGAGCAACACGTATAAGAGGAATGTTGAGACATCACATAACCAAGAGGTTGGACGAGGGGTCAGAGTCACATTATTCGACTTCGGTCAGCCACTCTCCTCTCCCCCTTTCCCCCCTGACCGGGTTCCCCTCCGTCCAATCTCCGACCCCTTTCTTCTGCACCACCTTCCTGTCAAAAGGATGCTCATGAGCGGGTTCGCTGGGTTCAATCGAAGCCCCTAAATACTGACATCCCAATCCTTTCGAACGGTGTTCCAGGCACGCCATGTGATGGCGCGTCCGGGAGACATCTGCAGCGGCCAGGTGCTTGAGATTGAACACGGACAGGACGAGGCGCCCTTCGACAGACCCCGAGATGGCCAAGCTGAGGGCCGAGATAGTCCGGATATCCAAGGAGGTCAAGGGGCAGCTGGGGTTCTACATGAAGCACGTGGAGTCGGGCAAGGAGGTTGCGATAGATGCCGACAAGATATTCCCGCTCGGGAGCGTCTTCAAGATCCCCTTGATGGTCGAGGCCATGAGGCAGATCGACTCCGGATTGCTCTCGATGGATGAGAAGCTGAAGCTCGAGCAGAGGAACATGTGCATCGGCTCAGGCATACTCCAGTATCTCTCCCCGGGCCTCGAGCTCACTGTCCGGGATCTGATAACGCTGATGATAGTAGCGACTGACAACACCGCCTCCGAGATGCTGTGGAAGCGGATAGGCATCCAGAGCGTCAACATGCTCATCAAGGACCTGGGCCTCGCCAAGACAACGATCTATCTCCCATGGCGCGAGGGCTTTCTGCTGACTATGGGCAAAGGGCCTTTCGAGGGCCTGTCGTCGGCGGAGGCGGCCCGCATGTGGAAGGGCATGACCGACCTCGAGAGGATGAAGGTTCTCAACGATATCGACAGGGAGTTCGCCAATCTCTCCATCGAGGACTTCCGGAACGAGTACGAGCGCCTCTACGGTGTCAAGGAGGGCAAGAAGTTCAAGATGCAGAAGGAGTACGACCAGGTGTTCGACAATCTCGGCACGCCCAGGGAGATCGGCCTGATACTCGAGAAGATACTCAAGGGTGAGGTGGTCTCTAAGGAGCGGAGCGCGGAGATGCTCTCGATGCTGATGCGAGGGCATTCGGGCTCGGCGATCCCGCAGTATCTGTCGGAGGACATTCCCGTGGCTGCGAAGGCCGGCATCACCGCGGGTTCAGTGAACAACGCGGGTATCATCTTCGTATCTTCGAACTCCCACATAGTGCTGTGCGTGTTCTTCAAGAACCTGGAGGAGCGTACTCCCGACCATGCCCAGATGGTAGAGGCCAAGATGGCTAGGGTCGTATACGATCACTTCTCCAAGGTGAGGGTGTCGTAGGGACCGCCATCTACCTCTGCCAGACGATTTCTTTGTCCCGGAGTTCCGCAGCTATGCCCCCCTTCCGCGCCATGTCCCTCGCGGCCACGCAGAGGGGCACGATTGTCACATTGGTGTCCGCCTTTATCCTCTGAGCTATCTCGCTAGTCGCCTTCCGGGCCTCCAGCTCGGAGACCATCGAATCGTCGTAGACGACAGCCACATCCACTTCGTCACCCGGTGCATGTTCCCCTCTCGAGATGCTCCCGAACAGTCTGCACTCACGCGGCCAAGGGAGTTCACGCAACAACTCCGCGAAGGCCTTCGCCGCGCTGCGTTGCGGGTCGGCCTCCGGAACCAGCCTGAGAATCCTGAGGGCATCGCGGTCCTCGGTGATTCTGACAATCATCGCATTTCCGACCTTGCGCGTCCTCACGAATCCTGCTTTCTTGAGTTCCGCCACCGCTCTCCAAGTGGTCATGGGCGCGATCCCGGAAAAGCGGGCCAACTCGTTCACTGTGAAGTCCCTGTCGGGGTACGCCCTCAGTGTCCGCAGCAACTCTATTCTTCCGCGCTTCGCCAATATCCTAATTGTCTCGCTGGAGAGCATGGAATCATACCGTCTGTGGTATGGTTATATCTCTCATGATATAAAACGACGACGCATAAGTTCGGCCAGACTCGAGCACGGACAAATGTATAAGCACCCAAAGACACGGCAGCTTAATCCGCGTTTGGCTTCCCATAGACAGTCGTGCAAACAATTATCGCGGGATTGATGGATTTCAAAGCTCAGACCGTGGTTCCCGATGGACAACGAGCAAGTCGCAGCCATATTCTACGAGGTCGCGGACATACTTGACCTCCAGGGTGTGCCCTTCAAGCCGAACGCCTACCGTAGGGCAGCAAGAGCCATCGAGGAGCTGGACGAAGACATATCCAAGCTGGCTGCCGAGGGGAGGCTCCGGGAAATCCCCGGCGTCGGCGAGTCGGTGGCGAAGAAGATACAGGAGATCCTCAAGACGGGCCAGCTCTCGTTCCTCAACAAGCTGAGGACACAGATACCGAAGGGCTTACTCGAGCTCCTTTCGGTGCCAGACGTCGGGCCTAAGACAGCTATGCTCCTCAACCGTGAGCTTGGCATATCGAACCTGGAAGACCTCAAGAGGGCGATCGCTGAGCACAAGCTCAGGAACCTGAAGGGCTTCGGCGAGAAGTCCGAGCAGCGCATACTTCGGGGAATCCAGACGCTCGAAGCCAAGGCTGGCCGTATGCTCCTAGGAGAGGCATATCCCGTGGCGACCGCATATGTCGAGTATCTGAAGAGAACGGGCAAGGCGGACAAGGTCAGCCCTGCGGGGAGTCTCAGGAGGGGGAAAGAGACGGTCGGAGACATAGACATACTCGTCGGAGACGACGACCCGGAGGAAGTTCTGGAGGCGTTCGTCTCATACCCTGAGGTAGACAAGGTGCTCATGAGGGGCCCCACGAAGTCCAGCGTCGTCCTGAAGAACGGTATCCAGGTGGACATCAGGGTTGTCAGCCCGGAGAGCTACGGTGCGGCGCTTCTCTACTTCACGGGCTCCAAGGACCACAATGTGGTCCTCAGGTCCATGGGCGTCAGCATGGGTATGAAGCTCAACGAGTACGGCCTGTTCGACAGAGTCACAGGCAAGATGCTCGCGGGAAGAACTGAGGAGGAAGTGTACAGGGCGCTCGGACTCGACTGGATACCGCCAGAGCTCCGGGAGGTCTCAGGCGAGGTGGAGGCCGCCAAGGCTGGGAAGCTCCCTCATCTGGTGGAGTACGAAGACATCAGGGGGGATTTGCACGTGCACACGGACTGGAGCGACGGCGCGGGCAGCATCGAGCAGATGGCGGATGCTGCCATCGCCCTGGGATACGAATACCTGGCCATCACAGACCACACGCAGAGCCTCAAGATAGCGAACGGGCTAACGCCTGAACGACTCGCCGACCAGGTCAAGGCCGTGAGGAGACTGCAGGACAGGCTGGGGAAGAGGCTCACCTTGCTCGCGGGAACAGAGGTGGACATAAAGGCCGACGGTTCGCTCGACCTGCCCAGGACGGCTCTGAAGGAGCTCGACATAATAGTGGGTTCCGTCCACTCCAGGTTCAGGATGGAAAAGTCAGAGATGACGGAGAGGGTGGTCAAGGCCATCGAGTCGGGCTGGATCGACGTGCTCGGCCACCCGACTGGTAGGATAATCGGTGCCAGGGACCCGTACGAGCTGGACTTCGACAGGGTGCTCGAGGCGGCCAGAGAAAGCTCCGTGGCCCTGGAGGTGAACTGCTTCCCGGACAGACTTGACCTCAGGGACTCGCACTGCAGGCTAGCAAGGGACGCAAAGGTCAAGGTCGCACTCGGCACTGACGCCCACAGGTCCGAGCAGCTGGGCTACATGAAGCTCGGCGTGATAACCGCCAGGCGTGGATGGATGGAGAAGGGAGATGTGCTCAACGCGCTAACGTCGAAGGAGCTGATGGCGCACCTGAGGAGGCGCAGGAGATGAGCGGGGAAAAGGAGCGGGCGAGGGCACGTATCCGGCAGCTGGTCGACGAGATAAACTACCACGACATCAAGTACTATGTGGAGGACAACCCTGAGATATCAGACTACGAGTACGACATGCTCGTCAAGGAGCTGAAGGAACTCGAGGCGAGATATCCAGACCTCATCCTTCCTGAATCGCCGACCCAGCGGGTCTCCGGAAAGCCGGTCGAGGAGTTCCCTCAGGTGGAGCACAAGGTCTCCATGCTCAGCCTCGGGAACTGCTACTCCGCGGACGAGCTCTTGGAGTTCGATTCGCGCATCAGGAGGCTGCTCGGCGAGGGTGAGAAGGTCGACTATGTGGCTGAGTTGAAGATTGACGGCCTAGGGATAGCCCTGCTATACGAGAACGGGGTGTTCGTCAGGGGGGCCACGAGGGGAGATGGCAGAATCGGAGAAGACGTCTCCAGCAACATCAAGACTATACGGAGCATCCCAATGAAGCTGAAGCCCGAGGGCGGCCTGAGAACAGTGGAGGTGCGTGGCGAGGTCTACATGACCAAGGAAGGCCTCAGGAAGCTAAACAAGGAGCGCGAGGCCAAGGGCGAGCCACTGTTTGCGAACCCGCGTAACGCCGCAGCAGGCTCCATCAGGCAGCTCGACCCCAAGGTGGCTGCGTCCCGGCCGCTGGATGCCTTCTTCTACACGCTAAGCTACACCGCTGACAAGATGCCGAGCACGCACAGCGAGTGCCTGGAGCGCATCCGAAAAAGCGGGCTGCGGACCAACCCGCACATCCGCAAGTTCTCGTCGATCGACAAGGTCCTGGGCTACATCAAGGAGTGGGAAAGCAAGAGGGAGGAGCTCGAGTACGAGATCGACGGCATCGTGGTCAAGGTCGATTCCATCGAACAGCAGAGGAAGCTCGGCAGCACGGCTAAGGAGCCCCGGTGGGCGATAGCCTACAAGTATCCCCCCAAACAGATGACAACCAGGCTGGTCGACATCCAGGTCCAGGTGGGCAGGACGGGCGCACTCACTCCTGTCGCGGTGCTCGAGCCCGTGCAAGTCGGCGGCGTCACAGTTACCCACGCGACCTTGCACAACGAGGACGAGATAGCGAGGAAGGACCTGAGGATAGGCGACTACGTCCTGGTCGAGCGGGCAGGGGAGGTCATACCGCAGGTGGTCAAGCCCGTGGTGGAGAGGAGGACTGGGAAGGAGCGCCCCTTCAAGATGCCACAGAAATGCCCGGTGTGCGGCTCGGCTGCCGTCAGGGAGGAGGGGGAGGCGATCCGCAGATGCGTCAACGCATCCTGCCCGGCCCAGATCAAGGAGCGCCTCAGGCATTTCTGCTCCAGGGACGCCATGGACTGCGAGGGCGTCGGGCCCGCCCTTATCGAGCAGCTCGTCGACCGCCGGATGGTCACGAAGGCCTCTGACCTCTACAGGCTCACCAAGGAGCAGCTCATGCAGCTGGAGGGGATCAAGGAGAAGTCCTCCCAGAACATACTCGACGCGATAAAGGCGAGCAAGGACAGGGATTTCGACAGGGTGATCTTCGCCTTGGGCATAAGGCACGTCGGCCGCACGACCGCTTCTGCTCTGGCCGACGCCATGGGCAGCATGGAAAGGTTGCGCAAGGCCAGCGTTGACGAGCTCTCGAGGATCGAGGGGATAGGGAGGGTCGTGGCCGAATCCGTCCGGGAGTTCTTCGACGATCCGAAGAACCAGGAACTCATCGACGACCTCAGATCCTTGGGCCTCAAGATGCGGTCCGAGAAGAAGGCCGCAGGCCCGCTCCAGGGGAAGGTTTTCGTCTTCACGGGCGAGCTGAAGACGATGAGCAGGAGCGAGGCCGAGGCTCTGGTTGAGTCACTGGGCGGGAAGGCGGGATCAAGTGTGACAAAGGCGACGGACTACGTCGTAGTCGGTGAGAATCCCGGGTCGAAGCTCGATAAGGCCCGGAGCATGGGAAAGGCCATCATCGACGAGAAGCAGTTCCTGGAGCTGGTGAAGAAACGGTCCTGAGCATCAACTACGATTCCCCGCCGCTTTCTTTCGAGCGATGATACCCACGGCCGATGGTTCTTATAGTCAGCAGCCAGACATTTTATGTGCATCGACGGAAGGATGCGAGTGAACACGAGATGCCCCAGACTTCGCCGCGCACCAAGATACGGGACATATCCGAGGAGCGTGATCGTCAGCTCGAGCAGGATCAGCCGAGGTTCCAGAGGATCCTCAGGGAGCCCGAACCTGAGCCGCGTCCTCCGAACATGAGGCCCACGGTTCGCGAGGGGTCGAAGGAGGCCTCGCTGTCCCCCGCGCTCATAAGCCCATCGTCGTACTCGCAGGAGGAACCTCTCTACCAGTGCACCCAGTGCGACATGATAGTCAAGCAGTCCGATCCGTATTGTCCGTTCTGCGGAGCCATCTTCGCGGACGGTCCGCTGGCGGGTTCGGGAGCTCCCGAACCGGGCTCGCCCGCCCCGCCTGTGGAAAGGCCGCCCAGGCCCAGGGAGGAGTTTCCCCTCAAAGAACCGCCTGTGAGGCCCGAGAAGTTCGACGTGTTCTCGCTCGTTAAGACACCGTCCAAGTCAAAGGAGCTTGTCTACAGAGAAGCGCTCAGGGGGTTCGCCGGATCCGCGAGGCTACTGGAAGGAATAGAAGAGGTCGTTTCAGAACTCAGCGTGCTCGGAAAGGATACCTCTCTTGCTCGCCGCCTCATTTCGAACGCCTGGGAAGCCTGTCGGGACGGCGATTGGAATCTTGTGACCACTCTTGCGAGGGAGGCGGAGGAATCGATACTGCCGAGCATCCCCGACCTCGTGATGTCCGAGGTCGGAAAGGCCAGGGAAACACTAGCACGGGCCAAGGTGGCAGGCGTGGACATCTCATCATACATGCTGAGGATCAAAGACATCATGGCAGCCCTAGGCACAAAGGACTTCGACGAGGCTCTCCGGCTCACCAAGGAGCTGACCGATTCGCTCCGAGAGGATTCGGTCCTGTGGTGACTTCCCAGGAACCACTGGGCGAATCGCTGCTGACGTCGCTGACGGAGGTTATTTATCGCCACATGCAGGTGCTCAAATGTGATGCTCGCTGACGTCACTGAGCTGGATCCGTCCGCCTGGGGGGCTTTGAGGAAGGCCCTGAACCAGAGGGTGGTGGTTGAGCGCGTGCGCTTCGTCCACAGCAAGGTCAACAGGGTCTGGTTTGTTGAGACGGATGTCCGCCCAGTGGTCGTCAAGCGTTTTCTCTCGAAAAAGGGCCCGCAGGAGTTCGAAGGGTTGCTTCGGGCGAGGAGAGCGGGGCTCAACGTCCCTTTCCCGCTGTGGATGCAGGACGATGTCCTCGTGACGCAATACGTCGC
>JAWCKF010000031.1:0-19897 GCA_038852315.1 Thermoplasmata archaeon | reverse complement strand
CTCGCTGCAGTGCGGCAGACCTCTGGGATTCCCGTTGTAACCTGTGCTCTTGATCTCGCCAACGTCACTGACTATGATAGCCCCTATCTTCCGACGGGTACAAGTGCTCCTCCGGGCGACCTCTATCGCTATGTTCATGAAGTAGTGGTCCTTCGAGATGCGGGCGTTCCTGCCTCCCGTCGCGG
Organism: Thermoplasmata archaeon; assembly: GCA_038852315.1. Taxonomy (GTDB): domain Archaea; phylum Thermoplasmatota; class Thermoplasmata; order UBA10834; family UBA10834; genus COMBO-56-21. The sequence continues at coordinate 19,712 of JAWCKF010000031.1, read as the reverse complement.
CACCCATTGGGTGACCGAATCCTGTGACCCCACATTAACTTTCTGGGGAGCTCTGTATGGACGGCTACAAAGACAAATCCTTGAAATAGCGTAGATGGGCTACAGCGTGTCCGAGGCCGGTTGTTCGATGACCCGATGGTTCAAGGCCGCCATCCTAGCGGTTGCGGTTGCCGCCGCCGCTGTTCTGGCTTACGCTGTACTGAGCCCCGAGCAGACCACGGACCAGGACCACACAGGGATGTGGGGTAGGCCGACCTACAGCTCTCTCAAAGTGCTGCTGATCGGGGTCTCAATCGTGTTGATCGTCGCGATGCTAATGATCGCCTTGATGTGGCATGAGTACGAGCCTCCTCCGCCGACCATGCTCCCGCCATCTTCTGCGAAGCCACCTGTGGGCGATGGTGTCTCAGGAAGAGCGCCGCTGGATGTCTCAGCGGGGACGCACCGGGAGGAGTTGGAGGAGCGGAACTACCTAGTTCTCAGGCTCCTCACGGGAGACGAGCGGGTGATGTTCAAGGCCATCATGGACGCGGGGGGCGAGACGCTCCAGAAGGACCTCATCGCTGCCACCCGTATGTCGAACGCGAAGGTCACTAGAGTGTTGGACAGGCTCGCCGCCAAGGGCGTCATATCGAAGGAGCGCTACGGCGCCACGAACAAGATTCGGATAAGGCTCGACCGGTAGCGAGACCCGCTTTTCGCTCGGCTGAAAACGTTTTCACTGCTTTTCAGGATAGTTCCTAATACCATTTCACCCAAGAGATGGTCGGCCGCGGTAGGGCAGAAAGCCAGATGCGCGGTCAGGAGGTGACAGAAGAATGAAGACATCAGCGCTCCTCGGGCTGATAGCCGTTCTTGCGGTCGTCGCTGCAGCCGGCCTTGTCGCGGCCTCGGGTACGGTTTCGAACGCGCTCGGCCTCAGCGACGGTGGAAGCAAGGGCCAGGGTGACGGCAGCCAGATGCAGGCCACGAACAACCATCAGTGGCAGTACAGGAAGCAGCTGTCGGAGCCGCAACAGAACGCTGCCTTCCAGAACTGCCTGGAGCATTCATACGGGTGGTCCTACGGGAGCGGGTCGGGCTGCATCGACGGCTGTGGGTCGTCATGCAACGACTACTACTGGAACTACACGTACCAGCAGCCCGGGCCTCACGGACATTGAGTTCTGGCGGCGTCCCGGAAGAAACCTTTTCCCAAATCTGTAGTTTCCCTTCTGATTCCTCACCCTCGCGCACTTACATATCACGGATGAGCAATTAGCCTCGACAGACCATGGTGCATCCGACATGATTGTGCACGAACCGACAGGTGGCCAACTCGAGCTGCTCTCGGGGGACGAGCTCGACCGGATCCACGCAGGGACGATCACGGTCCTGTCCAAGACCGGAGTGAAGGTATGGAGCGAGAGGGCCCTCATGCTGTTGGCCGACGCGGGAGCCGACGTCGACTTAGAGTCCCGCACAGCCAGGATCTCTGAGGCCCTGCTGAAGGAGGCCCTCAGGAAGGCGCCCCGAGAGTTCCAGTTGGTCGGGAGGGAGCCCGAATACAGGCTACTTATGGGAGCGAGGAAGGTCCACTTCTCGATCGCTGGTCAGCCTGTCAACATCCATGACCTCGATGGGAGGATAAGGCGCGCTGTAGTGAGAGACGCTGAGGAGATAGCGCGGTTGGGGGATGCGTGCGCTAACATACACCACATCTCGGTCGGAACCGTGCCGGGAGACGTCCCCGACGCCGTCCATCCCCACCATGTGCTGCTCGCCAACTGGAAGAACTCGATCAAGACGAGCGACGGATACAACTTCGGCGCCGAGGCTGCCAAGGAGACTTTGGAGATGGCGTGCATGCTCAGGGGAGGCGAGGAAGAGCTGAGGAAGACGCCGACCCTCCTCGGGTTCGTGAATCCGGTGAGCCCGCTCCAGCTGTCGAAGGAACTGATCGAGGGGGCGATGGTGTACGCAGAGTACAACCAGCCCGTCTTGTACGCTCCCGAGGCGCTCGCGGGGGCTACGGCACCGGCCACACTGGCGGGCCTGCTGGTGCAACAGAACGCGGAGGTGCTGGCAGGCATAACACTGTCCCAGCTGAAAAGCCCGGGCACGCCAGTGATGTACGGCACGGTCTCCGCGGCCTTGGACATGCGTACGGGGGCCGCCGCTCTGGGAGGGCCCGAGGTCGGGCTGCTGAACGTGGTCACGGCTCAGCTCGCCAGGTACTACGGCATCCCCTGCAGAGGCACAGGAGGCAACACGGACTCGAAGGTTGTGGACGCCCAGGCAGGAGCCGAGACCGCCCAGGGAGTGCTCATGGCTGCGTTGGCAGGCATGAACTTCATCTACGATGCTGCTGGCTCGCTGGACGGATCCCTCGTCCTCTCCAAGGAGAAGATCGTGCTCGACAACGAGATATGCGGCATGGTCTCTCGCATATTGGAGGGAGTCAAGGTGACAGACGAGTCTCTAGCCTTGAACGAGATATGTTCGGTCGGCCCCGTCGCCAGCCACCTCAGCAGACCCTTCACGCTCGCGCACTTCAGGAGGGAGCACTTCATACCCTCCCTCATGGAGAGGAGGTCCAGGGAGGCGTGGGAGAAGGACGGCATGAAGGACCTGCCACGGCGTGCGAGGGAAGAGGCGAAGAGGTTGCTGAAAGAGCACGTACCTGAGCCGATGGACAGGGGCATCCTCGATGATCTCACGAAGTTCGTTGTGGCGCTCACGAAGAAGCATGCGCGTTGAGGGGCACCACATTCGTTTTATAGCACGTTTTTGCTCATAGCGTCCGTGTCCGAGAAGGAACATGGCGTGGAGAAGAAACGGCACAGCGGCCTCGTGCTGTTCCTCAGGGATGCAGGCGTTGCCGCACTGATAGTCGCATCGATGCTCCTTGCTATGTTCGCCTACACTGGCCAGTGGCCCCCTCTTGTTGTGGTGGAATCGGACAGCATGATGCACAATGACGACAACTTGAGTGAGCTGGGCGTCATTGATACGGGTGACATGGTTCTCGTGAAGAGAGTCGATGATTCGCGGGACATAATCACTTATGCCGAGGGGTTCGTGACCGGCCACAGGAGCTACGGCGAATACGGAGATGTCGTGATATACAAGGTGAACGGGCTCGACGACCGCACACCTATCATACACAGGGCCATGATCTATTTGGAGGTCAATCCTGATGGCGCGAGTTACAGGTGCGATGCGCTGCGCCTCCTGCCAGCCGACAAGTGGTACTCGTCGGGAGCCAACGATACCTGGGACCATCTCACGGGCATCCTCGTCATACGCGACGTGGACTATATGGGCAGGTCGCTCGTGGTCGACATAAGCCATCTCGGCCGCCCGCTCAGGAGCGGGTACATCACCAAGGGCGACCACAACTCGATGATAGACAGTTCGTGCCCCGTGAAGCTTGAGTGGGTGGTCGGTAAGGCAAGGGGCGAGATACCTTGGTTCGGACTGTTGAAGTTGTGGTCGACTGACACTCTGGGAAGCCCGGCACCACAGAACAGTGTCCGCAACCTCTGGATATCGATAGCTATCATAGTCATCGCTCCGATAGCCATCGATGCCTTCTTGACCTACAGGGAGAAAAGGAGTGTCACGCTCCGCCGAGCGGAGAGCCCACATGATGATGAACACGCGGAACAAGACGATAAAGAGACGGAGGGTGAGGACGATTTCAACCGCCCGACGTCGTAGGTGCGGCCAAGATCACATGAGCGTGGTCTGGTACCGGACCTTGTAGTTCTTCAGCTGGCTGAGTATCTCGTCCTCCTCAAGAATCCTCTTCGCCTCCGTCACGGGCACACCCGGTTCGATCTCCTTCGTTCTCCCCCCTCTCCCGAATGATTTCACACGGGCATGTATTATCCCCAGCATATCGAGCTCCGATATCAGGTCGGTGATCCTCCTCTGGGTCAGCACTGCCATGGACGTGTACTGGCAGAGCTCCTTGTAGGTCTCGTAGAGGTCGCCCGTGGTCAGCTTCGACTCTCCCCTCTCGCCGTTGAGTATGACACCCATGAGGACCAACTTCGACTGCACAGGAAGTGTCCTTATGGTCTCTGTCACGCAATCCAGCTCGATCTTGTTCTTGGCCTTGTGGACGTCGGCAGCAGTCACAACGGACTGTTGGTTTCTCTCGGCGATTTCGGCGGCCACCCTGAGCAAGTCTAGCGCCCGCCTGGCATCCCCATGCTCCTGAGCTGCGAGCGCGGCGCACAGCGGTATCACGTCTGGCTCTAGCACCCCCTCGTCGAAGACAAGTTTCGCCCTTTGCGTGAGAATGTCCTTGAGCTGCTCCGCGTTATACGGAGGGAAGACCATCTTCTCCTCGCTCAATGAGCTGCGGACCCGCGGGTCCAGGAACTCCATGAACCTGAGGTCGTTCGATATGCCTATCACGCTGACTTTCGCCTGCTTGAGGTCGTCATTGATCCTACAGAGATGATAGAGCACGTCGTCGCCGCTTTTCGAGACGAGCTTGTCGATCTCATCTAGGGCTATCACGATCACGCGCTTTTCCTCATCGATCTTTTCTCGCAGTATGCTGTAGACGCGCTCCGTGCTCCATCCAGTGAACGGTATACGCTCCTCGAAGTTCTCGATGAACCGATTACCTATGTTCTGCAGTACGCCATATTGGGTGTCTATGACTTCGCAGTTCATGTAGATGAAATTGACATTGTGGAGGTCTGAGTCAGCGCGCTCTATCTCCTTGCCGATGTACTTGATGCAAGCCGTCTTTCCCGTCCCCGTCTTACCGAACACGAGCACGTTGGACGGTCTCTGGCCTTCGAGGGCCGTGACCAGTATCGATGCCAATTGGTTCGTCTGCTCCTCTCTATGCGGAAGCACGTCAGGTATGTACGACGGCCGCAGGACGTCCTTGTCGCCCTTGAAGATGGTCCTCGGCCGCAGATACTGCTGGAATATGGTATTCTGCAATCTGCTCCCCCGCTGCCGGCTAAAAGCCTCCTTCCCTATCCCTTCATTTCCCATGGAAGCCGCTCTCGGAATCCATATGAAACAAGGGGAGAAGATGAATGCAGTGGTCTCTACTTAAGTGTTAATTTTATCGGAGGAATCCATTTTACGCGCAGGGCTAGAATTTCCTGTGTTTTCGTTGAGCCAGCAACGTGAAATATTTTGAGGTTAGGAATCAAAACACGGATGCGGGATACACATCTTGTTGATTGAGGGGGACCCCTCTTCTTCCATTGGAGCAGGTTGTTCTTTCTATCGCCGCGTAGCGAGTATCTTTGGTCCAACGGAAACAGGGGTTTCACGCCGCGATTTCCGATGGAAATCGTCATGGCCGACCGTAGCATATAGTTATGAAAAGGCATTTGTGAACCGATGCGTCGCGTCTTGCTGATGAGCACAACCACGGAAAACGAGGAGATGCTATCACTACTCAAAACACTCGGCATAAACGAGGTTCAGATCGTCGTTCAGAAACGGCCACACCCACACAAGGTGGGATTCCTCGGCCCTGGCAAGCTGAACGAAGTCGAAGAACAACTCGCCAAATGTGAGTACGATGCAATCGTAATAAACGGCGACCTGAAACCGTCACAACATCACTACCTCGAAATGAGGTTTCAAAAGGAATGCATTGATAGGACAGGAATCATCCTTCGCATCTTTGCCGACCACGCTCACACACCTGAGGCAATAGCTCAGGTGACTCTTGCACGGTTACGGTACGAACAACCCTTTCTAAGGGAATGGATACACAAAGCAAAAACTGGTGATCGGCCTGGATTCCTGGCAGGCGGTACATACGCTACTGATGTGTACTATGAACATGCACGCTCACATGCTAGGAAGATTGAGAGAAGACTGAGAGAGCTAGCACAGCAGAGAGAAATCCTCCGCAGAAAACGACGTGAAAAGGGCTGTCTGTTGGTCTCGCTGGCTGGATACACCAACGCGGGCAAATCGGCCCTGTTCAACAAGCTGTCGGACGCACACGTTGAAGTCGATGATAGATTGTTCTCTACGCTATCGACGACCATAAGACGAGTGAAGGGAATTCGCGCCAATGTCCTCATAGCCGACACGGTGGGGTTCATCAAAGACCTCCCACCTGACTTGATTGATGCTTTCAACTCCACTCTGGAAGAGATCTTCGATGCAGATTTGATTTTGCTGGTGTTCGATGCAAGCGAGCCACTTGATAGAATCGAGGCCAAGCTGCGAACATCCCTGGACATTCTTCTTCCTAAGATCAGCGATCAGATGCTCGTAATTGTGGGCAACAAGAGCGATCTTCTAGAAGAGGGTTGGATGGACAGTATCAAAGGCCGAATAATAGACCTAATCGATTCTCGCGACCTGATATTCGTGTCGGCGCACACGGGAGAAGGAATAGACAGACTCAAACAGTTGATCTTAGCTGCCTGCAGACGGACCTGCGTTCTGAATGTGGAGTTGCCACTTACTGACGATTCTTTCAGCCTCGTCTCCCGTCTACGGGAGATCTGCTCGGTGTCGGAAGGCATCTTAACAGATAGGTTGATAGTTACTATCAAATGCAACCCAGCAGACTCCGACAGACTCATAGGCATGGTCCGCTGCGCCAACGGAAGAATACTTCACTCAGGTAGCACCAACACAGGTGAACATAGCTCAACAGAACCCGCGCTCTCCACTGGAAGTGGAGGGGCCCCCCTCAGACACTGACTTCAAATCAGAGCTTGAATTCCTTCTTCTTCTCTATGACCTTGACCTCATACCTCTTCGGAAGACACCATGCTAGGTATTCAATCTCGTCCAGATTCCTTACGAACTTGGCTTTGCTCGGCGTGTCCATCAGCTTCTTCAGCTCTCTCGACTTTTTGAAATAATCGTAGAGCCACCAAGCACACACGACGAGGCCGATAGGTGCGGCCACAGCTAGCCAGGTGACCCAAGTTCCGATGGGCTCGATGAACACAGCAAGGAACTCGAGCGCCGATGGGAGGTCGAAAGTAGTGGCGCCATTTTTCGTTTCAATCGTGAGGACGCCGAGGACGCCGATGAGTGTTAGAAACGCGAACAGCGAAGTTAGGAACACCCCAAGTTCAAGCCGGTATTCGGTAAGGATGCTCTTGCCCACGGTCGCACCAGGGATGGGCGTAAAGGGCAACGCCTCCTTAAAATGCTTGTCGTCACATCGGCCCGCGAAACAAAGCTACGTGTACGCGTATGGGAGAAGAGGATGATTCTGTGTGCTCTAGCCCATGCCCATGAGTGTGCTCTACAGGCCGACCGTCCTGTCAGCCGCGTTTGTGGTGCTCGCATCTTGCGTCCTCCTGCTCGGTATGGTTGCGGATCCGCCCCAGGTCGATGTGTCAGCTCTTCACGGTCTAGATGACGGCTCTGTGGTCACAGTGCGCGGTGTGGTCGTGGACTTGAGAGCCTTCGATACCGGCTCCGACATGTTAGTGATACTTGACCTCTCTGGAGCAGAGATTGCAAGAATCCAGGTATCGCCGGGATGCCGCCCGAGGCCCAGCGCGTACACGTCCATTGGTGACCTCGTTGCGGCAACGGGAAGAGTGGTCTTGGAAGGACAGGTCCCCGTGGTCTACTCCTCCTCTGATTGCATAGTGTTGGTTGCTGAGTCCCCCGTCGCCCTCTCCGTTTGCATGGTGTGCGACAACTGGCAGCTGTTCATCTACGACGAGTTCAAGATACAGGGATATGTCCAGAATGACGGTGGCTCAGGCGCTTTCTGCCTTGTCGACAGCCTGGGTGCGAGTGGCCCCCGCCTCAGGATCCAGCACACCAACGCCCTCCAGTTCGTCGAAGGAAAACGCGTGACGGTCTTGGGCAAGCTTACAATGGACCCCAACGAAATGTCCCTCGTACTCACCGTTCGTACGATGTCCTTAGCTCCATGACGGCAATCCTTTTGTGAGGCGCAATCGATGGTGGCCCCGTGCCAGGAACGCTTCTAGCCTTCGATGACACAGATGCTCCCGAAGGGATGTGCACCACATACCTCGCCGCGCTCATCATCGAGGAACTCTCGGAGTACGATCTTCTCGGTCTGCCGCGCCTTGTCCGTCTGAACCCTAACATACCGTGGAAGACGCGGGGCAACGCAGCGATATGTCTCACAATCGGTCACGGCTCGGGGCGGAGTGAGCCGTGCGGTGAACTTTCTGGGCGGAAGATAGTGTGCTATGAGCGCGGAAGGCCCGCGGACCCGCAGGATCTGCTAGACCGAGCTGTCAGGGTGCTGAGGCGGGTCGCGCGATTCGAGTGCGACCAGACCAATCCGGGAATCGTGGCCTCCAACAGGCGACCTCCGCCATCCGTTTACTGGAAGGCAGTGAGGGGGATAGTCCGTCTAGCCGAAGTCGAGGCTGTGCTCCGGCAGACGGGCGCTGTTTGGCGGAAGTTCAAGAAGGGGAGGGGAGTGATAGGAGCGGCTGCGGCGATGTCCTGGCGGCCGAGGGACAGGACTTGGGAAGTCATAGCGTACAGGTCTCCTGACAGATTCGGGACCCCCAGGGAGATAGACCCTCACAGCGTCATCAGGATGGACAAGACCACCAGGATGACATTCAACAACTACGATTATGACAATGGACACGTCGCCATCTGCCCAGGCTCGCCGTGCCCCATCCTTTTCGGCATAAGGGGGGACTCGGCGAAGGAACTGCTGAGAGCGCGGAAGATGATCAAAGGCGAGACCCAGGACAAGTGGCTGTTGTTCCTCACCAACCAGGCCACGGAGGACCACATCGTCCAGCGGAGGATATCGGAGCTTCGGCCGATGATGTCGGCGCGCGTCCGCGCCCGTGTGGCCGCGCCCCCGAGGACCATCGTCGGAGGCCATGTGATTGTGCCGATCGAGGATGGCGCCTCCATCGACGTTGCATTCTACGAACCATCGCGGAGCTTCAGGGAGGTTGCCAGACAGCTGCTCCCTGGCGACGAGGTCGTCGTGTATGGCTCCGTCAGGCGCGAACCCAGGAGCCTGAACGCCGAAAAGCTCCTCATCCTAAGCCTGGTCGAGGACCGGAGAAAGGTGAGAAACCCCGTCTGTGGGAGCTGTGGCAAGAGCATGGGCTCGCTTGGGCGCGGGAAGGGGTTCAGGTGCAAGGTATGTGGTGCGAAGGCCGGGGTCGACGCAGCGACATGGCGAACCGTGCCACGGTCTGTAGCGCCTGGATGGTATGAGCCACCTGTCGCTTCCAGACGTCATCTCCACAAGCCTCTACGGCGTATGTCGAGGGATGAATTAGACAAGATATAAATACAGTCCTCGGGATTGGACGCGCATGGCTCTGGCGCAGTGCTTTTCGGGTGCGCCTGGGTGTGATGTGCGATGAAGGAAGTCGTTATAGTCAGTGCAACCAGGACGGCCGTAGGCAAATTCGGGGGAGGGCTGAAGGATCTCAGCGCCACCAAGCTCGGCGCGATCGTGGTGAGGGAAGCAGTCCGCAGGGCAGGTATATCACCAGCGGATGTCGAGGAGTGCATAATGGGCAACGTGCTGAGTGCTGGGCTGGGACAGAACCCCGCGAGGCAGGCGGCGCTAGGCGGTGGTCTGCCCGACGAGGTCGCAGCTCTTACCATCAACAAGGTCTGTGGCTCGGGCCTCAAAGCGGTCATGCTCGCCAGCGACTCCATCCTGGCTGGAAGGCAGCGTATTGTCGTGGCGGGGGGCATGGAGAGCATGACGAACGCCCCCTACCTCCTGGAAAAGGCACGGTTCGGTTACAGGCTGTTCGATGCGACGCTGGTCGATTCCATGGTTAGGGACGGTCTCTGGGACGTCTACAACAACTATCATATGGGCAACACGGGAGAAGTGGTCGCGCAGAGGAACAACGTGACCAGGGCTGATGCGGACCGGTTCTCCTTGTGGAGCCACCAGAAGGCGGTTCAGGCCATCAAGTCCGGAGCGTTCAAAGAGGAAATCGTCCCCGTAGAGATACCCTCGAAGAAGGAGACGGTGGTGTTCGCCACGGACGAGGGTCCGCGCGAGGACACGACCTTGGAGGCGCTGGCCAGGCTGAAACCCGTTTTCAAGAGCGATGGCGTGCTCACCGCTGGCAACTCCTCGACCATCAACGACGGCGCCTCCGCACTGGTGGTGATGGATGCCGACCTCGCCAGGGAGAGGGGTCTGAAGCCAATGGTGAAGGTCGTCGACTATGTGACCACGGGTGTCAAGCCAGAGCTAATCATGGAGGCGCCGATATCGGCCGTCAGGAAGCTGCTGGAGCGCAACGGTCTGCAGGTCAAGGACATCGACCTGTTCGAACACAACGAGGCATTCTCAACAGCCTCGGTCGCGGTCATGAGGCACCTGAACATACCTGAGGAGAAGTTCAACGTCAATGGCGGAGCGATTGCGCTCGGTCACCCGATCGGAGCGAGCGGCGCCAGAATCCTGACCACGCTGATCTACGCGATGCAGAACCGAGGGGCGCAGAGGGGCATCGCCACGCTCTGTCTCGGCGGCGGGAACGCCGTCGCGATGCTCGTCGAGAGATGACCCCCTCATCGGCTCTTTGTCTTCGCAGCCGACAAATACAAGCATGACATACCGCCGCGCATAGTCCATGGGCAGTGGTGGCATGATGAACGCACGCCAGCTGATTTCTGCGGTGGCGAAGGATGAGAGGCTTATGGTTGAGAGCCTTTGCTCGATGCTCAAGGTAAGGGCCGTGGGTCCTGAGAGCGGTGGCGAGGGCGAGTACGCACGGGGCCAGCACCTGCTCAGTCTGCTGAGAAGGCTGGGCTTCAAAGACCTCGAGGTGCTGTACTCGAAAGATTCGCGCGTCCCAGCCGGCAAGAGGCCTAACATCGTCGTCCGAATGAGGGGCAGGAAAGAGAGGAACATGTGGGTTGTTACCCACATGGACACGGTGCCCGAAGGTGACATACGGGCCTGGAAGTACCCACCGTTCTCGGGCAAGGTGGTAAAGGGCAGGATATACGGTCGGGGGTCAGAGGACAACGGGCAGGAGCTGATTGCTTCGCTCTACGGCCTGTACGCCCTGAAGAAGTCGAAAGTCGTTCCCGAGTGCAACGTCGGACTTGTGTTCGTCTCGGACGAGGAGCACGGCAATACGCATGGGATAGAGTTCCTCTTGGCGAAGGGGCTTTTCAAGAAGGGCGACCTCGTGGTGGTGCCCGACCATGGCACCCCTGACGGTAGCGCCCTCTGCATCGTCGAGAAGGGCATCGCTTGGATCGACGTGGAAGTCGTGGGGAGGCAAACCCACGCAAGCACTCCCGAGAGGGGAGTAAACGCCTTCGAGGTCGCTGCGAGGTTCATCATCGCAGCGGTCGACCGTCTGCGCGAGCGCTTCGCGGATGAGGACCCGTTGTTCGAGCCTCCGGTGAGCACGTTCTCCCCCACAAGGTGCGAGACGAATGGGCTCAACGTGAACACGATACCGGGTAGGCAGAGATTCTCGTTCGACTTCAGAGTGCTCCCGACCCACAGGATCGACGACGTGATGGCCGTGTTGAGGAGTACAGCGGACGAGGTCTGCGGCTCCTCGGGCGCGAAGATTCAGATCAAGTTCTCGCAGAGAGCCGACGCCGCACCGAAGACGCCTGAAGACGCGGAGGTGGTGAGACGTCTCAAGGCAGTCATCAAGCTGGCGCGTGGCAAAGAGCCGAAAACCGTCGGCATCGGTGGCGGGACATGCGCCGCCCCGTTCAGGAGGCACGGCATCGAGGCCGTGGTGTGGTCAACTATCTCTGGCACGGCTCACGACGCCAACGAGTTCGCGCGCGTGAAGGACTTGGTCGCAGACGCTCAGGTTTACGCGCTCCTTTTCGCAGGAGACAGCATCGAAGTCTCCTGATCCCTCAGAAGTCGTCGGCGTCCTTCTCGCTGCGGTCTTCGAACAGTCTTTCGACCATCCAGTCGGGGTCGAACCTCCTGAAGGCGTCATAATCCTGGCCGAAGCTTACGTAGGCTATCGGCTTACCGATAGTCTTAGCGATCGACAGCGCTGCACCACCTTTCGCGTCGGCATCGAGCTTGGTGAGTATCACGCCGTCGATTCCTACGGCCTCGTCGAACCTCTTCGCCTGCTCAACCGCATCCGAGCCTGCGAGAGCGTCGCCGACGAAGAAGACGAGGTCGGGCTTAGCAACGCGCTTGATCTTCTTCATCTCGTCCATGAGGTTGGTGTTGGTCTGCATCCTTCCCGCGGTGTCGATGAGCACGACGTCCTTCTTCCTGGCCTTTGCGTGCTCTATCGCGTCGTAGGCGACAGCCGCGGGGTCGCTCCCCTCTTGGTGTTTGATTATCTTGCACCCGAGCCTCTCCGCGTGCAGCGTCAACTGCTCGATGGCCCCCGCCCTGAACGTGTCTCCAGCCGCAAGGACACAGCTCAGGCCGTGCTTCTGCATCCTATGTGCGAGTTTAGCAATGGCCGTTGTCTTTCCTCCGCCGTTTATTCCCACAAACATGATGACGAATGGCGGCGGCTTCGACTTGATCAGCTCATTCAGCGAAAGCTTCTGTTGGGCGAGCACGTCCTTGACTGCCACTCTAAGCGCAAGCCTCACAGCCTCGTCTATCTTGAATGACCGGTCGACCCTCTTACCCGCCAGTTCTCTCTTCACTATCTTCGTGAGCTCCTCTGCGACAGGCAGCGCGACGTCAGCCTGGAGCAGCCCCAGCTCGAGTTCGTGAAGAAGTTCATCGAGGACGCTCTCCCTGATGCGTCTTCCCGACTCGTCGACGATTTCGGAGATCTCCTCGACAGGTTTCTCCTTCGTTTCGGCCGAAACCGAGAACAGCTTCTCCTTGAGCCCGCGGAACATGTGCAGCCCTCAGGCGCGCCCCGACGCCTGCAGCATCTCGTACTGCCGCTGGATCTTCTCGGACAGCTCCTGGACCGCTGCCTCCAGCTGTGCGGCCCGCTCACCTACGGTCTTGAACGCGCGGGAGAGGTCGTCAATCTTGGAGTCCATGATCTTCTCCGCCTCCTCCGGGGTGCGTCTGATGGAGGTACCAGATCCTACGCCCACGATGGCGTTCCGGTTGTCGGAGACCCGCGCATGTATGTACGAGTCAGCGCCGATAGGGACGAGCACCTCATCGCCCGGAGAGCCCTTTGCGAGCGCTTTGATGGTCTCCCTCGCTCTGACATGCTCCTCTATCGCAAGCTGTATCAGCTGTTGCTGCTTTATGAGGGCGTCGAGCTGCGCCCTCGCATTCTCCAGCAGCGATATGTCCTGGTTGAACTGCCTTTCGTTGAACTCGGGTTCCTCGCTCAACGTCTCGCCCCCAGAAGGTGCTTGACGGCGTGGTCCGTCACCTCGTCAAGGCTGAGCGGCCTCACACCCTCTATCTTGACGAACTTCCTCTTCACCTTGTGCCTGCTGCCCATCAACGCCATCGTCTTTTCGACCGCAGCCGCCTCGTCGGCGCTGGCGACCTCGATGGTGAAAGGCTGCCAGGATCTGTGAGATGCCATGAATCGGCCCTTGACCTCGAACGCCTTCATCTAGACCAGCCAGCCCTACATAGAGGGCGCCGGATAAAGCTTTTGGCGACCACCAGGACGTGCGACTCCTTGTGCGCAAGCTTGAATAGCCGCGCGCCCAATGGTAAGTGCTGTGTCGCGCACAGTAGAGTGCTTCTACCCGGGAAATAGCTTTCCTGCCATATCTGTCACTGGAGCGGCTTGCTCCCTCAACTGCAAGCACTGTATGGGCAAGTACCTGACGGGTATGGTTCCGGCATGCTCCCCTGAGGAGCTCGTGTCAATCGCGGACGCGCTCGCTGAGAGGGGTGCGCGCGGCTTTCTGCTGAGCGGTGGCGCAGACAGAAATGGCAAGGTCTGTCTTTCGAGATACGCCCGTGCAGTCAGGGAGATAAAGTCCACGACGGATCTTCGCATCAACGCTCACGTGGGGCTCATGCCTCGGAATGAACTCGAGGAGCTGGTGTCCGCAGGCGTCGACTCTTTTTCGGTAGACGTCTACGGCGACGAGCGGACCATAAGAGAGGTGCTGGGCCTGAATGCCAAGCCAGAGGATTACATATCTGTCATCTCCGACCTGATGGATATCGGAGCGTCCGCGGTCGCCCCGCACATATGCATCGGAATCCATGGCGGAGAGCTGGTCGGCGAGTTCGATGCCTTGCAGAGGCTTTCGCAGTTCGCCCCCGCGCTTCTAGTCCTAATCTCCCTGGTCCCCACCAAGGGCACGGCGTACGAGGCGGTCCGGCCGCCGGGCTTCAGTGAGCTGAGCGCCGTTCTCGATGCGGCCAAGCACTTTCTGCCAGGGGCGAAGCTCGTCCTGGGTTGCATGCGCTCGAAGAGGGATCGTTCATGGGAAGCCAGACTCGTCCAGGCCGGCTTGGACGGAATCGTTCTGCCGAGCCCGCGAACGGTGGAAAACCTGCGCCGGGAAGGTCTCACGGTGAGGAAGAGGGCCGAATGCTGCGCCCTTCTGTGAGCTCACTTGTAGATCGACCCTGCTGAGTACTTCCTCTCGATCGGTATGAGATACGCAAACCATGCGATGTTGGCCACGACGAAGGCCATCATCATCAGCGATATGAGGCCCGTGAATGGATGCGCAAGAGACCTCTCGATAGTGATCTTGACCGTCGGATCGTTCCCATATATGTCGTGGACGATGATGTAGTACTTCGCGTACTCGGTCGTCGGCACCTCGATTGATGTGGTGCCAGTGATGACATACTCGTTCTCCGCCCGGTTCAGACGGAGATTGAAAAGCTCTGAATAGTCACCAGCGTGGTCGTTGTATGTCTGCTCGGTCACCAGGTACACGTGCACGGGCTCGCTGACAGTCACCACGATCTGCCTCACGCTCACGAGGTCGAGTGGGTCGGAGTTGTAGAACGACGGCGCGGCGCTCATAGGGGTGATCTCCATCTCCGTGCTGCTCGCATCCTCGACCGAGTTCAATATCGCGGGCAAGCCGAAGAACAGAGCGACCACACCAGTGACGATTGCGACGACCAGCGCGCGCCTCATGGAGTTCTTGGCCATGAGGTGCCGCGCGCTCGAACTCCGAGCGAACCTTATCTCCAGAATCCTGAAGAAGAAACTCTCGATGCACATCAGGAGCAGGAGAAGTACGACAATCGCGGCGAAGGAGCTTATCGGGAGGAAGAGCCGGGGGGTGATGGTAGCTTCCCCAAGCACGAACACGACGAAGAACCCGAGCGAGAGCAGCGCGACTGCCTGGACTATGTAGAGCACCAGCTTAATCCATCTGATCCTGCTGAGACGTATCGAGTCCTCCAGGATCTTTCCAGACAGCGGCATCGGCGTTAAAATGAGGTAGTGTCGATAAATAGCTTTGCACAAGGGTATCCAGCTGGGTAAGTCAGGGTCCACCGAGCGTCGCCTGACGCCTGCACAGAAGGTGCACGGCCACGTATTCGGGCACGGCGTTGGCACCCTCCTTCAGCGCGAACCTCTCGCCCCTGAGGCGCACATTCACAGGCTCCTGGCAAACAACCTCTACCTCCTCGTCCCCGAACGCCTCTGACACCGCATCCCTGAACGGGTCGAAGCCATCGAGCTCGTCCCTCGTCAAGAGCACCACCTCGAACCCCGTCTTGCCGTGGAGTGAGCTCGGGAGCCTTATCAGCCTCTTTATGTCCGAAGTCACGGGCTCGTCGGTCTCGCCCTTCATCCTGCCTTTGACCAGGAAATCGACCAGCGAGATGAACGAGTCGAGGTGCCTCTTCTCTGAGAACACTTCGAAGACGTCCTCGGAAAGCATCCGATCAGCGCCGCGACGTCCTCTCTCTCCCGAGAACAAATCATCGTACATCCCCTCAAGCGTCTTTCTGCCTATCTCGATCTTCGCCTCCGAGGCGAGCGCGCGGAGCCTGGCCAAACCGTGGTCCCTGTCGAGCCCATCCAGGTCCTTGAGAAGCCGCTCGATGCCTTTCCTGATCCTTGCCCGCCACCCACCATCTTCAGCTCTCGGCATGGAGCGCTTCTGGGCGGTGTCTATCCGAGGGCCGAACCTCCCGGTCTCGAACGGAGTAGGTGGGAAGACCCAGTCCATATCGAGGCCAGTTCCCGTGACGTAGTCAACTATCTCCCGTCGCTCATGGCTCGTCAGCCGCAGGACCCTGGGGCTCGTCACGTGGATGTGGTATCCCCTGCCTCCCGAGAAGGCTATCCTGAGCTCCTCCCCTCCGAATCCGAGGTCGCCCATTATGAACTCGTCCAGAAGCCTTTTGACCTCCTGCTTGACGCGTTCCAGCATCTCGTGATAAGGGAGCCCTTTCGTCCCCTCCACATGGTCGGCATCGAGATCGAAGATCAGATCGGCTCCGAGCCAGTGCTTCTCGGCCATCGTAGGGGCGTCAGGCTTCTCATAGTAAGCGCAGGAGTAGTAGGCGTGCGCGGGCGCCTGCTCGATCAGGTAGTTCTTCAGGGCGGCCCTCGTCGGGAAGCCAAGGTGGCGTATCACGAAGTCGCGGTCGTAGAACATGAACCCGAACTCGCGCTTGGAGAATCTGTCAGGCACGAAGAGGGACGACATCCTGTAGTGCTTCGAGAAGCGCGCCATCAGGAATCTGGTCGACGCGTCGACCGCCATCGGAGTGAGTCATCCGGGTGGGTCGTATATTAAGGTCACATCTACTGGGCCGTTACAGGCAACCCTCGGCTGGAAAATCATATAATGTCCGTAGGGCCATAATCTGGCAACGCAGGGCATGGTATGATCCGGACATATGTGAGGGTCGAGCTCAGCAGCGAGGGTGAATCCCCCAAACAGGTCATCGAGCGGATGCGGAGGATAGGGGCGGTGCCCGTCGTGGGAGACTACGACTTCGAGCTTCCGCTGGCCGAGGACGAGAGGCTCTTCGACAAGCTGGAGGAGATCCACAAGGTGCTCCAGGGCTCCGGCGTTAGATACACGATCACCACCCGCACGGATGTCGACACCCAGCAGTCGGTGTGGTTCAGACAGCCGTTCGTCCACTATCTCGGTCAGAAACCGGTGGAACTGAGGAAGGCGGTGTACAGGGCCAAGCTCGAGCGCTGGCGAGAGATGGGCCTGGACGTCTCGGAGCTCGAGGAGATCCTCGAGAAGGATCTGGACAGGTTCAAGGCAGCCAGCAAGGAGTTCCTGAGGACGCATCTGGACAGGATGGCGGTGATCAGGGACAAGAGGCCGGCCGACAACGTGGTCGACGGGGAGATACTGGCGCTCCTGGATGAGCGGGGAAAGACACTGGAGGAGCTTGTGGCCGCCACGGGTTACTTCGAGGATCAGGTGACGCTCTCCCTCGGCAGGCTTATCTCCTCTGGCAGCGCCAAGCGGGTCCAGGATGGCGCCCGCGAGCTCTTCTGCCTCGTCCCACCGCCAGCGCCAACAGTCAGAAGGGCGGTCAAGGCGGTTCCCGCGAAGAGCGATGATGAGGCCATGGCCCGGGCATATTCTTACATCCCGAAGGAGGGCATCCTCGTCAGAGACCTTGTCCAGGCGACGAGGTTGCCGAGGGATCAGTTGAGGAAGGCCCTCGCCCTGTTGGAGGAGAAGGGCAGCATACGCGTGGACAGGAGCGGAAAGAAGGAGACATGCTACCGCCTCTGAGTACTGGCCTCACGCGCCAAAGTTTTATTAGAGAACCGTCTGATTGAGCCGGCCACCAGGTCAGTTCCCGATGGTCGCACTCTCGCTCAAGGACGTCAAGTTCAAGTATGAGGGATCGGAAGGTCTCGCCCTGAACGGCCTCTCGCTGGAGGTGCGGAAGGGAGAGTTCGTGTCGTTGCTCGGCGGGAACGGCTCGGGCAAGTCGACGATGTGTCTTCTCGCGAACGGCCTCATCCCGCACGCGGTAAGGGGAACGCTCGAGGGCACGGTAGAGGTGTTCGGGCTCGACGTCCGGCAGCACTCGGTCGCTGAGTTGTCGACCAGGGTCGGCATCGTCTTCCAGGAGCCCGAGAGCCAGCTGTTCTGTATGAGCGTCGAGGAGGAAGTGGCCTTCGGCCCTGAGAACCTGGGCGTGCCGAGGGAGGAGATTGCGGAGCGGGTCGAATGGGCCCTCGGCCTTGTCGGACTCAGCGGCATGAACGAACGCTCGCCTCACAACCTATCCGGCGGCGAGAAGCAGCGCGTTGCGATCGCAGCTGCCCTCTCGATGAGGCCCGAGCTGCTGGTCCTGGACGAACCCGCGTACGCCCTCGACCCCGTGGGCCGAATAGAGCTGTTCAGGGTCCTCCAGGAGCTGAAGGACCGCCACGGCATGACAGTCCTCCTTGCAGACAGAGACTCCGAGGAGGCGGCCCTTTATTCGGACAGGGTGGTGCTTTTGTCCCGTGGCCAAGTCGTCGCCGAGGGCCCTCCCAGGAGAGTGTTGAGGGACCCCCGGATGCTCGAGTCCATGGGAGTGACGCCGCCCCAGATGGCGGAGGTCGCTTCTCTCCTCAATGCGCGCATCCCCGATGACGGTTTCGACTTCCTTTCTGTGGACGAGGCCGAGCGCGCGATCGTGGCGCGCCTGTTCCCCAAGAGGAGGATGCGGTGAGATGATCCCTGCGCCAGCCTCTGATTCGCACGACAAGGTGATATCACTCCGCGAAGTCTCCTTCTCGTACGATGGAGGTCTGCGCGCCCTGTCAGGCGTCAGCCTCGATGTGAAGCCTGGGGAGTACTTGGCGGTCGTCGGAGGCAACGGCTGTGGCAAGACGACCCTGGCGAAGGTCATAACAGGCCTTCTGAGGCCCCGATCGGGATCTGTGCTCATATCAGGGCGGCAGGCGAGCGAGCTCACGGTCGCCGAGATCGCCCGCGAAGTTGGTTATGCTTTCCAGAACCCTGACCATCAGCTGTTCTGCCCCACGGTCATCGAGGAGGTTCAGTTCGGGCCGCGGAACATGGGATTCCCCGAGCACGAGGTCCAGTCGAAGGCAGCACGCGCCTTGGAGGCCATGGGCATCGCGGAGCTGAGGGATAGGGCGCCGTTCTCCCTTACACTCAGCGCGAGGAGAAGGGTATCCATAGCCTCCGTGATAGCGACCGACCCGAAAGTGCTCATACTGGATGAGCCAACCACAGGACTTGACGCGAGGGAGATGCGCGACCTGATGGACAGCATCAACCGTCTCAACCGCGAGGGCAAGACCATCGTGCTAATAACGCATGACATGAAGCTTGTGGCGGAGCACGCAAGGCGCGTGGTGGTCATGTCCGACGGCAGGATAGTTCTCGATTCCGAGGTCTCCGGTACGTTCTCAGACCTCGACACTCTCCTGAGGAGCAGACTGGTTCCGCCTCCAGTGGCCCAGCTCGCGTACAGACTCACCTCATTCGGAGTCCCGAGGGACGTCCTCTCTCCACAAGAGCTGGTCCTCCGCCTGATGTTGGCCAGGGGTGAGCATTGATGGCCCGCTTCGTGGATCTGTACACTCCTTCGGACACATTCCTCCACAGGATGGATCCGCGGGTGAAGATCATTGCTGTTCTTATGCTCAGCCTGCTAGCGCTCATCATGTCCAAGCTCGTCAACCTGCTGGCCCTCCTGACGTTCATAGCCTTGTTGCTCGCGCTGGGGCGCGCATCGCCTGGGAAGGTCTATCACGCTCTCAGGTTCGTGGTCAGGGTCATGGTCATGATAGTGGTCCTGTGGCCCTTGTTCGACCCGTCGGGGACGCCGGTCTTGGCCGAGCTGGGACCTGTGAGAATCACAGAGCCAGCGGTGTGGCGCGGCGTCACGAACGCGTTCAGGA
>JAWCKF010000030.1:0-20253 GCA_038852315.1 Thermoplasmata archaeon | reverse complement strand
TCGTAGTATGTGGTGGTGTAGATGTCATCGCTCGGGTAGCCGTGGCCCAGCACCCACTCGCCCCAGTAGCCGTGGCTCCTCTGCTCGACCGGCGACAGCCCAGGCACGGTGAAGTTCTGGCTCCAGTAGGGCTCTATCCCCCAGCCCGGCCTGTCCACGGGAAGCCTGATCACGAGCTTCTCGCTCGAGTCGAGGTTCCAGTTCATGGGCGTCTGCCAGAACATGACTTCCTTCCCATAGTACTCCTGACCAGGTATCAAACAAGTCCTCACCGGTTTGTAGTTGTATGACCATGCATAAGGGTCGTAGTAGGAAATCGGAGGGTATCGCTCTAGGCTGGGCCGATAGTCCATGTGCTGCGGCTCCCACATGTACGCCGCGACGAAAGGCGCTGCGGGGTCCGTGTCCTTCCACACGGTCATGTGGTAAGCCGTGGTCATCCTCGAGTGCACATCGCCCATGGTCGGCGAGAACGTGATGTTCAGGTACCAGTCCTCCATGTACGGCTCGAGCTCCTCGATTATGCCGACCTTCTGCAGGTAGCGCGTGTAGAGCGCCTCCGCACCCCACGTGAGGCTCCAGAACCATATCGCCAGCTTGTCGGCCGTCGAGTTGAGCGCGTCGAGCTTCAGCACGATGTACACGGGCCCGTTGCCAGTGTAAAGGTGATAATCGTACGCTGCATAGATGTCCAACGGCCCGCCGACATCGCCGTCCGCGATCCACTCCGCCTCCCACGCATCGGCTATGACCTGCGCGCCCTTCGTGTTGAACTCGGTCCTCAGGTCGCCCGTGCCGGGCAGGCCGAGGAACTTCGCCGCTGCGGCCCTGCTGAAGTCGAAGTGCCCCTGGGCCTCCATGAACCAGCCGTCGTTCGGGTACTGGTTCAGCGGGAAGGTGCTCGCGAAGTCAGCCGCGTTCACGCCGTAGTGCGTGTTCGCGTAGTGCGTCCCGGCCCTGATGTCGACATTGTACTCCTGGCTGGTGAGATAGGTGAAGTACATCGACATGTTCACCCAGCCGCCGGGGGCGTTCTGCGGGTTCGCGCCGCCCATCATTATCGGCAGTATCCACGGGTCGGCAGGCGCGGTGCCGTCGCCCGTCGCGAGGCCTGTGATGTTCTCCGCGTCCATCTTGAGCGTGTAGAAGCTGTGCGTAGTCCAGCGAGGTTGGGGCCCAATCCATGTCTTGATATCTATGCGGGTACGTTGAGTGGAAATCACATACGGATATGTGTTGCGGACTATCGTGTCATTGTAACAGATATTCCTAATCATCCACCATTCATTGATGCCGGACTCTGTGTGATCATGCCTCCCGAGCTTGCTATAGTCCGTTGGCTTCAGGTACGACTCGCCTACATCAGATACCTCGTAGGTGATCTTGCGAGTATCCCCCAGCTTTACCGCCGCGTCATTGTTCTCGTTATCTGTTGTGATTGCTCCCTGCGACGAAAACACAACAACGCCAGGCGCTGAGCAAAGCATGAGCATAGAAGTTCCCCAAACAAGGCTGATGCTTATCCACTTCTTGATCAACGGCGTAAGCATGACCTGCCAGCCATTCCTCATTTTCCTCCTCCCACTCTTATCTTGTTCCATCATACTATATGAATATTGTCCTAAACATTGTCCAGCTCGGGCCGGCGCCCTTCGAGACCGCTTCCAAACCGGCGCATGTTGAATTCAGGACATCGAAGAGATGGCCCCCATAGATGGCCCGAGGATTGGTGGAAATAGGTTCCAATCGGTGTGAACGAGTGGACAGAAGCAAGCATCCCAGGTTCGGAGTCGCCGAGGGTGACCTCAGCCCAACTCGGCGGCGGGAACGCCTCTCTTCCTGAACACGAGGATGTGATCCTTCTCGATGCGACTCTCATTCCACCTGGGAATGTCGAGATGCCTGTTTATGACATCGTACACGAAGGTTTCCCGGAGTTCGAAGCCGCACATCTGACCTATCTCCGCGAGTATCCTGTAGGTCGGTATCCTCACGCGCCTGAATGTGTTCTCGCCCACCACAACGCAGTAGTGCCCATTGCGCCTGAGAACCCTATTCACCTCGATGAAGTTCCTCCGCATGTCCTCGAAGTACCGATACACGATGTACGCACTCTTCTTGTCCTTGGCCATGAGCTCCGCTGTGACGCCGTCCAGCATCGGGGAGAATCTCCTGGGCTCCCAAGACTCGTATTCAGACAGATACGCCCTTGCCGACCCGACTATCCTGCTGTCCAGCTCGGCGATGTCATCGATCAGGCCGAGCCAAAACATCTCTAGCTTGTGCACGCTCACGTAGTGAACCGCGCTGGCGTAGGGAGGCGATGTGACGGCCAGATCGACTGACGAATCCTCGAGCTGTATGTCACGCGCATCCCGTCCGACTATGTTGACCGTGGGGGGATCCCCGAACCGCCTCCGGACTTCCTCCTGGATCGCCCACAGGTCCGCCGCGTCCACGAGTTTGCTGCGGAGTGCGTTCTCGAATCTCGTGACGACATCGTAAGATGTCTTTCCTTGACGGTCGAGCTTCTTCTGGAAGCTTGTGACCTCGGGTATCAGGGAGCTGTCATCGGAATTGGAGACCTTCCTCACGATCGAAGAGAGGCATACCATGAAGAAGTCCCGCACGTCACCCTCCGGAAGTGACATCACGTGCTTCCTCACGGTCGCCAGGTTCGACATGACTTCGGGCCTGAACCAGTGGTCGCGGTTGGGTATCTCCGGGATCCATCCGTCGTTGCAGTTCTTATCCGACCTTATTGCGTGGAGTAAGGACTCTGCCCTCCCCCTGAGAACCTCAGGGTCGACCGGCGTCGTCTTGACTTTCGCTATCAGCCTCGCGAGTGGGTGGATGTCGATGCCGTAGCTGTGCCTCCCGGACATGTACGCCTCGAGGAGCGTCGTGCCCGAACCCATGAATGGATCGAGCACCGTCTCACCTGGGTCAGAGTACCTGTTGATGCACAACCTCGGGACCTGAGGTATGAACTTCGCGGGGTACCTGTGTATGCCGTGAGTGGCGTAGCTCACCTGCCTGCCGATGTATTTGCCCAGCTCCCCCGACAGGTCCCTTGGGGTTGGGAACTTGGTAGGGTCCGTTCGAGAACGCGAACGAGGCATGTTGTTCCGCTTTCTCCTCCAGCTCCTCACACTGGAGCCCTCAGGTCCTCCAACCTCGCGCCGTTGAGGAGCTTGCTGATGGCGTCAGTCACCCCATCCTTGGCTATCCTCACCTGCGCCGAGGTGTCCCTGTCCCTGATGGTGACTGTCCCGTCCGACTTAGTGTCGTAATCCACAGTGACACACCAGGGGGTACCTATCTCGTCCATCCTCGCGTACCTGCGACCGATGGAGCCCGAGTCATCGTAGTACGCTGCGACGCCGGCGGACGTGAGCTTCCCGAATACTTCGAGCGCGATTGCATCGAGGCCATCCCTCGGCATGAGAGGGAACACGCCGACCTTCACAGGGGCCACCAGAGGCTTGAGCGCGAGCCTGATGTAGCCGTCCGTCTTCCTGAAAGAGTGATCGAGAATAGAATAGAGTATCCTGTCGACGCCGTACGAGGGTTCGATCACATGGGGGACTATCTTCCGCCCAGACACCTTTTCCTTCCTCAGGACGACATCGAAGCACTTCGAGGGGACGGTGGTCGGCTTCCCTTCGATCTCCACCACCGCCTCGCCCTTGCCCTTCAATGCCTCGGGTGAGAGCCTCGACAGAGCCTCGGCCACTGCCTTCGCCTTGTCCTTGAACAGCGGGCCCAGAGCGTCGTACTTAGGCCTCACGACCTCGTGCTCGATCTCCCGCGGCTCGTCGAACCGCTCGAAGGCTGTCAGGTCGGCCGCGGAGTGCGTTATGTGAGCCTGGACATCGTAGCAGCCCCTGTCCGCCACGCCCACCAGCTCCGTCCAGCCGTACGCTATCTCGGCCTCGAGGTCCCAGCAGTCGGAGGCGTAGTGGGCCATCTCGGTCTTCTCGTGCTGTCTGAACCTCAGACGGGCGGGGTCGAGCCCGACATCCACTGCGAACTTGTACGTGAGCCACATGAAGTACGCCAGGACCTCGTTGACTATCACACCCTTCTCCACGGCCTCGCCAAGCGTCATTTCCACGACACCGCCCGAGTTCGGCACGAGCTTCAGCTTCTCGCCGCTGACCTGTCTGAACCTGGGCCAAGTCTTATCCTCAGGATGCACAAACAGCTCCGCCTCCATCATGTTGAACTCCCGGAGCCTGAGGAGTCCCTGCCTTGGGGATATCTCGTTTCTGAACGCCCGGCCGACCTGAACGGCGCCCACAGGCAGTCTCTCTCTGCCGAACCTGTATATCTGCGAGAAGTTCACGAACATGCCCTGGGCCGTCTCCGGGCGCAGGTAGGCGACCTTGCCCCTGCCAGCGCCTATCGAGGTCCTGAACATGAGGTTGAACCTGCGGGGCGCGGAAAGCTCACCACCGCAGGCCTCGCAGCGGACACCGTTGTCCTTGAGTATCTTCCCCAGCTGCTCCTCGCTCAGCGCTGCTGGATTGCTGTGGAAACCCTTGGCGAGGTGGTCTGCCCTGTAGACCTCCCCGCAGCTTGCGCACTCGACATAAACGTCCGAGAACGCGTCCACATGTCCCGACGCCTTGAACACCTGCTCGGGGGCGACTATCGGACAGGCGATCTCCTGGAAGCCTTCCCGAAGGACATAGAGCTGTCTCCAGTAGTTCTCGACATTCGTCTTCATGGCTGCCCCGAGAGGGCCGTAGTCATACAGGCCGCCGACGCCGCCGTAGATGTCGTAGGCTGGCCATAGAAAGCCCCGCCTCTTGCAAAGCGAGAGAAGCTCCTGTGGGTCCATCTTTACTCACTTGGCGAGTGTGGATACCACATCTATGTCATAAATCATCGCCACGAGGTTATCCTTGGAGTCACGCACGGGGAGCTGCCCGAAATCCTGCTTCCTCATTATCCTCGCGGCGTCCGCGACGAGCGTCTTCCTGAAGACGGTCGTCGGGTTCTTCACCATTATGTCCTTCACCGCCAGCTTCGGAAGGTCGACCTTCGAGACCTCGTACCAGAGCTTCATCACGTTCCTCAGTCCCTCCCATGTCCAGTTGTCCTCATCGTCGCTTATCCCCAGGTCGCTCATGACGACGGAGCTGTCGACCACGGTCTGGTTGAATATGTCCCTGTCAGTGATTATCCCGACGAGCTTCGCGTCGTCGTCCAGCACGGGCAGCGCGTTGACCCTGGCCGCTCTGAAAGTCGCCAGGGCGACCGCCAGGGGGGCGCCCTGGTATATGGGTATGCATGGTGATCGGACGATGTCCTCGACCGCCACCTGCGGGTTCTCCTTCTCGACGACTATCAGGAGGTCGGTCGGCGTCACTATCCCCACGAGCTTGTTCTTGTCGACGACAGGGAGGTGCGTGAGGTTCTTCTCCACCATCATCCTGGCTGCGTCCTTGACGCTCGCGTTGGGGGAGATGGTCGGCACGTCCCTGTTCATGACGAGCGCGAGCTGCTCCTCCTCCGGCTTGGCGAATATGTCCTGCCTGGTGACGAACCCTACCAGTGTCCCATCGTCCGCCTTGACGACCGGCAACCCCGTAACGTTGTTCTTGACCAGCTTCTTGAGAACCTCCGTCCTCGTGCCTGGGAGCTCGGCCACAATCGGGTTCTCTGTCATTATCTCCTTGACCTTCACCTCGGCTCACCTCCGCTTGGATCTCACTACGAGCACAGGGCAGGGCGCATATCTGGTCACTCGCTCTGCGACGCTGCCTATGAAGAGCTTCCCCAGGGCCGACCTGCCGAGGGTGCCCATCACTACGAGGTCGAAGTCTGCAGCCATCTCGACTATCTTGCGGGTGGGAGAGCCTTCGGCGACCACAGTCGTCACCTTGACGCCCATCGCCTCCCCCTCTTTCTTGACGTCCTCGACCGCCCTCTTGCCCTCGTTCTCGAGCTGCGGGTAGACGCTAACGATTGACGAATCGACGGGAAACGTGACGAATGAGGTCTGGTCTATGACATACAGCGCGGTGACCTCCGCACCGAGGACCTTCGCAAGCTTGAGCCCGGTGGTGACCGCTTCCTTGGTGTATTCGGAGCCGTCCGTCGCTATCAGTATCTTCCTTATCTCGTCCAAGAGCTCGTCCTCCTCAGCACGCCTCCCCTGCCTACGGCGATCACGTCTTTGGAACTGGCCTCAGTCACGAGCCACCGAAGGGGGTCGTCACCCCGGGCCCTCACAGCGACCAGGTCCGATTTGGCATCGAGTTCCGTAGTTATCTTGGCCTTCGCATTTAATACTTTTCGCGCGTTTGCAGTTGCCAGACTCAGCAGGGTACTGGGATCCACACCTCCGACGGGGAGCGACGACGAGTAGGCCGCCTTCAGTTCCTCGATCATGTCCGGCTTCGAAATCATGCAGTTGTCTGTGCCCAAGGCGACGTTGGCGCCCGCCTTTAGCAGCCGCGGTATCCCTGGATCCAGCCCGAAGAACATGTTCGACCGAGGACAGACGACGATCGGGACCCCCTCGTCAACTGCCGCTCTCACATCGTCGTCGGATGCCTTGCACATGTGGACGAGGAAAGCTGGGCGAAGGTCGAGTATACTGGCGATGTCTTCTCTCCTGGCTTCGCTGGCGTGCAACGCGAACACCTTACCTGCGCGATGGGCCTTCTCCGACACCATCTCCACGAGTTCATACGGCCAGTCGGCAATCGAGCTCATGCCGATGCCGTCGCAAGCAGAAACAAGTGCATCGACTTCCTCTTCGCTAACGGAGGTACCTGCTGGCCTGCCAAACACGACAACCCGCGGCCCCGAATCATCAAGCGCCCTCCGGAGCAGTTCCACGCCTCTCAGGCCTTCCTCGCGGAAGTCTCCGAAGAGCGCAGTACCACTCTCAGCCATCTCTGTAATCGCCCATCTCATGCCAGCGAGTTTCTCCTCGTCTGATTTCGACTGCAGGAACCTGTGCTTGTATCCTTCGGGAGGCGCAACCAGCTCCTCCACGCTCCTCCTCGGGGCCGGGTAGGCTGCTGCGTCTCCGATGTGAGTGTGCGCGTTTACGAAGGCTGGGAGTATGAGGGCCTTCGCGCACCCATCTGGAGGCTCCCCCTCATGAACATCCGTGATTCGGTCGCCATCGAATGTTATGTAGCCCTTCAAGAGGCGATTCCCAGAGTAGAGCCATCCGCCCATGTGTCCGGCCTTCATGGTAGCGGGGAGGCCATTGTATGAATCCGGCTATAAGTTTGCCCCCCGTCGATGGCTATAAAGCCAGGAGCATGTTCGCTGGTGGGAGTCGCCCTAGGATTCGGTCGGATATGTTTATATCAGAGCAGGCTTTCCCGCAGACCGAGCATTCACGGAGGTCATCGGATGCCGGCAAAAGTGAAAAAGGATGAGTGCGTCGCCTGCGGTGCGTGCGTTGACGTGTGTCCCGAGGGCGCGATAAAGGTCGAGGATGTCGCGATCGTAGACGAATCTAAGTGCCTGGACTGCGGCGCTTGTGTGGACGAGTGTCCCAACAGCGCCATAGAGGTGGAGGAGAAGAAGTAGCTCCTTCAACCCTTCAACCCTTTCTCTCGTTCTAGTACGATGGGCTGCTCCGAAGCTTGATATAACAAGCTCGCGTGTACGCCTACAAAGGTGCGTTGCGCTTGCAGTTGCTGGAGTTGCTCATACTGATCGCAGCGGCCTTCGTGCCATCATTACTTTACCTTGTCTGGATAAGGAACACAGAGCGATTCACAAGGGAGCCGTACGGGCGGCTCCTCAGGGTCTTCGTCTTCGGAGCCACGGTCTCTGTCGCGCTTGCATTGGTATGGGAGATAATCCTGATGATCCTGCTCGGCATGAACGCCGAGAGGGTCTACCAGCTGCTCGGTGAAAACCCCAACCTGATGACGATACTGCTCGCATGCGTCATAGCCCCATTCGTCGAGGAGGCGACGAAGGCGCTCGGTGTCTTCAGGGTTCGTCGCCTTATGAGCGAACTCGAGGACGGGCTGGTGTACGGGGCCGCCGTCGGCCTTGGGTTCGCGGCTACTGAGAACCTGATATACGAAGGGAACGCGTACCTCGCAGACGGCGCTGGTGCCTTCATCGCGACGACTATCGTGAGGAGTCTCTCGTCCGCCCTTCTCCACGCAGGGGCAACGTCCGTGATGGGCCTCGGCGTCGCAAGGGCCGCGCTCCAAGGCAGGAGCTCCTTCCCTCACTACCTCGGCGCGGTCACGATGCACGCGCTGTTCAACCTCGGCGCTTCTCTAGGAATCCTGTACGAAGGGGAGATAGGGGAGGTGGCATACCTGATAGGCCTCGTGGTGGCGTTCGTGATAGCGATCTCCGGCATTTCCATGGTTCGGGCCAAGATAAGGCATCTCGAAAGGGCTCGCAGATACCCGTGACGGCGAGTTCACTGCTCCGCTCCGTCTGTCCCTGACGTCCGAACGACGAAAAGCCTTTGATAATCCCTCGACAGATTACCGTCCGTTGAAGTTCAGGGCTTTCATAGCTGCCGACATAGTCCCCAGCCGCGGACTCATGGACGTGCTCGGTGAGCTGAGGAGCTCGAGGGCGGACCTGAAGGTCGTACGCCCGGAGCTACTGCATGTGACGCTGAAGTTCCTTGGAGACACAGAAGAGCAGCTGGTGGACGAGATCGCCGCCAGAATGGCGAGGTCTGTGTCTGGGATACCGCCGTTCGCGATGAGGCTGAACGGCATGGGTGCTTTCCCCTCATTATCGAACATACGCGTGGTCTGGGTGGGCATCCAGAACGGGAAGGCTCTCGAGGAGATTGCGAAGAGGCTCGACGCCTCTATCGGGGAGCTGGGGTTCGAGCGGGACAGGAAGGGGTTCGTTCCGCATCTTACTCTGGCGCGGGCGAGGAGCGGGCGGAACATAGCGAACGTCCAGGAGATACTGAGGAGGAACGCGGCGACTGATTTCGGCGAGTACCCCGTCGACAAGATCGCACTCAAGAAGAGCGTCCTGAGCCCACAGGGCCCGACCTACTCCGTCGTCCGCGAGGTTCCCCTGGGATGACAGAAAGAAGCGAGGTCAGCCGCTCTTCCTCTCGATGGAAGCCCAGAGCAGGTCGACCATATCCACGACCTCGGCTCTTCTCTGATCCCCCTGGCAGTCCCTGAGGTTCTGCACGCACCATGGACATGCGGTGACGATGGTCTCAGCGCCCGTCTCGAGGGCCATCGAGACTCTGTCCTCGCCGATGGCTGCTGCGAGCTCTGGATACCCGCTCTTGACGCCAGCGCCGGACCCGCAGCACGCGCTCTTCTCTCTCGTGCGCTCCATCTCGACGAAGCGGGCGCCTACGGCCTTCGAGATGAGGGTTCTCGGCTCTTCGAAGACCTTCTTCTCCCTGCCGAGGTCGCAGGGGTCGTGGTAGGTCAGCTTGGGCCCGGGTCCAACAGCCCTCCAAGAGATTTCATCCGCGTGCTTCACGAGGAACTGCGAGATGTGTTCAATCTCAATCCTGTGTGCCTCCGTGACCTCCTCGAAGGAAGTGAGAGCCGAGAGACAGCCCGGACAAGAGGTGACCACCTCCCTGGCACCTGCGAGCTCGAACGACGAGAAGCATTTCTCGACAAGGGCGCGGCACAGCTCTGGCTCGCCCAGCTTCCTTGCAGTCGAACCG
Organism: Thermoplasmata archaeon; assembly: GCA_038852315.1. GTDB lineage: Archaea > Thermoplasmatota > Thermoplasmata > UBA10834 > UBA10834 > COMBO-56-21. The sequence continues at coordinate 10,589 of JAWCKF010000030.1, read as the reverse complement.
CAACAGGGCTCGCTCTGCCCCAGGTACGCTGGATCGATTCCGACCGACCTAATGACATCCACCGCTCGGGCCGCCGTCTCGGGGAACAACAGGGATGTCGAACACCCCGCGAAGTAGAGGACATCGCCCCGGAGGGGAAGACGCAGCCGCTCCGCCCACCTGGCCTTTCTCCTCCTCGGGATCTGCCACGGGTTATCGTAGTTTCTCAAACTCGCGAGGAGAGATTCGTGCTCAGGCAATACACCTTCTTTTTCCATTCTTGCATTATGACGCAGTCTTATAATGCCCTTTTTGGTGTCAATCTTCGAAGGGCACACAACAGTGCAGGCGCCGCACGCCGTGCAGATGCCCAGCCCCGACTCGACGGCCTCGCGTACGCGTCCCCTAGAGCCGAGAAGGTACGCACCTATCCCGCCCATGTGTCCCGGGCTCCCGAACACGGGACCAACGACGTTGTAGGTCGGGCAGTGTACGAGGCACATGCCGCAGCCTATGCAGAGCTGGGGTTCTTTGTCCTCCGCATCCAGGCGGCCGTCATCGACAATCAACACCACGACATCCCTCGGTCCGTGCATCCCCCTGTAGACCTTCTTCTCGATATCTGCGGTGTAGCTAGGCCCTGTGACGATGTTCACGTACGAGCTGACTATCTTGCCTGTGGAGAGATAGGTCTGGAGCCTCGCGACGTTGACCGCCTCATCCAGGTCGGGCACTATCTTCTCAGGTGTCGTGACTATGATGTGCTTGTCTGGCACCATCGCGCACCTGGCCGCATTGCCTTCGTTGTGAACTATGAGCACTGCACCCTCGTTTGCCGCAATCGCGTTCGCGCCTGTGATCCCTATCCGCGCGCGGTCAAGGTATGATGCAATCTCCTCTCGCATGACCCTCGTCAGCTCGTCCGGATCATCGGAGATTGGCCGGCCGAAGTGTTCTGAGAACAGATCCGAGATCTGCCTTCGGGTCAGGTGGCACGCCGGGCCAGTGGGATGCGACGGCAGGCAGCCCGAAAGCTGCACAATCCTGTCGCCGAGGTCTGTCTCGATGACCTCAACGCCTGAAGCGGCGAGCGAGTCCGCGAGGTGCAGTTCCTTCGTGACATTCGATTTCGATTTGACAACGAGTTTGGCACCCTTCACCTCTTCCATGAGGAAGGCTGTGGCAGCATCGGTCGTCTTCGCCAGAACTACCCTGAACCCGTTCTCGCGGAGCCTCGACATAGCTAGGGCGAGCAGCGCCCGGTCGCCCACCGACCGCTCCTTGACAGCTCTCAGACGCTCCTTCCGCGCCTCAAGATCCGTTATGCGGTCTGCGTTCTCGGCCTGTCTCTCGAGTATGGTCTCGAACGCACGGCGCATGCCAACGAGCGACGAACGTTCGAGAACAGCCTGCCTGATACGCGCCCTGTAATCGAGCGGAGCCATGTTGCTGCACCGCCAGAGGCGCCCCACTCTCATAAATCTACTGCTGGAGCGTCTGGAGCCTGTCCCACTCCACCGTGTGCGGGATCCCAGCGCGTTTGAGTATCTTGCTGAGACGCTCAGTCACCCGCACGGTCTCCGCCGTCTTCGAGTCGGCCCTCAGGTACATCTGCTTCTTGCCCTTGGTGAGCGGGAAGACCATTCTCATGCGTCCACGCCTGTTGTAACCTTCTGGCTTCCTGTTCTTCTCTATGTCCATCATGTTGATCCTGAGGAACATCTGGAGTATCTCGTCCTCGTCGGGCATCTGATCCGTCTCCTGCAGGAAGACCTTCAGCATCTCCTCGAAGCACCCCTGGAGGTCCTTGTACCTGAACTTGTCCTTGAAAACGATGTGGCCCGACTCCGCTTTCATCGCGTCCGTTGCGATTGGAGACCGCGTATTTAATTGTAGTGAGGTGGACGGGTCCGATGTCTGTGGGCAGGATGCTGAAAAACCTCTAAATATGGCGGTCGACGCTGCCCATGCCTCGGCACCGCAGGTCCGGAAGACTCACCGGCGCTCGCCGATGCTGCCGCATACGAGGACGGTGGCTGGGCTGATAGATCCCCTGTACAACGGCATAGTCTGCTTTGTAGTCGTGATATGGCTGCTGGGAAGACGCTGTGCTGGAAGGGGCAGGACAAAGCGCTTCGTCAGCAGGTTCCGCATACCGATCGCGGCCGCGCTTTGGGCCGTGTTCCTGGTTCTGGCACTCGCATTCGTAGCTCGATTCGAGGATTTTGCTGAGATGCATGACATCGACGACGCGGTCGAGGCAGCGGCTGAAGGGCTCGTCCAGGGTGTGAACCCCTACTCTGAACCCATCGTCCCCAGGTTCGAGAAGAGATACAGTCCCGATGTCGGCTGGACGTACGGGACATACAACTACCTTCCATTCGACCTGCTTGTATACACGGGAGCGCGAGCCGTCCTTGGCTTTCTCGGGCATCCATTCTGGTTCGTCTCAGCGAACCTCGCTTTCGGCGCTGTCGCGTGGACGATCTTCCAACCGCTTGTGCGCACCCGGCACATCTTCTATGTACCCGTTGCGGGGACCATAACCATCTTCTACACTTTCGACAACGCGATGCTGACTCTCATGTTGTTGACGATAGCACTGTATGTTGGAAGGCGTTGGCATTGGCATCCACGGCTTCTCTCAATCATCCTTCTCGCACTCGCGGGACTGACGAAGGCATATGCGCTGCTGCCGTTCGGCATAGTCGCCCTCTTCGAACTCCAGAACGGCATCGCCTACAGGGACAAGAGGAGACTAGCTGAGATCGTCATTGCGCTCGCAGCATCGCTCGTCGTCGCCGCCGCGTTGCTGTTGCCGTTCGGGGCGGACGATGTCATCGATTCAGCGCTGCTTTTCCACACGAGTCCCGAATCCCGCGTAGGGACGGCATCAGGCGGGACTCTGCTCAGCGAACTCATGGGCGACGCGGAACACTACTCATTGATCGCTCTGGGGACGATGCTCCTGCCCGTAATCCTCGGGCTGAGACTCAGAAATGACCTGGAGAGGGTCGTCTTCGCCTCCGTGGTGTTCCTGATGGTCATACCGAAGAGCAGCTATGCTCCCCTCACTGTACCGGGCCTCTTCCTCGCCCTTTGGCTGCGAGAGAGGACCGATGCCGTCGCATCGTCGCTCGGGCAGGTGGGCGCGGCCGGCGCGGCATCCTTCGAAGGATTTGGGACGGGCGGGAGGATTGAGGGAGACGCGGCTGGAACGTTTGCGTCGCAAGTGCTGACGATGAGGGCGGACGATAGGCATTTATGACGATTCGTTGATGGCTGTGCGATGGCGAACGCTCTGACGATTGCCGGGTCGGACTCAGTCGGCGGTGCGGGCCTGCAGGCCGACCTGAAGGCCTTCGAGGCAGTCGGCGTGCACGGATGCTCAGTGGTCACTTGCGTGACATCCCAGAACACGAAGGGCGTGGCCTCGATATTCCCCGTGCCGGTCAGACATGTGGTCTCTCAGCTGAAGTCTGTCCTCGAGGACGTCCAGCTCGATGCCGTGAAGACGGGTATGCTTTTCACGCCCGACATCGTAGGGGCGGTAGCGCGGCACATAAGAGACCTGGACTGCCCGATAGTGGTGGACCCTGTAATGGCCGCGACCACTGGTAGCTCCCTCCACAGGCCAGGATTCGTCGACGCGCTCGCTTCGAAGCTCTTGCCGATATGCTCGCTCGTCACTCCGAACACAAAAGAGGCGGCCAGGCTTTCGGGAACGGAGGTGAGAGACGAGGACGGCGTCAGGATGGCGGCGAAGAAGATCCTTGACCTTGGCCCTGGGGCTGTGCTCATCAAGGGTGGCCACCTGAAGGGATCTGAGGCAGCAGACTACCTCTTCGTCGGAAGCAGGGTCCTCAAGCTCGCGTCACCAAGGGTGGAGGGAGAGGTGCATGGTACGGGTTGCACGCTCGCTTCCCTGATCGCGGCCCACCTGGCTCTCGGTAAGAAGCTGGAGGAGGCGGTGAGGGTCTCGAAGAAGTCCATGTACAAGGCCATCCTATCGCGGGAGCGGGTCGGTCTGGGCGTCCCTTGTGCAAACCCGCTCGCGCTACTGCGCATAGAGGCGGGCAAAGTCAAGATGCTGGAGGAGCTGGAGGCTGTGGCCGAGAAGCTCGAGCTGATACTGGAGCCCGGGCTGATACCGGAGGTCGGCATAAACATAGGCTATGCAGTCCTCGGCGCCCTGGAGCCGGAGGAGGTGGCCGCGTTCTCTGGCAGGATATGCAGGGTTGGCGAGAGGGCTCTGAGGACCGGCACGCCCAGGTTCGGCGCCTCCAAGCACGTTGCGCGGATCGTTCTCGCAGCCTCCTCGCACGATCCGGAGATCAGGTGCGCGATGAACATCAAGTACACCGAGAGGAACGTCGCTGCGTGCAGGGCTGCGAGGCTCGCCATATCCTCTTTCGACAGGGCAGAGGAGCCACAGGGTGTCTCTTCTATGACCTGGGGCGTGCATCGCGCGATTGCGCGATCCGGCAAGGTGCCGGACGTGATATACGACAAGGGAGGCTTCGGGAAGGAACCGATGATCAGGATACTCGGGAGGACTCCGAACGACGTGCTCAGGAAGCTTGAGAGGATAATCGAGCGTCGCGGACCAGGGTGAGAGCCTGAAGATCGCGATGTTCGCTGATTCGTTCCATCCCACGGTCGATGGCGCTGTGGTAGCCATGGAAACCGTGTCGCGCGGACTCGAGGAGAGGGGACATGAGGTGGTGATGCTCGCCCCAGACACGCCCAGCAGGCCACAGCTCCCCAGGAAGGTGCATTATCTGCCGGCGCGAGAGTTCAAGAGATATCCTGGCTATCGCATAGTCTTCTCTCCGGCCGACATGTTGGAGTTCCTGCGCGGCGAGAAGGTGGAAGTGATACACTCCCATGGCATCGCCTCGATGGGCATACTCAGCCTGACGGCCGCGAAGGTGCTCAAGGTTCCACACGTGCTCACGTTTCACACGATGGCCAACGAGGCCGTGAGGCACTACTCTCCGCTGCCCGTGAGAGAGGACCTCTTGGTGGAGTTGGTATGGGTCTACCTCAGGAACCTCCTCAAGAGGCCAGAGGTCGTCATCGCACCGTCCGCTCCGATACGTGACGAGTTGATAGAGAACGGGGTGAAGATGAAGAGGTGCGAGGTGATACCTACGGGCGTGGACTGCAGGCGGTTCACGCCAGAGAGGTACGACAAGAGCTTCCTTCAGCGGTTCGGCCTCTCGGGCAAGCGGGTATTGCTCCACGTCGGCAGGCTCTCGATGGAGAAGCGGCTCGACATCGTCCTGAGGGCCGTCGCGACCCTGGCACCGCGGATGCCTGACCTGCGGCTCCTGGTCGTTGGGAAGGGGCCAGCAGAGGGAGAATACAGGGCGCTCGCAAGGCAGCTTAGGATCGATGACAGGGTGGTCTTCGCAGGGTTTCTGTCCGACGAGGACCTTCCGCGCGCCTACGCTTCGGCGGACGCTCTGGTGATCGCATCGACGTTCGAGACCCAGGGACTCGTTGTACTCGAGGCGCTCGCCTCGGGAACGCCTGTGATTGGGATGAGGTGCAGGGCCATACCTGAGTTCGTCAAAGAGGGGAAGAACGGGTGCCTGTTCGACGAGGATTCCTGTCCCGAGGCAATCGAAAGGTGTCTGGCCAGGGCGGACTCCATGAGGTTGACCGCCGTTTCGTCCGCAAGGCCCTATTCTGTAGAGGCCTCTGCCGCCCAGGTTGAGAAGGCGTATGATCTGGCAGCCCAGATCCTTGCGGGGAGCTCATGAGATGCGTGCTAGCTGGACGCGCCCAATGCACTCGGAAAGTATTTCTATCGTGCGCGTCGATGGCCACGACTGATAGCGCATGGCCGTGTCCTACTCCGTGTTTTTCGCAGCGTACGTCGTGACCCTGGTCGTGGGTCTGTTCATTGCCGTCGTGCTCGCGGTCGGATGGAAGGACGTCTTCTGGAGGAAGGCAATCGCGTCGCTGCGTTACAACGCGACGTATGTGCTCCTGCTCGTGGCTTTCCCTGCGCTGATAAGGGTGCAGGACCTCGCGGTCGAGGCGCTCAGCCCGTCGGGTGAGAGCACGAGGCAGATAGTCTACACGAACTGGATATTCAGCCTCAGCGGCGGAGTCATAAGGGTCATACAGGACCGGCTGGACTACAGGATAGTTGTGGACTTCTTCAACGGCGTCTATGTGTGGCTATTCATGTTCTTTCTCTGCTTTGTTCCTGCGCTCTTTGTGACGATCGACGACAGGGTGATCATACGCAGATACTCGATAGCCATGACCGTGAATTACATCATACTCATCGCATTCTACGCGGTCTTTCCCGTCTCTGTGAGCGGCTCTCATCCGGGCGCAGGCGTCACGCCCCTGCTCTACACTGACACACACTGGGGGAGGATGGTGACGAGCCTCGACCCGCTCGATAACGATTTCCCGAGCGCGCATGTGAGCATCATGGTGATCGCTCTGCTCACCCTCTACAACTCGGGAGAGCGGTGGAGGAAGGTCTACTACTTCGCCGCCGCGAGTGCAATTCTCATAGTGTTCGCCGTGCTCTACCTCGGCATCCACTGGCCAGCGGATGTGTTCGCAGGCCTGTTGGCCGCCATGTTCGCGTTCGCCACAGCAGGCAACGAGAAGGTCCAGATGACCATAGACAGATTCGTGAGGGCGGCCAACAGGCGGCTGTTCGGGGTGTAGGCGCGGAAGCCCATCATTCGGCAGGGGCGACGCTGAGTATGGTGACCTCGAAGAACAGCTCCCTGCCCGATATCTCCGCGTTGTAGCCGATAGACTTGAGGCTCCTGTGTATCTGGAAAGTGCCGTTGTCGGCGTCGTAGTCCCAGACTATGACCGTGTCACCGCTCAAATCCTTCCCTTTCACGTAGTACACATCCTCGGGTCTGACCATGTGCTGGACCGTTATCTTTCCCCGCCCTCCATCCGCGGCCGGGTCGTAGCCTATGACTCTTACCTCCCATCCGCTCGGGTCCGTCAGCAGATTCGGGTTGCCGTAGGGGTAGACGCTCTCTCCCACGTACGGCTGAGACCTGACGGTTACGTAGCCGCCCGAGATGCTCACGACCACCACATCCCAACCCCAGAAGTAGTGCAGGAGTGTGTCCATGGGCACGGGACTCACTTTGTAGTAGATCTTGAAGTCCTCCTCGGTCATGACCTCGGTCACCGGGATCGTGTCATCGATGAGCGGGATGGTCGATATCCTATCTGGCCTGAGGGCATACCCCTCCCCGACAGGAACATCGATTATCCTGGTGTCGCCGACGTGCATGCCTATCACACCCAGGGCGAACCCCTTTATGGTACCGTTGGGCCCGTAGTCTCCAGCCGTCATGGCAAGGGGCATGTAGCTCTCGTTCGACCTGTGCGTGAACGTGAGAGACTTGGGGTATTTCGCATCGTCCTGAGCTACATACCAGAGGCTGGTGTCGAACACGCGCCCGTCAGGCAAGCGACCGATATAGTGTAGGGAGACCTCGTCCCCGGCCCTTATGGACAACACCTCTCCTCCACCGGACTGAGCGCTGCTGTACCACACATAAGCCGAGGATCCCGATGCGAGGACTATCGCGGCCACTATGACAGCGAGTATGAGCTTGTCCCTGTCCACGCGACCGTTCTCAGGCGTCTCGCCGCTGCTCATGGCGCTCAGGTCCGCGGTTATATGGTGAGCCGATATAAACCTTGTTGAGAGCCAAATCACCCGCCTGAGACGGGAGGGAATATGGCGATCTCGTCTCCCTCATGCAAGATGTATCCTGGATCGAGCCGCCTTCCGAGGTTCCGCCCGTTGACGAGTACCACGATGCGTTCTGGGTCCGAAAACACACCGTTCAGGGTCTGGCCCAATTTCGGCCCCAGCTGGCGTTCCAGCACGTGGAACAGCTCGGAGAGGTCTCTAGCATCGACATCGGCATGTGACATCCCTGCGGCTTCTCGCACCGTTGCGAAGAACCGCACTCTCACCTTCGGCATCGCGTCTTGATGATTCCCCTGGCGGAATAATAAACCAACGCTCGAAGGCTGAAGCGACTGGCCCAATCCATTCGCGCCTGAGCCGGATTGAACACGTCCTCACCCGCCGGGGCAATCTGCAGCAACCTCCGATCGGCCCCGCAGAATCGAAGACGTAGCGACCGATGAGGATGCTGGGCGCTCTTTGAACGCGAAACTAGAGCTCGCAATCATCGGATGTGCTCGCGATATGAGCCGGGTCCTCTCGAGCGATTGAGCACAGGGACCCGGTCTAGCGCCGCGAAGCGCAGGTTGTTTCGACCAGAAACAGTTCAATATCTTGTGATATTTTGCGGTTCGTTACCCAAAATTAAACAAGCTGACTGCGGTGTTCGTGCGGCCTGTCTTTGAATGGCTCGCGATCGACCTCATTGATCTGCCTACGACAGGAGAAGGGGAAACAGATATCATCATGGTGGGAATGCTGAAGGGTGAGCATGCGGAGGGGGGACTTTGAATAAGGAACTGAGGGAAGCGACCTTGCGGATCAAGGGCATGCACTGCGCCACGTGTGCCGACACCGTCCGCGATGCCCTCCTCGGGCTTAACGGGGTTGAGAGTGCCAGAGTCAATCTCGCAACGGAGAAGGCCACATTCGTGTTCGACCCCGCGCTCGTCAGCCTTGCCGACGCAGAGGCCGCGATAAAGGCTGTGGGCTATGGAGTCGCTCACGACGAGACAACACTCACGATAGGTGGGATGCACTGTGCCACATGCGCGCTGACTATAGAGGACTCCCTGAAGGACGTCCCCGGTGTCATAGATGCGAAGGTCAACTTCGCTCTCGGCAAAGCGGTGGTTGAGTACGACGCAGCAAGTGCAACATCCGAGGACATGAAGAAGGCCGTTGAGAATGCTGGGTACAAGGTCTTAGAGGTTCAGGGGGTCCTCGCAGAGAGAATCGAGCGGGAAAGGGAGGTCACCACACTCCTCCGGTACCTGCTCACATCCGTGGCGCTGACTGTGCCTGTTGCCGTGATATCGATGACTTACGACCTCTGGCCAGAGGGTCTTCTAGATGTATCGAAGAGGAACTTCATATTGCTCGTCATGTCCGCCCCGGTGCAGTTCTACTGTGGCCTGAGGTTCTACAGGGGGGCGTACTACGCGATAAAGAACAGAAGGGCGAACATGGACACTCTTGTCGTCCTCGGCACCACCGCTGCGTGGGCGTACAGCGCGGCCGTCACACTCTTCCCTCACGCTGCGGGCCACGGACACGTGTACTTCGAGACCTCCGCCGTCATAATCACACTTGTCCTGGCAGGGAAGTATCTCGAACTCAGGGCCCGCAGAGGAACGTCGGAGGCGATAGTGAAGCTCATGAGCCTGCAACCGCCGAGAGCGACTGTCCTGAGAGACGGGGGCGAGACGGAGGTGGGCGTGGAGCAACTTGTCGAAGGAGACATGGTGCTGGTCAGACCGGGTGAGAGGGTTCCCGTGGACGGGGAAGTAGTGATGGGCGAGTCGGCAGTCGATGAGTCGCTCGTCACAGGAGAATCCATGCCCGTCGACAAGTTCCCTGGATCCGCCGTCATCGGCGGGACCTCCAACCTAACAGGTCTGCTGCGTGTCCGCGCGACAAGGGTTGGCAGAAACACAACCCTCGCCCAGATAGTGAGACTAGTCGAGGAGGCTCAGGCGACAAAGGCCCCCATAGAGAGACTGGCTGACTCCGTCTCCGCCGTCTTCGTCCCCTCGGTATTGGCAGTCGCCGTCCTCACATTCCTCTTCTGGTTCTTCGTCGGCTCTGACCTCTGGGACGTAGAGGATCCCCTAGCTTTCTCGATCACGGCGTTCGTCGCAGTACTGGTCATAGCCTGCCCTTGTGCGCTCGGCCTGGCGACGCCGACCGCGATAGTCGTCGGCACTGGGAGAGGGGCGCAGTTGGGCATACTGATCAGGGATGCCGCGGCTCTCGAGACCGCACATAAGCTGACCACGGTGATATTCGACAAGACAGGCACTCTGACGATAGGCGAGCCGCGCGTCAAGGTGATAGAGACAGTGGGGACGCTCACACGGGACGAGGTGCTGCGCCTCGCAGGCAGCGCGGAGAAGGGCTCGGAGCACGTGCTCGCCCGGTCGGTCATACTCGCGGCCGAATCCGAGGGGGCGTCTCCCTCGTCCCCCGAGGCGTCAACCGTAGTCCCTGGCGAAGGCGTCACCGCCACAGTTTCCGGCAGGAGCGTGTCCGTGGGGAACAGGAGGCTAATGGCAAGGGTCGGAGCGGCCATCGGTGAATTCGAGGACAGAATCTCAGCTCTTGAGAGGCAGGGCATGACCGTCATCATGGTGGCGGTGGACGGCAGTGTGGCCGCTCTCCTTGGACTCGCGGATACGCTGAAGCCGAACGCGGCCAAGGCTGTCGCAGATCTCAAGTCCCTCGGCCTCAAAGTGGTGATCATGACTGGCGACAACGAGCGGACTGCCAGGGCCGTGGCGGAGCAGGTGGGCGTGGACGATTACCGCGCCCAGGTCCTCCCCGCCGACAAGTCGGCTGCTGTGAGAGCCTTTCAGGAGAGCGGGGAGGTGGTCGCCATGGTCGGCGACGGGTTCAACGACGCTCCAGCGCT
>JAWCKF010000029.1:0-20947 GCA_038852315.1 Thermoplasmata archaeon | reverse complement strand
CGGGAACACCTTCCTGAGGCACCTCCACACGGCCCGGAACTTCAGAAAGGAGATAGCCATGAGGGACCGCTCCAAGAGGCAGTTCCAAGCGACGCTCTCCACCGCCATGGCCTCAGAGGCGAGGGCCATAGCGAAGAGGCTGCTCGCAGAGCACAAGGTCGAGCCGCTGGACGGGGCGATACTCCAGAAGGGCGAGAGCCTCCTCAAGGCCTATGAGACGAGGGTCGCGGGCTGACGAATGTAAAGCTCGCCTTATAACTCAGGCAGAAACGATTTATCATCCCCTTCAATGATACCATTCCAGATGGGCGGGATGGGACCCTCGGCTCTCCTCGGTTCAGATGGTCGGCATGAGACCGATCTGACCAGATACACTCGCCTCATGCGTTCTTTGCATCACGAGACGCTCTCGACTCGGACGAGGCGAGGCAGAGGCGACAGCAACGCGTCCGTGCACAGATGGCTGAGGTTCCCGTTCGCCTCGATCTCAGTCCTGGTCGTATTGGTCACGCTGTTCACCATGTCGATGATCCGCGGCGGGTGGAGCTGGTCCAGCTGGACATACGCGTTCTCGTTCGCCATCATGCTGCCCTTGGTCGCGATCGAGGTGAAGCGGAGGGCGGTCATAACGGGGGGCGCGGTCATACTCCTGTTCTTCATGGTGCTGATAGACGCGGGGATGCCCGGATACCTCGGGTACAGCCCGTCAGACCTGAACTGGTACGACAACGTCGCGCACTACCTGGGCGCGCTCGTGCTCACGCTCTTCCTCTGGGCGTTCCTGTGCTGGACGCTCAGCCCGGACGGCCCCCCGAAGGAGAACGGACACCGGAAGTTCCTGCTGACGATCGTCGCGATGCTCGTCGTGTCCGTCTTCTTCGAGTTCACGGAGTTCTTCAGCGACATGTTGTTCGGATGGAGGAACTTCCACCCAGGCGTGGACACCATCGGCGACATCATATTCGACACCGCGGGCGTGATGACGGCCGCGCTGGTCATAGGCAGGCACAGGTACAGCCCGCTCAAGCGGCCGTTCTGGCACGCCGAGCCGAACCCTGACTGATTCCATCACAGTCCGCGTTCTAGCCTGTCCATCGCGTCGAGTATGTCTGTCGCCCTCATCTTCTCGGGCATGTTCTTGCTGTCCATGTCCTTCTCGGCCGCGTGCTGCGCAGCCATCCTGAGCGCCGCCTTCGACGGGTCTCCGAAGGCCTTGAGCTTGGTAGGAAGGCCCACGGCGTTGCACCACTCCGCGACGCGCCTTATCTCGTCCATCGGGCGCTTCTCGTACACCATCTGGACCAGCGTGGTGTAGGCGACTATCTCCCCGTGCTCTCCCTGTATCTGCCCGTACTTGCTGAGCCCGTTGTGTAGCGCATGGGCCAGAGCGCAGCCCGTGTTCTCGAAAGCGAGCGCTGACGAGAGCTTGACCGCCTCGATTATCTCGTCCACGGCGGCCGAGTGGATGCCGTTCTTGGCGTCCTTTACTGCCTGCATGCCGTGGGCCATGAGGCTCCTGAAGCACGCTTCTCCGAGGGCGAGCGCGGCAGCCGTGGGCACCGGCCCGTCCTTCTTCTTCTCCCGGGCCTTGGCGAACGCCTCACCCTCGAACTTGCAGCTCAAAGCGTCGCCCATCCCCCAGACCATGTACTTCACAGGCGCCTTGGCTATGATCTCCGTGTCCTCTATCACCAGCACGGGGTTCTGCGGCATGATGAGCGTCTGGAGGTACTTGTGGTCGTCCGTGTACACCACTATCTCCGCGCTCGTGTCGGCGTTCGTGGCGCACTGTGTGCCGACGGACACCGACGGGACCTTGAGCCTCCAAGCTACGCACTTCGCGGTGTCTATAGCCCTTCCTCCCCCGACGCCCACCACGAAGTGCGGCCTCGCCCTCTTTCCCTCCTCGACGAGGCGGTCGATCGCGCTCATCGTGCAGTCCTTGACGGAGTCGTTCCACGCGACGACGTCGATGCCGTTCGAGGTGAGCGACTTCCGCACCCTCTCCCCTGCCACCGATAGCGCAGTCGCACCTCCCACGACCATGGCCTTGTCGCCGTACATGAGCGCCTTCTGGCCGAGGTAGTAGATGGCTCCCTTCCCCTGGAGGTAGAGGGAGGGTGTCACCATCTTCCTGATGGACGTCGCCACGTGCGTCAGAACACATCACTCCTAGAATCCTGCATAAGTGAAACTGCTGTACCGTATAAAAAGCAAGTTGATATCGTATTGACGCGATGACCGGCACGCGGAGGTACTCCTTGTCTCAACGGTCCTGCACCACCTGCTCGAGCCCTCGGACCATCAAGGCGAGAACCAAGGCGAAGTACGACGACCAGTGGCGTGAACAGGGCGAGAGGGCCGCAGCCGAGAGGCGCAGGAACCTTTCAATGGTCACCGACCCCCTCCTGAGCATGGTCCATCCGCTCACGGACAAGGTCGTGGTCGACCTGGGCATCGGCACAGGCTGTCTCGCGTTCCGCGCGCTAGAACTCTCACCCCCGAGGCTCCTGATAGGCGTCGACTTCTCCTCGGTCGGGCTGTGCGTCGCGAGCGCGATCTCCAAGCACCAGAAGTTCCAGGCGTACGACTGCGAGATGGTACAGGCCGACCTCGAGAGGCTGCCGATATCCACGAGGTCGGTGGACGTCGTCCTGAGCCAGGCGACTTTCAACCTCCTGCCGGACAAGAGCGCTGCGCTCAGGGAGATAGCGAGGATATGCAGGCACGGCGCGAAGATCGCCATATCGGACGCTTTCAGGACATCGAACCCCAGGGAGGGGGAGTCCTGGGAGCAGTGCATCGCGGGCGCTGTGACCGTCGCCGAGTTCTCGCAGCTGTGTCTCGGTGCCGGCCTCTTCATCGCAGGCCAGGTTGACCTCACGCAGCAGGTAAGGATGCTCGTGGCCTCCAGGAAGTGGGACTGGCCTGAGTTCATCGAGAGCAACATGGACTATCGGGCGTTCCTTCTGACCAGGAGCTGAGTTTTCTCTCATCTGGAATGTGTGTATCTTCTTGGAGGCGTCTCTAGGCGGTCTGTATAGAGAGGTCGGATCCTTGATTAGGAGCGCCATCTCAGCGCCAAGAGTGTGACTTGGCTGGTCGCAAGACGCGTCAGCACAAGGGGTTTATAGTTCGGAATCGATGAAGAATCTAAGGGTGTTGTCGGAGGGTGGCACGATGAGTTACGTTAGCACCTTGCGCATGGGGAGGTTAACGGTTTGTAGTGATGTTGCTCTAGCATTTGTCTGCGTTCTGTTCATAGCATCTATCCTCGTACCCGCCGTGGCTTCGACTGATGCAGAAGGGCAGCCAGGAGAAATCTCTCTCGGCGACCCCATCATCACATCCTTCAGCGCGGATGATTCAACGCCCTTAGCTGGCCAGGTCGTCACCTTCACATGTACCGCTGAAGACCCGGACAACGATCCTCTGAACTTCACGTTCGAGTTCGGGGACGGGACCTTCGGATACGTCGAGTTGCCTGAGCCTGGCACTGCTACAATCACCCATGTATACCAGGTCGCCTCCATGTACGAGGCCTATGTGTACGTGCGGGACGTGTGGTCTGGATATACCTCCGCCGGACCGCTGGAGCTCACAGTCTCGTGGGCGACCTTCTCGCTCGCCCTCAAGCCGGGGTGGAACCTGGTGAGCGTGCCGCTGCTGAACTACGGCTACAAGGCGAGCACTCTCGGGCTGAGCACTGGCGACATGATCGCCAGATGGGACTCCGCAACACAGAGGTACGACAAGACACACGTCGTGAACGTGACGCCTCCGGCGCTCACAGACTTCGACATAATGCCCGGCACCGGCTACTGGGTGTATGTGGCGAAGGACACGTCCCTTCTCCTGAAGGGTGCCATACCGACTGGGCGGCAGTCGCATGATATCACCGTGCCGTCGGGCGGTGGGTGGGCGATCGTCGGGTTCAACACGCTGAGCTCGGCGTACCACGCTAGCGATGTGCCGTCCATGTACACGAACGGCGGGATCTCTACCGTCGTGGCTTACAGGAACGGGAAGTATGTCCAGTACATCAAGGGCATGCCTGTGACCGACTTCTCGATACTGCCTGGAGAGGGTTACTGGGTGTATTGCCAGTGGAGCGGCACTCTGAGCTATCTCTCGGATCCGGGTTACATTCCGCTCGCGCGATGACATGGACTGCTTGGCCAAGGGCTCTCCGCCATCTATCTGCGTGAGCAGGATGTTCCCCTGCGCAGCAGCGGACGGTCCGAGCGATCGCAGCGCTCAGGCGAGGCCCCAGAGGTAGAGGTACCACGTGCCGTCTATGAGAACGCAGAGCGTTTCGCCGTCGAACTCCTGCGAGCCGAACTCCTTGTAGGTGACCACGGCCGTGTAGGTCAGGAGGCAATAGTCTTCGACGGTCTTTCCTAGCTCGGTTCTTATGTCCTCGATGGCGTCCTCAGCCTCCCACTGCTGCCAGGCCGTGAAGTCCTCCTTGTCTATGACCTTCACGTTGCTGATCTCGAGATGGGGCCCTCCCTGGAGAACCGTCTCCCCCGAGAGCTCGAGCCACGACTCGTACTCAGGAGAGAGGCTCAGCACGGTCTGGTCAAACATCCCTCGGACGTCGCCGTCGTTCAGCGCGTCGGCGTAGTCCTCGAGCGTGCCCTGGGGTGTGTTCCCTCCCTCTGGTCCGTAGTTGGCCACCACGAGCACCACGACAGCGATGATCGCGAGCGCGGCGAAGAACAGAGCTAGCAGCTTCCTCGGGTCAGGGCCGAGCGGCACGCCCTGGGGAGGGGCATACGGTTCCGGGTACGGGTTCACTGGCGGAGAGGTCTGGTCGGACATGGTGATCCTCTGTGCAGTCATGCGTCCAGACGGTATTTAACATGGCCGGCGGCGATTCTCAGAGGTCGTAGGCATCCGTGCCAATACTGGTGCAGAACGGTGCAATCTTAATCTAACCATTCGCAGGTTAGGAGCGCGACGATAACACGCAGAGGGAGTGTGTGAGAGCATGCCGATAGGAGACCATGTGGGAAAGGCCGATTGGAAGAAGGAGAAGCACGTGCCCGTTATCGAGTGCCCGGACAAAGTGAAGGCAGACGAGATGTTCGAGGTCAGGCTGACCGTGGGAAAGGAGATACCTCACCCGAACACCACGGCGCACCACATCAGGTGGATCGCGCTGTACTTCCACCCGGACGGGGAGAAGTTCAGCTATCAAATAGCCCGAGCGGAGTTCACAGCCCACGGCGAGTCGACCGAGGGGCCGGACACGAGCTCGGTCTACACGCACAGCGGCGTGAGCGCGTGGATGAAGACCAAGAAGGCGGGCACCCTGTACGCTGTCTCGTTCTGCAACATACACGGGCTGTGGGAGAGCGAGAAGAAGATCTCGCTCGCCTGATCGCACACCCTCACCCAAACGCCTTACCTTATCGTTTTGATGGATCTTCAGTTCGTTCCGGCAGCGACGACCTGATCCCGTCGCCTGTTGCCAGGGAGACCGCGATGAGAACGGCGACGGCCACGGCGACGACAGGCACAACGGGCAGGAAGCCCAGCGTCACGTCGTCTGGTATGACGCGGAAGTAGAGGCCAGCATAGACCAGCTCTCCGGCAACGATCGACGCGATGCATCCCCACTTCGTGACCCGCCTCCAGTACAGGACAGCGACGGTGGTCGGGAACAGCACGGCGAGGCCCGTGAAGGTGGTCTTCGTGAGCGTGTCGAAGATGGTCTCGACAGAGCTGAGGGCGATCCCGAGGCCGAGCAGGGCGAGGCCGACCACGAGGAGCTTGCCCACGAGCAGCTCGCTCTTCGGGCTTGGCTTCTTCGCGAGCCACCTCGAGTACACGTCCCTCGTGAGCATAGAGCTGAGAACCAGCAGCTGAGAATCGGCTGTCGACATGAGGGCCGCGAACGCCCCTGAGAGCAGCAGCCCGACCATCCACGAGGGCGCGAACCGGTCTATCATCATCGGCATGACATGGTCTGGAGCCGTCCCCGTGAGACCAGGGAACTCGATGTTGCCCCACACGCCTATGAGCACGGGCGCGAGGAAGATGATGGCTGTGATCGGCGGGTACATCAGCATGGAGAACTTGATCGACCTCTCGTTCTTCGCGGTGTAGAACCTCATGAACAGCTGGGGGAACATCGGGTCGCACAGGGTCCAGAGCACCATGTAGCTGAGCCACACCTGCGGCGTGAAGAATCCCTTTCCTCCGGGACGTGTCAGCAGCTCCGGGAAGTCCTCAGCTATCCTCGAGTTCGCAGCCCCGAACCCGCCGAGGCCCGCCGAGACTATGCCCAGAGCCGCGAGGATCGCCACCAGCATGACCAGCCCCTGGAGCACGTCCGTGTAGGCGTCGGCTCTCATGCCGCCTATCAGAACATACGCCGTGAACACGGCCGTGACTATGAGGGCCCCGAGCTGGTAGGTCACAGCCCCGCCAGTCATCTCCTCGAGGGCGATGCCTCCGCCTATCGCCTGGGTCGCGAGGTACGGCAGCGTGAAGACCACCATCACGACCAGGAACACCAGCCTCAGGACGTCCGACCCTGTCCTCTCGCCTATCAGTTCGGGAGGCGTGATGTAGCCGTGCTTCTTGCCCAGCTGCCAGACCTTCCGACCGACTATGTAGAACGATATGGCCATGAAGCCCGTGCCGAAGGCCATGATGCCGTAGTACGCGTACCCTAGCCTGTACGCCGCCCCGGCGAAGCCGAAGAAGGTGAATGCGCTGAAGTTCGTCGCGGCCATCGACAGGAAGAGCACCACTGGTCCGATGCTCCTCGAGGCCAGGAAGAAGTCCTCCGAGGTCCTGGTGGACCTGCGGTAGGCCCACACACCTATCGCCAGCAGCGCGCAGAGGTACGCGGCGAAGAACGATAGGCCCAGCGCGTCCATCAGCCTCCCTCCTCCGCGCCGTCAGTCCAGAAGAAGAGGATGAAGAGCGCGAACAGGACGAACAGAGCCCCCTCCAGAAGGAACACATAGGATATCGTGTAGGGTAGTCCGAACAAGCCCGGCCCAGTCCATCCCCACGCCCACAGGTCTACGGATAGGGCGAAGACGGCTCCGAAAGCCGCGGCCCAGAACCACTTGGATCTCAGCAGCCTCAAATGCCTCAGCCTCCCGCCACGCGTTTCCTGGATTGGGAGGCTGGAAGCGCGGAAAACAATGCCTCTGCGGGGGGCGAAAGCCGGACCCGAAGATGAACTTTTTCTCAACCTGTGAGGACACCGTGCAAGCTCCCCGGGCTCGATGCCTCTTTTCTCTCACGTGCGAGGTGCGAGAAGTCGCGCATCTCATGCGAGACATGCACTCGCGACACACCGATGTGTGGATGGCCGCGCTCAATCTTCTCTTAGTACATTTATGTCCAAAGAAGTTACAAATAGTACATCGTGCATCATGTTTGTCCGCATGTCGCGAAGAAGGTATTCGCTTTGGCCGCTCCGATGAAGGTTGCGGTGCTGGCAGAGGCCAGAGGTTCCTGCCCACGAGTGTTTCGATGGAGCGGCAGTGTATCCTCGATCCCGTTTCCGTCTTCGCCTCGCTGAAAGCAAGCTTCCCAGGCGAGTGCTTTCTCCTCGAATCCCTCGAGGGCCCTCGGAAGGTCGCGAGGTACTCCTTCATCGGCGTGGAGCCGATGTCAGTGTTCAAGGCCCGCGACGGCATGGTCGAGATCGACGGGGAGACGCGGGAGGTCGACGATCCTTATGAGGCCCTCCGCTCTCACTTCCGCTCCTTCGGCTGCGGCGCATCGGACCTCGTGCCCTTCTCGGGGGGCATCGTCGGCTATGTGGGCTACGGCATGGTCCGGCACTTCGAGAACGTGCCCGAGAAACGCACCGTCGACGGCATCGCCCCCGACCTGTACTTCGTCTTGCCTAAGCACCTGCTGTGCATCGACCACCTCAACTCGAGGACATTCCTCATCTCGCATGGCAAGACGTCGGATCTGAAGGAGGCGCTTGCTGACGCGAAGCCCTTTGACGGCGCAGAGCTCTCGGTCGGCGAAGGCAGGTCCGACACGGACCAGCAGACCTACGAGCGCATGGTCGCGGAGGCGAAGGAGCACATACTCGAGGGAGACATCTTCCAGGTCGTGCTCTCGCGCCGCACCGACTTCCGCGTGCGGGGCGACCCGCTGCGCATGTACCAGGTGCTGCGCTCGCTGAACCCCTCGCCGTACCTGTTCTATCTCGACTTCGACAGCATACACCTGCTCGGCTCCTCCCCAGAGATGCTCGTCCGCCTGGAGGGGACGAGGCTGAGCACTCGCCCGCTCGCAGGCACGAGGCGCCGCTCGGCCGATGTCGAGGAGGACGAGAAGCTCAAGATGGAGATGCTCCTGGACGAGAAGGAGCGCGCCGAGCACCTCATGCTCGTCGACCTCCACAGGAACGACATGGGGAGGGTGTCCAAGTTCGGGAGCGTGAAGGTCACGGACCTGATGTCCGTGGAGAAGTACTCGCACGTCCAGCACATAGTCAGCAACATCGAGAGCGAACTCAGGCCCGACTGCGACGCCTTCGACGCGCTCAGGTCGTGCTTCCCCGCCGGGACCGTAACGGGCGCTCCCAAGATTCGCGCGATGGAGATCATATCCGAGCTGGAGAGAGCGCCCCGCGGGCCGTACGGCGGCGCCGTCGGATACTTCGACTTCACGGGCAACATGGACTTCGCCATAACCATCCGGTCGATAGTAGTCGCGGGGAACAAGGCCAGCATTCAGGCGGGTGCGGGCATAGTCGCGGATTCCGTCCCTGAGAGAGAGTACGCGGAGACGGAGCACAAGATGGGGGCGATGCTCCGGGCGATAGCAGAGTCCTGTGGGAGGAACAGTCCGTGACGAGCATACTCCTGATAGACAACTACGACTCGTTCGTCTACAACATCGCGCAGTACCTCGGCGAGCTCGGGGCCGATGTGACCGTGGAGAGGAACGACTCTCCGAGGCTGGACGGCCTGCTCGGACGCGCAGAAGGCTACGTCATCTCGCCGGGCCCCGGCCATCCCAGGGACGCGAGACGCAGCCTGGATGTGGTCCGCAGTGATGGCTATGGCCGGCCCGTCCTGGGCGTCTGTCTAGGGCATCAGGCAATCGCCCATGTTCATGGCGCCGCGGTCGTGCGCGCACCACAGGTTGTCCACGGGAAGGTCAGCAGGATAGAGCACAGTGGCGACCCGCTCTTCGACGGCATCCCCTCTCCGTTCACAGCGACGCGCTATCACTCGCTCATAGTCAGCGAAGAGGGCCTTCCCGAGCGGATAGAGGTCCTCGCACGCACCAGTGCGGGCGAGGTCATGGCCATCAGGGTGAAGGGAACCAGCGTCTACGGAGTTCAGTTCCATCCGGAATCCGTGATGACGTCCCATGGCAAGAGGATACTAACCAACTTCCTCAGGATGTGTGAGAGATGATCAGAGAAGCCATATCCGAGGTGGTAGAGAGACATGACCTGTCCGCCAGCGCGGCGCACGATGTCATGCTGGAGATGGTGAGGGGCGAGGCGACGCCGAGCCAGATAGCGGCGTTCGTGACCGCTCTCAGGATGAAGGGCGAGACTGAATCGGAGATCAGAGGGTTCGTGACGGCCATGCGCGAGCTCGCCGTCAAGATACGTGCCCCCGAAGGCGCCGTCGATCTGTGCGGGACGGGTGGCGACGGCTCCGGCACGTTCAACATCAGCACGACAGCCTCCTTCGTGGCGGCGGCTGCTGGTGTGCCCGTGGCGAAGCACGGCAACAGGTCGATGTCGAGCAGGTGCGGCTCGGCGGACGCGCTCGCCGCCCTCGGTGTGCCGCTCGACCTGGAGCCAGCTCGAGTCGAGCGGTGCCTCTCGGAGGAGGG
This sequence comes from Thermoplasmata archaeon, assembly GCA_038852315.1. Lineage (GTDB taxonomy): Archaea > Thermoplasmatota > Thermoplasmata > UBA10834 > UBA10834 > COMBO-56-21. The sequence goes on along the minus strand of JAWCKF010000029.1, from coordinate 11,101 downwards.
GATATGCTTCATGTTCGCCCCGAGGTTCCACGAATCGATGAGGAACGTCGCGAGCACGAGGCGGGAGATCGGCGTGCGGACCTTCTTCAACATCCTCGGCCCGATGACCAATCCAGCAGATGTCAAGCGTCAGCTGATCGGTGTATACGACGGCTCCCTGGCGCCGAAGATGGCGCGCGTGCTCGCCAGCCTCGGGTCGCAGCACGTCATGATAGCCCACGGGAGTGGCATGGACGAGATAACGAACATAGGCGACACACAGATCCTGGAGGTTAGGCACGGCGTGCAGTCCAGGTCTGTTGTCAGCCCGGAGGATTTCGGGTTCGACCGGGCCGAGCCGCACGAGCTTCAGGGAGGCGACCCCGACTCCAACGCGAGGATAATGCTGTCCGTCCTGAAAGGCGAGAGGTCTCCGCGCTCGGACGTGGTCGCGATGAATGCGGGCGCCGCGATCTACGTCGCAGGGAGGGCAGAGAGCATCTTCGAGGGCGTCCGCACGGCCGAGAAGGTGCTCAGGAGCGGCAAAGCGCTCGCGAAGCTGAAGGCATTCGCTGAAACGGCTAGCAATATGGAGCGGGAGGCTCAACTATCTTCCCCTCCGGAGACGCTCCTCGGGAAGAGGTTATCGACGGGAGTGTTGAGCGCGAGGTCTGCCCAGCTGTCCTCACATCTTGCCGCGAGATTGGCTGGTAGCGAGGACGGAAAGGCCGCCCTACGCCATCTGAACCCCGAGCTGCTCTCGCATCCGAGCCCGCTGTCCGTCATCGCGCTCGGAAGACTTCTCTCCGTCGTCTCGGGAGATCTCTCCATTCCCGAACGTGCCGTGGAACACGAGCACATATCGATGGCCCGTCGGATAGGATCATCCGAGGGCATAGCTGTGGTCGCAGAGTATAAGCCGCGCTCGCCGACGACACCTCCGTTGCAGGTCCCTCCAGAGCCCGAGATCTTTGCAGAGGCGTGTTCGAGATCAAGCATCGCGGGCCTATCGGTCTTGGTCGAACCAGTCTACTTCTCCGGGAGCCCGGACCTGTTTTCGTTCTTCAGGCGAAAGCTTCGGCTGCCGATGCTTTTCAAGGATTTCGTCGTTAGTGAGGATCAGATCGCCCTAGCAGAGGGTTTGGGAGCGGATGCCGTCCTCCTGATGGCGAAGACGTTGCAGCCTGACGCTCTGGACCTGCTGATAAGGTCTTGCCTTCGCCGCGGTCTCGAGCCGCTGGTCGAGGTACACGACGAGGCAGACATCGCGGCGCTTTCGAGCATCGACTCCTTCGACGATGTGAAGATGATCGGCATCAACTCGAGGGATTTCCGCACGCTGAGGACCGACCTAGGGGTCTTCTCACGTCTGAGTCCTCTTGTCCCCGAAGGAAAGCTCGTCGTGGCGGAGAGCGGGATCAGCACGGCGGCCGACATCATGACCGTGAGCTCGGCCGATGCTGTGCTCGTCGGGTCGGTGCTCATGAGGTCCGAGGAGCCAGCGCGCGAGCTGAGATCGATAGTCAGGGCGTGCAGGAGCGTGAGTGGATGAAGGTCAAGATCTGCGGCATCATGAACCTCGAGGATGCAGCCATGTGCGAGGATATGGGGGCGGACGCGCTCGGCTTCGTGCACTTCCCAGGCAGGGCCAGGAGCCTGCCGCTGCGCGAGATCTCGGAGATATCCTCGTCGGTCGGCCCGCTCACGACGAAGGTCCTGGTGTGCGCTCCCTCCACCACTGGCGAAGCTGTCCAGATGCTGGATGAGAGCGGCGTCGACGCCCTGCAGCTCTACACTCTCGGCCCGGCTGAGGTGCTCGAGCTGCGTCTGCTCGGCGAGCGCGTCTTCAGGGTCGTCCCGCCGGAGCGCGAGATGGCGAAGGCGTTTGCGGCTTCGGCGGACGCCCTGGTGTTCGAGGGCGGCCCGCCGGGCTCAGGGGCAGCCTACGATTACTCGAAGGCACCGGTCGACTGCTGCGAGAGGGCAATCATCGCTGGTGGGCTGAAACCCTCGAACGTGGCGTTGGCGAAGAGTCTCCGCCCCTACGGTCTCGACGTCTCCAGCGGCGTGGAACGCGTCCGCGGCAGGAAGGATCCGGAGCTCGTCGCGGAGTTCATCAGGAGGTGCAGGGAGTGAGTCGCAGGGGCTACTTCGGCGGGTATGGCGGATTCTATGTCCCCGAGATCCTGGTGCACGCCCTCAAGGAGCTCGAGGATGGTTACGCGCGGTTCAGGAACGACAGGACATTCAACGAGAGGCTGGCAGAGCTCCTGCGGTCCTACGCGGGCAGGCCGACTCCGCTCTACCTCTGCGAGAGGCTCAGCGATAGGGTGGGCGGCGCTAGGATCTTCCTGAAGCGGGAGGACCTGGCGCACACGGGCTCCCACAAGATAAACAACGCCCTCGGGCAGGTCCTGCTCGCGAAGGCCATGGGAAAGACAAGGATAATCGCCGAGACGGGTGCAGGACAGCACGGCGTAGCCACAGCCACTGCGGCCGCCCTTCTCGGAATCCCATGCGAGGTCTACATGGGCGAGGTGGATGCTGAACGGCAGAAGCTCAACTGCTACCGCATGAAACTGCTGGGAGCCAGGGTGAACATCGTTCGGAGCGGTTCGAAGACCCTCAAGGACGCCATCAACGAGGCGTTGCGCGACTATGCTGCCACGAGCGACCACACGCACTATGTGATCGGCAGCGTGGTGGGTCCACATCCGTACCCGATGATGGTCAGGGACTTCCAGTCCGCCATCGGTAGGGAGGCGAGGGAGCAGGTCTTGGCCGCGCAGGGCAAGATGCCTGATGCGCTGGTAGCTTGCGTCGGCGGTGGCAGCAACGCCATCGGATTGTTCTACCCGTTCCTCAGCGATGAGGGCGTGGCCATGTACGGTGTCGAGGCCGGCGGGGAGGGCCTCGGCTCGGGAAAGCACTCAGCGAGCATGGTGGCTGGGACAGAGGGGGTACTGCACGGCTCGAGGACGCTGGTTCTTCAGGATGAGCACGGCCAGATCTCGGAGACGCACTCGGTCGCGGCCGGACTGGACTATCCCGCTGTCGGTCCCGAGCACGCCTATCTCGGACGGGAGGGGCGGGTGCACTATGTCGCTGTGACGGACCAGGAGGCTCTCTCGGCCTTCCACCTCCTGTCGGAGACGGAGGGCATCATACCAGCGCTCGAGAGCGCCCACGCGGTGGCGTTCGCCGTGAGGCTCGCCCGCGACATGCCCGAAGACAGCTCGATGATCGTGAACCTGTCCGGCCGCGGGGACAAGGACGTCAACCAGGTCGCGGAGATGGAGGGAGAGCTGTGAACGCAATCGACCAGAAGTTCGCCGAGCTGCGGAGTTCACGCTCGGGAGCTCTGGTGCCGTATGTGTGCGCTGGAGACCCGGACCAGGCCTTCACGATAGAGCTGGTGGATGCCCTCGCGGAAGCGGGAGCCGACCTGGTCGAACTCGGGCTGCCGTTCTCCGACCCCGTGGCGGACGGTCCCGTGATACAAGGTGCGATGCAGCGGTCGCTCGAGGGCGGCTTCAAGGTCCCGCATATCTTCGATGTGATATCGACGCTGCGCTCCCGCGGCTTGAGCGTCCCGATCGTGCTGATGACCTACTACAACCCCGTGCTCAGGTTCGGGGTGGAGGATTTCTGCACGGCCCTCCGCGATGCGGGAGCGGACGGCATACTCGTAGTGGACCTTCCTCCTGAGGAGTCAGACGAGCTGGACCTCGCAGCGCGCTCGGACGGCCTCCGGGTCATACGCCTGGTCGCGCCCTCTACTGCCGAAGCGAGGTTGGACGCGATCCTCGCCAAGGCCTCGGGGTTCGTATACGCGGTGTCCGTGTCGGGCACGACGGGAGCGCGCGAGACCCTCCCGCCATCCGCCAGAACGCTGTTGGCTAGGGTGGTGCCGAAGACGGGGCTGCCCGTCGTCCTCGGTTTCGGCATCTCGGAACCCGCACATGTGCGAACCGCGCTAGCGATGGGGGCGTCAGGGGTGGTGGTCGGGTCCAAGCTCATCTCGGCGTATGCAGAGAGGTTGCGCGAGCGCAGAGATGCTTTGGAGGCTGCGCGCTCATTCGCGAGAGGGATGAAAGCCGCTACGTTGGGTACCTTGGGGGTTTACGGCTAGGGGACCCAAATGGCCGTCGGGACAACAGTTAAGCCCGGGAAACCGCTACGATCTTCCGTCATGCCTGACCCACGCCTCCCGGCCGAAGTCGAGAGAGACATACACGCCTGCCTGCAGTGCGGATACTGCAACTTCGTCTGCCCTATCCAGCTGAACCCTGACAGAGGGTTCGAGTCCTGGCGCGTGCGCGGGAAGATGTATCATCTTAAGAGATACGCGCACCCGGGCACGTTCGACCGGCTGCTCATGAGGAGGCCCAAGCTGACGCCCGAGTTCGTGGAGCGCATCTACAACTGCACCGCGTGCGGCTACTGTCAACATGTGTGCCATGCGGGCATCAGGTTCAACGACCGATGGGAGCAGGTGAAGGAGTGGCTGGTCAAGAACGGGCTCGGGCCGCTCGACAGGCACAGGGCCCTGAGGACCAGGGTCATCGCAAAGCACAACCCGTACGACGAGCCGCACGAAAGACGAGATGAGTGGCTGCCCAAGACTGCCAAGCGCTCGAGGAACCCCGAGGTGATATACTTCACAGGCTGCACCGCGAGCTACCGCCAGCAGAAGATCGCCCAGGACGCGGTTCGCGTGCTCGAGGCCGCCGGGGTGGAGTACGACATCCTGGGGAAGGACGAGTGGTGCTGCGGCTCGCCGCTCATACGTACAGGCCAGACAGATGTCGTGACCGATGAAGTGGATGGTCTGGTCAAGCACAACCTGAGGGAGCTGGAGAGGCGTAACGCGAAGGTGGTTGTGACAGCGTGCGCCGGCTGCTTCATGACGTTGAAGCACAACTACCCCGTGTACGCTGGCAAGCCGGATTTCGAGCTGTACCACATGACGCAGTATGTTGACAGGCTGATCAAAGACAGGAAGCTCGTGCTGAAGAAGCCCTTGCCCAAGAAGGTCGCGTACCACGACCCCTGCCACATCGGGCGTCACTTCGGGATATTCGAGGAGCCCAGGCGGATACTGAGGGCGTTCCCGCAGTCGACGTATCTCGAGCTGCCGCACAACAGGTACGACTCGCAGTGCTGCGGCGCAGGCGGCGGGTTCAAGATACAGTTCAACGACCGCGCTGAGTACCTGGCATCGCTCAGGGTGAAGGAGGCGAAGAGCGTCGGGGCCGAGATGCTGGTCTCCGCATGCCCGTTCTGCGTGACCAACCTGACCGGTGGCGCGAAGGTCGCAGGCGAGAGGATGGAGATAGCCGAGCTGATATCTCTCGTTGCCGAATCCGTCAGCTGACGCGGCAACCGCAAGAGTATATATCCGCCAGCCACACTTCTCACGCGTTCTGTGATGACTTCCCCACCTCTGTTCAGGTTCAACGAGCGCGCGAGGGCCACGAGCCTGGGCATCGCGCTGTGCACGATGTTCATAGTCGCGAGCTTCTCCGTCGTTGGCGGCCTTCGCACTTCCATGGAGAGGCTCTCGGCGAACTACTCGACGGAACTGTATCTACTCACCATGCCGGGGGGAGAAAGTCTGCAGTTCTTCTCGGCCGAGCCGCTGTTCGGGATATACCCGAGATACGCGATGGGGACCGTATCGACCGTGGAGATCACGCCTGGGAACCTCACCGTGACCGCGTTCTCCGTCGTCGACGAGTTCAGGATACTGCCGGAGAGGTTTCTGGTGAGCGGAAGGGACTGTCTCGCCGGCTCGGCCCTGAACATCATTGGCGACGTGACTGTCGTCGGCCATGGGGCGGTCAACGCGACCGTCCTGGGGAAGTACTCCTCGGCCATGTTCCCCAACCATTGGCTGCTGTGCAGCAGCGCGATGATGTCCGAGCTGTTGGGAGGTCTGACTCCGCCATACAATTTCGCCATCGCAAAGGGACTCGATGCCGACGACATCGACTATCTGGAGTCAGAGGGGTTCTCCGTGCAGCCCACAGTCGCCATCATGGACTTCCTGGAATCCAGCGTCGATGAGATAGAGCATGATGCGACCTGGGTACTCCTGCCCTCGGCCTTCGTGATCGCGGTCCTCGCATACAGCTTCATAGGCGCTGAAACTGCGGACAGGAGACACGACATAGGGATAATCAAGACCCTCGGGGCTGGCAGAAGGCGGGTGTTCGGATACCTTCTGGCTAACGCATTCGTCATATCAGCCTACGGCGGCGTCTTCGGCGTCGCGCTCGGGATCGTGCTCTCTTACGCGCTCTCCACGGCTGCCTCGGCCGTGGTGAGCTCCGTGTTTGTGATCGAGACGAGCGAGCTGTTGCTGGTCGCAGCCTTCCTAGTCACGTTGGCTGCGGGCGTGGCGGGCGCCATGCTGCCGGCCGCGAGGATGACGCTCACATCCCCCGTCGAGGATCTGCGGGTGGTGGTCCGATGATGCTCATCAGGCCCAGGGTGATCGTCGTCATCGCCCTCTCCATCATGATATTCACCACGATATCCTCCGTCCTCTCCGGGCTGTACTCCGCGCCCGCAGCGTTCGCCGCCGACGAGGGCTTCGCGATATCTTCCTCGACCGCGCCGACCATCTTCGCGAGCCAGATCGAGGCGGATATGGTGACGGTCCTCGAGCGGCTGCCGAACATAACGGGCGTGAGTCCGGAGGTCTTCGCCTTCTCGGGGTGGGAGGGTCACAGCTTCGTCGTGCGCGGCGTCGACCTCGAAAGTCTGAACTCCACGGGTCCGAAGTTCCGACGGCTCGAGCTGTCAGAATCTCCCATGGGTATGGTCGAGAGGGCGCTCATAGGCTCCTCTCTGCGAGATAGGCTGGACATCGACCCGCCGCAGACGATATCGCTCGTCGGGAGCTACTCCCCGAGGATATGCGTCGTGCGCGTCATCGGGTGGTTCGAGACCGGCTCATCGCTCGACGACGAGCTCCTCGTGTCGCTCGATACCGCACGGTTCCTTACCGGGATGAGCGCGCAGAAGGTCTCGATCATCAGGGTGGCCACCTCGGAGCCTGAGTGGCTCTCGAGGCTCCTCTCGCCCGAAGGCGCCAGGTTCACGCTGTTCGACCTGCTGGTGCAGAAGAGCCAGGTCGTGCCCGGCGAGGAGTTCACTGTCAGCGTCGGCGTCAGGAACTGGGGATCCGCGTCCGGCACGGCCGAGGTAGCGTTCTCGCTGGATGGGCGGGTGCTCGAAACAAGAAGAGTTTCGCTGAACGCCTCCCAGTCCACCCGAGTCGTGTCAACTGCGGTGCTCGAGGGGCTCGGCAGCCACACTGTGGCGGCGTCGTTGCTGGGTGACTTTCCAGTCAGCCTGAACGCCAGCGTCAGAGGGGTCGAGCCGTACCTGAGGCTGGCATGTCCGAGCAAGGTCCCCCTGCACTCCAATCTCACTGTGTCAGTGAGAGACCACAGAGGCATGGAGGTGCCCGACGCGCTGGTCACCTTCGGGAGCCTGTCCTACTTCACGGACGACTGGGGGAACGCCACCTTCGTGGCGGATGCCTTGGGCACATTCCGTGTCACTGCAAGCCTTGTCGGCTACACGTCCGCCAACGCGTCCGTAACTGTCGTCGACACATCGGAGTACCCTGCGGTTTTCTCGCCCGTCATCGCCTCGTTCGCTCTCTCCCCCGTCATCATCAGAGAGCCCGAGTCGGCCACGGGCATCGTCGCCGTCCAGAACGAGGGCTCCCTGCCGGGCGATCTCAACATCACCGTGCTCGTCGATGGCAGAGCGCACATGACCGTCGCCGTGAGCCTCGAGGGGTTCGAGGCCAAGACCGTGAGCTTCAGGTTGAGAGGGCTGAGCGTGGGCACGCACACGGTTCAGGTCGCCAACTTCTCGAGCGAGCTCGTGGTGCAGTCGTGGATAGTCGACAACCCTGGGCTGGTGCAGCTAGTGATGAGGTACAGCGGCTCGAGCGCGCTGTTCTCCGCAGGGTCCGTGCCGATCTACCAGGCGGCGAAGATATCGGAGGGGAACGTGCTGGTCGCCGTGGTCTCCGTGGGCGCGATATCCGCCCTGCTCGCTGTGCTTGCCATATGCTCGGTGTTCTCGAAGGAGATCCACGAGGGCAGGGCGAGACTGGGCATCCTCAGGACCGTGGGAGCGTCCAAGAGGGCGATAATCGGCCTCGTGCTCCCACAGGCCCTCGAGGCCGGCCTTGCGGGAGCGGCCATCGGCGTCGCCCTGGGCGTGGCCGCAGCCGACCTCCTGTCCAAGTCCGAGGCCTTCGTGGTGTTCGGGCACGGCGTGAGGCCGCAGCTGGACACGGGCCTGCTGGTGGTGGTGCTCCTCGGGGCGGTCGCGATATCGGTCACGAGCGCGGTCGCCTCGGCGGTCATGGCCGTCAGGCAGACCGCGATAAGGTCGATCAGGAAGCTGGGGGAGGAGGCGAGCGAGCCGCTGGATGTGGAGCGTTTGATCGGCGACTGAGCGCTCTCAGGAGACCTTCACCCACAGGTGCAGGTTCCCGTAGAAGTATTCCGGCTCTCCCTGCTCCTGTATGTAGAGATCGAAGTTCAGCAGGAACTCCCCCTTCTGGTAGAGCGGGATGTTGAACATCATCTGCCAGAGCTCGCCCTCCTGGAGCACGCGATTCGACTCGTTCCTGAACGCCAGGGTGTCGTTGTACGCCACCAGCCTGAAGGTGCGCGGGCCGTCCTCGCCGTTCTTCATGTGCACGATCAGCGCCATGGTGGTGTTGACCGCTCGCGTCGTCTCTATGTCCGCGCTGCCCTGCTCGTCCGTTATGGCGAAGTAGGTCCTCGAGGGGTAGTCCGCGGTGATGATCAACGCCGCGGATATCACGGAGATGGCGATGGCGGTCCCGAGCATCGCGACCACGACACTGTCGAGCTTCACAGTCGCTGGGGGCTTGTGCTCCCTCTCCTTCGCATCTTCGGGCCGTTTCCACAGCACGTCGGCCGTGAGGCAGACCATCGTGAGAACTATCACCGATGCGAGGGCGTTATCCGACGTCAGCCCGAGAGGCGTGAGCACTAGGAACAGCCCGAGGAATATCATTGCCAGGACGCTCAGGCCCAGGCTGAGCACGAACTTCGCCTCGAGCGAAGTCCCCTTCCAGAAGAACAGCCTGACCAGGACGTACCCGGGCACGAAGAAGAGGTAAGGGATGCCGAGGACGAGCGCAGCCGGAGTACCGGGGAACCCCAGAAGGATGAGCGTTGTGGCGACGGAGTACCCAGCCACGATTATCCTCTGGCCATCAGGCGACTGCGCGGCCTCCAAGATCGTGTTCTTGCTGGTGGTCGGCATCCGGCGCTCTTCCCCGAATGCAGTGGAGAATGATGGAGAGCTATATCAGTTTGCATGAGAGAGGCCGAAAGGGCCTTTGGCGTCCGCTCTGGTAGCACTGGACTCGGCGGGGTCTTAATCCTGCGCCACCGCGCTCTTCGATTTGAGGCCACCCATGTAGCAACCTATTTAAGCGGCAAATCCAATGCTAAACACCAGTATCCCCCAGTCTTTGGAGGCCGTTGGTTTCGCGCAGGGGTGTGTGCCGATATGCCGAAGAAGAAGCAGCAGGAGCCTGTCCCACAGAAGAAGCCCGAGGTGGCAGACGAAGAGGAGGTCGCTTGTCCGATCTGCGGGAAGCCGGTCGGCCTGGAGGTTGCGTCTTGTCCGTATTGCGGGGCCGAGTTCGAGGAGGAGGCTGTCGTAGAAGAGGCTCCTGAGAAAGCCAAGGCGGCTCCTCCAGTTGCCGATGAAGAGGAGATGGCTGAGTGCCCAGTCTGCGGTAAGATGGTCAGCATCAAGGTTTCCACGTGCCCGTACTGCGGCGCTGAGTTCGAGGAAGAGACGGTCACCGAGGAGAGAGCTCCTGAGCCCGTCAAGGCAACACCTGCCGCTGCCAGCGAGGTCGTGGCTGAAGAAGAGGAGAAGGCCGAGTGTCCCGTCTGCGGGAAGATGGTCGGCCTGACGGTACCTACATGCCCGTACTGCGGTGCCGAGTTCGAAGAAGAAGAGGTCGAGGAGATCATCGAGGTCGAGGAGGTGGTCCCCAAGGCTACGCCTGCAAAGACCTCCGAGCCCGCGGTCGCAGAGGAGACCGTCGAAGCCGCAGAGGAGGAACCCGTGCCCCAGGATTTGACCAGCATACTCGACTTCAGGGTGATAGGCGCTTCGCTCATAGTGCTCGGGATCCTGGGTTCTCAGATCGCGTTCATGATCGACTGGTACTGGAGCTGGGTGCCGCCTATAGAGGATCACCTTGCGATGTTCGTGGCAATACCCGCGGTGATCATAGTCCTGGGGTTGCTCGTATTCCTGCTGATAAAGAGGTTCGCATCCGAGGGTAAGAAGGTCCCAAGGCCGGTTCCGTGGGCGTCACTTTCGATGTTCCTGTTCGGCATACTAGCGCTCGTGGTGATGATGCTGTGGGACCCCATCAACTCGGCCCTTCAGAGTTCCAACATGGCCGTCGGTGTAGCGTTCGTCGTCGTGCTCCTGGTCGGCGCCGGACTGATGTTCCTGGGGTCGAGATCGAGTTCGAGGGCGGCCGCAGCGTGAAGTGATTGACAATCCTCGGGCACTTCCGTCCACGCAACCTCCCGTTCGGAGGGCTGCGGAAGCCGCTCCTTGGTGCACTGACTGGGAATCTTGAAATACGATACGTTCTATAACGCCTGAAATGCAGGCAACTGCCAGAATCCTGAGTGCCAGGTGTGGTGGGGTGCAGAGCGCGTCTGCCTCCGTGGGGTCGGATGGGACCCCAGGGGTTTTCCTTCGTCTTTCCTTGAAGAGCGGAGCAACACACCGTTCGGTGGCTGCGATGTTCTCCGAGACATTTCTCGTCCAAGTCCCATGGCGGGCCAGGCAGCAATAATTATATACTAATAACCTGATATATTGGCCGCGGAAGCAGAAGGGATGGACCAGCGCTTGCTTTGCCTCATGGCGGAGCCCTCAATCTGTCTCTTCAGCTCACGTGAGCCTATGCAAGCAGGAGTGAGGCAGGTATGGAGAAGAAGATCCTAGCGCTGATGGTATCGTTGCTGGTGATCGCGGCCGTCGCCGTGGCCGTCACGATGGTCTCGTTCGGCGGGAT
>JAWCKF010000028.1:0-21474 GCA_038852315.1 Thermoplasmata archaeon | reverse complement strand
TCCAGGAGGAGCAGAAGAAGATCGCGCAGGCGCAGGCCGAGCTTGGCTCTCAAGACGAACTCACCCTCAAGAAACGCCTCGAGGAGCTCCAGGCCCAGGTGACCGCGAAGGAGGAGGAAATACGCGCCAAGGAGAAATACCTCGCGGCCAAGGAGGAAGAGCTGAGGCTCAGGGAGCAGGGCGTCATCGCCGAGGAAATCGAGAGGAGAGAGGCGGACAGGCAGCTGGAGCTGAAGCAGGAGAAGGTCAAGACCGGCACTGCGAGGCTGGACGACCTGCTCCTGGGCGGCATCCCGTTCGGCTCGAACGTCCTCATATACGGCCCGCCCTTCACAGGAAAGGAGGTCCTGGTGAACGCGTTCATAGCCGAGGGCCTGAAGAAGGGGATACCTGCGCTGTGGATCATCACGGAGAAGTCGCCGAAGGAGATCAGGGAGGAGATGATCTTCGTAGTCTCCGGCTACGAGGAGTACGAGAAGATGGGCCTCGTCAGGTACGTGGACGCATATTCAAGGAGCATGGGCGACGAGACGCAGGACCCATACACCGAGTACATCGAATCGCCGACTGACTACGAGTCCATCCAGAAGGCGATCGAGAACGCAGCGAGAGCGTTCAAGGAGAAGCACGAGTACTACAGGGTGGCGTTCAGGTCCATATCCACGCTCATCGCGTACCTAGACCCTGGGACGGCGTTCAGATTCCTCAGCCCGGTGGTGGGGCGCAGGAAGAGGGACAGGGCGGTCGCGATGTACACCATAGAGAAGGGTGTGCACGGCGAACAGGAGATTCAGATGATAGGGTCACTCATGGACGGCATGATAGAGTTCAAGGTCGAGAACCTGAACACATTCCTTGCCATCCGAGGCATCTGCGACGTCCAGTCAAGAGCGTTCATAAGGTACTCCGCCACGAAGAGCACGGTCAACATCGGGTCGTTCTCGCTGGACCACATCAGATGACCGCGCTCGGATGGGCTGGTCCCCTCCCCTGCTCACGCGACTTCCATCGAGCTCCGGGCGTCCTTCGCGCCGACCGTCTTCGCCGGCTTCTGCAACTGTATCTGAGGTGGCGGGATGGGCGGCGGAAGTCCCAGATCGCGCGCGCAGACGACTGCCGTTGGCATGCAGTTCCCGAAGATAGCAGCCAGCACCGGATTGAATACCTCGTTCGGCAGGGCGTTGGTCTGGGCCCACTGCGAGGCGAGCGCCTTCGCATCGCCGTCCCAGACTATCCTGCCCTCTATCTTGATCATGCCGACGCCGACGTAGTTGACCGTGAACCTGAAGTCGAACTGAGCGTCCTTGTCGCTCAGGGCTGTCACGCTGGTGACTGCGGTGTTGTGGTCCACCCTGAGGTGCGGGATCCTCTCGCCGAGCTTTGAGAAGCGCTTGGCGTCGAGGGATACGAGCTCAAACGACTTGATAGGCACGGTTTGTTCCCCCCTGCTCTGACGGTCAAGAAGGCTTCTTGCGGTTAAAAACTATCCCTGCGACACCCCAGGGAGACATCCCGGAGAAACGAGTGCCGTGGGCCGGACTTGAACCGGCGACTTCAAGATCTTCAGTCTTGCACTCTCCCAACTGAGTTACCACGGCATTCAGGAGCAGTCGGGCAGTTACGCGGAGCGTGATATTAAATGTTGGGGAATTCCGGAATCTGCGGCTCGCAACGCAGAGGCCGAGATAACGCTGAGAGCACTCGTCCCAGGAGAGGTAGAAAGGCTTCGTCCATGCATGTTTTTGGCACGATACCAGCAACGACAGACTTATATATTCAGCACTCGCTGATTGGATTGCTTCGCAACCCCTGGTTTGGTGGTAGGATGGATTTGTCCCCCCAGAACACCAACTATTCTAAGGTATCCCTCGCTGACCGAATCCGTCGGAAGAAGCGGTGGGATGACGAGGGTGTTGCGGCCACCGTCGGCACGATCATGGCTCTCCTTGTCTTCCTGACCTTCATGGGCCTGTTCACGAACCAGTTCGTCCCTGTTTGGATGAGCGACAACGAGAGCGCGCACATGTCGACGGCTGTAGAGCAGTTCATCAACCTCAAGTCCGCGATAGATCTGGCCATATCTAGGAACCCCAACAGCCTTGTCGCCCCGTCCCCGATATTTGTGCCCATAACCCTGAGCTCGGCCGGCATACCAATTTTTGCGGGTCCTACGGCAGGAATACTGACATTATCGCCTGACACAGTCGACGGGAAGACCTCGTTCAACACTACATACGAGTGGGTCTCCACCGTCTCCGGCACACCCAGGACATTCACCCTAAGCGGCGAGAACGACGGCCACTCGGGCGGCAGCCTCGAGCTCTACTGCCCGAACAGGTATTTCGTGGAGCAGTACCTGATCTACGAGTCAGGTGCGGTCATACTCAACCAGTCGGACGGGGAGTTCGTCATAGCCGGACCGCAGCTGGCCGCGCGGAACACTGGCTCGGCTGCGCAACCCAGCTGGACCATCATGATCACTCAGGTGACGATCAAGGGCGTCAACAACACAATCGGAGGAACTGGCTCAAAGGGGGTAACGGCAGACCTGAAATTCGCGGACACGGTCCAGCTGACGAACGACAACCTCCCCGACCTCACCTTCACGATAAGGTCCAAGCACGGCGTCGCGTGGGCGGACTACTTCAACAGGACGCTCAACAGCTCGGGGATGGTATATGGGACGCACTACGAGATAGTCAGGACATATCACGACCTGCCCGATGACCGAGACAACTACTACGTGGTAACTGTGACCGTGCACAGGGTGTCTGTGCTGGATCACACGCGCGCGACAGTGTCGCTATCAATCGGGGAGATGGGTATCATCTAGGAGGAACAAGGAAGATGGCAGAAGCCCAACCCAAGGTCAAGCACCAAGTCGAGATAAAGGCTCCACAGATGCCTCTGGGCACGAGGATAGCCCAGGGGTACCTGCGTGCGCTCGCCAAGCTGCGGTCCGAGCCCATCGCAGTGAAGTCACCAAAGGGCGCGGCCGCCAGGAAGCGAGACTGGAGCAGAGGAAGGGGCTCCGTCTACACAGAGATACCTCCCATAACTGACACGAACATCGAGGAGATAGGCTTCTATGGGGTGGTCCAGCCGTTCAGCTACGTGAGGGGCACATACAACAAGGCCACGAGTGAGTACCTTCTCGAGGTCATAGAGCCGAAGCTGACGGAGGACGAGGAGGAGCTGCTCAATCTCATCAAGGAGACCTTGGAGAAGACCCTGGACTATGAGTGGGAGAAGCTGACTGTGATGGACAAGAAGACCTACCTCGAGAAGAGCGTCGAGAGCTACCTCAAGTCCAGGGGCATGCGGATAGAGCCCATATCGAAGGACAAGATAACGTACTACATCACCAGGGACTTCGTGGGCTACGGCCCCATAGACGCGTTGATGAACGACGAGCACATCGAGGACGTGTCCTGCGACGGAGTTGGCATCCCGCTTTTCGTGTTCCACAGCAAGTGGGAGTCGATCAAGACCAACATAGTCTTCCCGGACGAGAACCTGCTCAACTCGTTCGTAGTGGCCCTCGGCCAGAGGTGTGGCAAGCAGCTTTCCGTCTCGAACCCAATCCTGGACGGCACGACGCCGGAAGGGCACAGGGTTCAGGCCACATACGCGCGGGAAGTCACGACGAGGGGCGCGTCTTTCACCATCAGGCGCTTCAAGGAGAAGCCCTTCACGCCCGTCGAGCTGATCAAGTACGGCACCGCATCCCCGGAGATAGTCGCGTACATGTGGCTGAGCGTAGAGCACGGGGAGTCCGCCATAATCTGCGGAGGGACTGCGAGCGGCAAGACGGCGACCCTCAACGCGATCTCCCTGTTCATACCGCCGGGCGCCAAGGTCGTCACAATGGAGGACACAAGGGAGATCAACCTCCCCCACGAGAACTGGATCCCCGGCACGACCAGGTCCGGAACGGGCGAGAGGGGGCCGGACGGCAAGGCCGCGGGCGAGATAGACATGTACGACCTCGTCAGGGCGTCGCTGAGGCAGAGGCCGAACTACATCATAGTCGGTGAGGTCAGAGGTAAGGAGACCTACACGATGTTCCAGGCCATGGCGACAGGCCACACGACTTTCTCAACCATGCACGCCGACTCCGTGAAAGGCATGGTCAACAGGCTCGAGAACCCGCCCATAAACTGTCCGAGGATACTGCTGACCGCCCTGAGGAACGTCATCATCCAGACGCACGCACGCGTAGGCATGGACATGGTGAGGCGGATCAAGCAGCTGATCGAAATCGTCGGCTTCGAGCCTGAGACCAACGAGCTCATAAGCAACACTGTCTATGAGTGGGACCAGGCGACGGACAAGTTCGTGTTCAAGGGCCACAGCTTCCTGTTCGACAAGATCATGGAGATGAAGAACCTAACGCACGAAGAGCTAATGCAGGAGTTCGAGAGGCGTGTCGACATAGTGAAGTACATGGTCGCGAAGGACATCACGGACCACAGGGAGATCTGGGCGCTCATAAGGGAGTACTACAAGGAGCCGAAGCTGACTGCTGAGCGCATCAGAAAGGAGCTCTACGGCACCTCCGTCCCCGGGGCCCAGAGGGCGGAAGCGGCAGGGGGTGTTGCAGCTGGTTGAGGTCACCGATGAGTTCAAGCGCGTAGAGGCGAAGAAGGGCATCTACGCCAAGACGAAGCTCTCTGCCCAGGCACAGCAGTGGGGCCCCCATGCCGTGAAGCTGCAGAAGGGCACCCTCCCTGAGTACATCAAGCTGACGCGCTTTCAGGAACTCGGCTGGCGGACCTTCGGCAGGTATGCCAAGGGCAAGACGGCCGCCCTGCAGTCCCTCGAAGACTCGCTCCTGAAGGCCCACATGAAGATAAGGCCTGAGGAATACCTGGCTTATGTGTACATGGCGACGCTCGTGGCCGCCATCGTGGGCGTCGCGGTCGGCGTCGGAGTCGGTGTAGTCCTGTTCAGCCTGCTTGGCCTCAGCTTCATGCTGAGGATGGTCGTCGTGGTCCTTTCCATCGTCCTGCCGCCTCTGCTCGCGTACTCGATCCTGATAGGCTCCCCGGGCTCGAAGGCGAAGGCGCGCGCGAGGGACATCGACAAGCGCATCGCTGCTGCGATGAGCTTCATATCAGCGATGGCCTCGGCCGATGTCAACATCGACGTCATATTCAAGGAGCTGTCCAGGCAGAAGGTGTACGGGGAGATAGCCCAGGAAGCGGCGTGGATAACCAGGGACACCGAGCTTCTCGGGTCTGACATACTGACCGCCATCAAGAGGGCCGCGAGGCGCTCGCCATCGGCGAAGTTCCAGGACTTCCTGCAAGGCGTGGTGACTACCTCGACGTCAGGAGGGCAGCTCAAGCCATACTTCCTGCTCAAGGCCGAGGAGTACCAGAAGGAGAACAAGCTCGCGCTGAAGTCCCAGATGGAGACCCTGGGGATGCTCGCGGAGTCGTTCGTCACGGTCGTCGTCGCCTTCCCGCTGTTCCTTGTCCTCATACTCGCAATCATGGCGATCGTGGGCGGCGGCAACCCCGACTTCATGGTCATGATGCTCTACCTCATCGTAGGGATGATGATACCGGTGGCGCAGTTCGGATTCGTCTTCGTCATCTGGAACATGGCCCAGGAGAGTGCGATGTAGATGGCTGCGAAGAAGGCGAAGACGAAGACGGAGCAGGAGAGGCAGAAGGCCTACGAGCGCATCATCGCGACCGAGAAGGCGGATCTGACCAAGACCTACCTGACCATCGGCGTCATCGTCATGGTCGTCTTCGTGGCAATCGGCGTGCTGGACGCCATAGGCAGCATCGATATACCCTTCGAGTGGATCGACTGGGTGATATTCGCAGCCCTCGCCCTGCTCGCGTCCTACGGATTCCCCATGAGCGCGAAGGAGCGACACATCAGGGAGATCGAGACGAGGCTGCCCGACTTCCTCAGGGACGTCGCTGAGGCCGGCAGGTTCGGCATGACACTCGCGGACGCCATAGTGGTCGCATCGTCTGGCAGGTACGGGAGGCTCACCCCCGAGATCAAGAAGATGGCTGCCCAGATCGAGTGGGGCGTGCCCGCTTCCGAGGCGATAAGGCTGTTCTCTGAGAGGGTCAAGACCCCGCTCGTCACGAGGATGTCCTCCATAATCATGAAGGCCAACGATGCGGGCGGCAACGTGGCGGATGTGCTGAGCATGGTCTCGCACGACGCGAAGGAAACGATACTCACGCAGGAGGAGCGGAGCGTGGCGATGCAGACCTACGTCATGGTCGTGTACATCGCGTTCTTCGTGTTCATCGCGACGATACTGATCTTGCAGGGCCAGTTCCTCCCCAAGATGGAGGAGGCGGGAAGCACCGTCAACCAGAAGGCGAAGGACATGGGCCTCGGATCCATCCCGGGCGTGAGCATACACACGGAGGTAATCAGCGAGATATCGTTCATATTCCTCCTTTCCGTGGTCGTGCACGCGATCGGTGACGGTATCCTCGCTGGCGTGATACAGAAGGGCAGCATACCCATCGGCATGAGGCACAGCTTCATCATGCTGCTCGTCGGCTTCATCACCCTCAGGGTGCTGTTCGGAGGCTGAGATGGATGACGATGGCCGAGGAGGAGAAAATCGCTGAGGTACCCGAGAAGAGGAAGGGGAAGGCGCGCAAGGAGGAGAAGGCCGAGGAGAAGTCTGAGCCGAAGGGCAGCGTGGGAGTCGCAGCTAGGTACTTCGGCTTCCTCTTCAAGCTCAAGCCCAAACCTGTCTTGGTGGCCGTGCCCAAGAGCGAGGTCAGCTTCGACGTCACCAAGATAACGGAGATACCGAAGATCACCGAGCCGAACGTCGACGAGGTCGAGATCGTCCCCATCAAGCAGAACTACTCGTATGTGAGGATAAGATACGACAACCGTGCGAACGAGTACACTTACGAGGTCATAGAGCCGAAGCTGACGGAGGACGAGAAGGACGTCCTGGCGCTGCTGAAAGAGACCCTCATCGCATCCGTGGAGCGCATGACGGAGGCCGCCCCCGAGGAGAAGGAGAAGTATCTCCGCCGCATGGTCGAGACGCTGATGCGGGAGCTGGGCATCAGCCTGAACCCGATATCCAAGGAGAGGGTGATGTACTACATCATCAGGGACTTCATCGGCTACGGCGTCGTCAACGTGATGATGATAGACCCGAACGTCGAGGACTGCTCCTGCGATGGGGTGGGGGTGCCGCTCTACATCTATCACAGGAAGTACGGGTCCATACGGTCGAACCTCAGATTCGAGAGCGAGACGGAGCTGGACGGTTTCGTCGTCTGGCTGGCACAGAAGTGCGGCAAGCACATCTCCGTTGCGAACCCGTTGCTGGACGCTACCATACCGGACGGCTCGAGGCTGCAGGCCACGCTGGGCAAGCACGTGACAAAGCGCGGCTCGTCGTTCACCATCAGGCGGTTCAAGGAGAACCCGTTCACGCCCCTTGACCTGCTCAAGTTCAAGACCATGAGCACGGAGATGATGGCTTATCTGTGGATAGCCATCGAGCACGGGCAATCGATGCTGGTCTGCGGCGGCACCGCATCCGGCAAGACCACGACCCTGAACGCCGTACTGCTGTTCATACCGCCTCAGATGAAGATCGTGTCGATCGAGGACACGAGGGAGCTCAACCTCCCCCACGAGAACTGGGTTCCGGGGCTGACGAGAGAGGGGTTCGGCGGCAAGAACCTCATCACGGGCAAGGCCTCGGGCGAGATAGACATGTTCGATCTCCTCACGGCGGCGATGAGGCAGAGGCCCCAGTACCTGATGGTCGGTGAGGTCAGAGGCAAGGAGGCGTACGTCGTCTTCCAGGCCATGGCAACAGGTAAGACCTGCTACTCCACCTTCCACGCCGAGGACGTCCAGGCGATGGTCCACAGGATGGAGAACGACCCCATCAACCTGCCCAGGGCGCTCATAACCGCCTTGAACATAGTCCTGCTGCAGGCCCAGGTCAAGGTCGGGACGAAGATGACGAGGCGCGTGAAGTCGCTGACGGAGATCGTTGGCATCGACCCCGAGACGAACGAGCTGATAACCAACTCTGTGTACACCTGGAACCCGGCTGACGACACCTTCAGCTACAGCGGCCACAGCTACGTGTACGAGAAAGTCCGCATGGCGCGCAACTGGTCGCCCAGGGAGATGGAGAGGGAGCTCAAGCGCAGGGTGGACATACTCGAGTACATGAAGAAGATAGGCATAGACAGCCACAGGAAGGTCGCTACGATAATATCCGCCTACTACAAAGACCCAGAGAAGGTCATGAGGGAGGTCAGGGCGAAGCTCGCCGAGGGAGCCGAGAGGATCTGAACTCCGCAGGTTCTTGCGCGGCCGTCCAGGATGCGGTTTCTGCACGATTCACCCAGGACCACACGCGGTATCCTGGCCTTCGGTGAGAGCTATCGCCCATGACCCAACGCCTACAAGCACGCCCGCGCTTGACCACATGCCTCAAGCTGAGGCGATACAAGAGCAGAAAAGCCGGGAAAAGAGGTTTCGAGGGGATGAGAGCGGCAGGGCCTACTGGTTCTCGTCGCCCTTGCTCTCCTCCTCTTCTTTGAGCTCGCCCGTAGGCGTCCGGATGATCTTCTTAGGCACGACCTTCTTCTCTATGGGACGCCTTATGACCATCCTCGGCTGAGCGCCCGGGGGCGCGGCGGCCTGGGCCGCGGGCGGCGCACCCTCGGCTGGCCTCTCGACAGGCTTCTCGACCGCTGGCGGGGCCGCGGCCGCAGGTGGCGCTGCAGGTGGTGGGCCCTTCCCCGTAGGCGCCTCCTTCACCGCTCCGAACACCGTGCCACACTTGTGGCAGACAGTGGCCTCCTTCGGGTTCAGTGTGCCGCAGACAGGGCAGGGAACGGGGCCCTCCTTCTTCTTCTCCTCCTCTTTCGCCAGCCAATCCTCGAAGGAGATGTACCCTGGCTGCTTCTTCCACCACTCCTCGAAGGCCTTGTCGCTGAACTTCTTGCCCAGCTCCGGCTTCGCGAGCTCACGGTACTTGGACACCATCTCGTCGTACTCCTTTCTCATGCGCTCGAGATAGTCAGCCTCTTCCTCGGCCTCGCCGACGAACTTGACGCCGCAGTTCGGACATTCGGTCGATTCGGCAGGAATCCAAGCGCCGCACTCCGAACACTTCATCGTGCCGACCTCGAACTCCACGCCGCACTTCGGGCAGCGCTTGCTAGACGCTGGGATGAACTGCCCGCACTCGCCACACTCGACGTACTTCCCGAGGCCGTACCTGTACATGTATACAGACACGCCACCGATCACAGCAGCCACGATCACCACGATGACGATTATCATCCACATCGGGAGCAGGCCGCCCGCACCGGCTGCGCTGATGTGTACAGTATCAGCGGTCGAGTCCGTGTCGGCGTAAGTCGTCCCGAAGAACACCGCCACGATGTCGTACGAACCAGAATCGAGGTTCGTCGGTATCAGGAGCGTGGCGACCACGGTCCCGTCCTTCGTCGCGTTGCCCGCCTGGACCTCGGAGCCAGGCACGACCTGCCTCGTGTTGGTGTCTACCAGCCGGAAGACCACGTTCGGCACCTCTGGCACGACGATGCTCGTGCCAGCATGATATATGGTCATGCTCACCACGATCGTGTCGCCAGCCTGATACTCCAACTTGTCGGGCGTGATATCCACGACAGCGTTGATCGGGTTGATGGTGAAAACCGTGGATGCGATGTTGTTGTTCTCGTTCGGCTCGGAGACCGTGCGCTCAGAGTCGACCCAGACCCATATAAGGTAGTCACCCCACTCCCAGATTCGTATGTCCCAGCTGAAGGACACGAGAGTCGTGTGATCCATCGCCGTCGCCGATATGTTGTACAGGCCCGAGTGGAACGTGTGGTTGTACCCGGATGTTTCGTTCAAAACGTTGACCAGCACCCTGAAGTCGTTCGCGGGCCTGCCGCCCAGATTGTTCACCAGCACCTCGACCGTCACAGTGCGGCCGAAGGTCGAGGCCGTGATGTTGCTCTGACCCAGCTTGACCATTATCGAAGAGGGTGTCACGGCCAAGTCTGGCCTCACATCTAGAACCGTCAGCGTCCCGAACACGACGTTGTTTGAGTAGGTCGTCTCCAACGGATCGTTCTGGTTCGGGTTGACAATCATGTAGAACACGATGTCAGTCGCGGCCGTCACATCGGCCGGCGTGACCCAGCCAAAGGAAACGACCGTTGAAGCGTTGCTCGAAAGCACCGCTGTGACGATCTTGCTGTCGACCAGCGGACCGGACTGCGAATCCCTGCGTAGCTCCACAAGTACTGAAGTCACGGGTGCGGCCTCTGTGTTCGTCAGGGTCGCGCTTATCGTGACCAGGTCGCCGCCAGGTATTCTGTTCGAGGGCGAGAAGACCATGTTGGTGAGCTTTAGGTCCGGGGGAGTAAGCACGGTGAACACGAGGCTTGCCTGGTTGTTGTCGAATCTAAGCTCGTCGAAGCTGTGGTTCGCCGGGTTCGGATCGGTACCGCCGTTGACCCTCACAACTATCGTGTGTATGCCGGCGACCATCGGTGTCCACGTGACAGACGCTACGGCGGTGTGCTCACTCTGTATGCCCGTTACAGTCGTGTTCGCAATGAGGGTCATGCTACCCGTACCGTACGGCTGATCGTAGAACTCGACCAGCACATCGCCCGTAGTCAGATCTCCGACGTTGTGGACACTCGCACACAATGTCACTGGAACGTTGACTACTATGGTTGACGGGACAGTGTATATCTCGCCAGTGAGAGACCTGACCTCCACATCAGAAAGGTTCTGCACGATAACTGTCCTTGAGGCGACCAGCAACGTTTCTACGAGTTCGGGCACCGTGTTGTCGGGGTCTATAGTGGCAGTTATCGTGTGCGAGTCGGGATAGAGCGGAGGAACTGCTATCCACCTTGTCGATATAACCGCACTCCCGCCAACCGGCACGATGGGAATAGTCACCTTGCCGATTGGGCGAATCACCAGCTGCCCGCCAATCGTCGAGGTGTCGTCGAACTGAGCTGAAACCTCGTGAGCGGGCACAGGCCCGATGTTCGTTACCGTCACATTGACATAAGTGTTGTAGCCGTGCTTCGGGTTGGATGGTGTCACAGTCAACGGCTGCCCTACGAGAGTGAGATCTGGGAAGGCTTTTGGCAGGCTCATGACCGCGTATGTCACGTTCCGACCAAGCGGCTCTCCATAAGGCATCACACCGACCGAGATCTCGCTGGCGCCGTAGTAGCTGTGACCAGCATAAGTCAATGTCGCGTTGACTCTGTAATTACCTACGAAAGTGGATCCCGTCTCTCTTATGATGGTGCCTATCGAGTTGACGCGAGCCACACCCTGAGCATCAGACACGCCGCTCGAGGCAGGAGTGTTGTTTATGAAATACCTCGTCGAAACTGTGACGCCAGGAGCGGGGTATCCCGCGCCGTCATAGACCGTCACGTGGATCCATCTGTAGATGACAGCGACGGCGTCGTCCTCGACCTTGATCGATGGCACACTCGTGTTCGTGTATTCGCCGACCACATAGCCGGAGAGAGTGGTCGGCTCAGACAGGTCCGAGTCAAAAATCTTGATCGAGGCTCTCGAGTCGTATGCTGTGGTGATATTGCCGTAGAGGGTGACTCCTCTGAACACCACTCGGGAGTTCTCCAGGGCAACTATGTTGACTCCAGTAAGCACTGTGTCAGTTACCTCAAGTGTCCCATAACCCTGGACGACGAAATTGATTGGTTTGGTGCTGACGACCTGAGATCCGGATATCAGGAGACGCCCTGGCGAAGTTGATGTTCCGTCAATGTATACTGTCCTCTGGTTCGGGAAGGCCTGGACCAGTTCAAACACTGAGTTGTTGACCCACAGAGTGCCGCCCGCTGCAACTATCACGTCGCCGGCGTGGTAGTATGTCATGCTCTCGATTGCGAGAGAAGGCGGAACCACCAACCATCTGGATGGGTCAGGGCTCTGGGCCGAGATACCTGATATCTTGACTGTAAAGTCATAACTCCTATCCGATGTGGACATCGCTGGATACGGCGCGAAGGAAACGGTCGACGATGATGAGTAATTAGCGCCCGATACTGTTGCCTTGCCAGTAATCACAAATGATCCAACGAATAAAGAGTTAGGCCATTGACTGGAAGAGACTATATCTGTTAGATAAGGCATCAAGACGATTCCGTCGGAGCCAGTAACGCCAAATGTATTTGCGTTTCTGCCCAGATAACTCAAGACTAAAGCTGGCGGGAAGACACTGGGTCCATCATCTCCAAAGTATATCGAAGGCTGCCCGCCAAATGCCGTGCTGCCAGTGAATATAGCCGAAACCAACGCTCCAGGAATGGGGACGCCGTACTCATCGCCCACAGTCACATTCAACCATCTGTAGATAAACGCTCCAGAACCGATGCCGTATACAATAGACATGGAATCAAATTGGACTTCGCCTACCCCACCATTGTGCAAGAAACTAACATCTAGTGTTGCCAATTGAGTTGTTGTAGTAACCCCGGCTGCAAAGAGATCGAATGATTTCTCAACGAAAGAGGTCTCTGTCGCCAATGGCCGGATGCCAGTTGATGCTGGAGGGTTCCCCTCAAGGTTCCACATCACAAATGCGTTACCATTGTATCCACCGGTTACGGCATATCTAACAATCAATCGAGCGCTAGAGATCGTGGAGGGAGCACCTGCATCGAAACTCCCTATGACCATTCTCTGACCCGGGCCCACATGATAGGTCCAGCTTTCTCCGGCGACCACAAGAGACCTGTAGTCCTGACCGACAGTAGTATCACCAGCACCTACTCCTGAAGGTACTGCGACATCTGCATCGCCCGTAGTGACTATGGCCGCTACTCGGTCCGCAGGGTCACCTACATAAGGATCGAATGTACAGCCGTACAAGTTCGCAAGTGAACTACCAGTAACAACCATCGAATTGTGGGTGAACCAATCTGCGAGAGTTATAACAGGCCCGAAATCAACACTTATGTGAGAGTTTACTGCCAATAACGAGGAGGTGCCGCTCAGCGTCAGATTAGAAGCTAGTTGATTCTTAACGGGGTACTCCGGCAAATCAGCTATTGCAGAATCGAAAAGGTTGAGCTTCGAATTCACAACCTGGATAGCTGGGCCGTCATCTGCTTCATCAGCCGATATTAGTCCACCACTGCCTACAACATACTGCTGGACCAGTTCTGCTGGCAATGCCTTAATCTCAGTATCGTTCAGGAAGACCGTGGCTCCACCTGTAAGTAACATCTGTCCTGGGAATTGAAGAACCGACTTCCCTTTAGCAAAGACCTTTCCGCCTGCCACATTCAAAGTGAGGAAGGGGTAAGGATCAATCTGGTCAAGGTAGGTAGTAATAGTGCCGTGTTCAAGTGTGATTGTTCCTCCGGAATTGACAGTGATGCTGTGTCTGTGAGCAAGATCATAGTTACTAATCACACTTAGTGTGGCGTCCCTTATGATGAGGTGCCCTCCGCTCTCAACCACGACGTTGCCGTCGACGGGCTGTGTTATGCCCTCTATCACATACGTCCCGGTGACGATCAGGTCGCCGATCGCCTGTCCTTCGGCCTCCGGAGGCCCCACGAGGACCAAGAAGCCTGCAAAACCGGACACGAGCAGGCACACAACAACCAACGCGCTCAAAGTTCTATTGGCAGGGAGCATTGAAGCTTTGCCCTTCATAAGTTCACCCACCCAGGAAGAACTGGGTACTGCGGCAAGATGTAGCATTTCGGCCGTATAAAAAGCTATTTACCGCATTTTCAAGTCGTGGCAGGCCTGCGGACTACGGTCTGGCTATGCCGACTTTTTCTTCACGATTTTCTTCACGAATATCTGCGGCCTCTTCGCAACCTGCGGCTCGCCCTCAACATCCGAGGTCTTGGCCTCCTGCTTGGCCAATGCATCCTTGACGTCCGCCCCGCACGCGTAGCACATTACGGCCTCGCGGCTTATCATCGTCTTGCAGTTCGGGCAGGGGATCTCCTCCTCTTCCTGGGGAGCAGGCTCCTCCTCGTCCTCCGTGGAGGGCGCCTCCTCTTCCCGTATCTTCTGCCCGCACGCGTAGCACATTATTGCGTCCTTGCTGATGACGGTCCTGCAGTTGGGACAGAGCATCTCATCCTCGCTAAGTACCGCCGCTGTGAGGTCCGCAGGCGGTCCCGCTCTCGGGGGCGCCGCGACGGCGACCACCCCCTTCGCCGCGATCTCCCTCTCCCTCTCGAGGAGCTTCCTCGCATCCTCTGCGAGCTTCTCCCGATCCCGCCTCAGGGCGGCCTCCTCCTCGACCAGCGCTCGCTCCCTCGAGACTACGGCGTCGCGCCTGGAGGCGATCTGCTCGAGCATCCTCTGGAGTTCCTCCTCGGACTTCCTGAGCTGGTCCTCGCGCTCCATCAGGGCCTTGCGCTTGTTCGCCAGCTCCTCGGCCTCCCTGTTCAGCTCCGAGAGCCTCTCGGTGACCTCCTTTTCCCTGGCCTGCGCGGCCGCGAACGCCGCCTTGGCCTCTTGCTCGGCCTTGGCCACATCCCGCTCCCTGGTCTCAATCAGCGAGGTCCTCTCCTGAAGAGCTGCCTCGTGCTTCTTGAGCTCCTCGCCCTTCTGCTCGACGGCTGCCTCCCTCTGTCTCAGCGCGTCTTCCCTCTCCCGCAGCCTCTGCTCGAGCGCGTCCAGGTCGGCCTTCTGCCGCGTGAGCTCGTCCTTCTGGGCCTTCAGCTCGAGCTCCTTCTTCCTGGCCTCAGCCTGCTGGCTCTTGAGCTTGTTTACCGTCTCCTCAAGTATCTGCGCGATCGTCTGCTCCTCGGCCATGTGATCTCTTCCGTGAGCGTTTTTCCCGCGGAAATGGTTTTTCGTCACACAGCGTCCGCGCTAGGGCGAGCTCAGGAGCGGCCCCAGGACCTGGATGCCGTTCTTCCCCACCTCTATCGCGTGCCTCTCCATGCTGTGCTCCACCGCCCTCATCTTCTCCACCTGGAGGAACCTCACGAGCTTGCCCTTGGGCCTGTCGAGGCCCAGGAGGAGTATGCCGTCCGCCAGGAAGCCCTCGTTCCCGAGCAGCTGGGACTCCCCGGTGAGGGATCGTTCCATTATTATGAACGATATCAGGTTGTTGTCCCTGAGCATCTTGAAGAAGTAGAACATCTTCTTGCGCATGTCCTTGACGTCCTCCATGAGGGAGTAGAGGGCGCCGAGCGAATCGAGGACGAACACCGAGAACTTGTTCCCGTGCGTCTTCCTGAACCTCTGTATCATCTTCTCGATGAAGAGCACGTAGTCCGTCTGCGCCTCCTGACCTATGACCTCGTCGATCTGGTCGATCTCCCTCAGATCTGTCAGGTCGGATATCTGCATCTTCATGCTCAGCTTCGCGCCGATGCTCTCCATGTTCTTCAGGTGGCTGTCGACGCTCTCCTCCAGGGTCGTGTACAGCCCGAACTCGTTCTTGTCCTTGAGGTACGTCGACATGAGGGAGTAGCAGAATGTGGTCTTCATCGAGCCCGGAGGCCCTGTGACGAGTATGACCTTGGGCCTCTCGATGTCGTTCTTGAACACCTTGTCCAGGCCTGGGATGGAATCCTTGAACAACCGGGGTCCTCCTGGTACTGCGGGGGGTTTGTTCGGCTCTGAACCGCGCTCTTTTCAATGCGATGGTGTCTATTAAACCTTTCCGATTCGTTATCGTTTCTGAGACCGGAGCCAGTGAAGCCGCCACTCACTCCTCGTCTGAGTCGTTGTCCTCGTCCTCGCCCTCGAGCGGGCCCTCGTCGACGTCGCCGTTGGGCGCTGGACAACTGGTGAGGGTCCTGCCGGCCTCGACCGCGCGCTCCTCCTCGAGCTTGCCTATGAGCCGTGCGACGGCTGCGAGCTTGTCGCCTTCTTTCAGGCGCATGATGCGCACGCCCATCGTGGCCCTGCCCTGGAGGCTGATGCCCGAGACGGGCATCCTTATCACCATGCCCTTCACGCTCGTGGCTATGATCTCGTCGTCGTCGCTAACCTTCATCACCGCGACCACATCGCCGTTCCTTCCGCCAGTCTTGATGGTGATGACGCCCTTGCCGCCGCGCCTGATCTTCCTGTAATCCTCGACAAGGGAGCGCTTGCCATAGCCCTGCTCCGTCACGCTGAGCAGCTGGTCCTTCGGCCCGACGACAGCCATGCTGACGACCTCGTCACCCTCCTCGAGCCTTATGCCCCGTACGCCGTATGTCCCCCTGCCCATCGGCCTCGCATCCCTCTCGTCGAACCTCGCCGCGAGCCCCTTCTTGGTCGCGAGCACGATCTCGCGCGTGCCGTCGGTGATCGCCGTCTCGACGAGCTCGTCCCCCTCGTCCAGCTTGATTGCTATGATGCCGCTCTGGCGAATGTGAGAATAGGCCGACAGCTTGGTCTTCTTGATGGTGCCCTTCTTCGTGCAGAACACGATGTAGGAATCCTCGTCGAACTTCTTCACGGGCATTGTTGCGACGACCTTCTCGCCCTCCTCGAGGTGCTCGAGCAGGTTCACGATGGGTTTCCCCTTGGCGTGCCGGCCGCCCACAGGGACCCTGTAGGCCTTGGTCCAGTACACCCTCCCCTTGTTGGTGAAGAACATGATGTAATCGTGGGAGCACGTGACGAACAGGTCGACGACGTAGTCCTCCTCCTTGGTCTCCATCCCCATAAGGCCCACGCCGCCGCGCTTCTGGCTCTCGTATGTGTCGAGGGGCAGCCGCTTGATGTACCCCGTCTGACTTATCATGACTACGACATCCTCGACGGGTATGAGGTCCTCGATGTCGAGGTCGAGCGCGTTCTCCTCGATTGTCGTCCGGCGGGCGTCCCCGAACTGCTTCTTGAGTTCCTGCGCCTCCGACTTGATGATGCCCAGGATCTTCTTCTCGTCCTTGAGAATCGCCCTGAGCTCGTCTATCAGCCTGGCGGTCTCCTGGGCTTCATCCCTGACGGCCTGCATCTCCATCCCCGTGAGGCGCTGGAGCTGCATCTCGAGTATCGCCTTCGTCTGCTCCTCCGTGAGGAGGTACATCGACATCAGGGCGCTTTTGGCATCGTCACGCGTCTTGGCCTTCCTTATGATCCTGATGACCTCGTCGAGATGGTCGAGCGCGGTCATCAAGCCGGCAAGTATGTGCGCCCGTTTCTCCGCCTCCCTCAGCCTGAACTCCGTCCTGCGCCGTACCACGTCGAACCTGTGCTCGATGTAGTACTCCAGCATCTCCTTGAGAGTGAGTACCCTGGGCTGGTTGTTCACGAGTGCGATGTTGATTATGCCGAAAGTGGTCTGGAGCTGCGAGTGCGCGAAGAGCTGGTTCAGGACGACGTCCTCGATGGCGTCCTTCTTCAGCTCGATGACGACCCTCAGGCCCTCCTTGTCCGACTCGTCCCTCAGGTCCGAGACGCCCTCCACGCGCTTGGTCTTGACCAGCTCGGCTATCTCCTCCAGGAGGGCGGACTTGTTCACCATGTACGGTATCTCCGTGACGACGATCTGCGCCTTCCCCGTCGCCTCGTCCCTCTCGACCGAGGTCCGGGCGCGGACTCTTATCCTGCCCTTGCCTGAGGCGTAAGCCTCGACGATCCCCTGGGCCCCGTGTATCACGCCCCCCGTGGGGAAGTCCGGCCCCTTTATCACCTCCATCAGATCCTTCAGCTCGACGTCCCCGCCCTCGATCTGCCTGTCTATCATCAGCGAGACGGCATCGACGATCTCCGTGAGGTTGTGGGGCGGTATGTTGGTGGCCATGCCGACGGCTATGCCCGAGGACCCGTTCACCAGGAGGTTCGGGAGCTTGGCAGGAAGCACCAGAGGCTCCTTGAGCGACCCGTCGAAGTTGTCGGTGAAGTCCACTGTGTTCTGGTCCACGTCCGCGAGCATCTCGGCGGCTATAGCGGAGAGCCTGCACTCAGTGTACCTCATAGCCGCGGGCGAGTCGCCGTCTACGCTCCCGAAGTTGCCCTGGCCGTCGATGAGCCTGTAGCGCATCGAGAAGTCCTGCGCCATGCGCACGAGCGTGTCGTAGATGGCCATGTCACCGTGCGGGTGATACTTGCCAAGGACCTCACCGACCACCCTGGCTGACTTCTTGTGGGGCTTGGTGTGCGTCAGCCCCATCTCGTGCATCGCGTAGAGTATCCGCCTGTGGACCGGCTTCAGCCCGTCGCTCACATCCGGGAGCGCCCTGCCCACGATGACGCTCATGGCGTAGTCGATGTAGGACTTCTTCATCTCGATCTCTATGGGCCGCGGCACCAGCTTCGCTGCGATCTTAGGCGGCTGGGGCTCCGGCGATGACTGTTCCATCCGTACTCACTCCTAGACGTCCAGGAACTCCACTTCCTTTGCGTGCTCCTGGATGAAGGCCCTCCTGGGCTCGACGGCGTCTCCCATCAGCACGGTGAACAGGTCGTCAGCTGCCTGCGCGTCCTCTATGGTGACCCTCTTCATCGTGCGCGTGTTCGGGTCCATGGTCGTCACCCTGAGCTGCTCGGGGTTCATCTCCCCCAGACCCTTGTATCTCTGCACCTCGGCGCCCTTGCCGAGCTGCTCAAGGGTCTCTGCAAGCTCCTTGTCAGAATAGACGTACTTCTCCGTCTTCCCCTTCTTCACCTTGTACAGAGGCGGCTGGGCGATGTACACATAGCCGTGCTCTATCAGAGGCCTCATCTCGCGGAAGAAGAACGTGAGCAGGAGCGTGCGTATGTGCGCTCCGTCGACGTCCGCATCGGTCATGATGCACACCCTGTGGTACCGGGCGGCTGAGATGTCGAACTCGGAGCCCACGCCCGTTCCGAGCGCGGTTATGATGGTCCTTATCTCGGCGTTCTTGAGCATCTTGTCGAGCCTGGCCTTCTCGACGTTGAGTATCTTGCCGCGGAGCGGCAAAACGGCCTGGAAAGACCTGTCTCTCGCCTGCTTTGCGCTCCCGCCAGCGGATTCCCCCTCGACGAGGAAGAGCTCGCACTTTGCCGGGTCTTTCTCCGTGCAGTCCGCCAACTTGCCAGGCAGGTTCCCGACGTCCAGCAACCCCTTCCGGCGCGTGAGCTCCCTTGCCTTCCTGGCGGCCTCTCTGGCCTGGGCGGCGAGGAGCGCTTTGCTTATGCACGCCTGGGCGACCTTCGGGTTCTCCTCGAGGAACTCGAACAGCTTCTCGCCGACGGCGGACTCCACTATGCCCCTGACATCGCTGTTCCCGAGCTTCGTCTTGGTCTGGCCTTCGAACTGCGGCTCAGGCACCTTCACGCTGAGCACGGCAGTCAGACCCTCCCTGACATCCTCGCCGCTCAGCGATTCCCCGTTGCCCTTCAGGAAGCCGTACTTCTTCGCATAATCGTTGATCGTGCGCGTAAGCGCGGCCCTGAACCCGATGAGGTGCGTCCCGCCCTCGATGGTGTTGATGTTGTTGGCAAAGGTGTGTATGTTCTCAGCGTACGTGTCCGTGTACTGCATTCCTATCTCGATTGAGACGCCGTCCCTCTCCGCGCTGATGTAGATGGGCTTCTCGTGGAGGCAGGTCTTGTTCCTGTTCATGAACTGGACGTACTCCACGATGCCTCCCTCGAACCTGTATGTGCTAGACTGACCTGTCCTGGGCTCTGATATGGTCACCCTCAGGCCCCTGTTGAGGAAGGCGAGCTCGCGCATCCTCGCAGCGAGTGTCTCGAAGCTGAACTGCGTGGTCTCGAAGATCTGCGGATCGGGCTTGAACCGGATGATGGTGCCCGTCCCCTGCGCCTCCCCCTCGACCTCCACTGGGCCAGTGGGTATACCGCGCTCGTACCTCTGGGCGTGCAGCTTCCCGTCGCGCTTGACGCGCACCTCGAGCCACTCGGACAGAGCGTTCACGACGCTCAGGCCTACGCCATGGAGTCCGCCAGAGACCTTGTAGGTCTTCCTGTCGAACTTACCTCCTGAGTGGAGCTTCGTCAGGACGAGTTCCAGAGCGTCCTGCTTGTACTTCTTGTGGATGCCTATGGGTATGCCACGGCCATCGTCCTCCACGGTCACGCTGCCGTCGTCGTTCAGCACCACGCTTATGTTCGAACAAAACCCAGCCATGGCCTCGTCTATGCTATTGTCGACGACCTCGTAGACGAGGTGATGGAGGCCGTAGACGTCCGTGCTGCCGATGTACATGCTCGGACGCTTTCGCACGGCTTCCAAGCCTTCGAGGACCTGGATCTTCTCCGCATCGTAGGTTGAGTCCTCCATGTGATTTTCGCCCCTATGAGACAGGCTATTCGGACCTATCACTCGCGCCGCATCCCATCCTCGTTTTCGGCGCTTTTTTCGCGCTCTCAAATCATCAATAGAAGTGCGATATATAAAGGCTTTCTGAATACTATCTGGCTGCGCTTAGAAACGGACCTTTTCCGTGCGCTTGAAAAGTGCCGATTTTTCGAGCTGATTTCCACGCGAAATATCGACATATGCCGAAGGGGGCCTCGGAGCCGTTTCGAAAGTCATCATAGGGCGGTCGCGGAGGGGCGCAGCGCAGTGTGCCGCCGAGCCATCTCCCGAGCTTGCTTGAGAGGCCTGGCTCGGACGCCGGACATATCCGGCCTCGCTCTGCATCAAAGCATTTATACCGACGGCGCAGCTTGTAGCGCCAGCGAAGGACCGAGATGGCGAAAAGGGCGCGCGTTCCACAGGAAATGAAGGGGATTTCGGAAGCCGAAGGAATAGAGCCAGCAAAGCTGATGAAACTGGTCAGCGCGGGGAGAGTCGTAATACCTTCGAATCCCAGGCACAAAGGCCTGAGGCCGGTAGGGATCGGCGAGGGACTGAGGGTCAAGGTCAATGCGAACATAGGCACATCCAGGGACCACATCGATGTGCGGGAGGAGCTTGAGAAGGTCCGGGTGGCCATCCAGTTCGGCGCGGATGCCGTCATGGACCTCAGCACGGGCGGCAACATCGGGGAGATAAGGAGGAAGGTCATCGCGGCCAGTAGTGTACCTGTCGGCACCGTGCCCGTGTACGAGGCCGCGTGCGCCTCCTCGCGCAAGAAGGGCGCATCACACCTGGATCCTGACATGCTCTTCAAGGTCATCGAGCAACACGCCAGGGACGGCGTCGACTTCATGACCGTCCACTGCGGCGTGACAAGGGCGACCTTCGACACGCTGAAGAGGACCAGAAGGGTGACGGGCGTGGTATCGCGGGGTGGTGCACTGCTCCTGGCATGGATGACAGAGACCGGGAAGGAGAACCCGCTCTACGAGGATTTCGACCACCTGCTAGACCTGGCCAAGGAGTACGAGTTCGCCCTCAGCCTTGGCGACGGGCTGAGACCGGGCTCCATCGCTGATGCCACGGACAAGCCCCAGCTACACGAGCTCGTAATCCTCGGGAAGCTGGTGGAGAGGGCGCGCAGCGCGGGCGTTCAGGCCATCGTCGAAGGACCGGGACACATACCTCTGCACCAGATCGAGCTGAACGTCAGG
>JAWCKF010000027.1:0-25610 GCA_038852315.1 Thermoplasmata archaeon | reverse complement strand
AACGACGGCGGTTCTGGGACGCAAGGTGCAGCAGTGCCATCCCCAGAAGAGCGTGGACAGGGTGGAGCAGATCCTCAACGACTTCAAACAGGGCAAGCGCGATGTCGCTGAGTTCTGGATAAACCTGTCCGGTCGCATGGTCCACATACGATATTTTCCAGTGAGGTCTCCCAAAGGCGAATATCTGGGATGCCTCGAGGTCACGCAAGATATCACTCAGATAAGGACGCTCACGGGAGAGAAAAGGTTGCTGTGACTCCCGCGGATGCGTCGTCAATGCCTTCGCCAATCAGGCATCATCTCGCAACAACCTTTTTCATACTGTCATTCATACTCTTTGCTCAATGCGCGTGAGCCATCGTCGCGGAACGCGGGGCGCCGTAGTGCGTGATTCCGAGGCCGGGGTATGGAATCTGAAGGGTCCCAGAATATCAGTTGAGCCTCCGGGGCCGAACTCAAGGGCGGCGTTGAGGAGAAAGGAGGAGTTCGTGACCGTCGGACTTGGTGTCACTCATCCTGTTGCGATAGATTTCGCGGAAGGGCCGTTCTTGCGGGACGTCGACGGGAACGTGTACCTGGACTTCACCGTGGGGTTGGGAGCGCTCAACTGCGGGCACAGACCCAGGGAGGTGCTGGACGCATGGAGGGACCAGATCAACAAGCTCGACCACGTGTGCGCCATGGTCTCTATGTATGAGCCGTATCTTCGGCTGGCGGAGGAGCTATCACGGATCTGCCCCGGTAATCTGAAGAAGAGCCTGATCATGAACAGCGGCTCCGAGGCCGTGGAGAACTCTGTGAAGATAGCAAGGGCGTACAACAAGAAGAAGTGGCTCTTATCTTACGTCACCGGGTACCACGGCAGGACCTATCTCGGGATCTCTCTCATGGCCAAGGGAAAGCTGTACCGCGAAGGCTTTGGGCGCGCGCTTCCGAACGTGAAGCTGGTTAACTTCGCATACTGCTACCGGTGTCATCTGAAGATGGACTACCCTTCCTGCGGTCTAGCTTGCGCGGATATCATCGAGAAGGCAGTGACATCCTCGCAGTTGAAGAACAACGTGTGTTGCCTCATCATGGAGCCGGTTGAGGGGGCAGGTGGGTTCATCAACCCTCCTCCTGGGTACTGGAAGCGAATAAGGCAGATATGTGACGACAACGACATCATACTGATCGACGACGAGATTCAGACCGGCTTCGGCAGGACGGGAAAGCTCTTCGCGATCGAGCACTGGAAGGTCGAACCAGATATCTTGGTCACAGGCAAGTCGTTGTCCATGGGGCTGCCAATCGGCGCAGTCACTGGAAAGGCTGAGATCATGGACGCGCCCGCTCCTGCTAGCCTGGGCGGGACCTATGGAGGGAACCCTATCTGTTGCGCGGGCGCACTCGAGGCCATCAAGCTGGCTAAGCGGGCGCTTCCGAACGTGAAGATGATTCACAGCGTCGTGCGGAAGCGTTTCACCGAATGGAAGCAGCGGTTCGAGGTCGTCGGTGACGTGCGGGGGTTGGGAGCCATGATGGGCATCGAGATCGTCAAGACCAAGGAGGGAAAGGTACCCTTCCCAGAACTGACCAGGAAGATCCAGTTCAGTTGCTTCAGGAAGGGGCTCTATGTATCCTCAGGAGGCACGTTCAGCAACGTTCTGAGGCTTCATCCGCCGCTCACGATCACAAAGTCTCTTCTGGAAACGGGCCTGGACATCATGGAGAGTGCACTCGAAGAAGAGGCAGACCGGGCATGGGGCTCGGTCAATCCATCCGACAAGGCCCGAAAAATCAATTCGGGGAGGAACGATTTGATTGAATCGAGATAATATTTGTCTGGGTACGCGTGAATGTGGACCGGGCGAGATTTGAACTCGCGACCTCCCGCATGCCAAGCGGGCGATCTTCCGCTGATCTACCGGCCCATGGGTTCGGGACTGCGATGTATATGGTGCCCCTAGTTAAACCTTCCCGAGCGCATCCCCGCTCACGCGAACATGTCCAGCTTCTTCTGGTACCTGACCTTCTCACCCGGCACCGGGAGCGGGTACTCCTCAGTGAGGCAGGCCAGGCACAGGTCTCCCGCCGCGAGCCCGATCGACTCGACCAGTCCTTCGACCGAGATGTATCCGAGGCTGTCCGCCGTCAGCATCTTGCCTATCTCCTCGACCGTCCTGCCAGTGGCTGCGAACTGGTCCCTCGTCTTCATGTCGATGCCGAAGTAGCAGGGAGACCGTATGGGTGGCGAGCCTATCCTGACGTGCACCTCTCTCGCGCCCGCGTTCCTGACGAGCTGCACTATCTGCCTCATGGTCGTCCCCCTTACGATCGAATCGTCGACGAGAACCACGCGCTTGTCTTTGATCACGCTCTTGAGCGGGTTGAGCTTCAGCATGACGCTCGTAGTGCGCTCGCTCTGCTCCGGCATGATGAATGTCCGCTCCACGTACCTGTTCTTCATGAGCCCCTCGGCGTACTGGATCCCGGAGGTCTCGGAGTATCCGATGGCGTGCGACCTGCCGGAGTCCGGTATCGGAACCACGACGTCCGCATCCACTGGCTGCTCCTTCGCGAGCCTCTGCCCTATCCTCCTTCTGACTTCGTACACCAGCCGCCCCTCGATCGTCGAATCAGCCCTCGCGATGTACACCCACTCGAACATGCAGTGGGCTCTGCCCTTGCTCAGCCCGGTCTTGACGGACTTGAACTCATTGGGAAGGAGCTCGATGATCTCCCCCGGCTCCACGTCCCTTATGAACTCACCACCCAGCGTGTCGAACACGACGCTCTCGGACGCGGCGGCATAGCCCACCTTGGTCCTGCCGATGCACAGCGGGCGGATGCCCAGGGGGTCCCTTATCGCAAAGACGCGGTCGCCGACCAGGATCGTCATCGAGTAAGCTCCCTGTATCATCGTCATCAAGTTCCTCAGCGACTTGACAGGGTCACCTGTGTTTGCGATGTCGTTGGCCAACAGACGTACAGCGATCTCGGAGTCGGTCGAGGTGATGAACGCCCAGCCCTTCTTCTTCAGTTCGTCCATGATGTTGTCGGCGTTGACTATCTCGCCGTTGTGCGCCAGCGCGATGTCGCCGAAGTTGGTGCTCACCACTATCGGCTGCGCGTTCTCGATGGTGGACGAACCGAAGGTCGAGTACCTGACATGGCCTATGCCGCGTTCGCCCTTCAGGTTCCTGACGTCCTCAGGCCTGAGCGCCTGGTGCGCGAGCCCCATCCCCTTGATTACCTTGATCCCGCCGTCGCTGCTCACCGCGATGCCAGCGGACTCCTGTCCCCTGTGTTGGAGCACCCTGAGCGCGTAGAAGATGTCGATCGACGTGTTGGCTATGGAGGCCATGGCGAAAACGCCGCACTCGTCCTGCGGGTGCTCATGCCTCAGACCTCGACCCCCTCTTTCTGGGACTGCGCAGGTCAGTGCAGCTTCGCCCAGGCGTACCGCCTCAGCTTCGCCGTCGCGCCGAAGCCGCACGATGCGCAGACCTTGTGCCTCACATGATAGGCTCGTCTTCCGCAGCGCCTGCAGACTATGTGAGTCTTCTTGCTGCTGCGCTTTCCCATTGACGGGGTGCCCTTTACCATCTGAACCTACCTCACGGGGATATGTATATCACGTTGTCTCCGCGCACGATGGTGGTCTCGAGCTTCCTCACGACCTTGTCCTCGTGCGTCTCCTCTGCGTTCTTGAGGACCAGGTTCATGTGCGGGTCGTACCCGTCAAGGACCCCCCTGTAGCTCCTCTTGCCCTTCAGCTCGACTATCACCTGCTGGTTGATGGCCTTGTTGAGAACAGCCAGGGGTTTCTGCAAATCAAATCACCGATTGCCTGATAACGGGTACCGTACTTAAACCTTTTCGACTGCCGCAACGGGGTCCTGGGATTGCTGGCTCGCCCGTCCTAGAGCTGGACCGTGGGGTCTTCCTTGATGCGGTCGAGTATCAGATAGGTGTTGCTCCTCTCGACCTCGTCTATCTTGATGAAGGAGTCGACTATGTCCTTGAGTTCCTCCCTCGAGGACGCTCTGAGAAGGACGGCGAAGTCGATGTTCCCCAGGAGGAAATAGACGGCCCAGACACCCGGTATCTTCGCGATCTTCTCGCCGATCTTCTTCGAGTAGTCAGGGCCGTACCTCCCCGTTATGAGCGATATAGCCAGTATCTCCTTGCCGACCTTTAGCGGGTCGACCGTCGCCCTGAACCCTGTGATGACCTTCTCCTCGATCAGCCTGTTCACCCTGTAGTGCACCGTCGAGGACGACAGCCCAGTCTTCTCCCCGATCTTCTTCAGGCTGACGTTGCAGTCCTCTTGAAGCATTTTCAGTATGATGCGGTCGTTCTTGTCCAACTCGACCTCTTGCGATTTGTCGGTCAAGGGCGTTCCCCCGTAAATATTGCGAAAGAACCAGAATCGTTTCGGATTGATAACGCTTTCGATACGGCAGACTTCGAACAGAACAACAATCGATGCCGTTCAAGGACGAATTCCGTACCTCGGGAGGGGCGTAGAGCCACGACGGTTGTGCCATCGTCAGATGAATGCCCCTATCGATGGGAGGTCAAGGAGGTCCATGTCGAAGAAGACTATCCCCTCCCTCACCTCACGTCTGCCCAGCTCCTGTTTGCCAGCAATGTGCGCCAGGAATGAGCACCTCCACCACAGGTCGAGCGCGTTGCGCGCCAAGACGCCGAGGTACACCTGGGCGAAGTTGAACTGGTAGTCCTCGGAGTCGCACATGTAGGCCGCGTGTCCGAGGAAGCAGTCGCGCATGTTCACTATCCTGAGGTAGGACTTCATCGCGTCCGCACCGCCGGAACCGAACTTCATCAGATCCACCTCGGAAGGTTCTACAGAACCTTCTTCCGAGATGCCGCCGTCCTCTCCCAGGGAATAAGCGACGATTCTATCGTCCACGAGCCTGAATATGTGCCACCTTAGCGACTCATCTATGTACACTGGCAGATGGCTCAGCTCTGGCAGGTCGAACAGGTCGACCGCTATCGCGAGCGCCGCCTCTCCGAGGTCCTCTTCAGGCTCCGTTCTTCTGGTGCGCTTGACGACTTCCTGTGCCGTTGCATTCTGGGGAGTATCGCCGGCAGTCGCGTAGGTCAGTATCCTCGCGAGCCCGATCGGGTCCACGAGATCCTCCATCAAGGCCTTGCCAGCCTCCCGCAGCGAGGACGCTGGCTGCATCACCCGCGCCGCCTTGCAGTTGTCCTCGAACTCGTCGTACACAGCGGTGGCCTTATCCAGTTCCTCCCGCAGCCTGTCCAGGCCGTAGGAAGCCACGACCTCTCTGCCGATTCTCTCGAGTCCTTCCCCTGGCACGCCTATCCCCCTGCAAGAAAGATTCGCGTTCAGCTGGACCCTCCGCCCTACGAACACGTTTATGGGGAAGGTCCTGCAGAAGTGCGGCCGCTGCTCGTATATCCTGCACCTCCTGTTCTCCAGAAACCAGCATGCCCCGTGTGCGCCCTTGAGCTTGATGCCCGCGCCTCTCGCGTCTGGTGAGATGTGTCTCTCGGTGACCGCATCCGCGAGTTCGGAGGACGCCCTGAACCGCGCCTCCTCCTCCGGGAGCAGCTCGGGCTGGCACAGGCAGCACAGGGCGCACCCGTCGATGCACCGATAGGTCCTGCCTCTGAGCTCCGTGTAGTCTATGGGAACGCGCGAGTCGTCAAGTCCTCTGGGCAACGACCACGTCCCTCCCCTTGCTCTCGCCGACCTGGTGGCCGTCCTCCATCATGACCTCTCCGCGCGCGAACACGGCCTTCGGGAAGATGGCGGGCACGCCCTCGAACGCCGACCAGCCGCACTTAGATAGCAGGCTCTCTGAAGTGATCGTCGTGGTTCTGTCGAAGTCCACCACCATCAGATCGGCATCGTAGCCTTCGGCTATCTTGCCCTTCCGCAGGCCGAAGATCTCGCCGGGCCGTTGGCACACTCTCATGATGACTCCTGCGATGTCCAGATCTCGCTCGGTTGCCAAGCGCAGCATCAAAGGGACAGTCGTTTCCACACCGGGCATCCCGCTGGGGGCGTAGTCGAAATCCTCGTCCTTCTCGTCTATCGTGTGCGGAGCGTGGTCTGAAGCGATGACATCGAACGCGCCTTCGCGCAGCGCCGAGAACAATGCGTACCTGTCCTCTCGCCTTCTGAGAGGAGGGTTGACCTTGCCTCTTGCGCCCAGCTTCGCGTCCTTGTCCAGGAGGAGGTGGTGGGCTGTGACCTCGCATGTGGTGGGCGCACCCTCGACTATCAGCGGGATAGATTCCTTCGCCGACACGTGGCATATGTGAACACGACACCCCTTGGCGGCCTCCTTGACCTTCCTGATGGCACTCGTCTCGCACTCGTTTTGCCTGTTCTTCAGATGGTCTTCGAGGCTCCTCTCCGGCTCCTTCCTCCTTAGCTTCTCGTCCTCCGCGTGCACGGCCAACACCTTCCCAGAGCCAGCTATCTCCGCGAGTTCGCCCTTGACCTGGTCGAGCGCGGAGACGAGCAGCTCTCCCGTCGTGCTCGCCATGTACAGCTTGAATCCGACGGCCTCTTTCGCGAGCCCCTGCACGTCGATGCCCGGTCTGACGCCTGCGAACAGGCCGAAGTCCGCGAGGCTCTTAGAGGACGCGAGCCTGCGCTTCTCCCTGATCGTAGCCAGCGTGGTGCTAGGAGGGTTCGTGTTCGGCATGTCCAGCACGCATGTGACACCTGCGTGTAATGCCGCCAACGACCCGGTCTCGAAGTCCTCCTTGTGAGTCATGCCTGGCTCCCTGAAGTGCACGTGGACGTCTATTGCGCCTGGGAGCACCGCCTTCGAGCCGAACCTGTATATACGGTCCCCGTCGAGGACCTTCGCGACCTTCACTATCCGTCCGTCCTCTATCCCGATACAGCACTGCTCGAACCGGCCGGAGACGAAGCACTTCCCCTCAACAACGTCCATGCTCTTCACCGAGCTTCCTTCGCCGGACCTCACCGCCGGGACTCGACTCAGAGAAGACCTCCGCCTGGAACTTGTAGAGTCTCGTGCCAGGTTCGAGCCAAGCGTCAGGGTTCATTCCCGCCTTCATGCAGGTCTGGCACAGGAACTCCTCTGCGTCCCATCCCCATTCGACCGGTACCTGAGGCAGCAACAGCCCCCTGGCCCAACCTCTCTGAGCTATGAGGCCGTCTTCACCGACCTTCACGGCTTGGACGTATTCCTTCGGGGACTTCACCTTGATTTCCACCGGAGGCGTCAGGAGGCTGACCTCGACCTTGATGCGCTTGAGTTCCTCAGGCCTCACCGCGGGGAACCTTGGATCCCTGGAGCACGCGCTCACGGCGGCGTCCTTGAGCGCGTCTATCAGCGGCAGGGTCGGTTCCGGGTACCCGATACATCCTCTGAGCTGATCATCTGGATATGTCGTGAGCGTCACGAACACGCCCCCCTTCCGCTTGAAGATCTCAGGCACGTCGAACTCGGGCAACTTCTGCCGTCTGACGTGTGCCTCGACCACCGCGCGTGCGATTCTTACCGCGCGCGCGCCATCCTCGTCAGAGAACATGATGCTCAGGCCGCTCCGATGGGATAGCGTCCATAAAAGTCTTTCAACGGCATGCGCGTCAGCATCTCTGGCTGATATCTGGTGCACCAAACCTTAAATATGCTCCACTCGAATCATCGTCGAGCTGAGGTCTATGAAGTTCGTCAAGCTCTCCCAGTCCGAGTTCGAAGGGATCAGGAAGCTGTACGAGGGAGTCATGTCGCAGGCCTGTTACGGGCTTTTCTTCAGGGAGGGCATGCTCCTCGGCGAGGAGATCTCTAAGATAGCCATGCAGGAACCTGAGAAGTATTTCGAGGTCGTGGCGAACTTGCTGCGTGCGCGCGGGTGGGTCGACAACATCGTGTTCCAGGAGTCGACCGCGGTGGCTGACGGGTCGATCGAGGGCACGAGTGCCGAAGGTGCCACGTGCCACAGGCTCAGGGGGATAGTGAGGAAGGTCTACGAAGCTAAGACCCACAGGCGCATGAACTGCGAGGAGATCGAGTGCATCGGGAAGGGGGACAAGCACTGCGTGTTCAGGGTCGAACCCCTGGGAGGGGAATGACTATGGAGCTGAAGCCTGCGTTGAGGGCGCTCAGGCAGAGTTGTGGTGCGACCGCATCTGCAGTAATCAGCAGGGACGGATTGGTGATCGCGGCGGACCTCCCCGAAGGCATCTCGACAGAGACTTTCGCTATCATGTGCGCGACTCTCATGGGAGCGGCGTCTACAGCGAACTCTGAGCTGAGAGCGGGCTCTCCCAGACACATAATTGTCGAGTCAGAGGAGGCCAAGATGGTTGTGGTCGGGGGCGGAAGGAAGGCCATTGTCGTCGCTGTCCTCGGCAAGAAGGGGGATACGACCCTTGCACTGAAGAGGCTCGATGAAATCGCTGAGACGCTTAAGATGATATGAGAGAGAAACGTCAGACGAGACGGAGAGAACAGCGTATTTCTGTCGAGGGGTTTACCCGGATATCAGAACTATTGAAAGCAGTTAAATAGCCGCTTTCCAGATTAGTCCATTGATGGAGCGGGATGGCGGGCGGAGAGGTCTCGTTGCGTCCGTCGGCGAGGCAAGAACTCGGCGTGTCTCGACTAGGTCGCCGTCTCGCATCGTGCTCGTCGTTGTGCTTGCCCTTCTCATGACTGTCAGCCTCGTGATAGTGTCGGTGAATTGCGATGTCGGAAACACCTCAGTGAAGGATGCAGAGCAAGAATCCGTTTTCGATTCAAGATTCTCCCCGCCACACTCGGACTCCGCGATCGACGACGACGGCGATGGCCTATTTGATTTCCTAGTCATTCACGTTAACGTCATCATCGCAGCTGAAGGCTTGTATGGGTTTGGGGCTGCTTTGTTCGCCGGTCCGGATGCTTCCGGCCCCTTCGTCGATGCCACAAACGTCTCTTACAACCTGGCAACAGGTTCATATGAAGTCGACATATACTTCAGGGGAGGCCAGATAAGAGCCAATGGTTACGACTGCAACTACACCGTGTTCCTCTACTTACTCAACCAAAGCGCTGAGATAGACCAGGATGTTCACACGACGTCCTTCTACTCTGCCGCAGATTTCGAACAGGGCGACGTCGATCTAACTGAAGACTGGAGTGAACAGGTTCTAGACACGAACGGTAACTCCAGGTACGATTTCTTGGTCATCCAGATAGTTGTTGAGGTCTACAGAGACTTGGTAGGGAAGTACTGGGTCGATGGAACTCTTCTCGATCCAGAAGACCGGCATGTGATTGATGTATGCTATTTCAATCTTGAGAACTCCGCAGGCACACAATTGGCACAGTTGAACTTCTCGGGCTTGCGCGTCTATGAAGAAGGCCGTGATGGCCCGTTCTTGGTCGTAGCCGAGTTACGGAACGAATCCTACGAGAATCCTCTCGACAGAGGGACGTATCTCACACTTCCCTATGATCATGCCCAGTTTGAGCCACCTCTGGGGATAGTTGAACCGATAACCGATATCGGTCTTGACACAGACGGAGACGGTCTTTACAATCATCTGATGGTAAACGTGACTGTGAACCTGAATGCAAGTGTCGAGATTCTCTTGGTCGGGACTCTGGAGGCAAGTCCATTCCACGAGATGATCGAGACGGTGGAAAACTGGACGAACATGTCGACCGGTATCGGTGTTGTGGGTCTCATGTTCGACGGCATCAGGATCTCTAGCTGCGGAACCCCTGGTCCGTATCTTGTGCAGCTAGAACTGTATTGTTCCGATGGCGCCTACTTCTATGCGCAGCATATCACGAACCCATATACACCCTCTGATTTCGAACGGGCGGCATATCTTGTTCCTCCCTTCTCATGTTTCGGAATCGACATCGACTCTGACACTTTGTTCGATCAGCTTGCTGTCAAGGTGACAGTGAATACCGAAGTAGAAGGAAGGTACCTGGTTTTCGGCACCTTGTGGAACTCGCAGCAAGACGAATCGATCGACAGGGCAGGCAATGTAAGTCATCTTTCAATCGGCTATTCGGAGGTCGTGATTTCGTTTTGTGGCTGGAGGATCAATGCATATGGTGAGGCTGGTCATCACAATGTGACGGTCGAGCTGTGCCTCATGGATGGGGCCGTCATCGACTCAATCACGATGTTTGACGTTGCCTATACGCCGGAGGAATTCGATCCTCCAGAGCCGTTGACGGGCCCATGGCTGGAGACTTTTGAGAAGATCGCTTCTGGCAAAGACGTTCCGGATGGTTGGTGGGTATCGATCCCCCAGTCCGTGAGCGTAGGATCACAAACCGCTGAGACGGGTTTGATGTCTCTCGGCATCAGTGGCACAGAGCCGTTCGTCGAGGTCGTTTGCCCCCTTATCGATGTCAGCGGTTTAGACGTCATAAAAGTGAGGTGCTGGGTTCGCTTTGGAAGCCCCTGGTTCAGTGATGCTCCAGATTGGGGTGACTTCCTCGAGATATCCCTCTGGAACTCCACTGAATGGATACCGATAGGCCGCTTGGAGGGCGGGTCTTCGGCTGGACACCAGATCTTGGTCATGTGCAATCTGAGCGTGGGCTACGAAGGATTCCCGAGCAAGGGTCTCCTGCAGCTTCGCTTTCTTGCCGTTCACGGCCGTGGGCCTGCTTATGATTATTGGCACATTGACAATGTGTATGTTGGTCCTCCTCGCGAGCCAATCGCTTCGTTCACGGCCGCACCTGCTTGGGGTGATGTGACCACCCTCTTTGTGTTCAATTCCTCGATGTCCTGGGACATAGACACATTGGCATCCAATCTCATGTTCCGGTGGGACTGGGAAGGCGACGGGAGTTGGGATACAGACTGGAGTTCTAACTGCACTGCGGTCCATCAGTTCTCCACGCCCGGCACTTATCATGTCGTTCTAGAGGTTCTGGATGGATTCGGCAACGCTAACACGACGAGCCTTGAAGTGGTTGTCCTGGAGTTCATACCCGAGTTTTCGGGCAAAGTCCCTCTAATTGCGATGACGATGCTAACCCAGCTCATGGCGGTTGCGTTGCTTTGCAGAAAGAGGTCGGGCCGGCGGACGCCGGAACCGTAAGAGTCTCTCAGCTCATCTGACGAAGAAGAGTCTTTCCGGAAAGAGTGGGAGTTGCACTCAGTCGATCCCGAGCTCTCTTAGCTTCTCAGGGGATGGCACGCCCTCCCTGCTCCACCCGCGGGCTTTCATGTAATCGTCGAGCATCATGTTCATCTCATCGACGCTTATCCTGTGGCCCTTCGAGACGCCGTCGGGTATTGGATCCTCGGTTATCCTGGGCGGGAGGAGCCAGTCTTTCCTGAGGACGCCCTCGCGGGCGTTGAAGTTCCCCTTCATGTTGTGTATCCGCTCGCCGATCTTGAGCAGCTCAGCCTCGGTGAAGTTCAGCCCCGTGATGGCCTCTATCACCTCTGGGAGCTTCGCGATCAGGTAGAAGCCCCTCGAGAACTTGCACAGGCCGACGCTGTCGTACACGCACATGAAGTTCTCCATCTCCGCCACCATGGCGCCCTTGCCCACGGGAGAGAACCTGTCGATGCCCTCCCACTTCCAGAACTTGCCGACCAGCTCCGGCGCGTAGAAGCCCGCACGCAGGTGGCACGCGCCCCTGGTGGAGGTCATGTAAGCAAGGCCATGGCCCTTCATGCCCCGGACGTCGTACGCCGGCGGCTCCATGCCCTTAGTGTGCACCGCGTACCTCTCCGCCCCCTTGCCGATCCTCTGCGCGGCCACCTTGACGCCGTCTGCGAGGACGTCCCCGAACCCCTTCCTGTTGCCTATCAGCTCGACCATCTTGGGGACCGCGTCTGGCGCGTTGCTCCACGCGAGGTTGACGCCCGTGTCCTTCTCGGTGATGATGCCTCTCTGGAACAGCTCCATGGCGAACCCGATGGTGACGCCTGTGGAGATCGTGTCCAAGCCGAGGAGGTCGCACAGCTCGTTCGCACGCGCGACGGATTCGACATCGGGGTTTCCGCACGCTCCGCCGAGAGCGTAGAGCGTCTCGTACTCGATGCCGTCTATCGCCACGCCCTT
Source organism: Thermoplasmata archaeon (assembly GCA_038852315.1). Lineage (GTDB taxonomy): Archaea > Thermoplasmatota > Thermoplasmata > UBA10834 > UBA10834 > COMBO-56-21. Next base: position 13,555 of record JAWCKF010000027.1, on the reverse strand, counting down.
GAACTTGCCCTCCTTCACCTCGAACAGCTTCCCGCAGGGCTTCGTGCACGCGAAGCAGGCCTTGTTCTTGGTCACATACCTGGTGGCCCAGTAGTACGGGTCAATCTTCTCGCGCTCCTTGAACACGCCCTCCTGCCAGTTCCTGGTGGGGAACACACCCCTGTCCTTGTTGACCCATCCGAGGAACTCGCCGGTGCCGTACTTCGTATCCTCGACCCATGACGGGGCAGCCTCGTATATCTTCTGGTAGCGCAACGCCAGCTCCAGCAGCTTGCCAGGGTCGTGTGGCACGAGGTCCTTGGTGCCCCTGACGACGACCGCCTTCAGGTTCTTGGAGCCCATCACCGCCCCGAGGCCCGCCCTGCCGGCCTGGCGGTCGTCGCAGTCTATGCCTGCTATCTTGCAGAGCTTCTCCCCCGCCACGCCGATGCACGCGACCTTGACGTCCCATCCGTGGCGCTTCTTCAGCATCTCAGGCACGGCTCTCGTGTCCTTCCCCCAGAGGTCTGATCCGTCGTTCACCTCGACCCTGTCGTCCTCTATGAACACGTAACTCGGAGATTCGGCCTTGCCGACGATCTCCATAGCGTCGTAGCCCGCGTGCTTCAGCTCAGGCCCTATCGAACCCCCCATTATGCTCTCTGCCAGGGTGTTCGTCGCGGGCGACTTCGCAGCCCAGGCGACCTTCCCGCCGGTGCCGACCGGGAACCCGTCGAACAGGCCTCCGGCCATGGCGAGAACGTTCTTGGGGTCGAAAGCGTCCGTGCCCTTCGGCACGCCATGGTACACCAGCTCAACAGCGAACCCCTGGCCGCCGAGGTACTTGCGCGCATAGCCCTCATCAAAGGTTCGTACCGAAGACTTGCCGGTGGTGAGGTCTATCTTGAGAATCCTTCCAGTGTAGCCCTTCATCGCCATCACTCCTCCGCCAGCAGCTTCTTGACCTGCTCGTACTTCTCCGGCTTCGGCTCCTCGTAGACGATGGCCTTCATGGGGCAGAACTTGACGCACGTGGGGTCGCCGCCGCACAGGTCGCAGTTGAAGGCCTTCTCCTCCATCCGCATGACGCCGAAGGGGCAGACCTCGACGCACGTCCCGCAGGCCGTGCACTGCTCCTGATCGACGTACACTATCCCGTCCTTCTTCTTTATCGCCTCGACGGGGCAGTGGAGCATGCAGCAGTCATCGCCACACGAGACGCAGTGCGTGCACACGGACGGGAAGTCGACCTTCACGTTCCTCCTGTGCACCTGCAACCTCGCATCAGCATGGTTCACCACGCCCTCGTGGTACATGCTGCAGACCATCTCGCAGAACCTACAGCCAGTGCAGTTCTCAGGATATGGCACTAACATCTTCACCATGGACTCTCGCCCCCTATACCTCTGGTGCGGGGCGGAGTAACGGATTACGGATAGAAAAAGGCACGTGGCGCCGCACGCGCGGCAATCGGAACCTCACTTCGATTTCCGCTTGACCTCTATCCTCTTCAGCTCAGATGCCTTCTTGGGCGGCATCTCCTTGTCTATCTCCGCTAGCACGGCGTCGATGGCGCTCCGCATCGCGAGCAGGACCTCCCTCTCGGCCTTGTGGATCCTGATCTTGGTCTCCTCGGGCACGTCCATGTGCTTCATCGCCGCGTTGGCCGCCTGAATCACTTCCAGCCCGGCGTTCACGAAGTGCGCCATCGAGTCCTTCGTGACGACCCTGCCGATCTCCTCAAGATGCCTTTCGAGACGCTTTGCGGCCTCCATGCCTTCTTCGACCTTTCTTCTTGGGGACATGTTCTCCCTCGAACCTTATCCTCAGCCAGCCGTCCTCGAGATCCGCTCCCAGTATCCTCCTGCTGGCCATCGCGTAGGGCAGTGTGATGTGCTTCTTGAACGAGCCGAGCTGCAGCACCAAATCGTCCTTGCGCGTATAAAGCTCTACCCGGCTGTTCATCGGGAAGGGCATCTTGATGGCCAGGACGTTCGTCCCGTCCTCCTCGTACATCTTCATCGGCGACTCCTTCGAGTATATCTCAGTCGGGTCGTTGCCGGCGAAGAGCTGGTCTGCCAGCTTCTCAAGGGCCTTCCTGCCCACGACCTCGCGTGGCATCAGCTCCGCCTGGAGCATCTTCAGCGGGGCGAACGACTCCACTATGGTCTGAAGATGGGCCGCCTGCTCCTTGAACTTGTCATCGAAGTACGAGTCGCTGATGTCCTTGGGCAGCACCCTGTTGATGACCAGGCTCTCGACCGTGTACCCGTACAGGCACAGGTAGGTGTAAGCCCTCTGGGTCTCCGTGATCACCATACGTTCGGGGTTCACAACGAGCCTGACCGAGGTTATCTCCGGGTCCGTCAAGAGGTCCTTCACATAGCCGAGCCTCTCCCTCAGGCTCTCCAGGTCGTCCAAGAACCTGTCTGACGGGAGAGGCGTGGTCATTATCTTTCCCACGGTCACGCGCGCGAGCTTGAGTATGTTCTTCACCATGTGGAAGAGCCTGTCGAAATACCAGTTTGCCGTATCGGGGAACGCCAGCAGCCTGAGCGTGTCGGCCGTCGGAGCTGTGTCCATTACCACGACGTCGTACTTGGATTGCCTGTGCCATTCCTCGACGTAGAACAGCGCGGACATCAGCTCCATGCCAGGGAAGACAGCCATCTCCTTCGCGGTGACGCCGTCCATGCCCTGCGAGGTGAGGAAGTCGGAGAGGTAGGTTTGGATCTCCTTCCACCTGTGCTCCAGCTCGTATTGTATGTCCACCTCGATGCCGTCCAGGTTCTTGGATATGTGCTGGACCTCCCCCGAGAGCTGGACCTCGAGCGAGTCGGACAGGCTGTGCGCGGCGTCCGTGCTCATGACCACGGTCCTGTAGCCGAGCGCGGCGCACCTCAGCGCGGTCGCGGCCGCGACAGAGGTCTTACCCACGCCTCCCTTGCCCGTGTAGATGATCACGCGCACACTCATCGCCTCGTGGCAACACACGCACTATTGAGATTGGTGTCGGGGACGGGGTTCGAACCCGTGACCTCCGGATGTCCAAGGAGCGTTTGGTCAAAGCGACTCCCTATGAGTCCGACGCTCCACCAGGCTGAGCCACCCCGACTTTTCTTCATCATCGTGTAAGAGCGAAGCGGCACCAAGATTGCTACTGCCCCTCCGGCTTCTCCTCGGCGTTCGCCCCCTGAGTTGTGTCTGCACCCTCAGGCTGATTCTCTGCAACCCCCTCTTGCGCGCCCGCAGTAGCACCCTCGGGTGTGGGCGCCGCTGTCGCCCCGGACGCCTCCCCCGCTGTCTCCTCAGGAGCGGCGGGGGCCGTTATGGGGGCCTCGCCCGGCTCAGGCGGCTTTCCCACCTTGATGACCTCGCTCCTCCGTATCTCGATCCTCTTGATGGGGACGATGCTCTTCGAAGCCTCAGAGACGGCCTTGATGAGGTCTCCCATGATGAGCATCTTGACGAATTCGCCGATGGTCACTTCTGACGCGATGCGCTTGATTTCCTCCCTCATGATGTTCCTGATGGCGGTCTCCTGCGACGCCTGTATCCTCTGCTCTGAGACGGCCATGGGCTTCACGCGTATCTCCCATCCGTCCTTCGTGGTCACATCGACGACAGCATCGGTCTTGGTCCTCTTCCTGCGCGTGAGCCTCCTCACATAGTCGCTCGTCAGGTCGTGTCCGTAGAACATCGTGTGCGCATCGAGCCCGCTGACACTGTGGACCTTGAACCTGAGTTTGATGTGCATCTTCGAGAAGTCGCCTGTCAGGTCCTGGACCGTGGCCTCGGCCACCCGGCCGATGACGCCGTCAGGGGAGTCCGCAGGGGTCTCACCCAGCTGCATCCTGCTGAACATGTCGGGGGCGTAGAGCTTGTACCACTCCTTCGCCCTCCAGCGGTCCTTCACCTTCTTCGCCGCTACCCTAGCCTTCTGAGCCAATCTGATACCTCTGGTCAGCTGATTGGGGATGCTCGATAACAGGTTTCCATATTAAAAGGTTGCCGTGGGGCGCGATGTGTCGGCAATCGGTTCGGAGGGCCCGCCCGAGCCATGTCCAGCAGCGATCATCTCTCCCTCAGCTTCGGGTTGAGCACCTCGTCCATGGCGTATCCGACGAACGTGAACCCCAGCACTACGAAGACTATGCAGAGGCCGGGCATGATGGTGAAGAGGTACGGCCCGTTCAGCTCGGCATGGACGTTCCACGCGTCCTCGAGTATCTTCCCCCAGGTCTCCACGTCCTGGGGGCCGAGCCTTAGCCAGCTGAGCGTGCTCTCCGAGAGTATCGCGATCGCGACCGTGAGTATGGCGTTCGCGAATATCAGCGGGACGACGTTCGGGAAGATGTGCTTGGATATGATGTGCCATTCGCTCGAGCCTATCGCCTTCGCCCGCTCCACGAACTGCCTCGCCTTGAGCGTCAGCACCTGCGCCCTCACGATCCTCGCGGTGGTGGACCAGCCCGTGACGCCTATGACCACGATGACGGCGAACAGGTCCTGCCTGCCCCATATGGACGCTATCACTATCATGAGCACCAGCCAGGGGATGGACAGGAAGACGTCGTTTATCCGCATTATGACCTCGTCCCGCCAACCGCCCCAGTAGCCCGAGGCGAGCCCGACTAGCGTCCCAAGGCCCATTGAGATGGCCATCGCTACGAACCCGACCGTCAGCGACGCTTGAGTGCCGTGGATCGTCCTCTTGAACACGTCTCGGCCCACGTCGTCCGTGCCGAACGGGTGTTCCCATGACGCGCCCTCGAGTATCTCGTTCGAGGTCTGGAACCTGTCGTAGGGTACCGCGACCGCGGCGAACACCGCCGCGAAGACGAAGAACCCGATGATAGCCAGGCCCACGCGCCCCATCCACGTCGCCATGAACAGGTCCGTGTTCCTGCCCGCGCTCCTCGCGAGCAGGCCGAGCTTGTCGGCGAGTATCGGCCTCGAGGCGAACAGCCTCCTTGTCATCCTCTCGAAGAGGACCTCGAACCTCTTCCGCGGCCGCTTCATGTGATCTTCACCCTCGGGTCAAGCTTGACGAGCACCAGGTCGGCGACGAGGTTGGCGACGACCACGGCCACGCCGCCTATCAGGAATATGAACTGGAGGACGGGGTAGTCCTGATTCCATATGGCCTCCATGGTGTACCACCCTATCCCCTTGTAGCTGAACACCACCTCCACCTGGAAGACCCCGCCAAGGATGAAGGCGACGTCCATCGCGAGGGTAGTCACTATCGGCAGCCTCGCGTTTGGCGACGCGTGCCACTTCATGACCTGTCGGTCGTTCAGGCCCTTGGCGTAGGCGGTGACGACGTAGTCCTCCGTGAGGACGTCCACGAGCGAGTTGCGCATTATGAGCACCACGCCCGCGACCGAACCTATGGTGAGCGTCGTCACCGGCAGCACCAAGTGCTTGCATATGTTGAGGACCTTGTCCAAATTGATGGGGTGCAGTGGCACGCCCGGGTCCATGTAGTGGCCCGCGGGCAACACGTTCAGGTAGGTCACGAATATGACCACCAGGAAGATGCCGAACCAGAAGATTGGCATCCCGTAGAAGAACAGCCCGAAGCCGGTTATGGACAGGTCGGCGAGTTTGCCGCGCCGACGCGCCGCGATCTTGCCCAGCAGGACGCCTATGAGGAAAGTGAAGAACGTCGATACGCCCATCAGCAGTATCGTCCACAGTATGGCGCTGCCTATGACGTCCAGCACCGGTTTCTCGTGCTGGTACGACAATCCCCAGTTGCCGGTGAACGTCATCACGAAGTAGTCCACGTACTGCTCGGGGTAGGTCTTGTTGAGGCCCATGATCTCGACGTTGCGCCAATAGGCGTAGTCGCTCTCGTGGGGCGAGCGGTTGAGCATGAGCACGGCCGGGTCGCCAGGCATCACCCTGAACAGTATGAAGTTCAGCGTCATGATGAGGACTATCGTGATGAATGCGTTGACGACCCGCTTTGCCAAGACTCTTCTGAACGAGCTCAATCAGCCACCTGCTGCAGTCGTCTGGTCGACCGGAAACTGAGGCGAATAGATGAAGGTTTGGAAGGGGTTTGCGTCATGTACACTCGGGTGCCCGTCAAGGCGTCTTCGGAGGCTCTTCTGGAGGCTTCATGCCCTCCATGCCGCCGATCTCCTTCGGCTTCTCGCCTTCCTTCTTCCTGCGCAGCAGGAAGAACAGGACCAGCGCGACGACTATCGCAGCTATCACAGCCCCCGCGGCCAACAGCACGTAGCTGGTGGCCTTCTCCACCGCGACCTTTATCGACATGGTTGCCGACTCCCACTGCTTGATCGAGTGGTACGGCATCATGCCGTCGTCCACGGTCACGGTGACGACGTACGGTTGTGCGCGCCCCTTCTCGTAGCTGTGGCTCAGCGTCACAACATACGGGGTGTTCGCAGGAGGCCTGACAGGCCCGAAGGTCGTGTTGCTGCCGTCCCCCCAATCCACCGTGACGTTGACCTCGTCGCCCTCATAGTCCTTGATGGTGATGTTGAGCGAGATCACCTCTCCCGGCTTGTATACATCCTTCTGAGGCGACCTGGTTATCTCCCCGACGATCGACGGTCTAAGGTTCTCGTTCATGGCGACGCTGACAGTCTTGCTCACGTTGTGTCCAGGCAGGCCCGTTCCGTCGTCCGCCCATACGGTCACTATCTTGGTTCCCATGGATAAGTACACGTGCGTCCCAGCGTAGGTCGGTGGGCCGAGGCCAGCACTCGATTCGCCATCGCCCCACTCGTACCACACACTCACCGGGTCGGTGTCATTGTCCCTGACCCTCGCGGGAGTCAGCACGAACTCGCGGCCGTAATAGGCCGACGCCTCTGTCGGGAGTATGAGCCACGGTGGCTCGTTCTCTGTGATGGTAACGGTCAGGTTCACCGTCACATTGTGGCCTACCACGCCGTCGTCGGCAAACAGCTCGACGAGGTACTCTCCAGGCAGCTCGTACGCGTGCACGAACTCGGCGCTTTGTCGCGTGGTCACGCCGCCCGCGGTAACCGCGGTCGACAGGTTGCCGTCCCCGAAGACGACAGTGAAGCGCAGCGGGTCGCCGTTCGTGTCCACCGCGCTCGCGTTGAAGGTTATGTTGTGTCCGACGTATGTCACCATGGGGACAGCCACGAGCCCGAGCGACGAGGGAGGTACGCCCGCCCCCGGGTTAACTATCGTCACCGTCACAGTCATAGACACGTTGTGCCCGGGCTCGTCGAACAGATCATCCACATAGATCGTGACGTGATAGGTCCCCGCAGACGACCACGTGTGGTTCACCAAGGACACCACGAGCTCGTATGGTTCAGCCTGGCCCTCAGTGACAGAATACGTGCCGTCGTCCCAGGCCCACGTGAACCTGAGCAGGTCGCCGTCGGGGTCGCTGCTCGCCGCGAAACAGTTCACGACGACGTTCCGGTTCGCCACTATGTCAGTAACGATGGGAACAGAGGGTGGCCCGTTCGTGCGCACCTCATACGGGATAACGCCCATCGACACGTTGTGGCCCGGCAGCTGCGACCCGTCCCAAACGAACAGCTCTACCTCGTAAGCCCCCGCGCCGCTCGAGGCGCTCCAGGCGTGCGTGACGGTGTCGATCACCTCAGTGCCGTTGACTGTTGGTTGGTACCGCGACACGTTGTATGTCCCATCACCCCACGACCATGTGAACTGGAGGCCGAAGCCGTTGTCCCCGCCCGATTCCATGTCCAACGCACCTGCGGTCCAGGTCGTCACCTGATCGACATATGCCCAGCCTGGCGGGTCCTCTATTATGGGATATGTAAGCCGGGGCAGCGTGTCAGGCTCTGGTATCACGTATACCGTCCCTGTGGAGATCGCATAGTTGCCCGGGTTGCCGTCCGACACGTTCACGCTCACAGTCAATCCCCCAGGCGGCGGAGCAAGTGCAGTGTAGGTATGTGTCTTCGTAAATGTGGTCGGATTGTACGTTCCAGAGGCGGCTGAGTCGGTCGCCGTCTGGCCGTCCCCGAAGTCCCAGTTGACCGTCAGCGGGTCTCCTTCGGGGTCGTAGACAGTTATCGTGAAGACCTGAGGTTCGTTGACGATGACCTGGTAGAACTCCTGCAACTCGTTCGTGTACACAGGCTTCATGTTGGCTCCCGTGGGGGTGAGGTCGAACAGTAGCCATGGCAGGTCAGACTGGAAGCCCCTTCCTATGTGCTGCGTCCAGTTGCCCCAGCCAGTGAAGTACTTCGTGCTGACCCCCCACAGGCCTATCGGGTATATCGGAGGCAGCTCGCAGTAGGAGTCGTAAACCCACTGCTGGAGCTTGTCGACGAGCGCCTTCCGCTGGCCTATGTCGAACGTGCGCTCCGCCAGGCTGAAGTTCTCGTCGTACGCGGAGTATGCCACGCCCGTGCTCGAGTTCTTGGCCGAGTACCACCACGGGCCCATGGGCATCTGGCAGTTGTCCCCGCCCTTCTTTATCTGGTCGGTCTTCCACACGGCCAGGTTCGAGAGCGGCTCGGGGCCCCAGTACCACGCCCACACCCATATGTCGTAGTCGGCCTGGTACCAGTCGTTGAATATCATCGTCTTCTCCGGTGTCGGGCCGCCGTAGTTCAGCAGTATGCCAGCATCGTCCGCCCATCCGACCCAGGCCTTGGCCACTATGTCGTATGTCGGGTCGGTGTCAGGACACCTCAGCCTGAACGACAGCTCGGCGCCGACCTTCGCCCATCCCTGCTGGACTGGATACGCCGCGCTCGTCGCTTCAAGGAACCCGTCATTGTCCGCGTCTCGGTCGTAACCGTTGGCCATGAGCAGAGCCTTCGCCCCCGCGGGATCGTAGGGCACCTCAGGGTCTATGTCCTTGTGCCAGAAGCCCAGCGATAGGACCGAGTCAGCCACCGTCGGCAGGCCGGCCATGTATACCTGGGATATCGCTGTCTTGTTCATCGTCATCACGATCGCCTTTCGGACTATGGGGTCAAGCAGAAGCGGGTTTCCCGTGGCGTAGCTGCCCGCCCGGAAGTCCATCGGGATGGCGTTAATCGCGACATCTATTATGCCCATCTCCTGGGTCACGAACTTCTGCACGAACGGATTGCCCTTGCCGAGGGTGTTCAGGAACAGGTCTATGGAGCCGCTGACCTCGACAGCATCCAGATCCCCTGCGTTCATGTCGGCCACTGCTGTCGCCACATTGGCATAGACAACATACAGGACTCCGTCGATGTCGATGACTCTGTCTCCTCTAGGGTCTCCCTTCGGATAATCCGTCGAACCGTGGTAGTTCGGCGCCCTGTCGAACCTGTACCACGAGCCCGGCTGTGATTGGTTGAACATGAACGGCCCGCTGCCGACAAGCCATGACGGGTCCTTGTTAGTCAGCACCTGGCCCTTCGGCACGCTCTGCCACTGGTACTTTGGCAGGATGGGTATCCAGACGAGGTTGTCGATGAGCGTCGCCTTCGCGTAGGAGGTGTCTATGGCCACCTGGAATTCTCCCGTCACATTAACCCCCGTCACGCCCCTTAGATAGTCGTCCCATGCACCGCCCGGGTTGGCGAGTATCAGCTCTATGGTGAACTCCACATCGGCCGCCGTCAGCCTGTGCGATGTGTCTGTTGGGTTAGCCATGTTCCTGAAGTAAGCGTTCTGTGTGATGTTGATGTAGGTCGTCATGTTGTTCCTCGGCGCGTGGACGACCTGGTAGTATCCGGTCGCGAGATCGTTCACCGGCCCTTCCCAGTCCTCGTTGTATTGGAACAGGACGCTGAACATCAGATAGCAGGCGATGTAGTCCGAGACGAGCTCTATGTTGAGCGGGTTCCAGTTCTCGAAGTCCTGCAGCATCCCGAACCTGACGACATGTTCCGCCGCCGCGGATGCATTCTCAGCCACGCGCGACAAGGGGATCGCGCCCGGCAACATCGAGACCACAAGAGATATAGCGACGACCAAGACTAGCACACGCACAGACTTTCGCAGATAGCCTATCATGAAGGCCGCACCTCCACCGCACCTGCCGTCCCCGGCCGGGACGAGTCAGGTGTTTCCCCGGGAGTTCGGATTGGCTCAGACGCTATAAATCACTTGTCTTGTGTCTTTGGTCAGAGGGCAGTGCAGTCCAGTCCTTCCAATGGAATATCAGCCCTTTCTCTTGCCCGAGGCCGATGACGAGAGATCAGCATACTCCAAGATGGTCGTGATGACGGATTTCTCGAAATCCTTCATCTTGCTCACTACCGCGAACTCGTTGGGGGCGTGTGCCCTGCCGCCGAATCCGAGCCCGGTCCCGCAGTGCGGTATTCCGAGTATCTGATCGAAAACATACATGGGGGCGGACCCCGCGGTCATCGGCCACACGCGCGGGTCTTTGCCATGATATCTGAGCGCCCGTATGCAGGCCTGAGTGATGTCCGCTTCGAACGGGATCTTCGACCACGGATAGTCCTCGTACCTGGTCATCTTGATGTCTGAGAACCCGCGCCTGTCGAGGTGTTCCCTCACGAGCTTACGTGTGCCCTCGGTCGTCATGTTCGGAACTATCCTGATGTCGACCTTGGCGACCGCCCTGTCCGGCAGGATGGTGCTGTACCCCTCGCCCGTGTATCCTGACAGAAGGCCGGATACGTTGACCGACGGCTCGAACATGTACTTCCTCAAGACCTCTTCGTCCGTGCCCTCGACCTTGAACCTCCTCGCCCCGCATTCCCGCAGGTACGAGGCCCTGTCGAACCTCTTCGCCAGGTCCTCTATTAGCTCGAGATCCTCCTGGGATGGTTCCTCAACGGCATCCCAGATGCCGTCTATCGCCGGATCCTGATTGTCGTCCACCAGTGTTGACACCGCCTTGATCAGCCTTATGACGGGGCTCTCCAGGACGACGGCAACACTGCTGTGCACCTGCCCCTCGCCCGGTCCGCCGCGTGCCTTTCCCTCGGCTATGAGGTCGAAGCTGACGCATCCCTTGAACCCGAGCGAGATATCGACCTCACCCTTCGAGTCCTCGCAGTAGTCGAACCACAGGCCCGCCTCGGCATCCGACAGCCTCGACCTGTTCTTGGTGACGAACATCGGTAGGCTCTTGCCCCCGCTCTCCTCCTCGCCCTCGAGCAGGAAGTGGACGTTGAGCGGCATCTCTCCCTTGTCAACCATGGTCCTCACGGCGAGCAGCGTCCCGACGAGGGACGCCTTGGAGTTGTACGCTCCCCTGTTCACGAGTATCTCGCCGTACGGCTTCTTCCTCACTATGGCCGCGCCGAAGGGGGGCGTCTCCCACTCGTCCAGGTTGCCCGGCGGCTGGACGTCGTACATGCCGTAGACGGCGACAGTGTGCTCCGCACCGGTGTCGAGATATCCGTATACGAGTGGGTGGCTCTGCCTGCTAGCCCTGTACTGCCGGGTCTTCGCCCCCATCTCCTTCAGCATGGTCTCGAGTGTGTCAGCGGTCTCCTGGATGCCCTCGCCCGACGCCGAGATGCTCGGTATCCTCAGGACCTTCCGGGTGGCCTCGAGGTGCGTCTTCCAGCGCCGTTCGATCTCTGCGTGCAGCTGCTCTACAGTCATGCCTGTTTCCCCTGGATGATGCCCTTGCCCGACGCCCGTCAGACAGAAGAATCGAGCAGTTCAGTTGCCCAGGAACCTCGGCTTCGGCCTACTCTCGTCCTTGAACATCCGCTGTACAGGGGCGTCGTGGCAAGCCACCGCCTTCTCCTCGGTGTCGTATATCTTGCCGCAGGCGAAGCACTTGTACAGCTTCTGCGCCATGTTCTCGTTCCTCTCGTCTTCCGCGCGCGGACGACTGCGGCGGTCTGATTGGCCTCTTCGGATAAATGCTTTGTCAGGCGCCTACTTCCTGAGATGCCTCGCGAGGACCTCCCTGGTGTCGGCCGACAGCGCGGCATCCTGCTTCGCCAGATCGCTCTCGAGCTGCGATAGCGAAGGCGGGTCCTTCAGGAAGACCGGGATGTAGCACGTCGTCGTCTCGATCACCAGGAGTGCGACCAGCTCGTCGTCCGAGAGCGACCTATCCTCCACAGCGGCCCTGAAATCGACGAACGGCCTTATGTCCGGGGGCACGTTCTTGACCTCGGTTATGGCGACCATCCTGGCGACGTGCATCCCGGAACACCATCCGACCCGCATGCGCCTACAGGTTCACCTTCACCTGGTGGACCTCGAGCCCGAGCTTCTCCCTGTCCAGCCCGAAGGCGAGGCCGAGCAGCTGAGACAGGTGGAGCACAGGTATCTTGAACTCCTTGAGCTGGGCCTGCCCAACGTCGTACTGGAGGTGGCAGAAGGGGCAGCAGTCGACTATCACATCGACACCCGCGGCGGTCATGTTGGTCAGGTTCTCCTTGGTCATCTTGAGCGCCACATCCGGCGTTCTCGCCCTGACTCCGCCGCCGGCACCGCAGCAGGTCCCCTTGTCCTTGTAGTTCACGCTGGTCATGCCCGCAGCCTCGACTATGTCGTCGAAGACGTGTGGCCTCTCGGCATCGTCGATCTTCTTGATGTTGCTCGGCTTCAGGAAGTGACATCCGTAGTGCACGGCGGCCCTCAGGTTCTTGCCGCTCTTGACCTTCGACTTGATGGCGTCGAGGCCGACGTCCCTGTACAGTAGCTCGACGAAGTGTCTCACCTTGACCGTGCCGTTGTATTCCATGCCAGCGGAGTCCCTGAGTATCTTGTTGATCTTCTTCCTCAGCTCGGGGTCGTGGTTGAGCTTGTGGGCCACCTCGAAGAGCGTGTCGAAGCACCCGTTGCATATCGTGAGCACGTCCAGGCTCATCTTCTCCGCTATCGCCAGGTTCCTCGCGGCCACGGCCATCCAGTATGTCTGGTCGAACGACCGCATGACGCCGGGAGCGGGACAGCAGCTTGCGCCCTGCATGTCCACCAGCTCCACCCCGAGCTCCTTGAAGACCTCCCTCGTGGAACTCTCTATGCCTGGATACCTGAGCGGCATGATGCAACCCAGGAAGAACGCGTACTTCGACATCTCACTTCCCTCCAGAAGCGACCAGCTTGTCGAAGCCGCACGCGGCGGCTATCTTCTTCATCTGCTCCAGCGCATCGGGGTGCGAGAACACGGTTGGCGGCGTCTCCTGTAGCCCTAGCTTCTTCCTGAGCTGCTTGTCCTGGTCTCTTAGCGAGACGAGGTGGCCGGATTCCGATATCAGCTTGGCCACGTTCCTGTGCTGCTCGGCCATGTAGCCCTTTCTCACCGCCATGTTCCTCAGAGCCATGATTATGTCGACGATCTCAACGCCCCTGGGACACCTCTCGTAGCAAGTGAAGCAGGTCGTGCAAAGCCACAGGTCCTCTGAGGGAAGAACGTCCTCCTCGAAGCCCAGCTGTGCCCTCCTAACGACCTTCCTCACCCTGAAAGCCGTCTGCCTTCCAGACGGACAGCTTCCAGTGCATGTCCCGCACTGGAAGCACAGGTTGACTGTCTTGCCCCCTGCCTCTATGACCTTCCTTGTGAACTCCGGGTTGGGTTCCTTGGCCTCGGCCAAACGGATCACCAACGGGTGTCAGGCGACCGGCCATATATCAGGGTTTTGCTATTCAGGCTTAAGCATTA
>JAWCKF010000026.1:12087-25636 GCA_038852315.1 Thermoplasmata archaeon | reverse complement strand
GATGGGCCCCCATCTGTCGCGGTGACGCACGAGTACTCCCCCACAAGGGACTACACCGTCAGACTCACCATCGCGGACGACGACATGCAGAGCTTCGTCATGGAGAAGCTGCTCCGCTTGAAGCAGCCGACCATAGGCATGAGCGGGCTCTCGAGCGGCGCCGTGGTGAGAAGCGGGACGCCGCTGCAATTCATAATAGGCCAGGGGTCCACGCCTCTGGCGTCTGTCATGTACTCCATAAACGGCGGGGCGTTTGCCGAGTTCACCGCGCTCTACACCCTCGACACGACGGGTTGGACGGACGGACCTTACTCGATAGTCGTTCGCGCGTCGGATGAGGGAGGCAACACGGCCTACATGCCTGCGGTCACGATAGTCATAGACGACCACGATCCAGCGATAGCCCCTGGAGATGTCCCTCCGTCGGTCTACGGCGGTGGCAAGCTCAACCTGACCGTGGTCATAGACGACCCCAACGTCGCCTCTGACAAGGTAGTCCTTTACGCGCGGTTCCCGGGGGACGAGGCATACTCAGCTTTCTTCATGGAGCCTGCGGGATCCGGCGCGTTCTACTTCGTGCTCGAGATCCCCACCAGGGCTGGTCAGATCGACTACTACTTCAACGTGACCGACATGGCCGGGAACTCGGCCCAATCTGAGGTCATGTCGGTCAGGGTCAAGCTGCACTTCATCGACGCGGCATGGCCCTACCTGCTCGCGCTCGCCGTGCTCGCGGTGCTCGGCACCGTCGGATACTTCGTACGCGAGTCCGTGATAGCCGTCGACGAGGCCTTCGTGATATACAACGACGGGCGGCTGATCGCGCACACGACCCGCAGGCTGAAGCCGGGCATGGACGACCAGGTGCTGGGGAGCATGTTCGTCGCGATCCAGGACTTCGTGCGTGATTCCTTCAAGGACGTGACCTCATTCACGTTGAGGAAACTCGACTTCGGCGAGAAGAGCGTGCTCATAGAGAAGGGCAAGCACCTGTTCCTCGCGGTCGTGCTCCACGGCAAGGCCTCTAGGAAGGTGGCCAAGAAGATGGTCCAGGTGGTGGAGGAGATTGAAAAGCGGTTCGGGGCGGTCCTGCCAGAGTGGGATGGTGACCTGGACGCGCTCAGGGGAGCGGCCGACATAGCCAAGAAGTTATATTCCAAGGCGCCTTTGCTGCCGGGGTTCCGCCGGCGCGAGACCTAGGTGATGTCTTGGCTTCCCCGCTGCCCGACCTGGTGACGATAGTCGGAGTGACGGTGTTCTGCCTCGCCATGGCCATCGCGACCTATGCCCGCCGGATATTCGACTTGACAGGTGCCGCATCGGCCTTCGTCGTCGGCGTTGTCATAGGCGTGTGCGGACACCTTCTGTGGTTGCTTCTGCTCCTCCTGTTCCTCATCACGAGCTTCGGAGCAACGAGGTTCAGGTTCGATTGGAAGGCCAGGGAAGGCTTCCAGGAGGGCACGAAGGGCGAGCGCACCTGGAGGAACGTGGCCGCGAACGGCGCCATCCCAACCATGATAGCTCTCGCCAGCTTCTTCTCGGACCCATCGGGTCCGCTGGGGGAGTTTCTGCCGGAGGACATAGCGAGCTTCATGTTCGTCTCTGCCATCGCTGTTGCCGCATCCGACACGGCTGCAAGCGAGATCGGCATAATCGACCCAAGGGTGTACATGATCACCACCTTCAAGCGCGTGCCGAGGGGCACGGACGGAGGGATATCCCTGACCGGCCAGTTCGCTGCGTTCGTGGCAGCGGCATTCGCCTCTGCCGTGTCATACGTCGTCTTCGCTGGCCTTGACGAGGCCCTCCTGGCGGGACCGAAGACGCTCTTCGTGCCCATGCTCTGCGGCTTCCTCGGCTGCCAGATAGACAGCGTGATAGGTGCCACGCTTGAGAGGGACAAGAGGATAGGCAAGCTGGGGAACAACTTCGTCTCGATAGGCCTGGGCACGCTTGTGGCGCTCGGGCTCGCGCTCGTCTAGGATTTGGTCAGCACATAGACGTTGTACGGGGAGCCGGGATAGGAGGCCTCGATCCTCCATCCCGTATCGGCGCAGAGGCTAGCCATCTCCCCTGGGGTGACCATCAACAGCTCCATCCAGTCATCAACCTGGCCCATGTACCTTGACCTTATCGTCACCTGTCCCGGAGGCCTTCCGCGCTCGATGTTTCGCCTGTGATACTCGCGGTGCTCCTCCTTGTCCGTGTTGTAGGGATCGACCGATTCTGCTAGGAATACGCCGTCCGCGGAGAGTATCCTCCGGAGCCTCCGCATCATGTCGGCCACGCGGTCCATGGTGCCGCACAGCCCGAAGTTGTTCCCGAAGGCGATGGCGGTATCGAACGATCCCTCCGGCAGCTGCAGTTCGCACGCGGACATCCTTATCAGCTTCTTAACCCCCCTGAGCCTTGAGACCTCGAGAGCGTGCTCCGATATGTCCAGGCCAACGACCTCCATGCCGAGGCTCTGGAGGTAAAGTGCCACGCGGCCCGCGCCCACGCCGATGTCCAGAACCCTGCCCTTCGCATGCGCCAGCGCCTTCTTCTCGACGTCCGGGAAGTATAGGTAGTCCTCGAAGTACTCGGAGAAATCCTGACGATCGAGGTACCCGTCGTCCCTCTCGATGTAGAGTTCCACCTGCTTGCCTTCGTAGAAATCCTTGAAAGCCTTGCCGAAGAGGTCCATCGGGCGTGCTCCCTGTCGGACTATCAGGTTGTGCGCTCAAAAACCTGTTCAGAGCTCATCGAGCCTCTCTAGCACCTCTCCGAGCGAGCTCACGTGCGCGTCAGCGAGCTCCGAGGGCGCCTCGCCGTTGCTAACGACGTGGATGGCGTGCATGCCCGCCGAGCGCGCTCCGAACACATCCCTGACGGGGTCGTCGCCAACGTGCACGGCGGCTACGGGCACCACCCTCAGCCTGTCCAGGGTGAATGTGAAGGCCGCCTCCGACGGTTTCCTGACGAGGATTTCGTTTGAGAAAGTGGTCACATCGAAGTGCCTGAGTATGCCCATGCTATCAAGGAGCGTCCTCAGGGTCGAGCCGGGCGTCCGGCCCGTGTTCGATATCAGCGCTGTTTTGAGGCCCCTGAACCTCACTGCCTCTAGAAGCTCCTTCGCACCCGGGAGCAGCACGGGCGGACGGGCGAATATCCCCCTGCAGTAGATGTCCTCGATTGCGGAGATGTCGGGTGGCGAGAGCTTGCTCGTCAGCCTGCTGTCGATGCTGGTGAGGAGGAACAGCACCTGATCCCTCACTGGCATGTCCCTGTTCTTGTTCCAGAGCAGGTTCAGGAACTCGCCTGTCTTGGCATAAGCGTCCCTGACCTCTTCGACAGAGTGCACGAGGCCTTTCTCCTCCAGGAAGCTCCTGATCCCGTCCACGCGGGCAGACGCGACCTTGTCCGAGCCCCCAGGGACCTCCTGGATGAGCGTGTCCCACAGGTCGAAGGTGACAGCTGTGATGCTTCTCATCTAGGTCGGCAATGGCTTCCTCCCTCAAGCTCAAGAATGCCTCCGACCTACAACACCGTTGGTTCCTTCCACATACCAGACGCAGAGCGCGGCGGCTCCTGAATGAGGTCAACAAGCCTTAAATAGGACATCGCGTTTAGACGACATAAAGAACGGTATGACGGCCAAAGTGGCGGGGCCACACCTGGTCCCATTCCGAACCCAGAAGTTAAGCCCGCCTACGTTCTTCGCGGTACTGAGGTGCGCGAGCCCTCGGGAAGCCTAAGGTCCTTCGGGGCCTCCTGGCCATAGCGGCTAGGTGCACTAGCCAGGTACCTTCGGGTACAGGGTGAACTGCACTGCCTGAAACCGCTACGGCCTCGGTAAGCCGTCAGCCATTCTTTCCTTTTCATGCGTTCGGCACGGCTGGACGTGCTGCCTCCACTCTGGTACCCACCTCGAAGCTTTTATAAGAGCCGAGATTGCTCAAAGTGACTGGAAGCGATCCCCCCATGGCTCTCACTGACCAGGAGCGAATCCTCCTCGTTGGGATACTTGCGGTCGTGATGATGATAGTGCTTGTTTTCGAGTTCAGGTACCTGAAGAGCAGGTCAAAGGAGGTCACCCGCTCGCTGCAGCGCAAGGACAGGGCCTACAACGCCATACTAACGGCGAGGTCGGTGATGAACTCGCTGAGGAACCAGGGAAGGCCCGTGGGCGAGGCCCAGGCCTATCTCGATCGTGCGAAGGCTGCTATGGAAGCGGGCGACTACGAAGGGTGCATGGAGCTGTGCGAGAAGGCCAAGGGCGAGCTGACAGTCCCCCGCAAGGTCGCCGTTCCGAAACAGGAGCTCCAACTCGAGGAGGAGGAAGTCGATGTCGAGGCCTCCCAGAGGCTGGAGGAGGTTGCCGAGGAGATAGTCGGAAGTGGGAGGCCCGCATCTGACGACTCCTACAAGGGGGTGAAGCTCACCTCATCGGTCGAGGGCAACTACCTGGGCGCTAAGTTCGAGATATCCGCGGCGAAAGGCGATATATCGAGGGCCGCGAAGGCTGGCAGGGACGTGTCGAAGGCCGAGAGTCTGTTGGCGGATGCCGAGTCAGAGTTCGCGCTGGGCAACTTCGACAAGTCTCTGTCGCTCGCGGTGAGGGCTAGAAGGGAGGTCAGCCAAGAGGTCGACCGGGAGGCCATTCCGATCACGCCGGAGGAAAAGCCTGCGAAGGCGGTCAGGAAGCGCAAGCAGGCCGCCGAGGTGTTCGATGTCGAGAAGGCCGAGGAGAAGGCCGGCCCGAGGCAATTGTGCAAGAGCTGCGGCAGCGTCCTGGACCCTGAGGATGCGTTCTGCGCGGGCTGCGGCGCGAAAGTGGTGAGGGAGCGTGTGTGCGGCACCTGCGGCTTCAAGCCAAGGGAGAACGACGCCTTCTGTCGCAAGTGCGGCGCCAGGATCACCTGACCTCATTCCCTCTCGTACTTGTTCCGGACTATCACGGCTGCGAGTGCTCCGGCGCCGAACCCATTGTCTATGTTCACCACGCCTATGCCGCTTGAGCACGACGAGAGCATGCCCAGGAGCGCGGCGATGCCTCCGAAGCTGGCGCCGTAGCCAACGCTCGTGGGGACGGCAATGACGGGCCTGTGGGTCAGACCCGCGACGACGCTCGGGAGCGCGCCCTCCATTCCCGCGAGGACTACCACGACGTCCGGCGACCGCAGCTGCTTCATGTTGGCCGTGAGCCTGTGAACGCCCGCGACGCCCACATCGTACAGCCGCTCGACAGAGCAGCCTAGCAGCTCGCATGTCACGGCAGCCTCCTCTGCAACGGGTATGTCCGAAGTGCCCGCGGTGACGACGAGCACCTTGCCCGCCTTGGGGCGCCTTCTCACGCCCACGGTCGCTATCCTCGCCTCCGGGTAGTATCTCACCTTGGAACTGAGCCTTTTCCGAAGCCTCTCGTAGGCCCTCCTCTCCATCCGCGTGAACACCGCCTCGTCCCCGCGCGCGAGCACCCTCTCGGCTATGGCTAGTATCTGAGCGTCTGTCTTGCCTGGAGTGTAGATCGCCTCTGGTATGCCTTTCCTGAGCTCCCTGTGGCTGTCCAGCTTGGCGAACTTCATGTCATCGAACGGCAGACTCCGCAGCTGCTCCAATGCCTCTACAACCTCCATCTTGCCGGAGCTGAGCTGCTCGAGGATCTTCCGGATGCGCCTTGGGTTCATCTTTTCAGCCCCTCGTTCAAGCTGCCCGTGCGGTAGCCTTCCATGTCCAGCGATACATACGTGAATCCGAGCGATTTCAACCTCCTCAGCACTGCTGTGCGCACTCCAGGCGACGCCATCCGAGGTATCTGCGCCGGAGAGATCTCTATCCTCGCGGCGCTCCCGTGCATCCTGACCCTCACATCGTCGAACCCCTTCGACCTGATGAATTCCTCCGCCTCCTCGACCATCCGGAGCTTCTCCCTGGTGATCGGTTCTCCGTAAGGTATCCTCGAGGCGAGGCACGGGCTCGAGCTCTTGGATGCCGTAGGCAATCTGAGTCGCCGTGAGACCGCTCGGACATCCTCCTTGTTCATACCTGCTTCTGCCAGCGGACTTATGACCCCCATCTCCTCCTTCGCCCTCAGCCCGGGCCTGTAGTCCTCACTGTCGTCCGCGTTAGACCCGTCGAGGATCTCTTGAAGGCCACGGCTGTCTGCAAACTCCCGGATGCGTCCGAGGTCATCTCGCCTGCACAGGTAGCACCTGTCGGGTGGATTGCTGATGAACCTCATGTCGGTCAGCGGATCGACTCTGATGACCACATGCTCGATACCTATCTTCTTGGCAGTCTTCACGGCCTGCCTCAGCTCAGCCTCTGGATACATGGGAGAGGCGATGGTTACGGCCACCGCCGCTTCGCCCAGCTCGTCATGGGCTATCTTCGCGACGAGTGTGGAGTCGACCCCTCCGGAGAACGCCACCGCCGCCGAGCCGACAGAGCGCACGATCTGCCTGAGCCTCTGCAGTTTACTGTCCTGTCGCTCCATCCGGTCATCCGAACGGGGAGCGATGATATCTAGATTAGGTTAGAGCCGCGGCCCCTGATGCGGTTTTTCCGCGAGGGTCGTCCTCTCCATGTCCTCGTTCCTGTGAGTCACTCTCACGAGCAGGCTTTTCGACGCTGTGCCGCCTCCGTTACAGCGTCGGCGTGTTGATGCGGGTTCGATATGCCTTGGAATCGCTGGCGGATATCGACATAGGACGACTTCGCCAGGATAACAAATATATAGCTGTTAACGCCGTTAGAAAGAACCCCAGCCGGGCTTAGGAGGAAGACATGG
The DNA here is from genome assembly GCA_038852315.1 of Thermoplasmata archaeon. Taxonomy (GTDB): domain Archaea; phylum Thermoplasmatota; class Thermoplasmata; order UBA10834; family UBA10834; genus COMBO-56-21. Next base: position 18,864 of record JAWCKF010000026.1, on the reverse strand, counting down.
CAGAGGAGAACACTGTCTACATAGGGAAGAAGGCGACCATGAACTACGTCCTCGCCGTGGTCTCGCAGCTGAACTCCGGCTGCGACAATGTGTGCATAAAGGCGCGAGGGCGCGCGATAAGCAGGGCTGTGGACGTGGCGGAGATTGTGAGGAACCGGTTCGTCCAGGGATTGAGCTACAAAGACGTGAAGATCACCACGGAGTCTCTCCCTGGGCAGAACGGTTCGAACGCCAACGTCTCCTCGATCGAGATATATCTGAAGAGATAGAGAGGCCTCTGGTGATTGCGGGTCAGTCCGGGCTTCGGCGGATGCAGCGGTCACGCTAGCCCCCAGGCATGGGTTTTATCAGTGCGAAGCGCAATCGGCGGGCAGGGCTTCCCCTCAGAGGATACATGATAATAGTCAAGCTCGGCGGCAGCGTGATCACGGACAAGTCGAGGCTCAGGACGTTCCGCAAAGCAGCGTGTGAGCGGCTCGCAGGCGAGCTGTCGAAGTGCAGGGACGAGCTGGTGGTGGTCCACGGAGCAGGCTCGTTCGGCCATATCGAGGCGAAGAAGCACGAGCTCTACAAGGGCTTCAAGAGAGATGCTCAGCTCGAGCATGTGGCAGCCGTGCAGAAGGATGTGAGGGAGCTCAACTTGAGGGTGATAGAAGCGCTGATATCCAAAGGCCTGCGCGCTGTTTCCATCCCGCCAGCGGCAGCTGCCAGCTTCTCCGGGGGCGAGATTCAGTCGTTCGATAAGGATCCATTCGCCAGCATGCTGGCGCTCGGCCTTGTCCCTGTGTCCTTCGGAGACATCGTCCCTGACGATTCGATGGGGTTCTCGATATGCTCTGGCGACCTCATGATGGCAGCACTCGCGAAGGAGTTCAGACCGAGGCTCGCGATATTCTGCGCGGACGTCGACGGAGTGTTCGATGCGGATCCGAAGAAGGCAAAGGGCGCGAAGCTAATCCCCAAGCTGGACAGGGCATCGGCGGGGTTCGTATCCGGGACTGAGGCGACCGAGAACGACGTCACTGGCAGCATACGCGGAAAACTCGAGAGGATGCTGGCCATGGCGGCCTACTGCGAAAAGTGTATGATAGTGAACGGCAATGTGCCAGGCAGGCTGGAGAAGGCCCTCAAGGGAGAAGAGGTCCTCTCCACTGTCGTCGTCCCAGGATAGGTGTTCTCTGATGCCGGGAGAGGGCGAGGGGCCGGACAGGCTGATAGAGCGTAGGAAGCACGACCACGTTGAGATCGTGGCGAAGGAGGATCTGCGTCATGACTACAACTACTGGGAGGACGTGAAGCTCCTCCACAACCCGCTCCCGGAGATAGACCTCGACGAGGTAGACACCTCGACATCGGTCTTCGGGCGGAAGCTGAAGGCCCCGCTCATAATCAGCGCGATCACCGGCGGCTACGGGAAGGCGGAGGAGATAAACAGGAACCTGGCCGAGGCAGCCGCGGAGTTCGGCATAGGGATGGGCGTAGGGAGCCAGAGGGCCGCTCTCGAGCATCCCGAGCTGGCCAGGACTTACGCGGTGATAAAGGATTACGACATCCCGCTCAGGATAGCGAACCTGGGCGTGCCGCAGCTGGTCAGGCAGGGGCTCAAGCCGCCGCTGACGGTGGAGGACGGGAAGGCAGCCATGGAGATGATAGATGCCCACATGCTCGCGATACACCTCAACTACCTCCAGGAGGTGGTGCAGCCCGAGGGCGACACGAAGACGAGGGGCGGCCTCAAGGCGATTGAATCGTTCGCGTCTGCGCTGCCTGTGATAGCCAAGGAGACGGGCGCAGGAATGCCCCGCGAGGTCGCGCTCAGGCTGAAGAAGGCGAAGGTGCGCGGTATCGACGTAGGCGGGCTGGGCGGCACAAGCTTCTCCGCGGTTGAGTACTACAGGGCCAGGTCCGCTGGGGACTCGATGAGGGCGAACATCGGACAGACCTTCTGGAACTGGGGAATACCGACACCGGTGTCGGTCGTGCTGGCGGACGTCGGTCTGCCCGTAATAGCGACGGGCGGGCTCAGGAGCGGGCTCGATGTCGCCCGCGCGATATGCATAGGCGCGGCCTGCGGAGGCATGGCGGGGAGGCTGCTGCCAGCGGCTCTTGAGGGCAAGGAGGCCCTCTCGAGGGAGCTCTCAACGATAGTCCAGGAGCTGCGCGCGGCCATGTTCCTGGTTGGGGCAAGGGACGTCAAGACCCTCGCCTCCTCGAAGGCGCTGATTACAGGCAGGTCGAAGGAGTGGCTCGACCAGCTGTTGGAGTGATCGTCTTGAGTTTCCCAGAAGAGTACAAAGGCAGGGTGAAGGAGATCAACGAATACCTCATGCGCTCGCTCGAGGTCATTGAGAACGGCACGCTCAGGGCGGCCATGGCGCACTATCCCTCTGCTGGGGGCAAGAGGCTCAGGCCTCTGCTGACGACCATCGCCTGCGAGGCCGTGGGCGGGGAGGTCAGAAGAGCCCTCCCGTTCGGCGTGGCGCTCGAGATGGTCCACAACTTCACGCTGGTGCACGACGACGTCATGGATGAGGATGAAACCCGCAGGGGGATACGGACCGTCCACGCCCAGTGGGGCGTGCCGGAGGCGATACTAGCCGGTGACGCACTTTTCGCGCGCGCCTTCGAGCTGGTGCCTGAGACGCGCGTGAAGGGCGAAGCCGCACTACGGCTCACACAGCTTCTCGCGAGCTCGGTGAGGCTCCTTGCGGAGGGTCAGCAGATGGACATGGAGTTCGAGGATGCCAAGAACGTCTCCGCAAGGGACTACATGAGGATGATCGAGCTGAAGACTTCCGTGCTCTACTCCGCGGCCGCGAAGGGAGGAGTCATCATAGGCGGTGGCACCAAGAAGCAGGAGGAAGCACTCTTCGAGTATGGCAGGCTCGTGGGCCTCGGATTTCAGATCTGGGACGACGTGCTCGACCTACGCTCGGACCAGGAGACCTTCGGCAAGCCCGTGCTGAACGACATCAGGAACGGGAAGAAGACGCTGATAGTCATCAACGCGCTCGAGGACCTTGAGGGTTCGGATAGGGCCGAGTTCCTGAGGATCCTTGGCAATAGGAAGGCCACGAAGCGCGAGCTGGAGAGGGCCAGAGAGATCCTTGAAGAGGTCGGGGCGGTGGACCACGCGGTCAGTGTCGCGAACAAGCTCGTCGGGGACGCGAAGGCCAAGCTTTCCGCTCTGAGGACATCTCCGCACAAGCACGCCCTCGAGCAGTTCGCCGATTACGCCGTGACAAGGAAGACGTAGGTTCAGGCCACGCCCGATTTGGTTATCTTGAAGTCGGTCTTCCTGCCCTCCTCCAGATGCCTGTGCTTGACTACGGTCGCACGCCTGGTGTTCGTGCCGACCTTGTCGAGCCTCACGATGGCCTTCGCGTTGTGCAGCAGCACGTGACCACCCAGGGGCTCGAAGGTGCCCTTCTCGATATCTGTGTAGACCTGTGAGGTCACCAGCACAGGTATGTCCTTGCTCCTAGCTGCTGCCAGCAGTCTGGCAAGCTGCGGGCTCAGGGATTTCCTCACACCCCTCTCCTCGTCGTTCCTGGTGAGCCGGTAATGGATGGTGGCGGAGTCCAGTATCATGACGCCGACCTCGAGCGAGCTCTCGGCGAGCTTGACAGCCTTCTCCACAAACTTCTCCTGCTCGTCGAAAGTGTGCGGCTCGAAGAACAGTATGTTCTTCATCACGTCCTCGTAGCTCTCGCCAGCTATCTGCTTGAGGCGCTCGAGGGAAACGCCCTCCGTATCGATGTATATGACCTTCTTGCCAGTCCTAGCCACCAGGCTCGCCACCTGGAGGCAGATGTTTGTCTTGCCCGAACCCGCCTCCCCGAACAGGAGGGTGATCGCCCCTCCTTCAAGTCCGCCCTCTAGCAGGTCATCCAGGGCCTTCGAGCCGGTCGAGAGATGTGCCACAGAACGCGATTGGGGTATCTTCTGATAAGTGTTGCGCGTGCGTGCAAGCCCGACATCACAGAGACAGCAACGGCTAATAGCCCCGGAGGAGTTACTCGCCCCGTGGCTGTCCACAGGGTAGGAGCAGAGGCGAGGCTCGATTCAGCCGTCTGGATGGGCAGGAACGTGGTGTTCAAACAACGCGTGGTCAAGGGCTACAGGCATCCAGTTCTGGACAGGAACCTCCAGACGTTCAGGATAAAGAACGAGGTGCGTCTGATGATGGAGGCCCGCAGGGCGGGCATCGCGGTGCCTGTGTTGTATTCAGTGGACCTGGAGCAGAACAGGATAGTTATGGAGGAAGTCCAGGGTATGCGTGTGAAGGACGCGCTGGAGACGATGCCCGTCGAGAAGGCGGAAGCCGTCTGCCGGATGATAGGCGAGATAGCTGGCAGGCTGCACGCGAACGACATCGTCCACGGGGACCTCACCACGAGCAACATGCTACTCGACGGTGACAGGATCGTGCTCATCGACTTCTCGCTCGGGTCGAAGTCGTCTGACCTGGAGGACAAGGGTGTGGACATGCACCTGCTGGAGGAGGCTTTCCATTCGGCGCATTACAGGCGAAGCCGGCTTTACTCAGCCGTAAAGGAGGCCTACGTGCGCACGTACGAGCGCGGAGAGGATGTGCTGAAGAAGGTCATTGAGATAGAAAGGAGAGGGCGGTATACACGAAGAGAATAGGATTCGCAACGAGCAACGAGGGCAAGTTCAAGGAGATCTCCCAGAAGATGGCCGAGCGCGGATACGAGCTCGAGCACGTCAGACTCTCGTACCCCGAGATACAGGCCGACACGCTCGAGGAGACCATAGTTCCAGCCCTGGAATGGCTCGTCCAGAGGCACAGCGGCCCTCTGATGATAGACGATTCGGGGCTCTTCGTGGACGCACTCAGGGGCTTTCCGGGTGTCTACTCATCATATGTGTTCAGGACCATCGGATGCAAGGGCATCCTGAGGCTGATGGAGGGTGTGTCGGACAGAGGTGCGAGGTTCGAATGTTGCATCGGTTTCATCGCCCCAGGGCAGCAACCGTCGATAGTGAAGGGCGTCGCGAGGGGCGCGATCTCGCACGACATGAGGGGCACGGGTGGCTTCGGCTACGACCCCATATTCGTGCCCGAGGGCTACTCTCAGACATATGCAGAGATGGACATCCATGAGAAGAACAGGATCTCTCACAGAGCGAGGGCGGTCGAAGCCTTTCTGGAAAGGTTGCCGATGCTACTGCCTTGAATCCTCGCTATGCGTCATTCGACCCTCGCAGGACGATATCCTTTTAATCGGATAGAGGCTAATCCGGTCGGGACACAGGCCGAACCATGGGGTAGTGGTCTAGCTTGGTATGATGCGTGCTTTGGGAGCATGAGGTCATCGGTTCAAATCCGATCTACCCCACTTTCGATTTACTGGCCAAATTCTAATTTTGCACTTTTCGAATTTCGGCTTGGAGGGGCTTCCATGCCTGCCAAGCCGCCCTCACCTAGGAGAACGCAGATTCCGGTCTGTGCCCCGCGCCCTCGCCCTCGCAAGACCTGCCCTTGTCCTTTCCTTATCCTCGGCGGAAAAAAGGGTGCGTCAGAATACACTTGACGTTGTCTCGTCGGTCATGAGTCACTCGCCGAAACGTGCCTTGATCTCCTCGTACCCCCTTACAAATCCCTGAGATGAAGACCAGTAGTCTCTCAGTATGCGTCTCATTGTTTCAGCCACGGCCTCGCCGTCCTCCCTTGATAGGACTGGAACGAGTATGTCCTCAAGCAGTTCCCGACTCAAGCGGGGTCTAGAAGATGAACTTCCTGCAATCAGATCCTTGACTTGATTAGAGACAATCCTGGATTTCAGGCTAGCTAGCAGTAGATAGGGGTCCATTTCCTTGGGGTTCTTTGAGCGAACAATGAATATTTCATTCGAGCAAACACCTTCATCTATTCCTTCTGGGACAATGGCAATCCTGTTCTTTTCTGGGAATATCCGAACGAAAAGGATATCACCCGCCCTGAATCTGACCTTACTTCCATTCACTAGTCTTCCTTTGACTCTCTTGATGTCTCCAATTAGGCCAGTCTCTTCAGATGTGTCGGGAACCTCCAAATAGTAGTACTCTTTGTCAGGGGTTCTTGACGGCACGATCATAGGCTGCTGTATCGTGGCAATCTCTGATAGTTTCACCACTCTTGCGTCAGACTTCATGAGATTGCGGACATATTGCTTCATGAAATAGTACTTAGAGTCGAGCCTTTGTGGCTCTACTTCTCCCAGTCCCAACGGTTATCATCTTGCCAGAGGAAAATAGAGAAACTGTCCCTTTCATTTCAGGGGATCTAAAGTAAGCAGCGTGACCACCATACACGGCTTCATCATGAAACACGTATTCAAGGAGCCCTATCGTGTTCAAGTTGAGTTTCTGATTCAATGATGCAGTGGCAATTACATTCACTATCTCAAACCTGACCATTCACAGTAGCCTCCGGACATGCAATCCTAGATTCTTTTCACAACTCTTCAGAGTACTAGCATACGGCACTCTTAAGAGTCGCGGACCACCTGACCACCTGCGCAGAATATGCTATGATATCTAGATAAAGCCACCCAGCTTCCTCACATAAGTTGGGCCAGGACAACTTAAAGGATTCCTTGTTCCGAATGCATCTCCCTTCCGATGGACCCGGTATCCAATTTGCTGGCCCGTCGATCGCGCGGTTTCCCACCGCGATAACGCAAAGCAAGAGTCCTACTCGGATCAAGAGGCCCTGCGAAAGGCTTTCGACCCACGGTTGTAGCGCGGCCGAACTACACCTATCACGAAGCG
>JAWCKF010000026.1:0-12077 GCA_038852315.1 Thermoplasmata archaeon | reverse complement strand
TAGGAGTCAACTTTCAGGTACCTTACGGAGCAATGAGCTTTGAGATGGGCTTTGCATCTATCCTGGTTGTTATCAAACATGTGCTTCGTCATGTGATAGGCGAGGTGGTGATCGTCATTAGCCGGAAGCAAATCGTAGCAGATTCTTCGACGCAGATCGCTTGTTGACCCTGCGTATGACGGTTCCCCATCTTCGTAGACGAGATAAATCCCCGGCGCTGCTGGCACCAAGCTTGACTTCAGCTCTGCAAATGTCACAAGAGGTTCGTACAAGAGATCTCTCAACGCCTTTCGGCCTGCTTCAAGTCCGGAATTGTAGCGCTCATCTTCGTCCGTCGAAATCACCCATACGCCCTGAGACTGCATGCAGTACGAAGTGATAAGACTAACCTGCGCCTTCCGACTCGCTACGCCAATTCCGCTTGGTGAGGATGGAGAACTTCGTTCTTACCTCACCGCCAAGAACTCTCGAAGTGCAGTCAAATGTGAGGGACTATCGCAATACCAAATGGGAGATTCGTCGTCACCAACAAGGAGCTTGGAGCCCGAGCGCTTTTCCCTCTGATTGAACCAGCTTGAGGACATATTGGCTTGTTGGCCGTGCGATGGCCACCGAAACCGTTCATCATCCGGGAAAAGTACATAGGCCGGAAAACCTTCATAAGGTCGGTGAAAGTGACGCATCCGACAGGTACGAGCATTGCCGTGAACAAATGCATAGTCACATTGTGCAGAGAATTTCATGATACCCCCACGTTGTTCTACACAGAAAACGACCTTGTATGCAGACTACATGCTCTGCTCGAGGTTGAGATTGGAAGGAAAGTGGTCCTCGACAAGGACAAATCTCCTCATCTTCTGCTACACACAGAGTACCCGACGCCTTTTCTGTGTACGGGGGGCAGGAAAGACTTCAGAATTCTGCCTGATGGCACAAGGGGAGCTAGAAGAGGGAACTACGACTTAGCGATTCTCAACCCTGACGTGATTCGGGAGTTCAGTTACGAGTATGTCAAGAGCCAAGACTACAGTCCGCACGGAAAGGCTCTTAAGAAATGGGCCGAGAAGAATGGTCCAGTCATAGATTTCGGAATAGAACTCAGCTACAAGCGCAATGCGATGAGCTATTCCAGACAGGCAGACCGAACTGGGACCGCAGAAAAGCGGGCCATGAAGATCGTTCGTGATGCCAAGAAGCTCCAAGCTGCCATCGATGTCGGTTTCATGCGCGAAGGACGCGCAATCCTCTTCGTGCGCAGGTGTGGTCAGTCAGCTCTCGAGCGTATCAAGTCTCTTACCGTCGACTACCCTTCTGTAATCGTTCAGCCGTCGATTCAGTGCGGTCAAATGGAAAACATGAAAGGGTTTGGTGCGTTCTCCCGGAAATGCCACAATTAGAAACCGAGCCAGTATGCTCGGATACAAATCCGATCTACTCCACTCACCGCTATTGTTGTCGCAGCTCCTTCGGGCTTCGTTTCTCAGAACCCAGATTGCCCCGCAGGCTGCGGACAGTTGATTGATGAGCGTTGACTCGAGCCAGTCTTCCATCTGTATGGGCTTTCTGCTCGGAGCGGTCGTATCAAGGCATAAGGCATCGTTTCGGAAGTCGCAATCACTCCGGGGCAATCGAAACCCACTCGGAGACCTTCCCAGTCTGACCGAGCTTGTCGGTCACCACCAAGGTGATCAGATATCCTTCGTCGTAAAAGCCGCCGTCCTTCTCCGTTTGCAAGTATCGACCAGTTGCGCCTTCGTGCCATGCGTAGACTCTGCCCACAGCAGCCAATGTGAGTGAAGATGCTCCGTACGTGTGCGACGCAGTCGGTGAAGTCGTCGTCTCCAAAGGCGAGCCATCTCCCCAGTCCCAGGTGTAGTATGCGATGCCCGCTTCGGCGCTCGATCCGGATGCATCGACGTAGACCGTTGAGCCACTCACAACGTATGTGAACGATGCGACTGGCAAGGGCGCGATCGCAATCTCCATCGTCATCACATTCATCTGTCCACTGGTGTCGGTGACGGTCAACGTTATGGTGTAGCTGCGGATCCCCCCGACTTGGACGGGATTCAAGACCACGTCGATCCATAGGAGTCCGGATTCCAGGTCGACGACCCCTTCGTTCCATCCGATCGCTTCACCGGTCTTAGCCGTGACTTCGATCACATCACCGTTCAGGATCCCGGACGGCATGTCCCAGCCATATGCTAGATAGAAGCCGAACTCATCGCTGACCGTGTTGAGGACGTCCCCGGTCCTCGTGTTCGAGATGGTCATCATACAGCCTGCCAGTGGCCTGCCTTCCTGATCATATGTGAATCCGAAGATCTGAAACACGCCGATGTCTTGCACCACGGAGCCAGATTCCATCGCTGAGGTCGAACAAGGGACTCTCGACGCCGATTGTATGGCATCGCCGTAGGTGTGAGTCGCAGTCACGCCCGTGCTGGCCGATCCGTCGCCCCAGTACCACAGGTATTTCACGATTCCGAAGTCGTCCAAAGATGCAGATGCATCGGCAATCACTGTGAGGCCGTCTATGATTACCGTGAATGACGCTGTTGGTGGCAGGTCGCGTATGTGGATCAGCGATTCTGTCGAATCCGAGAGTCCGTCGTTGTCTTTGACGACCAAGGAAATCTTCCACCATCCGATGCCTTCGTATGTGTGATCGACGATACTGCCCGAAGCAGCTCCTCCGTCGCCGAATGTCCAGTCATACGAGACTATGTATCCGTCAGCATCGTAGGAAGAAGTTGCGTCGCAATGAACAGTCAGGCCATCTATCTCGAAGGTGAACATCGCCACCGGAGGCATCAGCACGAAGAACCTGTCCTCGAGCATGCAATAGGAACCATCTGGCCCATTCGGTATCGCGGTTATGACGTATCTGTGGGCTGGCGACATCCTCACCCTTTCCGAAGATACATCACCATGTGGATAGGCATCGTATGCGGCGAACCTTATTCTCTGGTGCATGATCTCTTCAAGCCCGTCGGCAGTGTTGTCGTACACGGTGATATCGAGCCATCTCAGCCCATTGTTGACGATGTCACACGACCAATAACCGTAGTCCGGCGGCACATAATCCCAAGTCACGGCGCTCATCTTGGGGCCGCCTTTACCCTTGACTATCTCGTGTGTCCCACCTGTCGCTGTCGGGGCCGAGACTAGAATCAACATCGCGGCGCTCATCAGAACTACTGCGATTCTCCCTTTCAAGTGCTTCTCCCCCTCATATCGCGCGTAAGCATCGGGCATAAGGCAGATGCCATCGCGTCCTCATTTCCTGCAGTCATGAATCCCATCTATTCCGGTGCACGGAGTGCCATTTCCTCGGGTGAGTATTGAGCCGCTGCCCGATGAAGTTTTCGTCTTCCCGATGACTGATTTCCTACGAAGGGAGACCGGCTCGGTCGCCATCCTCGGGTTGGTTTCGTCAGCCATGGCGGCTGGCGGCTGCCGGCGGTTTCGCAAGTTCGATATCGGGGGAAGCCCACACACGTATGGCCGTCCCAGTTCCTCGCGGAATCCGTTACTCTAAATAATAGAAGCATATACCCCGCTTTCAAGAAGAGTTCCAGAAGTGATTGAGATGTACAAGCCGAGGAGATACAAGGAGATACCCCTCTGGAAAGATGTCACACCCAAGCAGTGGACCGATTGGAGGTGGCAGCTGCGAAACAGGATAACCGATGTCGACACTCTCGCTCAGGTCGTCAACCTGACAGAGGAGGAGAAGAAGGAGATCGCTCATTCCATGAAGTATCTGAGGATGGCCATCACTCCGTATTACGCGACCCTGATGGACCCGGACGACCCGAGCTGTCCCATCCGCAAGCAGGCCATCCCGACATCAAACGAGCTGCACTTCACGAAGGACGAGATGACAGACACCGTCTACGAGACGGTGGACTCTCCACACGAGGGCCTGACGCACAGGTATCCCGACCGCGTGTTGCTGCTCATAACAGACCAGTGCAGCATGTACTGCAGGCACTGCTGCAGGCGCAGGATCGTCGGCCAGACCGACCATGCCAGAAGCTGGGATGAGATCAAGGCGGGGATAGACTATGTCAGGAAGACGCCTGAGGTCAGGGATGTCCTGATATCGGGCGGAGACCCGCTCACCGTCTCCGACGAGATGATAGAGAAGGTCATCCGCGAGATCAGGAAGATCAAGCACGTCCAGATAGTCAGGATAGGCTCCAGGGTCCCGTGCGTCCTGCCCTACAGGATCACTCCGCAGCTCGTCAGGATGCTCAGGAAGTACCATCCGATATGGTTCAACACGCACTTCAATCATCCGAAGGAGATCACGCCGGATTCGAAGCGCGCTGTGGAGATGTTGGCCGATGCAGGCATACCTGTCGGCAACCAGCAGGTGTTGCTGAAGGGCGTGAACGATTGTCCCACGATAACGAAGAAGCTGTGCCAAGATCTCACCGCCATAAGGTGCAGGCCGTACTACATCTACCAGTGTGACATCGCCAAGGGGCTCGAGCACTTCAGGACGTCGCTCGCGAAGGGAATAGAGCTGATAGAAGCTATGCGGGGGCACACATCGGGCTTCGCGGTGCCGCAGTTCGTGATTGACGCGCCTACTGGCGGTGGAAAGATACCTGTGGGGCCCAACTACCTGATATCCATGTCGGACAAGCGCTGGATATTGAGGAACTACGAGGGCGGCATATTCCAGTTCCCGGAGGTCGAGGGCGACCGGACGAGCGTGTGTCCGCCGTCGTGCAAGATGTGCAAGGAGTTCGAGCACGTCGAGTCAAAGGAGGGCGTAGCTGCCGTGCTCTCGGGAAAGAAGATGTGCCTCGTGCCCCAGGGCACGCTGAGGGAATCGCGCAGGAAGGCTTACAAGCGCGCCGGGAACCCATCCTGCAAGGCCCACGACTTCTGAGGACCGGACGGCTTTCCGGCCTCAGACATCACGGCTGTTTTTCTTCGAGGACAGCTCGCCTGATCAGGTACTGGCCCGAGTGTCGCTCCCAGTGCGCCTCCGCCTCCTCGATGCGTATCCGCTTCGAGAAATTGGGCCCATCCAGGACGAAAGTCTCGATCTCACCGCCTTCGCCCGACGGGCTTATCCGATGCTTCTCGCGGAGCATCTCGAGCTCCTTGATGGCGCGCTCCGTCACCATCTTTCCGAGCCATCCCTCATCGAACCCCTGCGCGAACACGCCCGCCACGATGAACCTGAAGCCCGCGCGCACCATGTCCTTGAGGACCATCACCTGGTCCTTCCGCCAAAGAGGAGCGTAAAGGGGCTTTCTCAACGCATGGCATATCTGGTTGAGCCGAGACCATTGGTAGTCCGAGGCTATCGCCCCGCAGACGAATCCATCGACGTCCTCGTCTCGCATCAGTCGTTCTGCATCCTCGAGCTCCTTTTCCTTCAGCCCCTGGCTCTCTCTGTGATGGATCGGTATCCCGAGCGCCTCCGCCTGAAGGCTGGTCCATCGGATGTTGGGGTAGTGGAACATGTAGGAGTCAGATGCCTTGGGCACTACGGTGAGAAGGCTTGTGACCTCCCATCCCTGCTGCTGGAGCAGGTAGAGCGCGTATGTCGAGTCCTTCCCCCCGGAGAACAGCGCAGATACCCTCATTCTACCACGGAACCATATTGCCCTCGAAAGTCGAAAAAGGTTGTTCAAGCGAGCAGCACGTGTGCTAAGGCGATGGTCTCGATGAAGAGCAAGAATGCCGCGAACGGCAACCTGTACATCCAGTCCCGGTTGAAGACCTCCCTGAGTCCGTAGTAGACGAACGGTGAGATAAGCGCGAGTTCTATGGCGCCCACGACCTCAGCCCCTCCAAGGATCATCAGCACTCCCAGGATCACGAACATAAGGCCCACTGGGAGCGGAATTGCTGCGATGAAATGGCTGCTGACGTCAGATGCGAGCCTCGCCTCTACAACCCTCATCACTATCATCAGCATTCCGAGCTGCACCAAGGAGGCAAACAGGATGATCCCGAGCAGCGACTGTTCACCTCGACCCAGGATTAGGAAGGAGGCCACAAGCATGAAGCCGCCTCCCGCCATGAGGCCGTCTTGTACCTGCGTCTCGCGGTCCAGGTGATGCAAGGTCGAGAGCAGCATCGCCCCCACACCTATCATCGCAAGGAACGGGACGGTGGCGATGCCGAATCCAGGCCGCGGTTCGATGAAGGGTAAGAGCATCATGACCAGTATCACGACGATGCCACCTATGAGGAGCAGCTCCCCGCTTAGCTCCGGTCGTACCTTGGCTAGTCCAAAGTAGCCGAACACAAACCCTAAGGCGATGGGTCCTGCCGTCATGATCTCGCGCAAGAAGTCTACGTCGATGACAAGCAAGTGCCAAAGAATCGCGAATAAAGCGCCCACCACGGCAACGAGAGCGATGATGTTCGCGCTCAGAGCCGATCTGCTGCTCCAGGTGCCAACAGGTTCGCCACCCCTGACCGCAGCCTTCTTCTTCCATCGACGCCACAGTAGAAAGGCCAAGATCGCGAACAGTGCGCCGAATGCGAAGACGGGTTCGAGGAGCAGTATAAGAACGAACAGGGGTAGCCAGGGGAAGAAGACGACGAGCGCTGCGACCACGAGCCCGATGATCAGAAGTGTCGCATATAGCTTAGCGACTGATGACGTCGTATCCTGCTTCACTTGTGTGGACCCTCTTACGCCCGGGGTTATCCTGTAAGGTCTTCCGCAGACCGGACAGTCGAATCCCACCTCCTCGTCGCCGTATATGTTCTCCACCTCAATGCTCCGTGCGCACGTGGGGCAGTAGACCGTGACGAGCCTCTTCTCGGGCTTCATCACGATGTTGATCTCTTTTCTCACGATGCCGCCCTTCTCGAGTTGGTTGACGATGGAAGGCAGCTCGAGACCGGAGGTTGAGAGCAGCTCGGCCACTTTCAGCTTCTTGACCTCCTTATCGTTCTCGAAGTCGACCTGGAGCTGCATCAGCCTGTCCTTTATCTCCTTCGCCTTGGCGAGACCTTTCGGTGTCAGCCTGTAGACGTTCTGCCTCCTCTCCTCGCCCTCGACCCTGCCCTTGGTGACTTCGACCAGCCCGTCCTCCATCATGCCTTTCAGCGAAGCCGCGACATGGCTTCGCCTGATGGCGAAGCCGTCAGCGATGCCCTTCTGGGTCATCTCAGGCGGGTATACTGGAACCTCATCCTCCAACGGATGCTCGCCCAGGAGCAGGAGCGCCTTCTCCTTGACCGTGAGACGCAGCACTCCTTTCGAAGCCCCGCCAGCACCCGTCCATTCCACCCCCTGAACGGGGCGATGATTGTCAGGTCGGGAGATAAAGGCTTCTTGGGCTTGGAATCTGCCGAGCTCTCCGCGCATCACGTTACCTCGAACACCACGGGCAGGACCTCCGATCTCAGCCCATTCGGGTCGTACATGTCCCACGCGCTGATGTTCTGGCATGTGGCCTTGATGGGCATCGTCGGGACGAGCGTGTAATCGAGGTCTACCGGTACACCCGCCCTCACATCAGTGAGATAGATGAGCACCTGTCGCGGGTTGGTGTCGTAAGACGATATCACGCCTTGCGCTCTGAACTGATCGAACTCCGAGAGGTTGAACGCGAGCCCCATAGGCGCCCGGAGGTCCACGAGCAACATCTTGATGAGAGGCGCATCGCCGCTGTACAGCAGGTGCATGTGTGCCATCACGGTATCCGTGAGCCTGATGCTCGTCGCATCGTAGGTCACTGTCAGAGTCAGGAAGGGTGACGATTCTGGCTCGTCAGGCCACGGCACGTACTGCTGGAGGAAGATGGAGTATAGGATCGCACCCTCGCCAGCGCAGCTCACGCTGACATTCGTTACGTTGGCGAGGAAGGGTCTGAGGTCCACGTAGTAAGTAACGTCCTTGTTGAAATCGTCCATCTCGATGGCGAACACCTCGACGCCTTCGACCGCCACGGTCGCGGTCACGTGCTTGATCGAACTCGGGCCACCGACCTCCTTCAGCGCGTGGAATGCGACTATCGTGTCCTGGGTCGAGTACCATCCGCCCAGCTCGCTCCTGTGGTCCAGGAGGTACTTGACTCCTCCCTTCTCGGTGGCGTAGTAACCGCTCTCGCCGTGGAGCGCCATGATCGCGTACCCAGTGGTCTCGATCACTCTTGCGGACGAGTATCCGCCCCACATGTCAAGCACCATCGCGCCGCCCTGACCGCTGTCCGATATGAGGTTCGCGCCAGATGACCAGTAACAGGTGCCGTTGAACTCCTTCTTCAACGAATCGAGCTGTCTTGCGATCTCGCTACTGAGGGTGGTAGACCCTCCGCCTGCTTGAAGCACTATCTCGCTGAGCGCGAGACTGAATGGATCGTTCCAGACTCCCTTCACGTTGGTCTCTATGTAGGCCACCGCATTTCTTATGCTGTCATCGGCCGGCGAAATGCCAGAGCGGAGAAGCGCACGGGCGATGTATGCCGTCGCGGCGATCTTCTTTGATTTCAGGAGCGGGTTGTTGAACTCGTATATGCCCCAGTCAGGGAACTCCCACGAGCCGTCCTCGTTCTGGATCGATATCAGCCAGTCCTGCATATCGCTGATGATGTCCTCGTCCAGGCCGAAGCCCGCGTTGATAGCGTCCTGGAAGGCTATGAGCGCCCACGAGGTCAGCCAGGGATGCGCATCGATGTCGCCCGGGAACCAGACTATGCCCCTCCCTATGCCGTTGTTCGTCTCGACCAGGTACATCAGTTCGTGCATGATGCCCTGGTTCACGATGCTCTCGTACTCGAAGAGCTTCTCCGCCGATGTCCCCTGGCTCCTGACTGTGTCGTAGGCGAGTATGTCTATCGAAAGGAGTGACAGTGACTGCTCCCCACAACCGGTCACGAATTGGATGAACGCCTCGACGCCTTCGAGCAGCACCGCCTCTACACCGCCCTGGAGCTTGACCCAGGCGCTCTCGCTGCCTTCGATCGCCGTGGGATCGAGGACGAGCGTCCTGGTGACCGTCGAGTTTTCAACCTGCCCGTTGAAGAGCGTCTTGATGGGCTTCCCATCGGGGACGACCTTGATTGGCTTCTCGATCGCGTCGCTCGCAAGCGGGGATTCAGCCACGAAGGTCAACGTATGCCAGCCCACCATTGAGGCCCTGATGGTGAAGTTCACGAAGGAGACATAGTTGGCTGGGACGATCACGGAATTCGATGCTGACGAGAGGAGCTCGAACCACGGTTCCTCGATCGCCGTTACCGTGACATTCTGGCTCGTGTCTTGGTAGTTGTATACCTGTACCTTGAGGTCGAAGATGTCGTTCCTGACGACTGACACGGGTATGTCAGGGTCGATGAAGAACGGCTGAAACACAGTTATCGAGGCGTTGCCCGAACCGACCAGGCCGTCCTTCGTGGACGCCACGACGTCGACCTTCCAGGAGGTGATCGAGTCGGGGGCGGTCAGCGTGATCTCCGCATGGCCCGAGTCGTCTGTCAGCAGGAACGGGTTCCAATACCACGTCTCAGGGAAGTAGTTCCTAACGATGGTCCGGTACTTCTGGCCGACATCAAAAGATGTCTCCGGACCGAGGGTTGCGGAACTATCGTCGCCAAACAGCTTGTCCTCGAAATCGAAACCCAAACCGGGCCGTTCGGCTGCTTGGAACTTGTAGTACGGGGCATCCTCAATATTCGGAGTGCGTGGCATCATGGGTTCAGAAGTACCGCCATAGCCGAGGACCATAACGTGGATGAGAGCGCTCGAAATCCCAATCATCGCGGCGACCCCGACGGTCAATACAACGGCCATCGCTCCTCCACCCCGCCTCGCCCTATATGCGGTGGCAGCCAGCACACCTGTCGAACCCACCATCAGGACCGCGAGCCAGTACATCTTTACCGCATCCGCCTTCAGCTGGGCGGCATCGCGTATGTTCTGCTCCCAGGTAGAGGTCATGCGCGCCTTGTCGAGTTCGTCTATGACACTATAGCTCTCGCTCGGCAGTGAAGGCGAGCCGCCATAGACGTAGCTCAGTATCTGGTACTGGGGTTTGATGAACTCCTCGTCCAAGCCGAAGATGAGCGCCTCAAATCCCTGGAACTGTGTGCCCAGCTCATAGACCGCTTCGTCGGCTATCGATACGCCGAGAGCAGCTATTACAGGCTCCCCGACGCGGGTGACATCAAAATTGATGCCTACGAGGTCTCTTGGCCCGTAGGTCTCGCTGTCCGCAGTTATATTGATAGAGAGCTCAGCCGCGCTTCCCACTGTGAAAGTGACCGCGTCTCTTGAGACGGTCATGTCCTTCTCGATCTTGTAGACCCTCATCTGTGCGAACGGCTTCATCTCCGGCGTTATGGTGACATCCATCTGAGCCCTCCCGTCACGGAGTTCGAGCACTCCCCTGCTGACGACGTAACCGCGGGAGACGATGTCATAGTACACGCTATTGGTGAAGGACTCGCCGTTGTATGCCAAGGTGAAGCGTGCCACGTCTCCAACCGAGTATGCTGTCTTATCGGAGAGGACCTTGACTCCTGTTCCGTCTCCGAGCTCGACCACGGTGGGGTAATAAGCGCCGTATACGTCAGCCCACAGCTTCAGCCATTTCTGACCAGAGTAGAGGAATCTGAGCTCGGCCACACCTCTGGAATCCGTTACGATTCGAACGGGTTCGCCAACAACTCCTTGTTCGTCGAAGAACCGTGCTTCGATCGGGTATCTTGTTGTGGGCGTCCCGTCAGGCGCCCGCGCGATTACGTAGAACGTCGACTCAGCTCCGAGGACGCACGCATCCGTGAGCACCGAGAGCGTGACGCGCCGGGCTGCTATCGGGATTATCTTCGATCTGGATTCCGTGTGTCCGCCCGTATCTGTCACGGTGACGTTGAGCTGGACGTAGCCGTTGCCTCCGGCCTCACGGATCCCTATCACATAGCCTACGGGCGGGATTCTGAAACTGTAAGTTCCGTCGATTAGTCTACCCGAGGCGTTCCAATACTCGGTCCAAACGCCATAGTACGCTCTCGCCTCCATGTGCACTGTGCCCTCCACAGGCCTGCCGAAGAAGTACTCGACATCCACCGTTCCGACGATCTCGCTGTTGGGATAGTACCACTCATTGAGTCCCAGAAGACCGATCTTGAACTTGGGTAGCACATACTCCTTGACCAGGATCTCCTTACTTGCGGTCCTCTGCCCCACCTGTGCGTGTATCGTGTAGTTGCCCTGGATCATCTGATCGGACAGCGCGAGGTCGTACCAGGCGATGCCGTATTCGTTAGGCTGCAGCTGTTTCTTGAACACCTTGTCGCCGTTCGGGTCCACAAGATCGACTGTGATTGGCGTACCCAGGGGCAACGGGGCCTCGCCTGCGAATGTCAGGACGCGCATGTGGACGGTCTGGCCAGGCTGGTATACGGGCTTGTCGGTCGTTATGATGATCCTGACAGTGTCGTCGATGACCGCGTCGACAGCAACCTCCTCGTTCTCCGCCCTTACTACGACCTTGACCTTCTTGCACTCAGACGGGACTTCTATGACGGGCGTTGCCATGCCTGACGTATCGGTCTTACCCGACCAGACGAGCCTCGAGCCCGATTCCGTCTTGAGGGTGACGGTCACCTTCTGGCCCGGAACTGGCTCGGCATCGTTGCTCATGGTCATGATGATAAGAGCCGTCTCTCCCCCCGCCGGCAGCCTGTCGGGGACGTATGCGACCAGATTGGACTTCGAGGCCACATAGGCGCTGTCCAGGTTGTAGACCGCAAGGCCTGTTGCGGCCGTGAGCAAGAGTGCGATCGCGAGCGCCTTAGCGAGGCTCTTACTGGTTGCGAGCTGTCGCGCCGGTATTCTCCTCATTTTCCGCCACCGGCATCGAATCCGCTCTTGTACCGTATAAAGTGCCTCTTGACATGTCAACTCGGGGGTTGAACTCTCAACACACACCGAGGTGCGTTTATGTACACGCAGTCCGATGACCCCGAATCGTGTACTACTGTCCGAAGTGCGACAGGACCATCCCGAAGGATAGGGTGGAGCAGGCCGACCGCGAGCTGAGGCAAAGGTTCGGGATCTCCAAGCTCTCGGAGCTGAGATGTCCA
>JAWCKF010000025.1:0-28610 GCA_038852315.1 Thermoplasmata archaeon | reverse complement strand
CGGTCCCCAGTTTCCTCATCCCGCAGCGGGCCCTTAGATCAGTGGAAGATCGCTTCCTTCGCAAGGAAGAGGCCGTGGGTTCAAATCCCACAGGGTCCACCTGGTCCATTATGTGTGATGACCGATTATTCTGACTGGGCAAGAAACAGACTCCAGCAGCATCCCTCTTCCTATGTAAGTCATCCCCGAACGCGACCCCTTATCGACCACGACCCACGCTTACGCTCCCATCTCAGCAGCAATCGCAGCATTGATTGCCGTTGGCCTCGCCTTGACTCTTATTCATGGGCTGCGAGTCCAATGTTGACAAGAACCTTTTGAAAGGACTGCATCAACACATCATGAGATGAGAATCTGAGAATGACACATATGGCCGGCCGCCAACCCCTCTAGTCGTCGACCCATCCATGTATGCGTTTCACCACACTCTTTAAATGGGAGGCAACTCATAAACAAATCACAAGCATCACGTTCTATTGCAACTTCCTGACCGGCGGCTGGGAGATCCTCGGATGAACCCTACTGAGAATTCAAAGAAGCCAGATGAACATCGGCAGAACACAACCGAGCGTTCCGCCCGAGGCCAATTCGACCACACCGAGGTGGGTAGGACGCTGAAGGCGGAGTACATAGCCGCCGCGAAGGACGCTTCGGTGAGGGGGCTAGATGCCGTACATGCGCTACTGCGCGACCTCTTCCAGCCCGCAGCAAGGCCCGATGAGCTTGCCCAGAGGATAGCCCGCCTGGTGTTCACCCAGTTCAACCTCAGAGAGGTTTCTATCGGACTCAAGTGTCAGGATGGACTCTATAGGTACGTAACGCAGCATGGCATGCGTGCGGATGTTTGGGCTGCACACCAAAAGCTAGTCTATAGCGAGAAAGAGCTCTTCGACCCCAAGAAGTACAAGTATACGAGCATAAGCAAGTACACCAGGCTTTTCCTTGCGGAGGATGAGCCGTACGACGATGACGAGAGGAACACTTATAGCGCCCACCTATCGAACAAGTCCGTGAGGAGGTCGCTGCGCGATTCGAAGGAGGGGGATTATCTTGATTTCCTCATACTGGGCCGGGGTGAGGAGATACTCGGATGGATTGAGACCTCAGGCACGTGGGACGGTCGAATCCCTGACGCTCGCTCGATCCGATCCATTGAGATAATAGCCTCGCTGTTTGGTCTTGCGCTGGCCAGCCTCTATGGAGATTCTACGATAACGAAGGGCTGAGGTGCACCCCTGAGAAGGGCCATTATCCCGCGAAGGTTATTCATGCGCTAACCCTTTTCCGTTCCGGCGGGGTGGAGGCTTTGCAGCGCAGACCGAGCTCATTGGAGATTATCGAATCGATAGGAGCCAAGGAAGTCATCGAGCTTTCGAGGCGTCTCATAGGCATACCCAGCCTGTATAGGAAAGAGCACAGAGCGATGAGGTTTATCCTGGGACGGCTCGAGAAATGGGGACTTGAACCGAGTGTAGTGCCTGTTCCTGGTTTCGGGCCCGACATCGTGGTGGAGACCGGGCCGCCAAGGATGCCATGCATAGTTCTGAACGGCCACATCGACACTATCGAAGTCATGAACGGCTGGCTGCACGACCCGTTCGGCGCCTCTATCGAGGATGGTATGCTTTACGGACTGGGCGCACTCGACATGAAGTGCGGCGTCGCCGCGATGATGGTGGCCTTCAGACATATTGCGGAGGCGAAGGCCATGAGACGGTCGAGGTTGATGCTCCAGATAGTGACTGGCGAAGAGTTCAGCGGCATTGGCACCCGGGTGCTGATTGAGAAAGGGTACTTCAAAGGGGCGAAGCACGTCATAGTAGGAGAGGGCTTCGGCGGCCTCGGAGTCATCACGAACGGACGCAAGGGCGGGTATTACTACGACATCGAACTCACAGGCAAGGCTGCGCACGGGGCGTTGCCTGAAGACGGGATCAATGCTGTGGTCGACGCTTCGAAACTCGTGGTTGCACTCTCAAGGATGAATCTGGCAAGGATGCCAGAGCTTACGGGCGACGACCTGCGACCACTTAGGGAGGTCCAAACAGTTCTTGAGGTGAGGGGCGGAGGTGAGAGCCTGAGCGTGCCTGACAAATGCCTCGTCAAGATGGTCAGGCTGAACCTGCCGGGGATGGAGCGGGATCTAACCGCTGAGATATTGGCGATGGCAAGGAGGCTGCGCATCAGGAGCGATGTGAAGGTCCTCCTTGAGAAAGGGCACGACCTCTATCATCCATACCTGACGCCAAGGAGCTCGAGGCTCGTCCGTGTGGCGTCAAAAGCGCTTGAGGAGGCCACGGGTAAGCGCCCTCGGCTGGTCGTCGGCATGTCAGAGGCGGATGACAACATCATCGCGCATGAGCTGAGGCTGCCGGTGATATGCGTCGGGCCGGGAGAGTGTGGAGCCCTAGCAAGGTATCATCAGCCTGAGGAGGCTATCAGCATTGGCCAGCTGGGTGAGGCCGCACGGGTCTATGCGAGGATAGCGCTCGCGCTTTGACATCTCCGAACGGCGTCTCGCACCCTCAGAACAGATTCACGTTGGACGCTTTGAAAGTCATGAAGACCCTGTCTCCAACTGACAGCCGCATGTCATCGAGCGACTCCTTCGTTATGGCTGCGGTCAGCTCAACGCCGCAGTCTGCGGTGAGATAGATAACAGGCCCTTTCTGCACTATGGCTCTGACTATACCGGTCACGGAGTTCCTGGCACTCGAAGGGATGCGCTCTCGGGAGACCACGATGTCCTCCGGTCTGATGGTCACATGCACGCTGCCTTCGAGCTCGACGGAAGAGCGAAGCTCCAGTCCATCGACCCGCACCACCGTCGCACCATTGCGGCGAAAGGCGTGCCCCCTCAAGATGTTCCTGACGCCCACGAACCCGGCGACGAACTCCGTTCTTGGCTCGCGGAAGATCCTATCAGGCACGTCGGTCTGAACGATCCGCCCCTCGTTCATGACCGCTATCCGGTCGGCCAGTTCCCCAGCCTCGGTCTGGTCGTGCGTGACGTGGATCACAGGTATCCTCCATTGCTCGAGCAGCCTCCTGGTCTCTCTCACCAATCGCTCCTTGGTGGCCGGATCGACGGCTGCGAACGGTTCGTCCAACAGTAGCAACCGCGGCGAGGTGACAAGGGCTCTCGCAAGCGCGACCCTCTGCGCCTCGCCTCCGCTGAGGCGCCTCGTCCTGCGCCCGAGCAGGTGGGATATGCCCATCTTCGAGGCGATATCGGTCACCGCCGCTTCGATCTCTAGCTTCTTCACCGAGGATGCATTCAGACCATAGGCGATGTTGTCACGAACGGACATGTGTGGGAACAGGAGATAGTCCTGATACACGAAACCGATCCTCCTCCTCTCCGGCGGAAGGCGAGTCACGTCCCTCCCATCCATCTCCACAGCTCCGGCCTGTGGCGATCTAAACCCGGCGATGATCTCAAGAAGCACAGTCTTGCCGGCCCCCGTCGGGCCCAGGATAACGAGCGTCTCGCCATCTTGCACGCTGAGGTCTATGTTGTGCAGCGCGAAGCTACCGCTCCTGTAGCTGATGGACTTCACTTGGATCATTCATCATCCGCCCCTTGCCTGTCCAAGAACTCCGCGAGGGCCCTGACGAGGACGAAGACGCCCACGCAGAGAAGTATCAGCAGTGCCGCTATCGGCATGGACTCCGAAAGGCCGCCGCGGACATTCCTCTCGTATGCGAGTGTAGGTATGACCTTGGGGAAGTAGGCTATCACCATGACCGCCCCGAACTCGCTGACGGCCCTGGCCCATGCCATGACCGCTCCTGTCACAAAGGAAGAGCGCGCGAGGGGGAGTGTCACCGTAAGGAAGGTCCCGAGACGCGTCGCCCCCAACGATCTCGCAACATTCTCAAGCCTTTCATCCACCTTCTCGAACCCGTCCCTGAGAGAGTTGACCACGAAGGAGGCGCTGACGAACATCATCGCAGCCACGATTCCTGCCATGTGGTCCTCGAACCGCAGCCCCAACATGCTCATCCCCTCAGAGAAGAGACCCATCCTTCCGAAGACGACGAGAAGCGCTATCCCGCTTATGGTGTGCGGTATCACCACGGGGAGGTCGATTACGGTCTGCACCGCGGCCTTACCCGGGAAGCGTCTTCGGGCCATCAGATAAGCCAGTGGTGTGCCCAGTAACAGCGACAGAGCCGTGGCGATAAGGGCTGCGGCGAAGCTTGTGAGAATCGCAGACCTCACATCGTCGTCGCCCAGCGCGGCGGCTATGTCCCCTGGCTGCTCCATGGCAACCGTAGCTGCCAATGGCAGGGCAATGAACGAAACGAGTATTGCGGCCACGGCCGCAAACGACATCATTAAGGGGTCAGGCTTCTTGTAGCGAAAGACCATCCCGGCATCACCTACTGAACGAATCCTCGGAGCGACGATGGCACCATGCTCCTCCAGTAGCCCGCGTTCGGCGGGACGAGAAGCTCCAGGCCGGCCGCTCGCGCGATCTCCTGCCCTTTCGGTCCGAGCAGGAAAGCCACGAATTCCTCAGCCAACTCTGGCTGCTCGCTGCTCAGCGGTATGGTCAGTCCATAGATTATCGGTGCCCCTTCGACAGTATTGGCGCCATCCGCGTTGGGACTGTCCGCGAACTGGGTCACTCTCACCCTTGAGTAGATGCTCTTCAGGGCTGTGTCGTTGAGGTTTATCTCCTGCGGGAGCTCCAAGTATAGAACTCCGCTCCCGGCGTGCCTCTCCGCAACGCTCTCATAGATGAACAGGTAGTCTATCGCTCCCGACTCCAGGGCGCTCATCAGCTCCACCTCTGCGCTCCTGACCATGAGCCTCGACGCATCCTTGACCTCGACTCTCGAAGGCACCAACACCGTGTACGTGTCGCCGAGAGGGTCGTGGATCACCCCCAGAAAGTTCGTGTTGTTCAGAACCAGATCATCGTATATCCAGGGATCGTCGTAGTATAGTTCAGCGAGCACTAACGACATCTGAGTCCTGTACCCGCACGGGTCGTCGTTCGGATTTGACATTCCCACCTTCACATCCGGGCGCCTCAGGATGTCGTACCAGTTCGTCCATGCCAGTTCCTCGTGGTGTGCGCTCTTCTCTGTGTACGCAATGACCAGGCTGTTCTTCGCAAACTCTATCACGAAGTTTGCGGCCCTCGGAGTGACGTTGATCATCATGAGAGGGACCAAGCTGTAGTCGGCCACAGCAAGCACGTCGCAGGATTGGCCTAGACCAGTTATGCGCCAGACCATGTCCACACTCCCTCCGGAGAGCACACGGACCTCCACGCCAGGATGCTCAGCCTCGAACGCAGAGCTGACGTCCACGGCACCAGAGCCCGAGGTGAACAGCTCCGAAAGGCTCCCTGCCGTGAACACCCTCAGAACGACGACGTCTCCGTTCTCAAAGAGGAAAACCGCGCCGAGCGTGGCGAGCGCCACTACCGCAACGGTCGTGGCAGCGAGAGCTTTGACGGTCCTGTGGTTCAATCTCTCACCGATATGCTTTGCCTGACATATCGATGCCGTCTGATATTCCTTTCGGGCACGCGCGGCCGAAGACACCAGCTGGAGGACCGTACCCGGCCAGCCTGCACAATGCCTTTATAGAGCCGCGGACATTGTTCTGACGCTAGGCTTGACCGGGACGTTCGGCGTGTCCTTGTACACCAAAATCGTCGATAGTGGGGGTGACAGCTGGGGACGTCGTAACCGAACCGGCGCCAGTCCAGTTGCCAACTGTGAGGCTCTGTCCGATGGGGTTGAAGGTGGCTGTCCAATCCAGCCGGAGGGCGGGATTGTCAACCTCAGTCGCGGGGAACGGGTCAGGCCCTGACGGGAGCAGCCTTACCGCGGACTCCCAACGCTCACCGGGAAGCGGGGCCGAGAAGGTTTCTGGGTAGCTGGCGTGCGGGGAGGTCGGCAACCCCAGTGGCCTAGCACTTCTGGGACGTGCTAGAATGCCCGTCCGCCGACCTCCGTAGAGGACAGAGAATAGGGAGAGAGTCGAGCACGGTGGGGAGCGCAGCGTGACACTCCCCTTTTACTAGCTCAACCTACCCGAGCTCATAGGCGCCATCTCGGATTGGTTGCCAACCGCTGAGTTGCCGTGTTTCTCGCTCTCTAAGAGTCCATACGCAGAGAGGCTTCATATCTTTTGCGGAGGCGCACATCCGAGCGTTTCCCTTGAGAAGTCGAAAAGGATCTCGCTCTCATCCCCGAGCAACACCTCAAGAGCGGACCCCGGCTTAACAGTCCCGCAGACATCGGCCTCAATGCCAGCTCTGGCGAACTCCTGGAGTACCTGTTGCTCCTTACCATGCCTGGCTGTGACCACGAACCCGCATCCTTGGTAGGCCGTGAGCCACTGCACGAGGTCCACCCCTTCGGGTTTGGGAATCCTGTCGATATCGACAACCGCCCCCTTCCTGCTCGCCTCGAGGAGCATGCCCAGGGACCCCAGCGAGCCAGGGTTGCTGATGTCCTTGCCGGCGGTCACATACGGTGCGACCCTCATCATCGCCTTCAGCTGTCGTTGGATGACGGCTTTGTTCTTCCTCGAAGTCGTGTCCCACGAGTAGGGAATACCCTCCGTGAATTCGCCGTCAAGATCCATGGCGAAGACAACCACATCGCCCTTGGAGGCGCCCGAACTGAGGATGAGATGTGTCCGGTCCGTCCTGCCGAGGACCGCAACGTCCACGGCCGAATAGCTGCTGTCTGGATGCAGGTGCCCGCCTACCATCGGCACCGAGAACTTCTCACAGGCCTCCTTGATGCCCTTGACAATCTCCCGCCTGATTCTCTCTTCCGGGCACGAGAGCACATTGACCATCGCTATCGGCACGCCTCCCATCGCTGCAATGTCGTTGACATTCACCAGGACAGCACAGTAGCCTGCCCACCTCGGGTTACTCCTTACGAGGTCCTCCATTATCCCGTCAGCCGCCATCAGTAGAATCTCTCTCCCAAGCTGTATGACAGCCGCGTCCTCGCCGTGCGTCGCCATCACACGGCCCTTGGGAACTGCGAGAAGATCGAGTGCGACAGGTCGAATCGCTCGCTTCCTCTGCACGCCCTTGTAGGACCTGATTGCGCTCACGAGGTCTCTGAGAGCCATGTTCACAGGATGCGGGTAGCCGTAGATAAAGAAAACCGCTCAGAGACGGGTCTGGGTCGTCTGCTTCTGGTACTGGCGTGCATTGAACCTCTCGACAACCACATCGGCGAGCACCTGCAGATACGCCTTCTCCAGGTCCTTCTCAACAATTGTGGGCATGTCGCTGTTGGGAACCTTGTACCCCAGCCTAGTTAGAATCGATTTGGCCTCGGCACGCTCTTCGGGAGTGGCCTTGCGCCCGTCCACGATGCCCTCGAGGCCGCACCGCTTGACCTCCATGTCGAAAATCGCTCGCCTGAACAACCTCTGCAAGCAGTATGCGGCAAGCGTCGCCCTCTCGTCAGGCGTAGAGGCGTACAGAGCAGCGAATTCGCCAACGAGCTCGTAAAGGCTCTTCTCTCTAGTCGCTGATGCGGAGAAAACCTTCGCGGGCTTGATGTCTTTCTCCTTTAGGACGTTCATATCGGCCAGGGCCTTGAGGTAGCCAGTGAGTTCCAGCCTGTGGAGCTTGATCCCCCTCGCCGCGAGTTCTCTGGACAGTCCGCTTATGGACATCTGCTCCTTCTTCAGTATCTCGAGGACCAGCTCCTTCAAGTCCTTCTCGGGCGAGAACATCGCATCCAAATTGGTAACAATCTAGGTAATAAAAACCTATCTCGCGCCAGGAGACGAACCCCCCTCTAAGTCAGTCACAACACTGCCGGACCCACGATCTGCCACAATATGAGGCCGAACACGAACAGAGAGAGTGCTGCGACAACCTGTCCCGCCCATCGCTCGACCTTCTCCTTGGGCGCATGGGGGGCGATACGTCCCAGAACGTAGCCGAAGGCGTCGCTGAAGACGTATCCCCCATCGAGTGGAATCATGGGGAGGACGTTGGTCAGGCCGAGCATCAGGTTTATCCAGAATATCCAATACAGAGAGTTCGCCACGAGCCAGAAAAGTGCGTCGGGCATCCATGCTAGCGACCCCGCTGGGTGATAGAGGTCGGTCACAGGGGAGCGCACGGGGGCGAGGTCCAAGAAAGGCAATGCGATCAGGCGGAGCCAAGAGCGTGAGAAGTCGTGCAGGCCCCTGTCGCCAGCGAAAGGCTTCGCCAAAATGTCCCTGTAGTACGTCGCGTCCGCGGACTCGAAGCCGAGGTTCAAGAAGCCGCCGCCAAGATATGCCACGCCTCTGTAGCTCTCGCTGTTGCTGTCTGGATAGAACCTTTCATAGTACTCCCACTTATCCGATAGCGTCACCGTCCGAATCTTCGGATTCACGGTGAACTCCTGCGCGGTACTGTCGTAACTCATCACGGTCACATTCGCAGTCTGACCCGCCCTCAGACGGGACATAATCTGAGTGAGCGTCTCGACGTTGCCAACAGGCGTGTCGTTCAAAGAGACGAGAACCATCCCTGTCCTCATGCCAGACTCATAGGCTGCGAAGCCCTTCGTTGCGAAAGCCACGACGACGCCATCGACGACGCCCTCGACCGTTCTGAGAGAGCCGCCTCGGTAGTAGGTGACGTTAGTCAGTGCACCAGGGGTGTGAGCGACCCTCGCCTCAAGCTCCGACGCGTTCGATATTGACACCCCACCCACTGACACTATGAGGCTGTTCGGTGAGATACCCGCCAGAGCAGCTGGCGAATCCGCCACCACTCCCACCGCGAGCGCGCCATCCCTCTCTGGCTCCAGGGAGGACATCATCACTCCCGAGAAGAGTCCTAGGAACAACATGGCTGCTATTATGTTGCTCGCGGGCCCAGCGGCGAACACCTTGGTCCTTCGGCTACGCGTGGCGCCTTTCAGCTCCGCCTCGTCGGGCTCAACGAATGCCCCTACGGGGAACACCAAGAAGAGCAGTCCGAGCGACTGGACCCTCATACCACCGACGCGCGTGAGCACGCCATGACTCAACTCGTGTATGACGATGGATATCGCGAGCGCGAGTATACCGTATCCGATGGGTATCACTGGGTTCACTCCGGGGATTCCCAGAATCAGCTCCGGGGACGGGGGCTCGGCTATCTGGCTAACTATCGTGGCCTCCCACAGGAGAAGCAGCATGATGGTCATCATGGCTCCCGCACATATCCAGAGCGCCAGCGAACCGTACAACGACCAGAATCGCCTGGGACGGGCGAGCCAGTCGATGAAGTCCCTGCCCCTCCTGGTCTTCCACATGACCGCCGGCCCGAACAAACTCATGCTGTGTCTCTCGAGCCACTTGATCCTGTGGGCGTAATAGACCAGTCCCACCCACGCGACGAATATCAGCAGAGCGATGATGTAGCCATTCATCTGGAGCAGACTCGGGCTCTGCAGAAGATGCTCCGGGTATTAATGGCTTTCATCAGGACCGGAAGGCTTCCCGGGGTCCTCGTCGGCTGGGTTCAGTCTGTGCCGGGCCCACTCCTCGTCCGAGATCTGATCATAAACCTGGGCCGCCTCATCCTTGGTCTGTTCATCACCGTCCTCAGACTGCGCCAGTCTGAGTATTTGGTCCTTCTTCAGGATCCAGTAATGTATCCGCCAGAGTTTGCCCTTCTTCAGGAGGACCTCCTCCTGAGTCGATGTAAGGAGCCCCTCTTCCTCTAGCATGTAGAAGACGTCGCGGTCCTCGGATGTGAGCCTGTTGTCTATGACTTCGTCAGCATAGCCGAAGAAGCTCAGGAGGTACTCGGCCAGATTCTTGACCTCGGCATCGGACATACCCTTCCTGCCGACTGTCTTCTTGAGAGCGAGTTCCACCTGTTGCATGGTGACAACAGTCATCCCGATCCCGCGTGTGCAACTGTCTACAGGGCTAAATAAGTGTCGAACAACGCCCTTCAGACACGAGGCTCGGCGATGGTGACATCAACGCCCTGGTTCCTGAGCTCGTTGATTATCTTTCGCGCCCACGCAAGCTTCCTGCGCTTGATGTCTCTGCTCTTGCCTTTCTTCTCTGCGGGGTTCTCAAAGTCGAATCCGAGCAACGTGATCACTCGCGCGCCCAGCTCTGCACAGATGCAGGCCGCTCTGTCCCCGTCGGTGAAACCTCCGAAGTTGTAGACGTGCTCGGGCGGCTTGCACTGGCATGTGCCGACGACCGGGCCTGTGAATCTGCCAACATGCGCTCTCAGCGCAGGAATGTTATCGCCGTGCGCGTGCACGAACACGGGGGCGCCAGCAGCGTTGACCTCCTGCTGGTCCTCGACGATACCATCCAAATCCGTCACTACCATATGGGGGCGAATGCCTGATTCGAGTAGGACAGTGGTGGCACTGTCCGCAGCGACGACAGGATCCTCGAGGTCCGTCGACGAGATTGCGTCTTCCAAGCTCTGCGCACCGCCGCATATCACCACCCTTGATGGAAAATCGCGGCGCACCAACTCCAACGATCTGTCGCTCCGTGAGCCGACCAGATGTGAAAGTAGGCGTGCGGCCTCCTCGTCCCTGGCAGGATCGAAACCGAAGTCCTCGCAGATGCGGGCGTAAACGGGCGCCCACAGTTCGGGCCTCAATATCTCATGTCCCCTGGGCCTCGGCCCGCTGCCCCGCCTCCGTTCTGAGCGACGCGTTGAGGACCGAGCTGAACACCGCTATCAGTATACCTGTTGCCATCTCAGCGAAGATCAGGATGGCGTCGCGCTCTCCATAGTTGAGCATCAGCATTATGGCGTCAACCGCCCCCTGAATGATGAATCCCGTTGCCATGACCGAGATCATCATCACTATGAAGGACCACCTTATCTTGCCGGTGTGCAGGAAGGCCGTCACGGACTTGCCAGTCTCGTAGATGAAAGTGCCGAACACGAAGAACCAGACAGAGCCGGACACGAAGAGCAGGATTGATATTGCCAAGCTCCTCTCGGAAGGCAGGAGGGCCTCGCGGTAGACGGCCGCCTCATCGTATCCAATGAGTACACCGACGACGATCAGCACGAAGGCCATCAATGCGAAGGGTATGACGAGGCTTCCCTGCCTGACGGCCCTGCCCGTCCTCTCGAGCCGCTGACGTGCGCGCTCGGCCCAGTGATATGCCCAGCCCACCAGGTATACTCCGAACGAGAATGCTACGAAGCCTGGTATCATCTGGGAAAGTAACCCGAGGTCCTCGTACCCACCCCTTGAAAACTGTAGGACCTTTATCAAGACGGACCAGACGCCGACTATTATCAACAGCATCGAGAGAGGCACGATCCACTTCCTGCGCATCTTCTCGTCCTGGAGAGTCTTGATTATCATGTAGTAAGTCCCCTCGACGCTCCTGCTCTGCTTCACGAAGACTCGGCGCACAGAATCGATCTTCACGCGGGACGATATGATGGGGTATATCGCCTCGTCTTCAACGCCGTCGCTCACGAGGATGGCTCTGTCCGGTTTCACAACCTCAAGCACGTTCTCGAGCTGAGTGGCCAGTATCAAGTCAGCCTGAAAACCAACATGCGTGTCACCCGCTATCGTCGCTATCTCGGCGTCCATACCACGCTTGACGAGGTCGTCGTACAACTGCAGGCCTGCTAGCATGGTGTTCGTATCGGCTTCCTCGGGATCCGCCAGGCCGAGCGCCATAGTAGCCTTCAGGTTCTCCTCCCTGCCGATGACAGGCCCATTTATGCCCGCCTTCGTGCCGAGGTCGTCGTCTCTGTCGACGCACAGAACCAGAGTCTTCATCTTGTTCCTGGTAATGCCCTCTGGTTGTATTTTAGCGTACTCTTCTCTCTACTGACTAGCTGTTCTCGCAGTCTCAACAACACTTAAATAACGAGGTGAGAATTATCTGGATGATGGCCAAAAAAATCGACGAGGCCGATGTGAAGAAAGAATGCCCAAGCTGCGGCCTCGGCGTCCCCCTCGACGCTACCGTCTGCGAGTTCTGCGGATGGGATTTTGAGGAGGAAGATGAATGGATTGTTCAGATAGAGAAGCTTGAGCGCGACCTCCTTCTGGAGAAACAGAAGTTCGAACCAGGGACTGTGAACGCCAAGATCGAGTCCACTCTACACACGCCCGCGATTGAGAAGGCTGAGGCCATCAGAGCCAAGGAGAAGACGTCCCAGCCGTCTCCTCCTGCGCCCCCACCGGAGACATCGAGCGGGCTGCCAAAGCCTGTTGCATCCGCCCGTGCTCCATCTTCGCCTGCTACGGCTCCAGGTACCCAAGAATCCCCAGTCAGGCGCGTGAGGGCCGTAAAGACTGCCCCGGCTTCGGAAGAGGCGGCAGCAGCACCCGCTCCGACCAAGAAGGTGCGAATGGTCAGAAAAGTCAAGCAGTGAGAAAGGCCTCGCCCATTTCTGCGCGACAACTTTTTCGTTCTATCCGCCGCCGACCGTCTCAGTTAAGTACGCCGTACCGGATTACTTTACGATCCGGGGAGCGGTACTTTGCGGATTCGGTGGCAAGGGCATGCCTGCTTCGAGATTGGCGGCAGCGTCACAGTTGTCACGGACCCTCATGATGGTGCCTCCCTCGGGATAGCACCGCCTGACGCGAAGGCGGACGTCGTGCTCATAAGTCACGACCACTTCGACCATAACTGCGCCCAGCTGGTCAGCCGACGGGACTCAGCCGTGATAAGGGAGCCAGTGATGACCGTTGAGCGAGGCGTCAGGGTCGAGGGCATCTCGGCCGCTCACGACACGAACGGAGGAGCGAAGCGGGGCAGGATTACGATCTTCAAGTTCGAGTTGGACGGCACCACGTTCTGCCATCTGGGCGATCTCGGACACACGCTCGATGAGGCTACGGTCGAGAGGATTGCGCCTGTCGACTTCCTGTTCATCCCGGTGGGCGATGTCTTCACAATCGGACCCCAGGCGGCGAAGGCGGTGATAGAGAGCATCCGCCCGAAGGTCGCGGTACCCATGCACTTCAGGTTGCCGGGCATGACGCTCTCGATTCAACCGCTTCAGAGTTTCACGAAGCTCTTCAGCCCATCGAGCATAGTGAAGGTCGGGAACGAGGTCGACTTCTCCTCGGACGACCTTCCGGAGACCGGCACTGAGATATGGGTGTTCTCGATCTGAGCCCTCAGAATAGCTGGAGGCCATCCTCCAGCCTCCCCAGCTCAATGGGCGTAGTACGGGAACCCACGTAGGCGCCCTTGCTGTTCGCGACAGCGCATGCGCCCAGGTACGGGGTCCCGTAGTTGAGCGTGCCGACCGATGCGGGCACCCTGAAGAGTTCCGACAATGCCCTCAGCTCCTCCGCCGATGTCCTCGGATGACACAGCACGCCCTTTGAGGTTACGATGCACGCGGAACCTACGGTGTCAACCCCTGCGATGCTCCTCTTGACCGTCTCGACGCCCAAGACATCCTCTATCATCCTGACCGTGTGGGCGGACGCGCGGGGATGGACGATGGCTGCGTTGTCGTTCGCCAGTATGTTGTTCCCTGCCGCGTTGAGACGCTCCTCCATGATGCCGACCCGCAACCCCCTCGGGAGCCTTTCGAGCTCCTTCTTCTCAGCGAAGTTGGTGACAATCACACCGTTGCTGTTCATCGCCAACAGAGAACCTATGACGATAGAGCCGGCGATGTTAGTCACAACCGCCCTAACACCCAACACCCGCTCGATCTCCCTGACGACTCTGGCCTCGACGCCCTCGGGCAGGACAGCGTAGTCCTCGCTCGCGGCGCAGTAAACGCCGACGTAGGGGTTCCCGTTTATCTCGCCGAGCTTGAGCATCTGGGACTTCTCCGTGTGGGGATCACTCCTCGGGGAGAGAAACCTCGATCAGGCCGTCCTCGAACCTTATCGCCTTTACACGGACCTTCTTCGGCGGGTTCTCGATGCCCCTGGACCATATGAGTTCATTGAGGCGGTAGTCTATCCAGACTTCCTTCTTCTGGCCCTTTTCTTCCTCCTCGTCGGGCATCTCCTCAGCCATATGCTTCCTCACGAACTCCTTGATCTCCTTGATCGCCCTGGGAGCACGCTTAGTCCTCGGCACCTGTCTGGTGACCTTGAGCGGCACTGTGTAGATCCTCTCGAGCTCCTCGACCATGCTGATACCTCACACCTTCAGCTTCGTCCTCCTCCAGTTGCGCCTCTTCGGATGCCTGAGGAAGCTCCTGTTCGTCCTCATCATGACCCAAGCGGGTACTCTCCTGTTGCTCTTGGTGGCCTTCATCAGCCTGAGCTTTCTCGCGTGCGGTTTGTGCTTGGCCATCGGAGTCATCTCCTCTCGATCCTTATCTCCCTCTTCTGTGGCACCACTTTCCGGAGTATCTGCCGGAGGGTGTAGTCGTCGATCTGCTGCGTGATCCTGCCAGCCTGGACCAGCATTATCAGCTGGTTCTCGACCAGCTCTACTATGTCCGGCCGCGTCATTCGCAGGTTCGCCAGCCGCTCCCTTGCCTCGGGCGTCAGCAGCTGCCTCATCAGCAGCTGCCTCTCGGCCTCGATGCGCTTTGCCTGCTCCTGTGCGAGAGCCTCCTGCTGTGCCCTAAGCTGGAGCTCCTGCAGCTTCCTCTGCCTGAGGATCTCGAGTTCTTCGTCGTCTGCCATATGGCCTCACTCAAAGGTACTTGGTGAGTTCGGGGTTGGACGCGGCCATCTCCTTAAGCACCTGTGTGGCCAGAGAATCAACCAGCTTCCTGCCCTTGGGGGACACGACCCTTCCGCCGTCCTTCTGCTTCTGTACTAGCTGGCTCTTCTCGAGCTGCTGGAGGGCGACCCGGGCGATAGAGCGTGAGCCCCTGACCGCCCTGTTCGGCTTCGAGCCTCGGTCGGCCTTCCCGCCGTACGCGGCCGCCAACCTCGTGCTGCCGATAGGCCCCTCGATGTATATCTTGCGCAACAGTGCAGCGGCCCTGGTGTGCCACCAGTCGTCAGCAACCGGGCTCTTCTCCCTGTGCCTTCCCGTCTTGACCACATACGCCCATTCCGGAGGGACTATCGTCTCTATCTTTTTCAGCTCCTGGGCTAGCCTGGGGATGAGTCTGTCTGCCGGCACATCGTATGCAGTGGCCATCTGAATACCTCAGACAACTGCGGGGTCCGGAAGATCTCTTCGCAGGACCGCCATCTGGGATGGCAAGTCGCGGATAAGAAGCAGCTCGTATTTAAATGCTTCCTGGGGTGCGCGAGGGCCAGTCGGTCGTACTGGCGGGCCGCTTCGAACCCCCTCTTCGCTCATCGGGGTTGCCTTTTTGTTCGGGCATTTCCTTCTCTCCATCGTGAAGGTCGTCGTGGGCATAACGGGCGCCTCGGGGGTCATCTACGGCGTCAGACTGCTGAGGGCGCTGACGTGCCACAAAGCTCTGATAGTGTCTGAAGATGCCGCGGATATCGCCGAAGCGGAGCTGAGCATGTCGGCAGAGGATATTGCCGCGCTCGCCGACGAATCCTACGACAACTCGGACCTGTTCTCACCTCTGGCATCTGGCTCGGTCAAGTTCGACTCGATGGCGGTGGTGCCGTGCAGCATGTCCACCATGTCAAAGATCGCGGTGGGGATATGCGACAACCTCATCACGCGCGTAGCGTCCGTCGCGCTGAAGGAGAGAAGAAGACTGGTGATAGTCACGCGCGAGACGCCGATCTCGACCATCCATCTGGCCAACATGGAGCGACTTTCGGCGGCCGGCGCGGTGGTTATGCCGGCCAGCCCGGCCTTCTATCCCATGCCCAGGACTGTGGACGAGATCGTAGACTTCATCGTGGGCAGGGTGATGGACGAGCTGGGCATCGAGAACGACCTCTACAGGCGCTGGGCGGGCCGCAAGAGCCGTTCTACTGGTAGTCGTGGATCTCGTCGAACTCCTCGCTGATGGCCTTGAACTGGTCGCCCGGTATCAGCTTCTTGTTGAGGGCGAGTATCACTGTGGAACCGTGCAAGGTCGCGAGGTCGTTCGCCTTGACTAGGAACTCCAGGACCTTGTCGAAGCCGTTCAGCTCGATCAGCGTCTCGATCCCGTCTATCAGCACGCCCGCGTTCTTGGTGGTGGCAAGGAAGGTCGAGAGCGTCTCCATGGCGTCGCCCATGAGGTCCTTGGGGTTTACGTTGTCTATGTCCGTGGTGCTGTCTGAGAACCACTTCACGACGACATCAGTCAGGTCGTAGTCGGACCTGATCTTGCCGGGGAAAGACGTCGTCATGCACATGGCCGGTCTGTTTGAGAGGGCGACCGCACGTATCATCATGTACGCGTTCCTCGGGTCGTCATCCACTATGAGATAGTTCCTGCCAGCCTTGATCTCCTCCTGGAATGCTCCGCAGACTGTACACTGGATGCTGAAGGCGTCCTCCTCGCCAGAGTAGAGGAACGTCTCTCCGCACGCCCTGCACTGTATAGAGCGCGTCTTGGTTTCCACGAGCGGCGCGCCACACTGAGGGCAGACCTGCTCCTTCACAGCGCAGTCCATGTGCATGTTCACCCCGCACGCGCACCTGTACATCTCAAGACCAGCCTCGATGGGCCGATAACAGACCTTGCAGAGCATCTCACCCTCCTGCTCCGAGGGCGCAACGACTGCCTGCTTCACCTCGATGACCTGCTCCTCTGGAATCTCCATCGCCGCGCGGTCGTACATGTACCTGGAGAAGACGAGCTCCACGACGACGAACGCAGGGACGAGCACGAACAGGTAGGCCACGCTCAGGAATGAGTTCGGGTTCGAGAGGGCGAAGGCATATGGGAACAGATAGAGCAGCGCGGCGAGGGCAACAAGGCCGTAGGCGGAGAGCTTGACAGACACGAGGGGTTTGGCGTACTTCCTGAACTTCCTCGGGTGCAGCTTCTCGTACTTGTCGAAGCGCTTTCCGGGTGTGCGCATTATGATCAGCGACCCCACGAGAAGGATTACGAACCCTATAAGCTGGCCATCTGCAAGGGAAACGGCCCTGTAGGAAAGCCTGTCAAGAGCCGGCTCCGTCGGACCTATGTGCCCTGAGAAGGAATACCAGATCACCTGGCCCCAAGGAAGCCTCAGCTCGGAAATCCTGCCATCGCGAAGCTTGGGCGATGTGAGGGTACCGAACCCGTATGTCATGAGCCTGATGCTGGCCTGCACCGTGCCGTTGTACTCATAATCCACGTGGTCAAGTGCGAACGCCAGCGCGAGCGCGAAAGCCTCGTAAGCCCCCTGGGCCAGGTCGATGACCTTGTCGACCCCCGAGCCAGTGCCCTCGAAGTCGACGGAGAAGGCGACGGGGACATCGGACGCGAGCGTCGTGTGCGCGAGGCCAGATGTGCACCTCAGAAGCTCAGGGTCCGTCATGGCCGTGAAGTTCGTCTCACTCTCTATGTTTATCCCCCAGTAGTTCCTGCCGTTCATCCCCTTGCAGAACTCCCCCAGGAACTGCCTAACCTCTGAGGGCTCGAGGACCATATCACCGTTCGAATCGAATGCGTTGATAACGGCTTGCCTGAGATTCTTCGCTTCGTTGCCCGTGAACTCGATGGTTGCGCTGCCAGACCCCTCGAGCCTGCCGAGACTCGTGATGGTGAGCTTCGATACGACCCTCATCGCGCCCTCTTCTCCCTGGGCCGGCGCGGGTGCAGAGAACAGGAGCGCGGGGAGCACAACTGAAATCCCCAGAAGGAAGGCTATCGGCCTCATGTTACCATTCGCTGGTATGCGGTCAGCGCCATCTTAATCCTTTCGCGGCCGCTTGCGGCTCTTCTCCTCACGCCTGGTCCGCTGCAGCCTCCCTGGGGCATACCAGTTCCACTTCTTCAAGAGCAGCATGATGGCGGGAACGAGGTATATCCTGACTATCATCGCGTCGAGGACAATGGCGAAAGCGAGCCCGAACCCGAACTCCCTGAGCAGGGCAGTGCTTGACAGCATCATCGAGCCGAACGCGCCGGCCATGATCACGCCGCAGGCGGTTATTATCCCACCAGTCCTCTCGACGGCGGTCAGGATGGCCTCCTCATCCGTCTTGCCTTTGGATACCTCCTCTCTGATCCGCGTCGTGAGGAATATGTCATAGTCCATGCCGAGGCCCATCGCGACGACGAACAGTATGAGCGGCATCAGCCACAGGACGGGCACGCCGCTGGCGAACTCGAACACGATCATGGTCATTGCGATTGTCCACGAGACTGTGAGCAGGACTGTGAGTATGAGCCTCAGGGGCATTATCAGCGAGCCCAGGACCAGAAGCAGCACGAAGTAGATCCCGATTATCACGACTATCCTCATGGTGAAGAAATCGTTGGAGACGCTCCTGGAGACATCAGCCATCGATGCCGTCGAGCCTCCGACCAGGACCCTCACGCTTCCGCCGAACAGAGAGCGGTCGCTGTCCAGATCGCGTATCCTGTCGACCGTGTGAATGGAGCGTGTTGTGAACGGCTCGTCCTGGAGGATGACGGTGAGCATGACTGTCCGACCGTCCGAACCCACCGCGCGGCCGATGGCGTAGTCGTACTTCGCGCGGTCGTCTGCAGACAGGTTCTCAAGGAAGGAGGTGTTCACTGGCTCTCCAAATGGGCGCGTAGGCCCCGTGACGGACCTCACGTTGTCCACTCCCAGGAGGCGCTCGCAATAGGCCTCCAGCTGAGAGGCGACATCGGGAGAGAGGAAATCGTCCGACATTACGGGCTCGTCGAAGGTCACGACAACATAAGTCGGCATGATGTTGCCCTTGCCGAAACCCGTGCCCATGGCGTCCAATCCCCTCTTGCTCTCGGCATCCGGAAGGGCGGCTATGAAGTCGTAGCTCGTCTCGAGGCTGAGCACGAGGTACGCCGCGGGAACGGTTATCACGAGAGCGGCGAGGACTATCGCCTTGCTGTGCCTCAGTCCGAAGTTCGCAGACTTCTTGAAGTATCCGCCTCCCCTCCGCGCCCTCTCCTCCATCCTGAGCTTCTCCGCATCGACCTTGTGCGGCCAGAAAACCCTGTCGCCGACGAGCATGATGAGCGACGGCAGCATTGTCAGAGCGAACATGAGGGCTATGCCGACAGAGATGACCAGCGCCATCCCCATCGACCTGACGAGTGGGTAGCTCCCGATCATCAGCACCCCGAACCCGAGCATCACCGTTGCCCCGCTGGTCGCGATGCTCTCGCCAGCCCAAATCAGGCTCGTTCGGACAGCATCCTCCTTCGACCTGCCGAGCACCCTTTCCTCCCTGTACCTCGACATTATGAAGATGCAGTAGTCCGTGCCGGCGCCAAGCATGACTGTGAGCATGATGGTGAGCACGCTGTAGTGTATCTCAAGCACGAACTTGCCTATGAGGTACACCAGCGCCGAACTCGTCAGGTACGCCATCCCGACAGTCATGAGCGGCACCCATGGGGTGACCGCCGATCTGAAGAACAGCCCGACGAGCAGCACGACCAGTGTGACGGTGACGACGTCTATCTTGTTCACATCGCGCTTGACGGCGTCCATGATGTCCAGGTTAAGGGCTGGGTTGCCGGACACGTATACCTGGATCCCCGGGCCCGCGACTTCGATGTTCTCCGCAACGATAGCCCTCAGGTCCCTCACTAGCTGAGAGGCGACCTCTGAGGAAGCATCGACGGATAGTGTGAGGACTATGAGCATCGTGTCGTTAGCGCCACCCGCCTCTGTCCCGGTGTTCACGAACTGCGACACGATGAAATCGGGGATGAGGGGGAGTTCGTCGAAATCGCGAGTAAGTATTGTTGTTGCTGCGAGTTCGGACGCCTGGGCGAAGCTCGGCGCTGGCCCGAGCAGCCAGACTTCGTCGACGAAGTCCGGCCTGACGCCTGTCTGAATGACCAACATGCCCTTCGTGAATTCCCTCAGCGCGGGCACCGAATCGTATGTAGATGCGTTGAGCTGCTGACCGAGCATGACCGCAAAGGTGCCGAGTTCACCTCCGAGCTGCCCGAAGTAAGTGGCCGATGCGCTTTGGATGAGCTGCGTCAACACATCGACGTCGAGCGAGTGCGATGGGAGCCAAATCGGATAGAACGCGTTCGCATATCCGATCGTGGCCGCGATGGTGTTCTCGTCCGCCCCCGACGAGACCAAGCTGGCGTTCAGGCCGTCGAGGACCATCTGCTGGACGACCTCGTCAGGAAGCGTGTAGCCGGAGTTCGCGAGGATACTCATATGGGTGTATGCCAGCTGGAGCGGAACTCCGTACACGAGCTGAGAAGTCCGGTTGACCAGGTCGAAGATCTTCACTATCTGGAGGGCGAGCTCAGCGTAGTAGTACTGCAGGGTCGTGTACAGGTAGCTGACGTTCTGCACCCCTGGGAGCGAATCAGATGTTATCTGCCTGTTCAGCTCCCATGTGAAGTTTCTGACCTCGGGTGAGAGCACGTTGGAGTTCTGCACGACTATCATGATGGTGCTCGGAGGTATGACGCCCGCGAAGTTCTCATCGATAACCCTCTGCGCCTCCATCGCCTCGAGGTCCTCGAGTCCTGTTTCGGATTCCTGATAGACGACGACGTCGTTCACGCTCAGCGTGAGAGGGAAGATGTAGAACAGGACCACGATCCACGCCGCTATTATCAGACCGTACCGTCTGACAACGAAGTCTGCGAGTCGTCTGAAAGCCATCGGGTCACCTCGTCCACAGATGAGCTGACGGGGGATTGAACCCCTGGAAACAGGTGGCCTCGTATATGCCTTTCGGACCGCCTCTCAGACCCGGTCATTCCACATACACGGCCGGCCGCCCTGGCCTGGCCAGGCGGGCCCTTCCCTTCGGGTCCACGCGGGCGGGGTCGTCTGCCGCGAGAATCTGGACTTCGCACTTGAACTCGGAGGAGAGGAACCCGTGTGCCGACCTCAGTGTCTGCAGATCGTCTTTAAGCGCGCCCATCAGGCGCCTCTCCTCAGCTGTGGCCCTCGACACCTCAGTCGCCAATTCCTTAGCCAGTGCTGGGACATCCTTCCTAGCTTCGGGCGGGACAATCTCCATCGAGGCCTTGATCAGAGCGGCCGCGTCAACCTTGCCCTCGGGAGCCGCAAGCGCCCTCGCCAGGACAGCGGACTTCCACTGTGGCGAAGTCATCACGACTATCCGCTTAGGGTGTATCCCAGTGACCTTGAGTATCTCTCCGATGTCATCCACGAGTCTCTCCACCAGCCTCTCGCTCGCCTCGAGAGCCAACACGTTGTCTGTGATCCTTGCCTCCCTTATCTCAGATGTGGAGGCGAAGGGGGGATTGCCCAGCCGCTCCCAGAGCTCCTCGGCGATGTGGGGCGTTACCGGCGTCATGAGCTGAACCCAGTCCGCTAGCACTCTGGCTGCGGCGCGCTTGCTCCTTCCGCCCCTCCTCAGGTACCACCTGATGTCCCGCGGCACCTCGAAGTATACCTCGTTGGCATATGACCGCAAGTCATAATCCTGCATGACGGAGTGCGCCTTCGCAAGCCTGATCTCCATGCGCGCGCCCAGCCAGGCATCTATCTCAGATGGCGGGCTGTCAGGGAGCCGGAGCATCTCTTCGACGAGCCCACACAGCCTCTCAAGATGCGCCCTGTAGCTCTCGACCTTTTCGTCCTCCCACGCCACATCGACGTACAGGGAGGCGATGTGCGCGTAGAACAGGCGCATGGCGTCCACGCCGAAGCGTTCTGCAGCGTCTGGGATCGGCTCCGCCCCGCCCTTCGATTTCGATATCTTGCCTGTGGGCGAGGTGATGTACCAGTTGACCATGATCCCCCTGGGCCAGTGCTGCGGCCGAAGAACAGCCACATGGTTCATCAGGAAGACTGGGAAGTGCACCGTCATGTGTTCCTTGCCCCCCAGGTTGATGTCGAGAGGATACCAATACTCGAACTCCTTCCTGATGTCCTCGAGCGTTTCCTCAGGAACGCCCGTGTCCCTTGACACCTCGGACAGCTGCCCCCTCCCGAGGAGGACGTAGTCGAAGAACCGCTCCGTCATCTGCTCCGGCAGGACCCTCTTGTTGTTCGCGTACTTCGAGATGACATAGTACACCGGATACAGTGTGCTGTCCGCAATGGCCTCAATGACCCATCTCTCGTCGAAGGGAAACCGCGTACCGAGCCAGTTCCCCATCCTCACGCATGCCCGTTCTCGGTACCACTCGAGCACCGACTGTATGTTGTCGTAGTATTCCCTCGGCAGGATCTTCATGGTTAGCGCGTGCTCTTTCGATCTCTCGGTGAGCGCGGGGTTCGCATAGTCTATGAACCACTGGTCGGGTATCTTCTTCACCACGACCTTGTTCCCACACCTGCAGAGGACTTCCTCCGAGAGGTCGTAGAAGATGTCCGCCTGGCCGGCCGAGAGCATCCGCTCCCGGATCAAGTCCTTCGCTCGCTCGACGGGCTGACCCGCGAACTCGCCGCAGGCATCGTTCATCACACCCCTGTGGAACCCGGTCTTGTATATCTCCTTGGTCGCATCCTCGAGCCTCGGATCCGCCAGGGAGGTTATGCCCATCTTCTCAGTTATCTCGACTGCCGGCAGCGGCCCCCATCCAGGCGTCTTTATGATGGGTATCGGGGCCGCCTCCTCGAGCATCTCATCTGTTATGCCGTACCTCCTGCGCAACTCCGAGTCCCGCTTCAGCTCCAAAAGGCCAATCCAGTCCACCGGCGCGTCGGACGGCACACTCATCACCAAACCTGTGCCCACATCCGGGTCGCACAGCGACGAGGGGAATATCGGTATCATCTTCCCCGTGAAGGGCGCCCTGCAGCGCTTGCCCATCATGGATGCGCCGTCCGCGGCGCCCCTTACGACGACATGGTCCTTTTGGAAGGCGAGTTTCTCAGCAGCTGGCCTGCTGACTACCCATGTCTCGCCGTCGACCTCGACGTCGACGTACTCGACATCGGGGTTCACCCAGAAGTTCGTCAGGCCGAAAACCGTCTCCGGTCTGAGCGTGGCGGCAACGAGCTTCCTGCCGTCAACGAAGTCGAACTTGAGCAGGGTGTACTCGAGCACCTCCGCGGCACCGCCCTTGGATATGTCGGTTTCAGATGCATCAACGGCGACAGGGCCGTGTTCGACGCACGCGGGCGCGTAGTACGGTTTTTGGATGAGCAAACCCTCGGCCATCAGCTTCCGCATCTGCCACTCTATGAACCTGGAGTAATCTGGCCATATCGTGCAAGTGAACCTCCGCCAGTCCGACAGGAATCCGAAGCGCTTCCAGTAATCATTGACATACACCTCGTTGAAGAACTCCACCACCTTCAGCGGGTCGGAGAGGCTCTTGATCTTGTCTTCCGGAACCTTGTTCGCCCTGAGCAGCTCGAGCGTCGAGCGGTCGCCCCTCTCTATCTTCCGCGCGAACGCGATGGCGCCGTTCCCAGTGGCATGTGTGCCCACGGGGAAGAGGACCTCGTGCCCAGTCATCTTCTTGTAGCGTACGATGGCGTCGGCGACGGTGTATCCGCGCATGTGCCCGACGTGAAGATACCCCGTTACACCTGGGTATGCGAATATCATGAAGAACTTCTTCTTCCCAGGACGGGGCTCGGATTCGTTTATGCGTGCCTCGTACCAGGCATTCCGCCACTTCGACTCGATCTTCGAGAAGTCGATACTCATCGGCCACCAGCCAGTAGGCAAGTGTATGGCAGGCGCCAATAAAAGGTTTCTCGGAGGCTCCCTAGGCCTTGCCTCTGGACCTCATCGCCATAACCACAGGGACCACAGTGGCGATTAGGACACCAGCTATGCTCGTAAGCACGCCGACTGCGAGAAGAAGCTGCGTTCCAGAACCGGATTCTTGCGCTGAGAGGAG
The DNA here is from genome assembly GCA_038852315.1 of Thermoplasmata archaeon. Lineage (GTDB taxonomy): Archaea > Thermoplasmatota > Thermoplasmata > UBA10834 > UBA10834 > COMBO-56-21. The sequence goes on along the minus strand of JAWCKF010000025.1, from coordinate 4,839 downwards.
ACCGTAACCGCCATCGGAGGGCGCCTCTTTCGGCACTGCGGAGACGGTCACCACGAACCCGACGACAAATAGAGCTATTCCCGCCGCGACAATCAACCTCCTCTGTCTCGGTCTTGGAGTCGTCTCGTTCGGCAGGATCTTGCTCGAAGTCATGCTTCGGATGATGCCCCCTGTTGGGTTTGCCTCAAGGAACCATCTCAGATAAACATTCCCCTGAGAGTGACATCTCAGCACCGCATTCCGCGCTTCGTTCGATTCGTGCTAAGCGCCCGCCAGAGGTCCGAGTATGACATTTTCCGACGAAATGTGACATTTTGCATACCTATATATACGGACGCATTACATATGTGATTCCCGCGTCTACGAACGGGATGGGATGCACAGATGGCCGACATGTTGGAGAGCGAGAGGATAACGCTCCGGCTCGACGCGGAGACGTTGAAACTCCTGGACGACTTCATCGCCCAGAGCAACGAGTTCACCAACAGGTCCCAACTGGCCCGCGCCGCCGTGCGCGCATACGTCGAGATGCGCGCTGGCGGCGGCGAAGGCACGAGCAAGCCAAACGAGATCGTCGTAACACTCCCGCCGCTGGTCCTCGATACCGTGAGGCAGCTGGTGGCGGAGGGCGTCTACAGCTCGGTCTCGGAGGCCGTAGCCGACGCCGCGAGGCACGAGTTCCTCCATGAGGAGCACATCGAGGGGCTCAAGAAGGACGCGAACCAGCAGAGGGGCGCGTTCAAGGTCGTGCCTGGGGCATAGACACCGCTACGGGACGCTCTGGCATGGGGGGACTCTCTCGAAGGGAGGCCCTCTCCAGCATGCCACACAAGCACGGAGGCCAAGGGATGACGGCGGAAGGGGACAGGACGGAGGAGATAATCAGCGCGCTCGGCGCCAGCCTGGGCGAGCCATCGGTCGCGGTGGTGGGTTGCGGTGGCGCTGGAACGAACATCGTGCACGGGATATACTGGAAATCGAACCGGGTCGACACCGTTGTGGTGAACACCGATGAAGGGCACTTGAGGAGGGTCGACGCCCACAAGAAGGTGCTGATCGGCAAGGATGTTACGTTCGGAAACGATGCCGGCGGCTTTCCTGAGGTCGGGGAGCACTGCGCGGAGAAGGCAAGGGATGTGCTAAGGGAGGCCCTGAGAGGCTACGACATCGTCTTCGTTGTCGCGGGAATGGGCGGTGGCACGGGCACTGGCGTGGCCCCCGTCGTCGCGAGCGTAGCCAAGGAGATGAACGCGGTCACCTTCGCCCTTCCCATACTCCCGTTCGACCACGAGGGGCCTTCGAGAAGGAAGAGCGCACTCGACGGTGCGACCAAGCTGAGGGAGTGTGCCGACTTCACCATAGTCCTGGACAACAACAAGCTGGCGGACGTCGCTGGCGGGCTGCCGCTCTCCGAGGCTCTGAAGATCGTAGACAGGAGCGTGATGAGGATAGTAGATTCTGTGTGCGATCAGACGAGTTCCTACGTCAGCAGCATAATCGAGGATATCACAGCCATGGCGGATACGTTCGTCGAGCCCGTGCAGGAGCCGTCGCCGGAAGGAAGGGACGAGCCTCTGCTCCACGCCGACCTGGACCCTATGTTCAACGGGTTCGGGCCGAGCATGTTCGGCTAAGGCACGTCGAACCTGAGTTCGGCCCGGAAATGCGGTTCATCTGCGACTCCGGCCTCCCGCTTTGATGCGCCGCCGCCGGCCGAAATCCACCTTCTTGCGCTTTTCAGACGCAACAGGCATCTACTCTGAGACCATCTTCGGGATGGATGATAGTCGGGTTCGTGGTCAATCCTATCGCGGGAATGGGGGGGTCCGTGGGGCTGAAGGGCACCGACGGGGCTCAGACTGTTGCAGAGGCCGTGCGACGGGGCGCGCACAAAGTTGCGCCAGAGCGAGCTGTAGAGGCCCTCAGGTCCATCTCTTCCTGGGATCTCGACATCGGTTTCATCACTTCCGCTCGCGAGATGGGCGCTCAGGAACTCGAGCGGGCCGGTTTCTCCGGCCGCGCGGTCCATTGTCCGACCGAACCGACCTCGAGGGAGGATACTGTCAAAGCGGCCAAGGCGTTCGCCGAGGCGGACGTGGAGCTGATAGTCTTCGTGGGAGGAGATGGCACGGCAAGGGATGTCGTCGACGCGGTCGGCCAGTCCGTGCCCATCCTTGGGGTGCCTGCGGGGGTCAAGATGCACTCTTCCGTGTTCCTGCGCAGGCCCTCGGACCTCGGCGCCGTCCTCTCGCGGTTCGCCAGCACACACGCAACAGCCCAAGGCGAGGTCATGGACGTCGACGAGGACCTTTTCAGGAGGGGGATATTGCAGGCAAGGCTCTTCGCGCTGGCGACCGTGCCGGCGGACGATGCCAGGATACAGGCCACGAAGACGGTCTACCACACGGGTTCGGCGGATGATGAGGCTGCGGAGATAGCGAAGTATGTCGTCGACGAGATGCGTGAGGGGGTCGTGTACATACTGGGTCCAGGGAGCACGACCGCAGCCATAGCCAAAGAACTCGGCTTGGAGAAGTCGCTCCTCGGAGTAGACGTGGTGCTTGATCGAAGAGTGATCTGCGCCGACGCCTCCGAGTCCGATCTGCTCCGCATCCTTGATGAGCGCGGGCCTGCGAAGGTCGTTCTGACGCCTATAGGCGCCCAGGGGTTCATACTCGGAAGGGGCAACCAGCAGATATCTCCGAAGGTCCTCAGGGCGCTGGGAAGGGAGAACATGATCGTGGTGGCCACTCCGACGAAGCTCGCCGGAACGCCCGTGCTCAGGGTGGACACGGGCGACCCGGGACTCGATGCTCAGCTCAAGGGCAAGATCAAGGTGATCACGGGCTACAGGAGGAGGAGGATGGTCGAGGTCGAATAGCTCCTGGCTACGTCCCTGAGCTCTCTTTCAGAAGGAGCATGACCCAGGCCTCGTCAACAGCCTTCTGCATGGCGGTGACCTCGTCCTCTGTCAGGTGCCTGAACCTGCCCTGGACCTTTATATACTCGGTTATCGGCAGTCCGCGGCCCTTCCGGGTGATGCGGACCTTGCCGTCCTCTATCTCGTAGAGCGGGAACATCCTCGTGTCGACTGCCAGCCTGGCCACCTCTATCGTGAGGCTGGGGTCTACACGCCATCCTGGAGGGCAGGGGGAAAGGGCGTGTATGAACCTGAAACCCCTCGCCATCTTCGCCTTCTCAACCTTCTTGATCATGTCCTCCGGGAAGGCTGGTGATACCGTGGCGGCATAAGGTATCTTGTGGGCCTGCATTATCGCCATGATGTCCTTCTTCGGCTCGTGCTTGAACCCGTGCGTGCTCCCGACGGGCGTGGTCGTCGTCCAAGCTCCCCAAGGCGTCGAACCGCTCCTCTGTATGCCAGTGTTCATGTAGGCCTCGTTGTCGTACATCACATAGATCGCGTCAGTCCGTCGCTCGGCGGCTCCGGACAACGCCTGCAGACCTATATCGACAGTACCCCCGTCTCCTGCGAAGCCGACGACGGTGACGTCCTCGACGCCCTTGACATCCAGTGCCGCTCTGAGACCGGATATGGCTGCGCCAGTCGCCTCGAAGGCCGTGTACAGGATGGGGACCTTCAGGCAGGTGCTGGGCCAGTATCCGGGCATCACGGCCCAGCAACAAGCGGGTATCGAGACTATGGTCCGCTCGCCCAGAGCTTTCAGCAGATACCTCATGACGAGGTTCGCCCCGCAGCCAGGGCAGCCTGTGCTGCCAGGGTACACGAACTCCTGCTCGGGAATAGTCGTCTTCGCCATCACCTCCACCTCCTCGGGAGTCCCGCCACGTCGACCCACTCCACTTCGCTGCCCTCGCCCCTGCGCGCAAAGACCTGGATGTCTTCGAATATCCTCTCGATGATGGCCGGAGTGATGTCCCTGCCGCCTAGACCTGCGATGTAGTTCCTCATGGCGGGACGCTTCTGGCCCGCACAGGCAGCAGCCTTCACCTCAGTGTACATCGCCCCAGCGGCTCCGAAAGTGTAGCTCCGGTCGAGCACCGCGATGCCCTCCACCTTGGACGCTAAAGCCCTGACCTCCTCCGCTGGGAACGGCCTGAACGCGCGTATGCGCGCGAGGCCCACTGGAAAGCCCCTGTTCCGGAGGGTGTCCACGACATCCCGGGCAGTGGAGGCGACTGAGCCTGCGGCGAAAAGCACGAACTGGGCGTCGTCGCACCAGTACTTGTCCAGCAGACCACCGTGCTCCCTCCCGAAGGTGCTCTTGAAGGCCTTCTCGACCGTGAGGAAGCGTTCCTTCGCCTCTCGCATGGCCAGCGCTGCCTTGTACCTGAACTCCATGTACTGATCCGGCTTGACCAGCGATCCGAAGCCCCTGGCCTTCCCTGGCTCGATCCTGACCTCGGGCTCATATGGGGGTAGGAAGGAATCCACCGCCGACTGTTCTGGAACGTCCACCGGCTCCGAAGTATGGGACAAGATGAACGCGTCTTCGATGACCATCGCGGGCAGCATGACCCCCTTGCTCTCGCAAACCTTGTACGCCATGATTATCGTGTCAAGGACCTCTTGATTGCTGGCGCAAAAGAACTGCAGCCATCCCGTGTCTCGCTGGGCCACGGAATCCATGTGGTCGGCCCAGACGCTCCAGGGGGGTGCCATCGCCCTGCTCACGTTCGTCATGACTATGGGCAGCCGTGCGCCAGACGCCCATATGAGCACCTCGTGCATCAGCGTCAGACCGTGGGAGCTTGTAGCCGTGTATGTGCGCGCGCCAGCGGTCTCCGCGGCGATGCAGGCCGCCATGGCACTGTGCTCGCTCTCCACAGGTATGAAGGCGGCCTTGAGCTCGCCCGAGG
>JAWCKF010000024.1:0-29395 GCA_038852315.1 Thermoplasmata archaeon | reverse complement strand
ACAGACTCACCTCATTCGGGGTCCGGAGGGACGTCCTCTCTCCACAAGAGCTGGTCCTCCGCCTGATGTTGGCCAGGGGTGAGCATTGATGGCCCGCTTCGTGGATCTGTACACTCCTTCGGACACATTCCTCCACAGGATGGATCCGCGGGTGAAGATCATTGCTGTTCTTATGCTCAGCCTGCTAGCGCTCATCATGTCCAAGCTCGTCAACCTGCTGGCCCTCCTGACGTTCATAGCCTTGTTGCTCGCGCTGGGGCGCGCATCGCCTGGGAAGGTCTATCACGCTCTCAGGTTCGTGGTCAGGGTCATGGTCATGATAGTGGTCCTGTGGCCCTTGTTCGACCCGTCGGGGACGCCGGTCTTGGCCGAGCTGGGACCTGTGAGAATCACAGAGCCAGCGGTGTGGCGCGGCGTCACGAACGCGTTCAGGATATGCTGTCTCGCGACCGTATGGTACGTGCTCATGTTCACGACAACCCAGCGCGATCTCGTCAGGGCGCTCGTGAAGCTTGGCGTGAGGTTCGATTTCGGGCTAACGCTCTCCATCGCGCTGAGGTTCCTGCCGACCTTCGGTGCGAACGTCGATGCGATAAAGGACGCCCAGAGGGCCCGCGGCATGGAGTTCGACAAGGGCTCACTCATCAGGCGCTCGAAGAACTATGTGGCGGTGCTGGTGCCATCCATCGTGGCCGCGTTACGCACGGCAGACACGCTCGCGCTCGCGTTGCAGTCGCGCGCGTACGGCGTCAGGAAGGACAGGACCTATCTGCGCGACCTGCGCATGCGGACTTCCGACTACGTGGCGCTCGTGCTCGTGGTCGCCGCGCTCGTCCTCCCAGCGACGGCCAAGTTCTTGCTCAAGGTACAACTATAGGCAGAACTCGGTACCGGGCCTTGGAGAGTATAAGTATCAGTTAGCTATCTCTTTGCGAAGGATACCTTGGGCTCATCGGAAGGAACACCTGGACAAGCCTCCATCCCACTGCAGAAGGGTGTGTTTATCTCACCGGTCTCGGTCGCGCTGATAGCCGTGCTTACAGCGCTCGTCACGGCGGTCACCATGACGCTGGCAGTGCCCTTTCCTCCAACGCGAGGCTTCTTCAACCTCGGGGATTCCATGGTGTTCTTCTCGGCCTTGACTTTCGGGTGGCGCGCAGGTCTGGTCTGTGGCGGCGTCGGGTCCGCGGCGGCCGACGTGCTCCTCGGGTATGGGTACTTCGCACCCATCACGCTGATAGCCAAGGGTTCGGAGGGTCTTGTTGCCGGCCTTCTTGCGAAGATGAACGGTGGCAGGCGTGCGTGGACGATGTGGCTCGGCGTGGCAGCCGGAGGGCTGTGCATGGTCGCATCTTACTTCTTCGGCGAGGTGCTGTACTACGGCATAGGACCTGCGATCGCCGAAGTTCCGGTGAACGTCACCCAGGCGGCAGTCGGAGGGTCGATAGGGGTGCTGATATCATATCCTGTCAGGGAGATGCTGAAGAGGTTTCCCAGGCTGCCAGATGTCCTCTGATAGAGGGATGTTCGGGCGTTACCTCTTCAGCTTCGCAAGCTCCTTCTCGCCCATCTTGTCCCTGGGCAGAATCCTCTTGACTGAGCCCATCAGATGCATGGCGAAGCTCATCAGGAACGCCGGCATGGCGAACCCATACCTTGTGCCGGTCTCGACCATCTTCCCCGGGTTCATGATGTCGTCGGGGTCGATGGTCCGCTTCAGTTCGCGTATGAGGTTCGCCCCCTCCTTCCCGCGAACCTTCGCCAGGTTGCTCGCGAAGAATATGCCGAGGCCGACGGGCCTCCCGCCGTTCTCCATGGCTATGTCTCCCAGCCTCTTCGCGAAGCCCATGGCGGCGGTCGAAGCCACAAGCTTGTGCTCGTCCATGAGGTAGTAGGGCATGAACATGGCGGTGTTCTGGTCAGCTACCGTGCCTATCGTAGGCGCCTTCAGCTTGAGCTGCTTGATCAGCTTCCTCATCTGCTCGACCACCGTCTCGAACTTCTCGAGCGGGACCAGTATCTCACCTGGGATTGCCCCGACGCCCATCTCTCTCAGCCTGAACTCGTAGCACCTCTCCTCCCACTCGTGTGCGGCGAGTTCCTTCGGCTCCTTCTTGCCGCCACACGCAGCCATCAACTCGTCAAGCTTCGCCTCGTCGATGTCGACCGAAGACTTCAGTCCTGTGAGCGCGCAGGTCACGAGGGCCCCGACATCGGGCGCGTGCTTGCCTATCGCACGGAGGTAGTCGAAGTGCAGCTTGTCGCTGAACATGATGTGCATCGGGACGACGCCGCTCCTCGCGATCCTCCTGAACGCCTCGCCCAGCTTGCTCAGGTCATCGAAGGAGTAGCTCACAACCCTGAACTCTTCGGGTTTTGGTAGAACCGAGAGCGTCACCTCGGTCACGATGCCAAGGGTGCCCTCGGCACCTATGAAGAGCCAGTTGAGGTTCGGGCCGGCGCCGTTCTGCGGCACGTACCTGTCGCCAGTGTGCACCACCAGCCCGGACGGCAGCACGACCTCGAGGTCCCTGACGATGTCGCCTGCCGTGCCGTACTTGTAGGCCCCAATGCCGGTCCCGCCAGTGCTTATCCACCCTCCGAGGGTGGCTGCTGGGAAGCTGCTCGGGTAGCAGGGCAGGAATAGCCCCTTCGCGTCCAACGCGTCGGCGAGAGCCTTCCAAGTGACGCCCGGCTGGGCCGTGACGACCAGGTTCTTCTCGTCGATCGAGATTATCTTGTTCATGGCGGTCATGTCCACCACGATCCCGCCCTTGACCGGGACCGAACCGCCCAGGCCCCACGTGCCCGTGCCCCTGGGGATTATGGGCTTCCCGATAGCACGTGCCTTGCGTACGATCTGGACGACCTCCTGCGTGTACGCAGGCCGAACAACCTGGTCGGGCATGGTCTTGAATATCGCGTCCATCTCCTTGGGGAGCGGCGCGAGGTCATGGCTGTAGAGCCTTCTCTCGAGTTCGTCGTTGGCGGTCTCCATCTTGAGCACCCTTGTCAGGAACATGACCGGGGGCCCCTGACTCCCCCCGTCAAGGTGAGCGGTAAGCGCTCATTGCCAATAAATCTATACGCTTTCACATCAGCAGGAGGTGCCAGGGTCGTTCTCCTGTAGGCGACAAACCTTGGTTTGCCGGCGGAACGTTTTTATCGGAGTTGTTCGTCAAAGGTACTCCACTGCGTTTCGGGCAAGCTCTCGCCTGAGAGGGGGTAGGATGATGAATGCAGATCTGAAAGTAGCTGCGCTCTTCCTCGTACTGATAGGCCTGTTCATGGCCATCGGCTGGGTGATAGGCGGCATCTTCTTCAACGACTGGATTGCGGGCGCGATGTTCTTCCTAGTTCTTGCGGCCCTGATCAACATCGTGAGTTACTTCTTCAGCGACAGGATAGTGCTGTGGTCCTACGGGGCCAAGATCGTCGGCCCGCAGGAGCTTCCGAGGGTCCACAACATCGTGAACAAGATATGCCTCAAGTCGGGCATGCCCATGCCCAAGCTGGCAATCGTCAGGACCCAGACTCCCAACGCGTTCGCGACAGGCAGGAATCAGAAGAACGCCGTGGTCGCCGTGACCGAGGGCATACTGGACATACTAACGGACGACGAGCTCGAGGGCGTCCTTGCCCACGAGATGGCGCACATCAAGGACAGGGACATGCTCGTGATGTCGGTCGCCGCGACCGTCGCGGGCGCGATAGCCTTCGCGGCGCGTTACGCCTGGTATGCTTCCTTCAGCAGCCGTGGGAGGGGCAACGGGAACGCGCTCCTGTTCCTGGTGGTGGCCATCACGGCCCCGATCGCGGCGATGCTGATCAGGCTCGCGATATCGCGGTCAAGGGAGTACAAGGCGGACGCCGAGGGCGCTCTGATGATCCAGAGGCCGTTGGCGCTCGCCAGGGCACTCGAGAAGCTCGAGGCCGGCAACAGGCGGCGGCCTCTCGACAGGGGGAGCCCGACATCCGCCTCGCTGTTCATAGTGAACCCGTTCCGGGGCGACGGGTTCGTCACGCTCTTCATGACACACCCGCCGATTTCGGCCCGGATCCGCCGGCTCGAGCAGCTGGCCGAGAGGACGGGCTACATAGCGTGAACGACCTGCGTTGAGGGACGGAGGCGCGGTCAGCCGACCTTCTCCCACTTCTCCAGCTTGAGGACGCTCGACAAAGTCCCGCCCCGCTTGATCTCCTCGCGCAGCCGGTTCTCCCTCTCCATCACGTCCAAGGCCCTGTTCGCCACCTCGACCGCGTTCTCTTGCGGCACCACCACGACGCCGCTCTCGTCTCCGATCACCCAGTCGCCTGTGCGCACGGTGACGCCCCCGCAAACGATCTCGTGCCCTATCCCGCCGTAGCCCTTCGGCTCGCCAGCGTTCGCTGTCACGTGCCTGCTGAAGCAGGGGAAACCCATGTCCAGAATGGCGTCCATGTCCCTCGCGGCACCGTCTATGACCACCCCGGCAACACCCTTTGTCTTGCAGCTCCAGGAGGCCAGCTCTCCCCACACGGCGATGTCACCGCCACCGGCGTCGATGACTATGACATCGCCCGGCCTCGCCCTGTCGATCGCCTCGACCGGCTTGGCCCAGTCGCCGTTGATCGTGTGTACGGTGAGCGCCCTGCCGACCATCTTCTGTCCGTGCCTGAGATGCGGGTGGATTCCCTTCATGGCGCCCTTCTTGTGCTGCGCGTCCGCGACGTTAGGTGAAGAGACTTTCGAGAAGGCCTCGAAAAGGTCCTCCTCGCCGTACTTCTTGAACAGCTCCGTCTTCACCCTCTTGCCCGTCGCGATGGCTCTCTTGACCCTTCTGGCGGCGGCAGTGACATCCTTCGCCTTGATTATGGCGCCGCCGACTATCACGATGCTCGCTCCCGCCCTAACTATGTCCGGAGCAGTCTCGCTGTTTATACCCCCGGCAGCTGCCACGGGCAGCCGAGTGGCCCTGGCGACCTGCTTGAGCTCCGCAAGAGGGGACCCGCCGACCATCTGCTCGTCCACCCCGACGTGGACGCAGAGGAAATCGGCGCCCATCCTCTCGACCTCCCGGGCCCGCTTGGCCTTGTCCGCAACGTTGAACAAGTCGACCATGACCTTCGCGCCATACTGCCTGGCGCTGAGTATCGCTTCCGTGATCGTCGGGTCGGATGAGACGCCGAGTATGACGACAACATCTGCGCCCGATTTCGCGGCCATCTCCACCTCCGCCCCTCCGACGTCGATGGTCTTCATGTCCGCGACTATCGTGTGCCCGGGGAACCGACGCTTCAGCTCACGCACTATCTCCATGCCCTCGCTCTTGATGAGCGGCGTCCCCGCCTCGATCCAGTCCGCGCCTCCCCTGACGGCCTCGGCGGCTATCTCCAGCGCTCGGTGGCCGTGTACCAGGTCGAGCGCGACCTGAAGTACGGGCTTCATCGGCCCAGCACACCATCCTCCGGCGATAAATAGGTGTCGCGCGCGGCCTACTGGCGCATCCGCCTCTAACGCGCTTTGCTCTCTCTCGAAGCCGCGAAGAAACGCTAATATGCGCTCGACATCATTGCTGAGGAGAGATGGCTCAGAAGACCAGCGAGCGCGAGAGGTGCGTCACCGGTATCGAGGGCCTCGACACGATCCTCTACGGCGGCATACCCAGGGCCAACACCGTGCTCCTCACAGGCAGCTGCGGGACAGGGAAGACCTCTCTCGCCCTTGAGTTCCTGATACACGGGGCGGTGAAGGGCGAGAACTCGTTGTTCGTATCGGTCACGGAGAATTCCGAGAAGCTTCTGGCGAACATCATCCCGTACAAGTTCTTCGACAGGAGCCTCATCAAGTCAGGCAGGCTGGTCTTCGTGGACCTCCCCATCATGTACGAGCGGCTGGGGATGGTCAAGCCCGAGCTCAGCATGGAGGAGATCGACCTGCTCGTGGCAGCCATAGGCGACCTCGTCGATGAGCTGGGCACGAAGAGGCTCGTGGTGGACTCCGTCACGTCCGTCTGCTACAAGCTCAAGACGTCGGAGAAGATACGGGACTTCATACTCAAGCTCGCCAAGACCCTGTCCGACAGGGACTGTACGAGCATACTCGTGGGCGAGGTGCCCGCTGGATCGAGCGCGTACAGCAGCTTCGGCGTGGAGGAGGCCATCTCGGACGGCATCATCCTCATGGCCAACATGGAGAGGCGCGGCGACCTCCTCAGGACCTTGCAGGTGATCAAGATGAGGGGCACGATGCACTCGAGGGCGAAGTACGTGCTCGACCTCACTCCCATGGGCGTCCTCCTGGTGCCGCTGCTGAAGGGAGGTAGCACTGGATGACGCCGTCGATGACGCCTCAGAGGATAGCCCAGGAGCTGAGCGAGATGCCCCCCGGCTCAGCCGTCTCGCTCCAGATGAGCGTGGACAATTATCTCGACGTGATCCGCGGCACGCTGGACCTTTTCGCCAACAAGCGAGAGATGGACACGATATACGTGACCGCCACCATCTCTTCGGAGGCCATCAGGCGCGTCTTGGAGGCGCTAGACATCAGCCCGGCCAGGGTCTACTTCGTGGACTGCATATCGCACATCATGATGGGCGCCTCCTCCGCGCAGCAGGACGAGCACACCACGCTGGTGGAGAGCCCGACCATGCTCGAGAACCTGATGCTGAAGGTCGAGTACCTGATAAGGCTCTCGCAGTCAAAGGAGAAGCTCGTGATACTCGACTCCATCAACTCGCTCGCGATACACAACAACAACTGGATACTCTCGGAGTTCCTCCACATCCTCGTGTCCGGCCTCAGGTCCAGGGAGGCCTACTCGGTCATCTTCTCGGTGGAGGAGCACTCGACGCCCGAGATCAGCAACATGGTCAACCTGGTGTGCGATCACAGCATACAGGTCGGCAAGGACGCCGGCAAGGAGGGGTGAGCTGGCATGGTGAAGTACACGTCCATCGGCATACCAGCGCTCGACGAGCATCTCGGGGGAGGCATACCGAAGGGCTCCACGGTGCTCGTCATCGGCAGCCCTGGCTCCGGCACCGAGTTCTTCGCGAAGCAGTTCGCCTCTGCGGGCAACGAGGCCGTCACTTACTTCACGTCCACAGAGCGGGACGAGGACGTCCTGAGCGTCATGCGCGAGTACGGGTGGAGGACCGACCTGAAGATAGTGAATGTGGGGACGAAGTACTACGAGAGCGTTCTGGCGAAGAAGCTGGAGATCAGCAGGTTCAGGCAGGAGGGCATCACGCTCAGCGACATAAGGAGGTTCAAGGAGCAGGACACGATGCGCGAGGAGAACTTCCTCACCTTCCTGGCCTACGAGATCTCCAGGCTCACGCCTCCCTTCAGGGTGGTCATCAACTCGCTGGACTTCTTCCTGGAGAACTACGAGAGCAGCGAGGTCCTGATGGCCATGCGTACCATCAAGGCCCACACTCAGCACTCGGAGAGTGTGACGCTCATGACCATGCTCAGGGGCGTGCACGAGTCGAAGATCCAGAGCAGCGTCGAGGACCTCGCGGATGTGATCCTCGAGCTAGAGCACGAGAAGGTCGGCCACGAGTTCAAGAAGTACATAGTCGTGCAGAAGGTGAGGAACAAGCCCGCGATGGTCGGCATCATACCCTGCACCTACGACAAGACGGGCATCAAGCCCGCCACCTGAGCACAACCGGGAAAAACGTCGCTTTTCGCCGGTACCGCGTCGTTTAACAGGCCGTTATCGGGCCGGGAGAACACGGAGTGTTCTCAGAGCCTGGCACATTTGCGACATGGCCAGTACTACGTGTTCGTCAATCGCCGAAAAAGACAACGATCGGTTTTGAGAACCACCAGGGAAGCTATTTAAACTCCGCTCGGTCGTTATACACACGCGCAGGTCGAAAGGCCTGCAGGAGGACGAAACGTGAAGAAGATTTGGGCAATCCGAAAGGATTCGGAGGCGGTGTCCCCCGTCATCGCTACCATCCTGATGGTCGCGATTACGGTCGTCCTAGCGGCCGTGCTGTACGTCATGGTCCTGGGATTCGGCGGCACCACAAACACCCCCGCGGTGAATGTGTTGAGAAAGACGAGTGTGACGGACGGCTTCAAGATTGAGTTCACGGCCCCGACCTCAGAGGTCAAGTGGGGAGATGTGACGATCCAGCTGAGCTACAGCGATGGCTCAGCGTCGTGGACTCCCACGACTGCGGGTTTGACAGGCGCCCCAATCCCTAAGTCCGAGGATTTGGGGGAGGTAGACCTGACGGATACCTTCACTGTCAGCGTCGTGGTGTATGACCTGTCTGGCAACGGTGCGATGAGCAACGGTGATTACATCATCATAACCGCGACAGAAGGGTCGTTCTCGAACACTGTCACGTACACCCTGACGATGTTGCACGAGCCCACTGACGGTTCGATGCTCTCGTACGAGTTCACTGGTTAGGCAGTGAGGTGTACTGGCTCGTGGAGTATGTTCGTCAAAACCCCTTAAACCTTCTATTATTCCGACGTGAATCCGTTCGTTCTGTGTGTGTTCTGTGTGTCTCTTGCAACAACAAGCTGACCAAGTGAGATATCTCAAATCAGCGGATATCCCTTTACAACATGTTGAAACCCAATTCTGCCGGGACTTCAAAAGTGATGGAGGTTCTCGAGGCCGAGAAGTTCGTGCTCAATCTCTTGAGATTGAAGGGCCCCCTCACCACCATTGAGATTGAAATCGAGGCTGGTAATGAAGGTAAGAAGTGTCCAGACCAGACCGTGCTCTTCCTGACGAAGATGAAGAAGAAGGGCCTAATCAGGGGCGAGGTCTCCGTCGAGCGACGCGGCTGGCTCTGGTGGGTCGATTAGGCCCTCTTCAGGTCCCGCCGGGCCTATCGACGGCGATCACGGCCGTGTGGACGAGCTGGTCCGTCCACTTCTGCCTCGGATCCTTCGTCTCCATGGCCATCCCTATGATCCAGTCTAGCAGCAGTATGACCGCGAAGATCTTCGAGAAGTTCCGGACGAACGCCTGGACTGTCGTCATCTGGCCACTCATCGACACGGCCTTCATGTGCATCAGCATCTTCCCCAGTGTGCCGCCCGTCATCAGCTCGAAGAACGCAGCGTAGACGAAGAGTATCGGCCCGAAGAGCAGGGAAGGGAGCACGGCATGGAAGCCGAGGAGCGTGAGGAAGAGCAGCAGCGGCACCCAGATCAACAGCGAATCTATCACTATCGCAACGAGTCGCTTCACCCAGTGCAGCTGGAGCGCGTGATCGTGGCTCAAGTAGTCGAAACCTGTAGGCATGTCAATCGCACCTGACCCCTCGGATGCCTGCGGGCCCTATATTACTTTTCTAGGCTAGCTCGCAGCGCTCGCAGCGAGGGGGTGCCACTCGGATCGCCCATCACTCATCACAAGTTCAGCACGGTTCTTCTCGTCATCGTGGCGGGCGACGTAACGCCCGCCCGTGCTAAATACGATTCGGCTACCTTCGCTTCTCCCTGGCCCATCCCTTTATACCAGCGTTCGAACTATCAATGGGTGTCATGAGCGGTCCGAAGCTGTATGCGCTCCTCGAGCGCGAAGATGATCCGAAAAGGTGCACGGCGGCCAAGCTGGTGCGCTTCCGCAAGGTGGAAGAGGTCTCCACGCCAGCGAGGATACCGCCCGGGAGTGTGATCCTTGACCCGGAGGCGGAGAAGGCCCTTTCCGCCGAGGACGCCGACGCTGCGAAGGCGAGGGGGATCGTCGTGCTCGACTGCTCCTGGGAGAAGCTCTCCCGGTTCCCGAGGTTCAGAAAGGTGCTCAGGCACCGCGCATTGCCCTTTCTGCTCGCGGCAAACCCGATCAACTTCGGCAAGCCCCAAAAGCTCAGTAGCGCAGAGGCGCTCGCCGCTGCGCTCTACATCCTGGGCGAGCGCGGGCGGGCGGAGGAACTCATGGGCTTGTTCAAATGGGGCCGGACCTTCATCGACATAAACAAGGAGCGGCTCGACGCATACGCATCTGCGCGCACGAGCGCGGAGGTCGTTGCAGAGCAGGAGCGGATGCTACAGTCAATGGAAAGGCACAAAGATGCGCACGCGGAGTAGCCTTATGTATCTCATCGCCGATTCCCTAGACCCTTTTGCCGAGCGTTCTGGGAAGGGCAGGGGCATCGACCGAGCAGGGGGAGAGACTGATGCCGAAAGAGTACACACCTGAGGACCTTGTCGCGATCTGGGAGGAGTTCCTGGGAGGGGATGAGCGGAGGCACCAGGTGTCGGCGATCGCGGACCTGTATCCTGAGGTCAGGAGCCTGTACGTTGACTTCTCCGACATCGAGAAGTTCGATCCCGACCTCGCGAACTACACGCTCACGAATCCCACGATGGCTCTCAAGTGCGCCGAGGACGCGCTCAAGCGGATGGTCTCGCACGCGCTCACCAGCCCGTACGTGCATTTCCGGGTCAAGGGGTTGCCGCACGACTCCCGAGTGGAGATACGCAAGCTGAGGGCCAAGCATCTCGGTACTTTCGTATCTATCGAGGGCCTGCTGAGAAAGGCGACGGAGGTGCGTCCGCGTGTCACCGTGGCGGAGTTCGAGTGCGTCAGGTGCGGCCACAGGATAACGGTCGAGCAGGAGGGCATGCAGTTCCACGAGCCGCTGGAGTGTCCCAAGGACGAGGGCGGGTGCGGCCGTGGCACCGGATCCACGAAGTTCAGGCTGCTCACCGATCCTTCGAGGTTCGTCGACACGCAGAAGATCGAGATACAGGAGCCTCCTGAGGGACTGAGGGGCGGGGCGCAGCCGGAGAGGCTAGTTGGGTACGTCGAGGATGACATCGCAGGCCGGGTGTCGCCGGGCGACAGGGTCATACTGAACGGCATCCTGAGGAGCACGCAGAAGGGCACCCAGGTCAAGTCCACCTTGTTCGAGATACACCTCGATGTCAACTCGATCGAATACGAGGAGCACGAGTACGAGGAGATAGTCATCACGCCCGAGGACGAGCTGAAGATCCGCGAGTTCGCTTCCTCGGCTGATGTGTTCGAGAAGATCGTGGCATCCATATCCCCGACCATATACGGCTACGAGCTGGAGAAGGAGGCCCTGGCACTGCAGCTCTTCGGCGGCGTGGGCAAGGTGATGGATGACGGCACGCGCATCAGGGGCGACATACACATTGCGCTCATAGGAGACCCCGGGACCGCGAAGTCACAGATACTGAGGTACATGGCCCAGCTCGCGCCCAGGGGGATATACACCTCTGGGAAGTCGTCTTCGGCAGCAGGCCTCACAGCCGCCGCGGTCAAGGACGAGTTCGGGGAGGGCAGATGGACGCTCGAAGCTGGTGCGCTCGTGCTCGCTGACAAGGGCCTCGCATGCATAGACGAGCTGGACAAGATGAACGACCAGGACAGGTCCAGCATACACGAGAGCCTGGAGCAGGGCACGATATCTGTGGCGAAGGCCGGCATAACCGCGACGCTCCAATCCAGATGCGCCGTCCTCGGTGCCGCGAACCCGAAGTATGGAAGGTTCGACGAGAACAGGAGCATCGCGGAGCAGATCGACCTGCCACCTGCGCTGCTCTCCAGGTTCGATGCCATATTCACGATGACCGACAGACCTGACTCGGAGCAGGACAGGAAGGTCGCGGCGCACATACTGAAGGCTCACAGGAGGGGCGAGGTGAGGCTCCAGGAATCACCCGAGGCGCTGGCCGAGGTCGACGCGGCGGAGATAATGAGGGACAGTGCCGGGCTGGTGCCTGCCATGGACAGGGACTTCCTGAGGAAGTACGTGGCATACAGCAAACGCATCACGCCCGTGATGAGCGATGAGGCCGTGCGCACGCTCGAGGGGTACTACATATCGATACGCAAGATGGGCGAGGGTGAGGAAGCCTCCGTACCCATCACCGCGAGGCAGCTGGAGGCTCTCATAAGGCTGTCCGAGGCGAGTGCGCGTGCCCGTCTCAGCCCGATGGTGACCACGGAGGACGCGCAGCGGGCAATCAAGATCGTCGAATACTATCTGTCCAAGGTCGCGAGCGAGGGCGGCCGGAGGGACATAGACATCATAGCGACGGGCACCAGCAGGAGCCAGAGGGAGCAGATATATGTCATACGCAGCCTCGTCCAGCAGCTCTCGGACGAGCGCAGGGGCGTGAGCGCCGAGGTGCTAATACAGAGAGCGCTCTCGGAGAACATCCCCGAAGACAGGGTGAGGGCGCTGCTGAAGAGGCTGAGCGACGCAGGCGAGGTGTACTCCCCGCAGCCGGGATACTACAAGCTCGCGAGCGAGGAGCGCCTCGGATGATAAGCATCAAGGTCTACAGACAGGGGCGGGAGACGCTCGTGGCCGCGTGCGACACGGACATACTCGGGAAGACCTTCACGGGCAAGGGCGTCAAGTTCCACGTCTCCGAGAGCTTCTACAAGGGCGAGGAGGGGGACGAAGAGCTCCTGGCCAACAGGCTGGAGATCGCCACGATCGCCAACCTCGTCGGCAAGCGCACGGTCGCGTGCGCCATCGCACGCGGGTTCGTCGATCCCGCATGCGTGCTGGACATCGGGGGCGTCCCCCATGCACAGATGGCGAGGATGATGTGAATGTTCTGTGTAGAGTGCGGGCGCGAGGGGGAGCTGATAGGCTCCCTCTGCAGAGAGTGTTACTCGAAGAGGCACAGGCTCGTGACGCTGCCAGAGCACGTAGACCTCCGCCTGTGCGCCCACTGCTCGTCCATGGAAACTCGCCGCGGGTGGGAGGACGTTGGCTCCATCAGAGAGGCGGTCGAGCGCGCGATCGAGGAGGCGCTCGTGGTCGCCGGGGAGGCAAAGGTCTCCGAGGTTCGCATCATGCTGGAGCAGAGGGACGAGAGAAACCTCCAGGCGACGGTCGATGTCGCGGTTAGCGCGCACGATGTCGCCTTCGAAAGGCGTCTGACGACCATAGTGAGACTCAAGCAGGGGTCGTGTGACGAGTGCTCGAGGCAGCAGGGGAGGTACTACGAGGCGATACTCCAGGTCAGGGGGCACGAGCGCTCCCTGCCTCAGAGCGTGCAAAGCGATGTCGAGAGGCTCGTGAAGGACAGGGTCGCAGCGATGCGGAAGTCCTCCCGCGACGTGTTCATCAGCAAGATAGAGCGCGTGAGGGGCGGCATGGATTTCTACTTCAGCACGGTGCCCGCAGCGAGGGCGGTCGCGCGCGAGCTCCAGGAGCAGATGTGCGCCGAGTTCAAGGAATCGTCGAGCCTCTGGGGCAGGCGCGGCGGACGTGAAGTCTACAGGATGACGTTCATGGTGAGGTTCCAGAGGTTCGCTGCGGGCGACGTCATAGCCTATGAGGGCGGCGTCTACTACGCCCAGGGTCTAGGGAAGGGTGTCGTCCGTGCGATCGACCTCGCAACAGGCGAGTCGCACACAATCCGTGTCAAGGGCGTCGAAGAGTGCTCCCTGGTGGCACCGCGGTCGGCCATAAAGCGCGCGGTCATCGTCGCAGAGTCGGAGCACGAGCTGCAGGTGCTCGACCCCGAGACGATGGAGACGCTCGAGGTCAGGAAGCCCAGGGGGTTCTTCCGGAAGACCGACCAGGTCAGGCTGGTCAAGACGAAGGCCGGCCCATTCGTTTTGAGCGACAGCTGGTAGTCGTCCAGTCCCCGCTGAGTCCCTGCAAAAGGCATTAATTCCCGCTGCCCCTTCGGGGCAGCGAGGTTTGGGATACCATGCTCACACAAGCCGATATCGAGAGGGCTACGGTCGAGCTGCTCAAGAAGACGGTCGTCAAGCTTCCCAAGGACGTCGAGGCAGCCTTGAGGAGGGCTTACGAGGCCGAGACGGAGGAGGCCCCGAAGATGCAGCTGAAGGCGATCTTGGACAACATCGAGCTCGCCGAGAAGACCGCCACGCCGATGTGCCAGGACACGGGCGTGACCATATTCTACGTGTCGCTCCCGAGGGACTGCAGGGTCGATGTCGAGAAGGGCATAATCGAGGGTGTGAGGCGCGCGACCAAGGAGGTCCCCCTTAGGCCGAACGCTGTGCACCCTATAACCAGGAAGAACCCGGGCGATAACGTTGGCGAGCGCATGCCGTTCATCAACTGGAAGATCCACGACAAGGACTACATCGAGATCACAGTCATGACCAAGGGTGCTGGCTCGGAGAACATGAGTGCGTTGGCCATGCTCACGCCCTCTCAGGGCGTGAAGGGCATAAAGGAGTTCGCCCTCAACACGGTGCTGAGGGCCGGGAGCAACCCCTGCCCGCCCACCATCATAGGCATGGGCATAGGCGGCTCCGCGGACATAGCTATGAAGCTCGCGAAGGAGGCCCTGCTGAGGCCGATAGACGTGAGGCACAGGGAGCCCGAGATAGCGAAGCTGGAGACGGAGCTGTACGAGGCCATCAACATGCTGGGCATCGGGCCGATGGGCCTGGGCGGCAAGACCACGATGCTCGGCCTCAACATCGAGTACGCCTACTGTCACACAGCCAGTCTGCCGGTGGCTATCAACGTCCAGTGCTGGGCCGGCAGGAGGGGCACGGTGAGAATCTCGCCGGACGGGAAGATGAGCTTCCCGACGCACGAGGGGTGAACGCAATGGCGAAGAGACTCAGGACACCGCTGTCAGAGAAGGACGTGCGCGCGCTCAAGCTCGGGGAGACCGTCTACCTGGACGGCATCGTCTACACGGGCAGGGATGAGGTACACATCCACGCGCTGGAGGGCATCGAGAAGGGGAAGAAGCCCCCGGTCGACTTCAAGGGCGCCGCAGTGTACCACTGCGGCCCCATAATGAAGAAGGTCGGGGACAGGTGGCAGGCAGTGGCGGCCGGGCCGACCACCAGCTCAAGGATGAACTCGCTCGAGCCGCAGTTCATAGAGAAGTTCAGGCCAGGGGCCATCATAGGCAAGGGCGGGATGTCGCAGCCCACGGTTGATGCGATGAAGAAGTATGGGTGTGTGTACCTCGCGATCACCGGCGGGGCGGCGGTGCTGGCCGCCAAGGGCATCAAGAGCGTCGAGGGCGTCGAGTGGTTCGAGTTCGGCATGCCCGAGGCGATATGGATACTCAACACCGAGAACTTCGGGCCCCTGACAGTCGCGATAGATGCTCACGGCAACAGCATGTTCGAAGCCGTCGGCAAGAAGGTCAAGGAGAACGAGGCGAGGGCGCGCGAGAGGCTGGGCCTGAAGTAGACAGCGCCACTCACTCCTCCCGCTTCCCGAAGCCGCCTCCAGCTTCTCCTGTGGTCTCGGGCTGCTCCTCAACCCCCTCGGCGACCTCCTCGGCTTGGTCGTAGACTGCAGGCGCTGTCTCAGGGCTCTGGAAGGTCCTTATCCTCAGGTATATCGCGATCGCCAGTATCAGGATGGTCGCGAACAGCCCTATGATCATCATCGAGTGGGCGATGTCGAACCCGAAGATGAAGCCCTCGTAGCCCTTTCTCAGAGGCTCCATGACGAACGAGAGGTTGGTGACGGTCTCCTCGCTCACCGTGACCTTGCTGAGCTCGAGCGGCTTGTACCCTTTCATCTCGATCTGTACTGTGTAGTTGCCCGCCGCCAGGCCAGTGAACTCGAACCCTCCGTTGACATTGGTCGTGGTGGTTATCGGACCGTATCCAGGGGCGGACAAGGTTATGATCGCAGTGACGAGGGGGGAGCCATCGACGCTGGATACCACTGTCCCGCGCAGTATCGCTCCGGGCAGGGCGACGAGCGAGATGTCCAGTCTCGTCTCGCCTCCGGTCTCGATCGTCACATTCCCTATCACTGCCGTCTCGTAGCCGACCATAGACGCCATCACGGTGTAGGTGCCAGCCGATATGTTCTCTATCAGGAATTCCCCCTTCGCGTTCGTCACGTTGAAGAGGGGTGTGCCAACGACCGAGACGTTCACGCCGGGCACGAGGAAGGCACCCGAAGTCACTAGTCCGAAGAGCTTGGTAGGCTTCTCCTCCAGCGTGAAGTTGACGTTCACCGTCCCGTTGCCCCTGGTGACGTTGATGCCTGGGAGCACTCCTGGGTAGAACCCGTCCTTCAGCGCGGTGACCGTGTATGTGCCTTCAGGGACATCTCTTATGATGTATCCGCCGTCATCGCCGCTCTGCACCGTCACAGTCCTGTCCGCCAGGGTGACTGAGATGTTCGCGCCGCTCAGAGGCGCCATCGTATCCGAATGCAGTACGTATCCGCTTATCCACCCGTTCTGAGGCGTCAAAACGAAGCTAGCGGGGGCCACCCCGCCCACAGCAAGCACTATCACCGTCGTGTTGGGGAGGTAGCCGGGCGCACTGGCCGTGACAGAGTGTGTTCCACCAGGCACCCCGAGTATGCTGTAGTTCCCGTCGTCCGAGCTCACTTCTGTTGTGTATCCGAGGCCTGCGATTGTGACCGTCGCACCGGAGATCGGCCCCGTGGGGCTCAGTACCCATCCGTACACCGTGCCCCCAAAGACTTGAAGAGTCACGTTCGTCGTTTCGTTCGCCATCACAGGCACTGTCAGGCTGGAGCTGGCTCTGTACCCGGTCTTCTCCGCCCACAGGGTGTAGGAGGCGTTGTCGTCTGCCAGCTCCTCGATCAAGGCATAGCCCGCTTCGCCCGTCTGCCACGTGGTGGCGTTCCCGACGATGTGCACGATCGCCCCTGGTATCGCCCTACCCACGTCGTCTGTCACTGTGACGTTGATGCTCACAGTGAACGATGCCTGGAGCACCCTCGCATGAGCATCGGTGCGGCCATCAGAATCAACAATCCACGCCACTGACAGCATCCCTGACACGAACAGCGCGATGGCAAACGCACGCACTGCAGCGCACACCGAATCTCTGGCCATTAGCCCTCTGCGCTGTCAATCGGCTCGTCCGCATAAATAGGTTTGCCGCTGGAGTCTCCGTTCTCCGCCGCTTCTGCAAACGCTTTAATAGCCTCTCTGAATAACGGAGCGGAATACACGGTCAGATGCAAATGATACGACGCGTCAGTAAGAGTTCGAGCACTGATGAGGTCCTCTCGCTCATGCACCCTGTCGTGGCGGAGTGGTTCAAGTCGAAGTTCAAGGAGGTTACGGAGGCCCAGGCGATGGCGGTCCCTCTCATACACTCCAAGCAGAGTGTGCTGGTGTCTTCTCCCACGGGATCCGGCAAGACCCTGACGGCCTTCCTTTCGATCCTTAACGAGCTCATCATAATGTCGAGCGAGGGCCGGTTGGAGGATAGGATATATGCCGTGTATGTCTCGCCGCTGAAGGCCCTCGCGAACGACATCAACGAGAATCTGATTCGGCCTCTGGAGGAGATATCGCGTCTCTTCGAGGCAAGAGGGCTTAGGCCGCCGGACGTCAAAGTCGCCGTCAGGACGGGGGATACTCTTCCGGGGGAAAGACAGAGACAGGCCAGATCCCCTCCTCACATATTCATCACTACTCCGGAGTCGCTCTCCCTCGTCCTCTCCACACCCGTGTTCAGCAAGCGCTTCGAGGGCGTGGAGTACGTCATAGTCGACGAAGTGCACGAGGTATGCGATTCCAAGCGCGGGGTAGCGCTCTCGGTATCCCTAGAGCGCCTTCAGAATCAGTGCAGTAAGGAGCTGGTCAGGATCGGGCTGTCGGCCACCGTCGCGCCCCTTGAGGAGGTAGCCGAGTTCCTGGCGGGGCTCAGAGACGGCAGGCCCAGGGATATGAACATCGTCGAGGTGTTCAAACAGCGCGACCTGGACCTCAGAGTGTTGTGTCCGACAGAGGACATGACGTCCGTTTCCTTCGAGGTCGTGAACTCGAAGATGTACGACCTGCTCAAGGAGATGATCGACGAGCACAGGACGACGCTTGTGTTCACGAACACCAGGAGCGGTGCGGAGAGCGTCGTGTACAAGCTGAAGGAGCGCGGCATCGAATCGATAGGGGCCCATCACGGCAGCCTGAGCAGAGAGACGCGCATGGGCGTCGAGGATAGCCTGAGGGGAGGCGAGCTTAAGGTGGCGGTCTCCTCGACCTCGCTCGAGCTCGGCATCGACATAGGGTACATCGACCTCGTGGTCCAGATAGGTTCGCCCAAGTCTGTTGCCAAAGGCGTGCAGAGGATAGGCAGGGCGGGCCATCAGTACAGGGGCAGGTCAAAGGGCAGGATAGTGGTGTTCGAGCCTGACGACCTCGTTGAGTGCGCCGTGCTCTGCAGGGCGGCGCACAGGAAGATGATCGACAGGGTCACCATACCCAAGTGCTCGCTCGACGTCCTGGCCCAGGTCCTCGTAGGCCTGTCTCTCGAGAGACGGTGGAAGGTCGATGAGGCGTTCGACCTAGTGAGGCGGTCCTACTGCTACAAGGACCTCCCGCGTGAGAGGTTCGAGAGCGTGCTCAGGTATCTGGGAGGAAAGGACGAGTTCGAGGGCGTCTACTCGAAGCTCTGGTATGATGAGATCGAGGGAGTGTTCGGAAAGAAGCGCGGCTCTAGGATGATATACTATCTCAACCAGGGTACGATACCCGAGGAGGCCGACTTCGAAGTGTTCTCCGAGCGTGGCTCCCTTGTTGGCTCCCTCTCAGAGAAGTTCGTGGAGCGGCTGTCTCCCGGCGACATATTCGTGCTCGGCGGGAGGAGCTATGAGTTCATCAAGGCCAAGGGAACCAAGTGCTTCGTGAAGGGCGCATCCGGCAGGAAGCCCACAGTACCATCGTGGACAGGCGAGACCCTGCCCAGGAGCTTTGACCTGTCCGTGCTGGTGGCGCGCTTCAGGAGCGAGATGGAGCAGAGGCTCATCAGCTCAAGCGATGAGGACATACTGGGCTGGCTCATGAGAGACTTCGACGTCGATGAGGGCTCTGCCACGACGATATTGAACTACTTCAAGGAGCAGGCAGCAGCCGCCAAGATACCCACGAACGAACGGCTGCTTATCGAGGGTTACGTCGACCAGTCGGGGAAGAAGAACGCGATATTCCACTTCCCGTTTGGGCGGAGGGTGAACGACGCTCTTAGCAGAGCCTACGCGTTCGCCCTCTCGAACCTCCTCAAGAGCAACGTGACTGTGTCTGTCACCGATGACAGCTTCATGCTTACGGCCGCGAAGAGTTTCAGGCTGGAAACCCTCGAGGGGCTCGTCACGCCAGATAACATAGAGCAGCTCCTGCGGAGCGCCGTGAAGGATTCCGAGCTGTTCAACCAGCGATTCAGGCACACGGCCACAAGGAGCTTCATGATCCTCAGGAATTACAAGGGCAAGGAGCTGTCAGTCGCGAGGCAGCAGATCCGTTCGACGAGGCTGCTTGACGCTCTAAGGGAGCTGCAGGACTTCCCGGTCATGACCGAGACTTATGACGAGATACTGACCGATGTCATGGACCTAGAGCACGCGAAGGAGGTCCTCAGGAGCATCGAGACTGGCGAACGTAAGATCGAATACATCCCGTTCTCAAGCGTCCCCTCGCCGTTCGCGCACAACGTCATCCTGGTTGGCGTTAGCGACATTGTGCTCATGGAAGACAGGAGCATGCTCCTCAGGGAACTGCACAGGAAGGTCCTTGAGCGCGTGCTCGGTGAGGAGGCTGTCGCAGGCTATCAGTTCGAGACCGAGCGCGTGGAGGAGTACTTCGCCAGCAAGTTTCCGGTCATCTCCTCGAAGCAGGACATAGTGAGCGCCCTGCGGCTGGTTGGTCCGATGAACCTGTTCCGGGAGAAGGGCGAGAGCATCTACGCTCATTCCAAAGTGCCGTTCACGAGGCTGAGGGCCTGGGCGACGGAACTCCTGAGGGAGGGAAAGGTCAAATCGGTGTGGATAGGCGAGGACGTCTACGTCGCCTCCGAGGACCACCCCACATACGCGTGCCTCCATTCCCGGCAAATCTCCCATTCCGATCTGGAGGAGCGGGTGCTCTCTGCGCTCGCTGAGAAGAGGATGTCGGTTCAGGACCTTGCCGAGGCCACCGGCGCGGACAGGGAGGCGGTCAGGGAGGCTGTCAGGCGGCTCGAGATGGCGAACGAGATCTACAGGTCGGAGCTGAGAGGCGAGACTTTCCTATACTCCAGGGAGCACGCTCCTCTTCGGCCGAGGGACGAATGCTTGGTCGAGGCCGCTGCGAGGCACATCGCCTTCCATGCACCGATCACTATCGAGGACTTGGCGTATGAGATCGGCGTGAGCGAGCAGGACGCAGGGGCCGCCCTCAAGTCGCTCATGGAGACCGAGAGCGTAGTCTCAGGCAGATTCGTCGTGGGCGAGAAGCAGCAGTACATGGCGACCAGAGACTATCTCAGGCTCAAGGCCAGCGGCGACGAGGTCGTGGACAGGGAATCGGTCAGAGCCTACAGTGAGAGGAAGCACTTCGAGAAGCTGGGATCCATAAGGGAGTACTTCGAGAAGTTTGGGGAGGCTGGGATGATCTATGACATCTTCCAGCGGGTCGAGAGATTCGACATGCGTGAGTTCGGCCGCATGAGAGAATCGGGTGAGATACTGCTCGGCCGGTTCGTGAGGGGGAGGTTGAGGTACGTACTCCGCGAGGACGCACCATACTACTTGGGTGCTTTCAGACGGGAGTCTCTGAACAGGTTCGAGGCCGAGCTCCTCAAGGTCGTGGAGAGCCTCGGCTCCGGCACGTATCAGGAGATCGCCGAGGCCTCAGGATTCCCGCCGGATGCGATGAGGGAGCACTTCGACTCCCTTGACCGGAAAGGATACTTGGTCAGGCTGTACGACGAGGCTGAATCGTGGTCGTCCAGGAACATCTACGCTCCTTGCGACATTGAGCCGATAACGGAGGGCGCCCTCGAGCACGTGCTCAGGCGCTATCTCAAGGGGTTCGGACCAGTGACCCTCCAGCAGGCAGCGGCTTATCTCGACGTCGATCCCGACTCCGCGGAGACGCTCCTCAGAAGTGTCGGGGCGCGGAGCATCATGGTCGGGCTGGAGAAGACGAGGATGTATTTGTTGCCCGAGGATGCGAAGATGTTGGAGAAGGAGTTTCCCCGGGACGATTCCGTTCGCATACTCTCGCTGTACGACCCCTTCCTGAGCGACAAGTGGGCCGAGGTCAGCTCACGGTTCGGCGAGGGTTGGCTGTTCCCGATCGTCCACAGAGGGGCCATAGTTGGCATGGTCGAGAAGTGGCTCCTTGCAGGGTGTGTCGAGATACGCGAGGTCCAGCTCGAAAAGCCGGAGCTACTGGGCCTCGTGCTCGAGTCGTTCGACGGCATGATGCGCTTTTACAACTCCCTTGGGGTCGAGATAATACGCGTCAGGAGCGTCTTCGGAAAAGATGTCGCCGAGATCGACCAGGAGACCATGGCGCAGTTCGAGATGCGCGGATACGCCCTCACGAACGGCATGCTGGTGAAGGGAAGGGTCGTACTACAGTCCTTCGAGCAAGAGCAGATACTGAAGGTCGTGTTCGCCCTTCAGAACCTCGACGAGTCGCACGCGCTCCCCGACGTGTACTCGGCCCTCGAGAGATATGGAGGGCTCAGGACAAACCACGAGGCTTTCATCAGGGTGAGGCGGTTCACGAACGTGCGGTCCATGTGGGAGAGGGGCGAACTCCTCAGGGGGCACCTAGTGCCCGACAGGGTCGGGTACTGCCTCCCAGAGGATGCGAGCCTATACAGGGCGGCACGGGCGAGGCCCCTGGGCCCCAAGGAGCGGCTCGTCATGAGGATCATCTCCGACCAGCAGCCGGTCAGGCGGGAGAGGCTGCTCGAACTCTCCCCGCTCGGCAGGGATGACACCCTCGAGGCCCTGAAGGCGCTCTACTCCTCCTCCCGCGTCTACTGGAACGCGATGCAGTCGTATGTCGGCGTTCGTCGGAGGAAGATCCAGCCGGAGACCGCGTGGACCAGGATTATCGAGCGGATGTTCAGGGTGTATGGCGTGATGACAGCTGAGGCCCTATCGACGCTCCTTGGTCACGAGATACCGATGCGCGCGATCCGCCGGACCCTAAGGAGACTGGAGGACGAAGGGGTCATCGTGAAGGGGTACCTCGTGGCTGGCTCTGGCGTACTCCACTGGGCAACCAAGGAGGCCCTCGACATGCTCGGAAGGACGGAGTTCACCTCGGACGTCGTGCTCTCGCCCGAGGACAACCTCGTGCTCTTCCTAAGGGCCAGCTACCGGGACTTGCTGCCAGAGACTGGGAGGTATGTGGTCTTCAGGGGCGTGAGGCCGATAGGCTCCTTCAGGGGCAATGTCAGGGAGGGCCGGTTGGAGGTCGAGGATATCATTGGTGGGCCTGAGTGCGAGGCCGTGGTGCGCGCACATGCGAAGAGCGTAGGACTCTCCATGATGGAGCGAGTGGAGGGCCAGATATCTGACTGGGAGGTCATGGACTTCTATCACAGGACACACCCGGGTGCGAAACGCAGGACACACACCTGACCGATCGCTCATCGGCCACGCCGCTCGAGGAACATACACACGCCAGTTCTAGCCCTCAGCCGCTCGTTGTGGTACATGTACTCTTGGGCGTACCCTGCGAACCTTCCGAACCTCGACACAGCGAACCTCCTCAGTTCGGAGTAGGACCCCCTCTTACCATAAAGCCTTGCGAGAGCCCTCTCGACCCAGACGTCTATGGGAAAAGCCTCAAGCATGCCGAAGCCGAAAAGCGCGACGCAGTCTGCGACTTTGTCACCGACGCCAGGCAGTTCGATCAGCTCCTCCCTGACCTGCTCGTACGGCAGCCCCCTCATGCGAGAGATGCGCGCCTCGTCGATGCCCTCGCTCAGCTCAGAGAGATAGTGTGCTCTGTAACCGAGGCCGAGCTTCTTCAACTTCTGAGACCCAGCCTTAGCGACGCGCTCCCTTCGCGGAAAGGCATGGATACCCGGGGATATCTCCTCGCCGAGAGCGAGCGAGATTCGCTCTATCATCCCAGCAATCCTCGGAATGTTGGCATAAGTGGCAAGGACGTAGCTCGCGAGGCACTCCCACTCGTCCATCTTCACGAGTCTGAGGCCCTTGAAGCGCTGCAAGCCGCGAGCCAAGACTTCGTCCCTAGCCAGCACTCTATGTATCTTCCCGATGTCGTCGTCCGTCCTGAGGTAGCGCGCGACGAGTTCGGGCGCGTCCCTCCTCCCTGGCAAGACCTCCGCACTGAGCTCCCGCCCTCTTCTCGCGAGCCTCACGAACTGGTCATCGATGACGCCCATCCAATGGCCGTCCCCGTCGACCCTCCATCTGAATGTTTGGCCACATCCGAGGGTCATACCAAGGTCCAGAGGCCAGACATCCAAGCTGAACTTCATCGGGATTCGCACCGTTCGTCGCTCAACGCTTGTAGCCGATCTTCCTTAGGAAGGCCCTTCTATCATCAGCATCCTTTGGGGATTCCACTCCCTTCGGGCTCTCTCCATCGATGACGCCCAGGACACCCCTTCCGCGACCGTTCTCAACAACGACGACCTGCACGGGGTTCGCGGTCGCGCAGAAGATTGAGCACACCTCCTGGACATCCTTTATCCTGTTCAACACGTTTATCGGATACGCGTTCTCCAGAAACAACACGAAGGTGTGGCCTGCGCCGATCCGCATGGCGTTGTCGGCGGCTGCTTTCTTCAGGCGCTCGTCGTTCCCGTCAACCCTCACCAAGCACGGTCCTGAAGCTTCGCAGAACGCGAGTCCGAACCTAGCTTGGGGAACCGTGCCGACCACGGCCTCGTATATGTCCTCGACCGACTTGATGAAATGAGTCTGGCCTATGATCACGTTTGCATTTTCGGGCATGTCGATTTTGACGGACTTCAGCTCCATGTTTCCCCCGCATGGGGCAACTACGGGCCCTTGGAAATACGTTTCTGTTTCATGACTGGCTCGTTATCCCATCCCTCGCTTTGACATCATTATCATCTTCGGAAATCAAAACGATTAACTATTTATCCAGGCATATCGTAAATCGCGTTAGCATCATTAAAAGGAGGCCCTCCGGTTTGCCAACTTCTGGCGGGGAAAAGCTGTGCCCAATATGCGACTCTCCGCTTGCACCAGGTTCCAAGAAATGCGGATTCTGCGGAACGGACCTCTCGATATTCGAGATAGAGGTCGAGTCGACGAAGCCTTCAGCCTCGGAGCCCGCACAGGTGCAACAGAAGCCCTCCCTGGAGGCGAGGATTGAGGAGATATTCTCGAAGCCGCTCGTGCCAGAGAAGCCCACACCGCCCGCGGCGCCGAGGCCAGCTCCGCAGCCCGCACAGGCACCAGAGCGCGCACCATCCTTCAAGGCCGAAGTGGCCGAGCCTGCGAAACCGCCGGTTCCTGAGCCCCCGCCGAAACCAGCTGAGGCTCCGGCCACGGCCAAGGCCGAGCCAGCGGCGGAGGTGTCCGAGTTCTTCGAGTGTCCCGAATGCGGTGCCCACGTCGCAATCAGTGCGAGCTCGTGCCCCAAGTGCGGGGTGCTGTTCGCCGAAGAGGGCACAGAGATGTTCCAGTGCCCCAACTGCAACACCCTTGTGAGCGTCGATGCGAAGTCTTGCCCTGGTTGTGGAGCGCTGTTCGTGGAGCCGGAAGAGGCAGAGGCCATCGCCGCTCCTCCTGTGGAGGAGAAGCCGTCTGAGCCGGCTGTTCCTGAGGCGAAGGCGCCGCCCAAGCCCGCCCCGCCAGCTCCTGCGGCGAAGCCGAAAGAGGAGGCCGAGGAGAAGGAAAGGAAGGGCCTTTTCGGAGGCCTGTTCAGGAAGGGGAAGAAGGAGCCCGAGGCGAAGCCCGAGCCGCCTGTCAAGGCACCTCCGGTCCCGTCACCTCCTCCGAAGCCGTCTGGCGAGGCTGCGCGTGCCCCCGCCCCTGCGGTCAAGGCGGAGGCAAAGGCCGCGCCCGTGACGGACAAGGGCAAGGAACTCGCACGCATGGTCGCCGAGATGAAGCCGTTGTTGGCGCTGGCCAGAGAGAGGGAGGTAGACATCGCCGAGAGCAAGGAGCTCATAGACGAGGCGGCGGTGGCAGGACGTGAGAGAAAGCTTGACAGGGCGATAGAGCTGGTCCAGAAGTCAAGGACAGTGCTTCTTGGCGTCATGGACAAGCACCTCGCCGGCGAGATTGAGAGCCTAAACGAGGAGATCAAGCTCGCGAAGGGGTTCGGCGGGGACACCGCAAGGGCGGAGACGTACATCCGCGAGGTCTCGAGGGCGAAGGCGGCCGGCGACGTCGAGGCAGCGTATGTCTATGTGGACAAGGTCAAGAACGAGCTGTTGCCTATCACAGGGAGATACAACGAGTCGAAGAAGAAGCTCGCCTCGATGAAGCAGCTCATAGCCGATGCGGAGGCGTTCATTGTCGACACCAAGGAGGCGCGAGCGCTGCTCGTCGACGCGAACAAGGCGATGGAGCTCAAGGACTTCGACAGGCTCGACGCGCTGCTGAAGGCCGCCCGCGAGAAGCTGTACAAGAGCATCCCAGCGAGGATGAACGAGGAGATTCAGAAGGCCAAGTACGACCTCATAGAGGCCAAGGGCAGGGATGTCAACATCACGCCCATGATCACCCTGCTCAAGTCCGCAACGAGCCTGATGAAGGCGGGGGACTACGCCCAGGCCCTGAAGGAGATGCGCGAGTTCAAGGAGATGATGAAGAGGGCGGTGTGACCCTACCTCAGCATCACGCCAGGTTCAGGACCTCCATCTCCCTCTCGAGTATGGACAGCTCCTGCGGTTTGAGCGTGTCAGGGCTGACGGAGATGGCCAGGATGTCATCGGATTCCGAGATCTCGTCGATCAGGCTCCTGATGAACCTGAGGACGGCCTCGAAGCTGGTGTTGCTGATCAAGTACTGGATGCCGTCCAGGACTATCATCCCGTGCTCCTCGCCCGCCATGAATTCCTGAATCACGTGGATGATCATCTCCAGCGAGGGTGCTACGGTCTTCTCCTGGGCGCTCTCCTTGTCGGTGAGCCAGAGTATCTCGGGCTCGATCTTGAACTCGTCCCTGAGGCGCTTCGGATTCATCCTGGTTATCACTAGGCCGCGGTAGCCCTCGTCCATCTTCCTGCTGAGGAGGACGTTGCTGTACATGGGCCTCTCCTCCTCTATCAGGTAGCAGTGGCCCGGGACGGCCTTTACCTCTTTCATTATCTCCTTCCTTGTCTCCTGGACTGGAGCCAGAGGCTTGAGGATGTCCGAGACCAGGTTCAGGTCCACTTCCAGCTTCATTATTGTGGAGAACGCCACGATCTTCGCGAGCGCGCTCTCCAGTTCCCTCACGTTGGCGGTCACCCTCTCAGCTATGTATTTCACTATCTCCTCGCTGAGCGTGAGCTTCTTCTCCACGGCTTTGAGCTTGATGATCTTCACGCGGGTCTCAAAATCCGGGGGCTGCAGGTCCGCCGTCAGCCCAAGCATGATCCTCGAGTTCAGCCGGTCGCTCAGCCCGGGTATCTGCCCTGGGAGCCTGTCGCTCGCGAGCACGACCTGCTTCTTCGAATCGATGAGGTTGTCGATGATCTTCGCCATCTCGAGCTGTGCCTTCTCGCTCGCCGCCAGGAACTGCATGTCATCCACGAGCAGCAGGTCGACGGCCTTCAGATCCTCCCTTATTCGCCTCAGGATCTTCTCGTCCTTCTCAGCCTCGACGGCCTCGACGAACCTGTCGGCGGGGACGTAGACCACCTTCGCCCCCTTCGACCTCTTCACAGTGTGGTTACCTATGGCCGCCAGGAGGTGGGTCTTGCCCAGTCCCGACCCTCCGAATATCAGCAGTGGGTTGTAGCTGGTGCTGGGCGATTCCGCGACTGAGAGCGCGGCAGCTACGGGGAACTTCGACCCTGGTCCTACCACGAAGTTCTCGAAGAGCATGTGCTCGGGCAGAGGCTTCACATAGGTGGGCATCGGGGCCTGCTCCGCGCTGCAGCGGGGGCATACCCCGTCGGCTCCCACAGGCCCCCCACATCTGGGGCACCTCTTCTCCTCGGGCTCCTCGGGGGCGGTCTGATACTTCAGTATCAGGTCGTAGACGTCGGCGGCCTTCTCCTCCCTTTTCTTCCTCTCCATCTCCTGCCTGATGGATTCCTCCTCCGCCTTTCGCTTCTGAATCCTGCGCTTTATCTTCTCCTGCAGGAACTCTATGTCCGACTCGATCTCCGCAATCCTCGTTCTATCGTCCAGCTTGGCCCTTATCTCCTCGATGTCCTTCTCGAGTCCCATCACCGGGAAGTTGTTGAGTATGGTCTCGAAGTGCTTCAGCCTCTGAGCGTCCTGCTCGAACTGCGCCAGCTCCTTTGCGAGTGCCTCCGGACCCTTCTTTAGCGCCTCCTCGAGTGTGTCGACCTTGAACCCCTTCCTCCTCCATAGCTCTATGATCTCTCTGCTGGCGTCGACGCCGACCTCCTCGGCCTCCTCCGCAATGGCCTCCTCAGCGGCCTTCGGCCGGGCGACAGCGGTGACGGCGATATCAGCGAGCCTTCCTTCCGGGAACCGCCTCTCGAACTCCTCTGTAGGCACGCGGCTGTGCAGCTCAATCTCGGCGGCCTTGTCCTGAGAGTCCTCGAGTATGAACCTGAGGGATTTCTCTCCGGTGTATATCCGCCTCAACTCCCTCGGCTTGGACTTCTCGAACTCGTAGACGGCCATCACGGGGGTACCCTGCTCGATGACGAGGTACCCGATGGAGCTCATTATCTCCTTCGCGAGCTTTACCTTCACGTACCCAGTGAAGCCGTATTGCTTGAGGTCCGCGAGAATGCTCTTGAGCGAATCGGGACCGCCCTTGGCTGTGCGGACGATGATGCCCTCGGGTATCCGTAGGTCTGTGACCATCGGCGGTGTCCCTCTGGATGAATACTGTCGAACCCTTAAATAGTCTATCCGGCGGCACCCAGTGGCTGGACGGGCACGTCGGCTGGCCGGGTGCTCGAAAAGCCTTAACTACGGAGACCTTCTTCCCGAAAACGTATACGCAGGATGCCACTGTAGCTCAGCGGTTGGGCGCGCGGCCACCCGCACGCGCCGCGAGAGAGCGGCGGTTTCGTAAACCGCAGGCCGGGGGTTCAAAACCCTCCAGTGGCTCCATCGTTCCTCGGCAGGGAGCCCGCTTCTAGCAATCCATATATCTCGCAGACACAATGGTGTCCGCATGGCCGGGCCTCCCGTAGCATATTCTCACTCGATCACGTGCCCTAGCTGCGGGCTGGAGTTCCACGGGTATCTGGAGGTGGAGCCCCAGGGCCTGGGCAAGGTCCTGTGTCCTAGGTGCGGTTCCACGATAGAGCAGCGCCTGCCTCCAGACTACATCCCTCAGATACCGCCGGCCGACTTCGAGTCGGCCGAACATCCCCACGTCCACCACACCCACTACCCGGACCTGTACGGGAAGCCTAAGCAGCATCCGAGGCTGGATCTGGCCGACCTTGTCCGGATACTCTATTCTCCCACATCGGCCTTCCAGAGGCTCTATCTCGCAACCGACATGCACAGGGCGATCGCGATAGTGATAGTGTTCTCGATGCTCTCCGTCGCCGTCAGTGTTCTCGTCACCATCGATATGGCAGATCTCGTGGGCTACGACACGCGCGACGCCATCTATCTGGGCGCCTCCAGCGCGATAGCGCTCCTTCTCTCGATATTCACTTTCCTGATCTTCGCGATGACTGCGTCGGCCCTCGCAAAGGGCATGTTCGGCGGCAGGGGCGAGAGGGCCGCGACGATAACCCTCCTCGGCTACTGCTTCCCGCTCTACGTGCTCGTGAACATAATCGTGCTAGCAGTGTTCAGGATAGGGCTCGGCGTCGTTGAGGCTGGGCCGATCTGGGAATGGACCTCGAGCGAGCTGAACAGGGCGAGCGCGGGCGTGGTCCTGCTCGTCGTTGTGGCGCTGGCCGGCGTGGTCTGGCTGCTGGTGATATCCAGCAAGGCCATCAGCGTCGCGAACGACATCTCCGTGGGCGAGGGGCTGCTGACGGCCGTTATGTCCGCGACGGCCGCGGGCGTGGTCTACCTCGTGGTGGACGCCGTGGTCGCCCTGCCCCTCGGGCTGTCATTCTGAGGATGTCATCCGTTCAAGGCCCTGTCCACGACCTTCATCGCGCAGAATTCCCCACACATGGAGCACGCATCGGGCGTCTTCGACCTCCTGCGCTGCCTGCGCGCCCTGGCGGTCACGGGGTCGACGGATAGCCTGTACATCCTGTCCCATTCGAGCGCCTTCCTGGCTTCGGACATCTCCCTGTCCCAGGCAAGATCCTTCCCGCGGGCTATGTCCGCTGCATGAGCGGCTATCCTGCTCGCGATGACTCCCTCCCGCACGTCGTCAACCGTGGGCAGCGACAGGTGCTCCGAGGGGGTCACATAACACAGGAAGTCGGCGCCGAAGTACGCAGCCAGCGCTCCGCCTATGGCTCCGGTTATGTGGTCATAGCCCGCCCCCACGTCCGTGACTAGAGGCCCGAGGACGTAGAACGGGGCGCCCTTGCATACAGCCTTCTCCATCCTGACGTTCAGCTCGATCTGGTGCAGAGGTATGTGTCCCGGTCCTTCG
>JAWCKF010000023.1:0-30103 GCA_038852315.1 Thermoplasmata archaeon | reverse complement strand
TTGAGCGTGTAGAAGCTGTGCGTAGTCCACCTGGCCTTGTCGTACTTCGGCAGACCGGTCTTGAGGTTCGCCGAGTACGGGTCGTACGAGACCACGCACGGATAAACGTCCTTCACGATTGTGTCGTTGTAGTTCGTGTTCCTCGGGCCGAACCACTCGTTCACGCCCATCTGCGTGTGGTCGTGTCGCCCGAGCTTGCTGTAGTCGGTCGACTTCTTGTAGGACGCGCCTATGTCGTATATCTCGTACACGATATTCCGCGCACCCCCGAGCTCCATCTTCGCCGTGTTCTCGTTCCCGGTGACCGCGTTGCTCTTCTGCGCCATAGGTGCGAGCATCGCGAACGCCGAGACGACCATGATCGCGACGACCATGAGCGCCGCGAACCGCTTGCTGAGAAGGCGCACCCGCGCCCGCGGTCGCTGCCCGTCGCCCGGGGTCACTGCTAGCCCACTGTCTGATGTATCGTATCTCACGACAGACACTGTACTTTCCTCCCCACTGGCTGTATGCACGGACCCCTATATGAAACGTGCTCTGGACCAATCCCGCGCCGGAGACGCTTTCTATGCTGACGGAGGCACATAAATCGACATTCCTGGATTGCGGGCAGCAGACCTTCGGGCGGCAAGTTCGTAGAGCCTGAAGGCCGGACAGGTGGTGTCTCGGACGGCTAGCGGGAGATTCGCTCGAAAAAGACGCTCGAGCGCGATCGCCCGTCACGGCGTGTAGATGAGCGTGCCGCTCGACCCAACGAAGACCCAGCACCCCTGGCCCGGGACCAGCAGGTAGTCGGTCTTGGGCACTCCCGCGACATAGACATTGTAAGACCCCGTGAGGGCGTCGTACGAAGCTACAGAAGTGGCACCCTGCGGGGCGTCAATCATGGAAACGATGTCGCTCGCGTTCCTCATGATATTGAGCGACTCCAGGCCGATGAGGACCCACCCGCCGCCCTGCGGCACGCTCAGAAGCTTGGTCTGCTGGGCGCTGGGCACGGCGCCCTTCAGCTTGATCTTCTCGTGCGCACCAGCATATATCCAGTAGGCCGTGCTGTCCTCGATCACGAAGTCGCAGGAAGCCGGAGAGACCCCGACGATGTAGGTCTTGCCGTACCTCTGCTCGGTGGAGTTCCACTCGACCACGACGTCGTACTTCATGAGCCCGAGCGTGCTGGCATTGTAGGAATAGCCCTGGGTCGGTATGGTCACCAAGTTCCAGCCGCGGGCGATCGGCAGGCTGAAGAGGTCGGGGAAGGTCGCGCGAGAACAGAGTATCTCGTACGATCCCCCCTTGTCGTCCTGCCATACCACGAAGACCTGGCCCGGCTGAAGCGTCGTCACGCTCGGCCAGCGCTGGAAGCGGTCCAAGCCAGGCTTCGCGACCTCCATGCTCGAGTTGAACGCGGATGCGCCAGCCTCCAAGTAGGCGAACCTGATCGAGTTGGACGACTCGTCCTTCGTGTCGATCCATGCGCAGTACAGGTTGCCGAACTGATCAGCCGAGATGCTAGGAGCGATCTGATCAGCGGTCCCGTACTGGTCATCGACCCTTATGTTGGACTCGGTGACCTTGTTGCCGCTGACGGAGACCGTCGTGGCGTATATCTTCCAGAACCCGTTCCTCGAATCCTCCCAGCATGCAACGACCCCGCCGCCCGGGAGAGGAGCTGCGGCCACGTCACGCTGCACCGCTCCAGGATCGCCCGTATCGTCCAACCTCACAGGGTTCGTGAAGTCCTTGCCGCCGTTGGTTGACACACAAACGTATGGATGCGGGCTGCCGGCGAAATCGTCGAGGAAGACCACGAAGATTCGCCTGCCGTTCGCCACGACAGTCGCATCGAACTCGCGGCTGGCGCTGGTGCTCGGAGATATCTCCAAGCTAGCAGAAAAAGTGCTGCCGCCGTCGGTTGAGAACGCGCCCCTGATGCGGGGGTGTGTGACGCCTGCACGGTAGTCAGTCCACGCGACGAAGACCGTCCCCGCGGAGGTCACGGCGACGGACGGACACTCCTGGACCGTGACCATGGTCCTGTTCGAG
Organism: Thermoplasmata archaeon; assembly: GCA_038852315.1. Classification (GTDB taxonomy): domain Archaea; phylum Thermoplasmatota; class Thermoplasmata; order UBA10834; family UBA10834; genus COMBO-56-21. The sequence goes on along the minus strand of JAWCKF010000023.1, from coordinate 28,060 downwards.
TCGTCGACCTTCACAGGGCTCGTGAAGGTCCTGCCCCCGTCGAAGGACCTGACGAGGAGTATGTCCTTGTCCAGGTAGGCCGGGACGTACTCCTCATACGCTATGAAGATCGTGCCGTTGGGCGAAACGGCCACAGATGGGGCCGAGTAATACGCGCAATCCGACCTTGCCGCCAACACGTTGGGCGTGAAGTTCGCGCCGCCGTCGACTGAGAACGAAGAGTATATGTCGCCACGCAGGGCCGTGGTGCCGCTGTTTCGAGTGTCACGCCAAGCGACGAAGAGGTTTCCAGACGGAAGTACCACGGCCTTGGGCAGATACTGCTCTCCCACGAGATTGTCGTTCACAGTCACGGGCGGCGAGAAGACGCCCTGGACAGCTGCGCCCTCACCATGCCCCAGGGGCCCAGCGGGCGCGTACAAGAAACCGAATACGAGACCGAGCGAGATGAGGACCCTCACCGCACGGAAGCGTGAGGTTCGCAGCCGAGCCATACAGGGCGGCACTGCGCCTAAACATGCCGTCATGTCCGCGGGCATGCGATGCGAACATCTGACCTGCCATCCGTGGCTGAGCGCCCTACAGGGCCGTCGGGTGTCGACATCGCGACCGGTCGAGATGATCCCCCCACTTGTGAACATCAATAACATGGAAGAGGTTTGAGCGGCAGGCCTGACCAAAGGTCGGGCCTGTGCGCTGGCGTCCGTCTCCAGGCATCACCAGAGCAGGGTCACGGTCTGCGTGACCGATGCGGTCCTGCCCCATGCATCCGTCACGGTCAGCGTGACCTCGAATGTGTGCTCCGTCGGTCCTCCGCCCGTGAGTGTTATGTCCAGCTGGACATACCCTGGCTCGTTGCCGGTGACCACATACTGCGCGCTGCCCGTCATGCCGTCCTTCACAACATCGATCTTGATCGTGTTGCCTGCGGCGTAGTAGAGGTCGGCCAGCTGCGCCATGTAGAAGCCGTCGGCGTCCGAAAGCGTCGTCAGGCTCATGCCGTTCGCGAGGTTGGTGACCGTCACGCTGGCGTCACCCACAGGCTTGCCGCTGGAATCCGTGATGTAACCGAACAGCAGCAGCGGCGGCGGCGGCGGACCCGCGGATATGACCGGCGCGGACTCGACCACTCCCTTGGCGGAGATCGTCACGACATGCAGGCTGCTCGTCCCGCCCTTTGCGTAGGTGTGCGAGGCGGTGGCGGTCGTGAGGACCTCGATCGGTGACCCGTCGCCCCAGTTCCAGGCATAGCTGACGATCGGGACGCCCGAGCTCGAGCCGCTCGCGTCGACATAGAGCACGTTGCCCTCGGCCGTCCACGTGAACATGGCTACCGGCGGCGCTGGCATCACTGCGACGACGGACTGCTTCGCCGTGCCGGACAGCATCATCGCGTTCGTCACCGTGAGGGTGATCTCGTACGTGCCCTCCATGGCGTAGGTGTGAGTCGCCGTGACGCCCATCGCGCTCGAGCCGTCGCCGAAGTCCCACGCATATGCAAGGGGCAGCAGAGGCGGCACGTTCGGGTCGTACGACGCGGACGCATCGACGCTAACGGTCATCCACTCCATCGCGGCGGTGAACATCGCGACCGGAGGCAGAGGCTTCACCGCCGTGACCGACTGCGAAGCAGTTGCAGACAGTCCGTCGGAGTTCGTCACCGTGAGGGTGATCTCGTACGTGCCCTCCATGGCGTAGGTGTGAGTCGCCGTGACGCCCATCGCGCTCGAGCCGTCGCCGAAGTCCCACGCGTATGCCAGCGGGAGCATGTTCGGGTCGTAGGATGCCGATGCGTCGACGCTAACGGTCATCCAGTCCATCGTGGCGGTGAACATCGCGACCGGCGGCATCGCCTCGTGCGAGACGGTCACGACCTCCTGGTCCATGCCCTTGAGGCCGTCGTTGTCCGTGACCTCGAGCGTGATCGTGTAGTCGCCGTCCATCGCGTACGTGTGGCTCGCGGTCATGCCCATCGCCGTCGCGCCGTCACCGAAGTCCCACGCATACGACACTATGCTGCCGTCAGGGTCGTACGAGTCGGCGCCGCTGACATGGACCGTCAGCGCCTCGATGCCGGTCACCGTTATGACCGCGACAGGGGGCATGAGCGCCTTGAACGTGTCCTCTACGATGCAGGACGAGCCTCTGGGCCCGTTGGGCGTGATCGTGATTGCGTATGTCTTGCCGAGCATCATGGGCACGGCGTTCGTGTCGAGTTCGCCCGACGGGTACGCGTCGTAGGCGGCGAACCTTATCCGCTGGTGCGAGACCTGCATAGGCACGCCGTTGCTCGTGTCATATACATCGACCACGATCCATCTCAGACCGTTGTTCGTCACGTGCCCCACCCACACGCCTGTGGAATCAGGCACATACTCCCACGTCACGGCGCTGTTCCTGGGTCCCTTCTCGCCCTTGACTATCTCGTGCTGCTCCGCCAGAGCCAGCGGGACCGCAGCCACAAGCACCATGACGGCGCACGCAAAAAAGGCCAAAACCGTCTTTCTAACCAATTCTCCTCTCCTCCCTCTCCAAGATGGCCCAGCCGACCGGTGCGAAGAGCACAATAGCCATAAAGGCCTCCCCCCGGGTCTGCCTCCGCCTGTCGGCCAGACCTGTCCAACTTTCCGTGGGGCGGAATCGAAGGCATAGTACTAAAACTTTTTCAGCTACTGACTGCGAGTTCGTACGGCGTGGTAAAGCTTCGTTGAGTTTGAGCGACTAAATGTGTACGTCGAGGGCTCCGAAACGAGGTCGCGTCGAGCGGGATCAATGCCCACGACTTTCGAGGATCGGAGATAGCCCGGAGAGCATGAGAAGCAGCCGGTCTACAGCGGACGAGCCGCCTGCAGGCAACGCATGGCCCAGCGACTCAAGAGCTTTGATGGACGCTCGACTCAGTGCACTGCTCTTCAACTCCATATGAGGAGGGTGCTACCGAGGAAGCGAACTGAGCACGATCAGTGAATGGCCGTGCCGAACCCAGCGCTAACAATGTTGCGGCAGCCTCAAAAGAAGCGAAGATGAAGGGTTTTGTTGGAAGAGGCGTGTGGAGCCTCTCCGGTCAAGAGGTTTGTGGCCGGTCCTCAACCGCTCCTCGGCTCGTTTCGCCTGCCGCGGGCCAGCCGCACAGCGGCCACGACGGCGACCATGCCGACTACAGGTATGATCAGCGTTGGGAACTCGGGTATCAGGACCATGTTGATGTCGAGCTGAGCATAACCCGGTTCGGTACCGGTTATCGTGTACGAGCCGCTCCCGGTCAGCATCTCGCTGGACTTATCGGCCGTGACCACAAGCACATCTCCGGCGCTATAGCCGCTCGGTAGATCAGCCACCTGGAGCATGTAGAAGCCGTCGCTCCCCGTGACATAGGGATCCGTTGTTTCGCCGGTGTTTTGGTTCGTCAGCGTCACAGTCGCCCCATCAACCGGAGTGCCCATGTAGTACACCCACCCGTAGATCAACAAGGGCGGCGGTGGCACATCATACCCCGGCCCATATGTCGTTCTAGCACCGTCTGTGGAGCCTTCCGGGACGAGAGTGGCCGGCCCGCTCCCGAGCATAGCCGCGGCAGCCCCCGAGGCCACCAGTGCGATGGCCAAAAGAGCCAGCAGCATGACGTGGCGTCTGCCGATGGGTTTCCTCAGCGCGCCCGCACGCCTGACCACGTCGCGCCGGAAAGCGGCGTCCTTCCTGCCGCTCCCGTAGAAGCCGATCTCCCCGCCCGCGCCGAGCCAGGCTCTGCCGGCACGGCCGTCTCCCAGAGTCACCTTGCCTTCATCCAAGCCATATCACCTCATAGCTGATCCGTTCCCGCTATCACGGCGTGTACCTCAGCACTCCAGACATCTCGCAGTAGACGAACAGGCCCTCACCGGGCACCAGCGTGAAGTCCGTCGGCACCACTCCTCTGATGTACTGCACGTACTTCCCGTTCCTGTACGCCGCTACTGTGGATATTGCATAGTCCGTATACCAGTTCGGTATATAACTAGCCTTCCAAGTCGTGTTCAGCGTGTTCAACCCGATGATCGCCCACCCGCCGCCAGTCGGGACCTGTATGTAGGTCTGCATCTCAGCGCTCGGCAGGGCTCCCAGCAGGTTGAGCGTGCGCGCGCTGCTCACATACACCCAGTACCCCGTGTTCGGCTTGATTTCGAAGTCGGTGAGCGCCGGCGGCGTGACGTTCACGATGTACGTCTTGTCGTACTTCTGCGTGACGGTGTCCCATCTCGCCACCGTGTCACCGGTGTTCAGGCCGAGCGTGCTCGCCTTGTAGCCGTAGTTCAGCAGCGGCACCGTGACCAGGTTCCAGCCCGCTTTGAGGCTGAGCGAGAAGGTCGCCCACGAGGCTGTGATCTCAAGCGGTCCCGCACCGACAGGCGCAGCTTCCACGTCCCAAACGGACACATAAGCCTCGTAGAAGCCCGCGACCTGATACGCGTGAGTCACCGTGGCCGTCCCCGGCGACTCGAGCACGACATAGGCATAGGTGCCGTCGCCGAAGTCGAACGTGTAGTTCAGCGCATCGTTGTTCGGGTCCGTCGCCGTGCAGCTGAAGGTCAGGATCTCACCCGCATACGGGTTGGTCTTGCTCACTGTGAAGCTCGTTATCGACGGTGGCTTGTTGTTTGCACCCTTGACGACCACCGTGGCCGGGTCCGACACATTGTGGCCCGGCAGGGTCGTAAGGTCATCACACCACACTGTGACAGTATATGTTCCCTTCAGCTGGTACGAGTGCGTCGCGCTCGGCACGGAAGTTACGCTGACACCTCCGTCGCCCCAGTACCACGTGAACCTGTGCTTATCCCTTACATCTGGATCGTAGAAAGTCGCTGTGTAAGTCTCGGACTTCTTGACGGTTACGGTCTTGTCGGGCAAAGACACCGTCGGAGGAGTGTTCGCTGTCACAGGGATGAGGTGTGACGCCGTGACAGGTCTCGTGCCCGTGCCGAGGCGCATGTCATCAGCGTAGAGCACGACCGTGACCGGGACGCCGTCCCTGAACTGGTGCGTCACGCTCGGACCGGCGTCACTGCCTCCGTCGCCGAAGTCCCAGGTGTAGTAGATGGGATCTCCGTCGTCATCGACGCCCGTCGCGTTGAGATAGACTATGGTACCCGAGTCAGGGTCGGCCGGCCAGAACGTGAAGTCCACATCGTGCGGCGGAGTGTTGGACATGTCGTACACCTTCACGGTCGTCTTGGTCCAAGACATGAAGCCGTCCAGGCCTGTCTTCTCACGCGCCGCCACATAGGCGGTGTAGTACCCGTCCTTCGTGTACACCTTTGTCGTGTACGGGCTGTCGCTCCACGTGCTCTTCGTGCCGTCCCCGAAGAACCACCGGTACTCGAGCGGCTGGTCGTCGCTCGCGCTCGCCGAGAGGCTGAGCGGCACGCCGACCTGGCCTACGAACTCGGCGGCAGTAGAGATCACGGGCGCGTGGTTGTCCCCGGGCTCGATCCTCATGTAGAGCCACGGCCAGAGCTGGCCGGGGTCGAGCGTCCACTGTGTGGCCCAGTTACCCCAGTTGCCCCAGTTGTCTGGAGCCACGGTCCTCATCAGGAACACGTCCGCCCTGTAGGCCACGAGCTGGCACGCGTGGTCCTCGTAGATCATCCTCTGCATCTCGTCGGTCACGAGCCGCCTCGCGTCGGGATCCATGATCACGAGCGACTGGTTGTACAGAGCGTCGTATGTGGCGTTGGACCAGAACAGGTCGCTCCAGCTCCCTATCTCCATGCTGGTGCACACGGACAGGATGTCGGTCGATATCTCCGACAGGGGCGTGAACACCCAGTCCCAGAGCCACATGTCGTAGTCCGCGGCCATCCACGCGCCGTTCATCTCGTTGGAAGTCTTCAGATCGTAGTCGATGGACAGGTCCACGCCGGCCTCTGCTGCCCAGCCCAGCAACAGCCTACCACCGGTGTCCCACTCGGGCGATTCGCTCAGGGTCCAGAACCTGAACGCCAGCGGGCTGGTGCCGCCCACCTTGCACAGAGGCTTGTAGGTCCAATAATCGGATTGGCCGACCAATATTTCGCTACCGTCCGTCCTGTACTTCCATCCGTTCGCCATCAGAAGCTGCCTTGCGGCCTGCCTGTCGACGACGACAGGCTCGTCGCTCGGATCGCTGCCGTAGGTGTAGTGGTATGGATGAGCCTTCGGCACGAGCGAGTCGGCAGGCTCGCCCAGGCCGCTGTAGACGGCGTCGATGAACGCCTGCTTGTCGACCGTCATCGCGATGGCGAGCTTGACGACGGGGTCCAGCAGGAGCTGGTTGTTAGTTCCCTTGTTGTATGTGCCGCCCAGCTCCTTCCTGAGCTCGTCCGTCATCTGGTTGAGGTTGTACTCGTAGACGAAGCCGGTCGACGAGTACTGCCCAATCGCGCCCGGGATCCTGTTCTCCTTCACGACCCAGTTGTACTGGTCAGGCGTGCCCCATTCTATGAGATCGATGTCGCCGGCTTCGAACGCCGCCCAGTTGCTGGAGGTGCTCGTCTGCGAGCTGAAGAGTATCTTGTTCACGTGCAGCTGCCAACCGTTCTCCTCGGTGTGGAACCATCTCGGGTTCCTGAACATATCGACGCTGGTGGTGCTCGGCAGGCCGTTCAGGCCGTAGTACAGGAAGCCCGAGCCGATGCACGGTGCGATCCCGCTGCCGTAGTTGTCCCAGTTCCACGCCTTGCCCTTCCATATGTATTCTGGTAGGATGGGTATCGCCGTCAGCGCCCCCACGAACGGGGCGAACTCAGTCGACAGCTCGATTCTGAGATCCCACAGAGTCGGACCGTACGACATCTTCTTTATGATGGGCTGACCGTTGACGGTCGGGAAGTACGAGTGGAGGTTGTTCTTCGTCTCGTTCTGTATCAATCCATACGTGAATATGACATCCCTGGCTGTGACCGGCATCTCCAAGGTCGGGTTGTTCTTGTCGTAGAAAGTCGCTGTCTCATAGAGCTTGAAGTCCCAGATCAGCCCGTCAGGGGATATCGTCCACGACCTGGCAAGGTCCCCTATCATCTGAGCGTTCACATCGTAGGTGAGGAGAGTGCTGTAGCACGGCCAGATGACCAGCATCTCCTCCGCCATAGTGTAGAGCAGGGGGTTCAGAGTGGATATGGAACCCACCATCCCCACGACACCAATCCTAAGAACACGGTTTCCCGGGTCGGCAGCCGCGTTGGCCGCGATCCCGTCGCCATCACCGCCCAGGTTGAGCGCTGGGAGCCCGAGCATCGTGAACGCCACTATCACCGCTACGAACGCTGTGGTTCTAGTCGTTCGTCCTACATACTCATCCATGGAATCCTTCCTCCTCACACATCTCCGGTTGCCAGGGACATCTCCGCGGCGGGGGTATGTTCTCCAGGTAGCAGGCAAGAACGAGTCTCGCACGCGATTCCAAGAGCACTCATATCCCCCCGACCTGCCCTCAGCAATGCGAAACCGTGTACGGAAGAATCGCTATAAGGCTTTTTCGGCTTGCCAGACGATGCTTTCGTACATCGCGGTCGAGTTCAGGGCCATGGACTCGGACGGTTTTCAAACCAAGAGCTACCCTGCAGAGGCGATAGGCGACGGAACAAAGACCCCATAGTCGCCGCGAGCACCCGCTCACCGGTGCCTGAGCTTGGGGTTCAATATCTCATCGAGGGCGTAGCCCAGCAATGTGAAGCCGAGCACGACCACCACTATGCACAGCCCGGGTGCGAGTATCCACCAGTGCAAGCCGTACTGGAAGGCGCCCTTCTCCTCGGCGAACGACAGCATCGTCCCCCAGGTGACCTCCCCTACGGGCCTCATGCCCAGGAAGCTGAGCGTCGCCTCGGACAGGATCGAGACGGCAACGGTGAGTATCGTGTTCGCGAACACGAGCGGGAAGGTGTTGGGGAACACGTGCCTGGTGATGATCTGCATGTCTGTGGAGCCCAGCGCCCTGGCCCTCTCGATGTACTGCCTCTCCTTAACGGAGAGCACCTGGGCCCTCACCATCCTCGCGGTGGTGGACCACCCCGTGAGGCCGATGATGAGGATGATGCCAGTCAGGTCGATCGAGCCCATGAAGGCCGCGACGACTATCATCAGCACGAGCCACGGGATAGAGAGCACGATGTCGTTCAGGCGCATCACAACCTCGTCCTTCCAGCCGCCGACATAGCCCGAATAGAGTCCGACCGCCGCGCCCAGGAACGATGCTATGACAGCCGAGACCATCCCCACGATGATGGAGGTCCTCGCTCCGTAAAGGAGCTCGCTGAAGATGTCTATCCCGAAGTTGTCCGTGCCAAGCCAGTGCTCCTTTGAAGGCAGCTGGAGCTGCTCAAGCGGGTTTTGAGTCTTGACATCGTACGGCGCGATCATCGGGCCGAATATCGCGAGGAAGCTGAAGAAAGCCAGGATGACGACGCCGACCGCGCCCATGGGGTTCCTCATGAGCTGACGGATAATCTTCCCGGTCTTTGCCAAGGACATCCGGAACTTCTCCCGGTCGGCCTCGGTGACGAGGGGATCACCCCTGAGCAACCTCTGGATGCGCGTCCTCACGAGTGCGAAAACCAGCAGGCCGATAACGGTCCAGATGAATATCGTCCAGAAGTATTTCTCGAGGAACGTCTGAGGCCTCTCGCGGATCAGCACCTTGATGGTCTCTGTGTCCCAAAGTCCGTTGCTGTCCGTAACGTTCAGCGTGACATAGACCACCAGTCCGCCGGGGACGGTCGAGTTGAATGTGAAGTTCGGCTTGACGCCGTACATCACGAAGTTCGACCGGAGATAGGTGAAGTTCCACGAGTAGTTCGTGATGGTGGCGCCCTCGGAAGGGAGAGATGCTGACCCGTTGAACACTACATTGTCGCCGACCCTCGTGACGAACATGCCGTTCACGAAGGCCAGCTTATCCACAGTCGCATTTGCTACCGGGGTCGCCTGTACGGCCAACACGGAGGCGGGGACTTGATGCTCGCAACGGGCATCCTCAGCGTCCAACACCAGCAAACAGGGAGACACCAGGAGCGCAAGCAACAGGGGTGTCAACAGCGCTCGCAAGCTCCACCTCATCCGATGAGACATTTCACGGCCCCCTCACGCGATCTTTATCCTCGGGTCAATGTAGATCAATATGATGTCAGAGATGAAGTTCGCCAGCACGACCGCGACGCCTCCTATCACGACGATGAACTGCAGCACCGGGAAGTCGAGGTCGCCTATCGACTTGATGGTCCGCCAGCCTATCCCAGGGTAGTTGAACACATACTCGACCTGATACGCACCCCCTATGATGAACGCGATGTCCATCGCTATGAGCGCGATCATCGGTGGCATGCCGTTGGGCAGCGCGTGGTACCTGAGGACCTGGTAGTCCGTGAGGCCCTTGGCCTTGGCAGTGATGATGTAGTCGTCTGTCATCGTGTCGACGAGCGAGCTTCTCATTACGAGCGAAACGCCCGCAACGGTCCCTATCGCCAGCGTCAGCGACGGCAGTATCAAATGTTTCATCATGCTGAGCACTACTGGCCAGGTCCATCTGAGCTCGGTCCCGAACTTCTGCGTGTCGTAATAGCCGCCCGGAGGGAGCTGTGGCCACCAGCTTATCCCTAGCGGGTGTGTGGTGAAGAGTATCTGGAGGAGCATGGCTAACCAGAACACGGGCATACCGTAGAAGAACAGGCTGATCGCGGTCACGCTGACGTCAAAGGCGCCTCCTCGCCTGTAGGCCGAGTACGCGCCGATGACTATCCCTATGATGAGCGTGAAGACAGTTGAGACGCCTACCAGCAGGAGGGTCCAACGCAGGTCACCTATTATGAGGTCGAACACGGGCCTGCGGTTGGCCATGTAAGAGGTTCCCCAATCGAGCCTGAATGTGTTGTAGAGGTACCAGCCCAACTGCTCTATGAGGGAATCGTTGAGGTGGAACTTCTCCTGTAGCTCCCACTTCAGCGCGACGTCGAACTTCGGCGACCGCGGGATCATGTTGTTGATCGGGTCGCCTGGCATGAGGTGCACCAGGAAGAAGTTCAGTATCATTATGCCCAGGATCGTCAGGAAGACGTTCACCAGCTTCTTGGCTATTATACGCCTGAACGACTTCTTGCCTGCCATTGTCTATCTGCCCCCCGTCCTCTTCTCGAGCATGCCCTCCTCGAACTCCAGGCTCTTCCTGAGCTTCCACTCGTCCAACGTCATGCCCTGCTGCTCGATCTCCCTGATGCGCTTCCGGAGCCTGAGGTAGTTGATGACTATCAGAACAGGTATCATGCAGACCAGGGCGAGGCTCGTGTAGTCCCACCATGACCACCTGTCCACAACCACGACCCGCTCCTCCTCAACCCTTACGGTGAGGTTCCAGTACTGCGAGTGGTTAAACAACCCATAGAACTCGTTATCGGTGTACCACAACTCAACGAGATACACGCCAGTCTTCGAATAGGAATGGTTGAACGTGATCGTGACGTTGCCCTCTACGAATTCTGTGAGAGTGAGGTTCAGCCATGTCCCGTCCCCGAATGAGATGTTTATTGATATCGGGTCCCCCTCTTTGTCCTCGATGCTCAGAGTGAAGTTCACGGTCTGGTTAGGAAGAGCAAAGCTCCGATTCCCCGAGTAGCTGGGCCTGAAATCAGCAACGCTGGGTGGCCAGTTGTTCGAGGTGATTAGAACATCGAGATAGACCACGACTTCGTGCCCCGCCCTGCCATCCGTGGTGACGACGGAAATGTTGTAGGGACCTGCCCGCGTGTAGTTGATCGTTTGATAGAACTTATAGACTACCTTGCCGCCAGCGGATTCGTTGTAGGCGACAGGAAAACCCGGTCCGAAGTTCCAAGTGCAGTTGAGCACGTCCCCGTCAAGATCAAAGACCTCTATCTTGTAAACGACCTCTATGTAACCTACTGATTCGTCGAGCACCAACACGGACGGGCTAGAAACTTCGATGCGGTTGAAGGTCGGCGCGACGTTGACCTTGGACTTTATGAATGCCGTGTCGGACATGTTGTGTCCCGGAACAAGCTGGTTGTCGCCGAGAGCGTCGGTGACGAAGACGTCCACCCTGTAGTCACCTGGCGTGCTGAAGACGTGCGTGACGTTCACCCAGACCAGCTCGCCAGGGGCGGTCGCAGGGGTGTGGTACACCTCGACAAGATACACCTCTATACTGTTGTTGAACACGAAGGTCCACGTGAGCGCCTCACCCTCAGGGTCGCTCGCGTTTGCCGAGATGGTGACATCGTCCGAGGGGTCGACCTCGAAGGGTGCCGAAATCCGCACCTCGGGCCCGTAGTTTTCCGGGACCACTATGACTATCGTCCGCGTACGGGTGACCACGTTTCCGGTCCCGTCCTCGACGGTTATCCTCAGTGGATCCGTCTGAGTAACCCAGTATCCGCCGACGCCCGGTTCGTTCGGGACGTCCCAGGTATGCGTCCTCATCACCATGATGGTCGTAGCAGCAGGCTCGGTCATGTACGTCTCGCTGGGAGTGCCGTCCCCCCACTCCCATGTTATGTTGAGGTTATCGCCGTCTATATCTGTAACGTTGATGAATATGTCAAAGGGGACTCCGTCGGTGACGTATATCGGGTTGGGATGCGAGACGCTCAACGTCGGCGCTGTGAGCACTCTTGCCACAAACTCGGGAGACTCATTCGACGGCTGGACGACATTCAACGCCATCAGCAATGCGGCAAATGAGGAACAGACGATCAGCAGTAACAGAACCGCTGCTCCGCCAATCCTCATACAACCCCTGACACCCTTGGGACTTCTTGGCGCAGGCCAGGAAACACTGAAACCAGGTCCGCCAACAGCCACGCCCATGCACTACCCCCTCATCCAAAGCCGTTCTACAGGACTCCCCTCGAAATCCTGAGTGACACGCACTGAGCTGCGCGAACAACTTTACTCTATATAAGAATAACTAGCTGACTGGAACGGTCGAAATCGACACGCTGAATCGGATATCGGAAAACACATGATGGACTTACCAATGAGTCTTTCTTCGAAGGAAATTCGACGCCGTCCTCAGTACGACACGACCACTCCAGACTGGAGACCCTAAGAACAGCGGGTCTTGCATAAGAACTCGAATGCATCGAGACGCATCTCGAAGAGACTCGGCGAGCGCGGGGAGGGGGATTTGAACCCCCGAGCTCTTTCGAGCATTGGATGTCTGCCTCCTCCCCGTGAGAGCCGCGTGAGAAGGAGATAGCAATCCAACGCCTTGCCGGTCTGGGCCATCCCCGCTCTGTCGCGCATAACGAAGAGTGCTTTCTTAAAGGTTTGTCGCCCCCTTGCGCCGATCGGAGGCGAGAGTTCCTCGACCGCGAAGGCCGAAACTACTCGACCCCTAAGTTGCTGGAACGAAGTCTCGAACGATATGCGCACGCGACGTGCTCGGGATCTCTGTGCAGAACGATGAGGCGTTGTCGGTCAAGTGCACCGAAAGTCTGACCCCCTCGTCCGGCCTGTTGCGCCTCAGGGAAGTCCCTCAGTGTTCCCGGAGACAGATGACGAAAGGGAGGGGAACTGCGAGCTAGCAGAGAATGCCTGTCCTAAGACAAGGAAGGCGTAACTCCAAAACGGCGAGGGTCGGGCACAGTCTAGGGAAACCGCATGAACTCTTGCGCGAAGGCGCAGGTGTCCACACAAATGAATCTCGCACCACTCAGTTCTTGATTCGATTCGACAGCGGTAGCAATCCGCAAGGACTTGGTCACGAACACACACGAATGCCCGATGTCGAGGCCGTCGAGAGCCGTCGCTTCGACAGCTCCGTCGACCACACTTTCACATCTACACACACCGCATTGAATCTAGGACGATGTTCGGGGCGGTCACGTGAAGAAGCGCGGACTCGTCCGCAGCAGGCGTGCCAGTTCTCGAGCGAAAGGCCTAAATACAGAAGCGACGCAATGTATTCAGGGAAGTCCCGGCGGAGGGATTCGCACCCTCTGTGTTGAAAGCTCGAAACGCATAAATACGGCATCGGGCTTAAGCGGGGCTACCCAAACAGGCCTGCGACAGCGGCGACGGTTGGGAGGGAGGCGTGAACCCGCCAGGATCCGTGATCAACCCTGCTCCATCTGTCGCAGACACGATGGAGAATCAAGATCTCCGGCGAGCGTCGTGCTCTCTTGATTCTGACGTTCGATGACAGCTTAAGTTCGTGCAACGAGATCGGCACGCTTTCCGTGCCGAGAACGCAGGGACCAGAGTCGGTGAGACTCGAGAACCCTGCCAGTTCCGGAAGACACGATCGAGCGACCAACAATAGTAGTGAACGGCGACAGATCAATTCCGGTTGATCCTGCCGGCGGGCACCGCTATCGGAATGCGATTAAGGCATGCGAGTCGAGAGGTGCAAGACCTCGGCGGACGGCTGAGTAACACGCGGATAACCTGCCCTGGAGTGGGGGATAATCTCGGGAAACTGAGGATAATACCCCATAGGTGTGGTATGCTGGAATGCTTCCACGCTGAAAGCTCCGGCGCTCCAGGATGGGTCTGCGGCCTATCAGGCTGTAGTGGGTGTAACGGACCCACTAACCAACGACGGGTAGGGGCGTTGAGAGACGGAGCCCCCAGATGGATTCTGAGACACGAATCCAGGCCCTACGGGGCGCAGCAGCTACGAAAACTGCACAATGTGGGAAACCACGATGCGGGCATTCCGAGTGCCAACGCTTTGCGTTGGCTGTTCTCTCGCCTAAAAAGCGAGAGAAGTAAGGGCCGGGTAAGACGGGTGCCAGCCGCCGCGGTAATACCCGCGGCCCGAGTGGTGCTCATTATTATTGAGCTTAAAGCGTCCGTAGCCGGCCTCGTAAATCTTTGGGTAAATCGGGCAGCTCAACTGTTCGAATTCCGAGGAGACTGCGAGGCTCGGGACCGGGAGAGGTCAGAGGTACTCTCGGGGTAGGGGTAAAATCCTGTAATCCTGAGAGGACCACCAGTGGCGAAGGCGTCTGACTAGAACGGATCCGACGGTGAGGGACGAAGCCCTGGGGCGCAAACGGGATTAGATACCCCGGTAGTCCAGGGTGTAAACGCTGCGGGCTTGGTGTCGGAGGTCCTACGAGGGCGTCCGGTGCCGGAGAGAAATTGTTAAGCCTGCCGCTTGGGGAGTACGGTCGCAAGACTGAAACTTAAAGGAATTGGCGGGGGAGCACCGCAACGGGAGGAGCGTGCGGTTCAATTGGATTCAACGCCGGACAACTCACCAGGAGCGACGGTTACATGAAGGCCAGGTTGACGACTTTGCCTGATTTTCCGAGAGGTGGTGCATGGCCGTCGTCAGTTCGTACCGTAGGGCGTTCTCTTAAGTGAGATAACGAACGAGACCCTCGCTGCTAATTGCTAACCCGTCCGCGAGGACGGGTGCACATTATCGGGACCGCTGGCGCTAAGCCAGAGGAAGGAGAGGTCAACGGTAGGTCAGTATGCCCCGAATCTCCTGGGCTACACGCGCGCTACAAAGGACAGGACAATGGGCCCCTATGCCGAGAGGCAACGGCAATCCCGAAACCTGTCCGTAGTTCGGATTGAGGGCTGTAACTCGCCCTCATGAAGCTGGATTCCGTAGTAATCGCGAGTCAACATCTCGCGGTGAATATGCCCCTGCTCCTTGCACACACCGCCCGTCAAACCATCCGAGTTGGGTCCAAGTGATGATGTCTCAACCTGGGGCGTTAGAACTTGGGTTCAGCAAGGGGGGTTAAGTCGTAACAAGGTATCTGTAGGGGAACCTGCAGATGGATCACCTCCTACGCTACAACGGAGGGGCACTACCCCTCCCACAGAACGTGGCAGGGTTCCGAGCACCTTAGACCTGATGCTGTCATCGAACGGTCCTGGTTTTATTTTGTCCTAGTCTTCGAATAGCTCGTGCCATGTATGCACTTTTTTCAGAAAATCCGAGAGAAAAGGGTTTCTCGTCAGGCTGCGCGAGGGGGCTACCTCTTCCTCACGCTCATTAGCACCAGCACGACGCCGAGGATCAGGACCACCACCACGAGCCCGAGGTTGACCATACCCCACATGTTCGCGTCGTCCGCCTTCCCCTCGACCCTGTCGATCTGCTCGTCGAACTCGTCCAGCTGCCTCTGCAGGTCATCCAGCGTGGCGTTCAGATCCTCCATGGCCGCGGCCTGGCCTGCCAGCATCAGCAGCAATCCCTGCTGCAGGGCCGTCAGGTTCTCTTGCAGAGCCACGATGCGCTCGTCAGGCGAGAGCGCCCAGACAGTCACGGATACGGAGTCCTCCACTATCTCTCCCGAGGACACGTAGCCCCTCGCCGTGAGCACGTGCACCGACCCATCCGGAAGCCCTCTCACATCCCAGTTGAAGCTGATGCGGTCAGTCCACCCAGCGTAGGATTGGTCCAACAGGACGCCGTCGACGCACAGCTCGACGAGGCTGAAGCCGTACCATAGGTTACGTGTCTCCACCGTGACAGCAGCGACACCGCTCACGACGCTGCCGTCGCTGGGCGAGGTGATCGCCATCGCGTCCCAGTCTATGTCCGCTGGGACTATCATGCAGACCGAGGAAACGGTGGAGCTGCCATCGTAGCCTCCCACGACGAATATCCTTCCGTAGGCGTCAACCGCGCATCCAAACCCGCCCAGGGCTTTCGGAAGGCGGCTGTAGGACAACTCCCACGTGTCCGTGACAGGGTCGTACCTCTGTATCTCGCTGCTCAGGGTGCCCGTGGAGGCCCACGAACCCGTCGAGCCGCCAACATAATACACGTAACCGTTAGCACCGACCGCGGCGCCACCGGAGTGCGCTGCGCTGATCATGCGCGCCCTCGAGCTCCACATCCCTGTCACAGGATTGAACACAGAGACGTCATCTGTCTCCGTGGTCGTGTGATAACTCCTTCCGCCCATGGCTATCGTCGCAGTGCTGTTCCACAGCACGGCCGTCCTGAGCCATGTCGAGCTTGGCTGGTCAGCTGCGTACGACCATCTGTCCGTGAGCGGGTCGTACATCAAGGTGCTGTTCAGGTGTTGCACCGCTGCCCCGACGAGCAGTATCCGGCCGTCGGGAAGCGCGACTGCATCCCCGCCTCCCACGGGTTCGGGGGAGCTCGAACCGTTGCTCCAGCTGTCTGTGCCGGGGTCGTATATCTGCGTGAAGTAGGTGTAGCCGCCAATGGACACGTTCCAGCCTCCGAAAACATAGATGCGTCCATCCACGCCCTTGCAAGACACCGCCAAAGCAGTGCCGTTCGGAAGACTTCGACCGGGCGACGTCTCCCCCGACTGTATGTCATATACCCACACGGTGTCGAGCGAAGGGGCGGAGCCCGTCGGGTCGCTCAGTAACCCGCCGATCACATACAGCCTCCCGTCCGCCTCCTCCACTGCTGGAGCGAAGACTGTATTGGGCAGTTCACCAACCTGGCTGACGAACTCATGTGGCTACGCCGCGACTTTGGGCGAAACCGCGAGGACGCCGCCGAGGCAAATCACAAGAAACAGAACCCAGCTCACGACTCTCGCTGCTAAACGCTTCTCATCCATGATTCCACCTGTTGCATCCCATCCCGCCTCGGGCATTGTGCAGCACTTGATGATGGTGTTGAGTATTTAAGTATGCCCGGGGCCCGGCCTTCTTCGGAGAACTGGTGACTCGGTTCGGCACAAACAGTGAAATCGGGAAGACAGCTTCCCGATTCTCCCCGCGATTTTTCGAAACATGCTCAACTACTCTGACGCACAGATGGACGACCGTCAAATTCGGGGGCGCGCACACAACCATTTTTCAAGCGCGTTTCCGAATGTTTTTATATCTCAGCATGATACACCGGACTGTCGCGACTGGAAGAAGGGTCTGGCAGGGTTTCTCTGCCCCCGCTGGTCGTGCAAGGTGATATCCCAGCACAGGGACGAGATACCATGATGATTTTGAAGATGAAGAAGGAGGACCTGTCGACATTCCTCGAGAGTGCGAAGGAGTGGGGAGAGCTCTGGGGTCCGGTGAAGAGGGAGAACAAGACCACTTTCGCAAAGGTCGACTCGCTCTCGCAGATGGACCTCAAGGCAACTCGGACCATCATTCCCCCGAAGAAGTTCCTCTACCCTCAGAGGTTCACCATGTTTGACTTCGACGAGGAGGGCTACGTCGAGCGCAAGGGCGATGTCCCGAAGCGCATCCTCTTCGGCGTTCACCCATGCGACATCCACGGCATACTGATCATGGACAAGCTGTTCCTCGAGAAGTACAAGGACCCTTACTATGCCGAAAGGCGGGAGAAGACGCTGCTGCTCGGCCACAGCTGCATCCCCGACGACAAGTGCATGTGCTTCGCCACGGACACGGACTTCATCGCCGAGGGGTTCGACTTGTTCTTCACAGACCTCAAGATGTTCTACCTCGTCTGGGTCGGCTCGACCAAGGGCCACGACCTGGTCAGGATGAAGCCGGACCTGTTCAGCAGGGAGCTCGGCAAGAACGACATACTGAACTACACCGAGTACAGGAAGTGGAAGCAGGCGGAGTACAAGGCCACGGTGGACTTCACTGGCATGCCCGACATATTCGAGCTCGCCTACAACAGCCCTGTGTGGGACCAGCTGGCGGAGAAGTGCCTCTCCTGCGGGCAGTGCACCATGGTCTGCCCGACTTGTAACTGCTACAACACGGTCGACGAGGTGGAGTTGGGCACGCTGGAGGGCACGAGGGACCGCTTCTGGGACAGCTGCATGTTCAGGGAGTACTCGCTCGTCGCCGGAGGCCACAACTTCAGGGACAAGCGAGCCGACCGTCTGAGGCTCTGGTACACCCACAAGCTCCAGGCCTACATCGGCGAGTTCGGGAAGCCCGCGTGCGTTGGCTGCGGGCGATGCGTCGAGACATGTCCCGTGGACATAAACGTCGTGACCGTCGCGAACGCCCTGAAGGAGCAGGAGGTGGGCAAGTGAAGAAGATATGCGTCGTGCTGGAGGACAGGGAGGTGGAGGAGAACCCCTTCCAGCCAGAGATGTACAGGATAGTGAGGAAGTACCCGCTAACCAGCGACGTGAACTTCTTCCAGGCGAGGCCGGTCGAGGTTGATGAGGCGCTGAAGATGCACTACCTCCCCGGGCAGTTCGTGATGATGTCCATACCCGGAGAGGGCGAGGCGCCGTTCTGCATATCCTCGACGCCGTCCCGGCCCGGGCTGCTGGAGTTCTGCATAAGGAAGATGGGCGCTCTGACGAGCACCCTCTTCACGCTGAGGGAGAACGAGACCGTCGGCATACGCGGGCCCTACGGCAACGGCTTCCCCGTGGACAAGATGGAGGGGAAGGACGTTCTGATCGTCGCGGGCGGCATGGGCGTCGCGCCGCTGCGCTCGCTCCTGCTGTACATACTCGACAACAGGGACAGGTTCGGCAAGGTCACATACCTCCACGGGGCGAAGACGCCCGGCGAGATGCTGTTCAGGGAGGAGTTCATGCAGCTGAAGGAGAGGGACGACCTCCACTGCCTGCTCTCTGTCGACAAGGACGACACGGGCAAGTGGACTGAGAGGGTCGGGCTCGTTACAACGCTGTTCAAGGAGGTCGGGCCCATCGACGCCAAGAACACCGTCGCGGCCGTGTGCGGCCCTCCTGTGATGTACAAGTTCGTCATGGAGCACCTGGTCAAGATGCAGATCCCGAAGCACCAGATACTGATGACGCTGGAGAGGAGGATGAAGTGTGGCGTCGGCAAGTGCGGCCACTGCGCGATAGAGTACCTGTATACCTGCATAGACGGGCCGGTGTTCTCGTGGTGGGATGTAATCCACATGAAGGAGCTCATAGGGAGGGGTGCGAGTGACAAGACAATCGCCTAAGATCGGCGTCTACGGGTTCACGGGCTGCGCAGGCGACCAGCTCATGATACTGAACTGCGAGGACCAGCTCGTCGACCTGTTCGGCGCGACGGAGGTCCGCTCGTTCGTGATGGCCAAGAGCGACAACCACGAGGGCGAGCTGGACGTCGCGTTCATCGAAGGCTCGATCTCCACCGAGGAGCAGCTGAAGAGGCTCAAGGACATCAGGGAGAGGAGCAAGCTCCTGGTCGCGATAGGAACGTGTGCGTGCCACGGCGGCCCACAGGCCATGAAGCTCGGCGAGGGGAAGTTCGAGGAGATGTACAAGAAGGTCTACGGGAACGCCAAGATCACCGTCTCGAAGGCCTTCGAGGCCCAGCCCGTGGACGCCTTCGTCAAGGTCGACCTGTACATACCCGGTTGTCCCATAGACAAGGGCGAGTTCCTCAGTGCTGTGTCGAAGCTCGTCGCTGGCAGGCACCCGTACCTCTACAGCTTCCCGGTGTGCACCGAGTGCAAGTGGAAGGAGAACAGGTGCATCCTGTACGACGGCAAGTTCTGCGCGGGCCCGCTCACCAAGGCCGGATGCGGTGCCGTGTGTCCCTCTCACAACCTGCCGTGCGTCGGATGCTGGGGCCCGACGGACGACCTGAACGTCGCCTCTGAGTACAACCTGCTGAAGGAGAAGGGCTACGGCCCGGACGAGATACTCAGGAAGATCAGGAAGTTCGGGGGCGCCAAGGTCGCGCAGCTCCTGAAGGACATAGAGAAGAAGGAGGCGAGGCAATGAGGGAGCTCAACATCGAGGCGCTCGCACGGGTTGAGGGCGACGGCGGCATCACCGTCACGCTAGATGGGAAGAAGGTCAAGAAGGTAACTCTGGACATCCACGAGGGGCCCAGGCTCATCGAGCAGCTCGTCAGGGGCATGACGCCAGCGGATGACCTCAACGTCGTGCCGAGGATATGCGCCATATGCACGCTCTCTCACAGGTACGCCGCCATCAGGGGCTTGGAGAAGGCCCTCGGTATCAAGCCACCGGAAAAGGCACAGGTCGCTCGCGAGCTGATGATGATGGGGGAGAACGTCGAGAGCAACTCGCTCCACACGTTCCTCCTGGCGCTCCCGGACTACCTGGGCTACCCGTCCGCGATAGCGATGCTGAACGACTACGCGGAGGACGTGAAGCGCGCCCTCAGGCTGAAGAAGTTCGGGAACCACGTGATGCAGGTCATGAGCGGCCGGATAGTCCACGGAGAGAACCCCGTGCTGGGCGGCTTCGGCAGGTACCCGAGCAAGAAAGCGCTCGAGGAGATCAAGCTCAAGAGCCACGAGCTCGTGCCCGACGCGGCCCGCGCGGTCGAGCTTTTCTCATCCATCGAGTATCCCACGTACCCCGAGGCGGATGACATGCTGTTCATGTCCGTCAACGCTCCGAAGAAGAGGTACGGGTTCGCCGGGGACAGCATACTTCTATCCAACGGCAAGGAGGTCGACGTCGAGGACTACAGGAAGCTGACCAACGAGCGGGTCGTGCCGCACTCGTTCGCCAAGCGCTCGCTCTACCAGGAGAGGCCGTTCAACGTCGGCGCGAACGCGAGGCTGATAAACATGGGCTCGCGGCTGGACGGGGAGGCGAAGGACCTCTTCAAGGAGCACTACAGCGACAGGTGGCTGAGGAACCCGCTCATGAACAACCTCGCGCAGGCCATCGAGATGCTATGGTCGCTTGAGCAGATGCCGGACCTGTGCGACAGGCTCGCCAGCATGGACGACCCGCCCATCGAGCAGCCCACGCGGCAGACCGGCACCGGGACGGGTGCTGTAGAGGCACCGAGGGGCACGCTCTACCACCACTACGAGGTGAAGGACGGGCTCATAACCTCGGCGGACATCATCACGCCCACCGCGCAGAACCTGGATGAGATCGAGAGACATCTCAAGCTGACGGCGGAGAGGCTCCTTGCCGAGGACAGACGCGACGAGGAGATAAGGCTGGGCCTCGAGATGGTGGCGAGGGCGTACGACCCATGCATCAGCTGCGCGACACACCTGGTGACTCTGAGGCGGCTCTGAGGAGGCAGCTCGAGGACGTCGCAGGTCCTGGCGCTGTGTACGTCATCGGGCTCGGCAACGCGGACAGGGCCGACGACGGCGCGGGTGTGCTCGTCGCTGAGGCCCTGAGGAGGCGTCATCCTGACAGGGCGTTCTCGGAGCACGACGGCGCAGAGGGAGTTGTGCTGGACATCGCCGAGAGGGAGGGCGATGCGACCGTGATCTTCGTCGATGCGGCGAACATGGATGGGGCGCCGGGGGACGTGCGAGTTGTTGATCACCGCGACCTCAGGGAGACGGAGGTTACGACCCACAGGGTGGCTGTGGCACTAATGGCATCTCTCTTGGAGAGGGCCGGCAAGAAGAGCGCGGTCGTGTGCATCAAGCCGCAGACCGTCGAATTCCGGGGGAGCTTGTCCGAGCCCGTGCGCGAATCGGTCGAGCTCGTCACCCGCGTGCTCGGGGAAATGATCCGCTAGCGGCGCGGACCGCGAGCGCGGGTCGAGGACGAGCCAGCACGTACTGCAAACCTTTATGATGGGTCATCTCATACTATGGGTCCCGTGAGACGGGAATGAAGATAATCGTTGTCTCAGGGGGAGTTCTGTCAGGGCTGGGCAAGGGCATCACATCTTCATCGATCGGCCGTGTGCTGAAGGCGAGGGGGCTGAAGGTCACCGCGATGAAGATCGACCCGTACCTGAACTTCGATGCGGGGACGCTCAACCCGTTCGAGCACGGCGAGGTCTTTGTGCTTGACGACGGGTGCGAGGCTGACCTCGATCTTGGCAACTACGAGAGGTTCCTCGACGTGAACCTGACCGCCGACCACGTCATGACCACGGGAAAGGTGTACGGAAGCGTCATCGACAAGGAGAGGCAGGGACACTTCCTCGGCAAGACGGTCCAGATAATCCCACACATCACGAACGAGATAAAGTCGATGATATCGAACGTGGGCATCAAGTCCGGCGCGGACGTGACCATAGTGGAGCTCGGGGGCACCGTCGGCGACATCGAGTCGATGCCTTTTCTCGAGGCTATGAGGCAGATGCGCGCGGAGATGGGGCACGAGAACGTGTTGTTCGTCCACACGACGCTAGTGCCCGTGCTCGGCACGCTCCAGGAGCAGAAGACCAAGCCCACCCAGCACTCGGTCCGCGAGCTGCGCGCCCAGGGCATCCAGCCCGATGTGATAGTCGCGAGGAGCGAGAGGCCGCTCGACGATGCCGCGAGGAGGAAGATCGCTCTGTTCTGCGACGTCCCGCTTGAGGCCGTCGTGAGCGCGCCCGACGCCAAGTCGATCTACCAGGTCCCAATATTCCTGGAGGAGCAGGGACTCACGGACTACCTCCTCAGGAGGATGGGGCTGCAACTCAAGCCCGATGGGCTGGCCGAATGGAAGAGGTTCCTGGCTAAGGTCATGAACCCGAAGCACGAGGTCAGCATACTGCTCGTGGGGAAGTACATGGACCAGCGCGACTCCTACATGAGCCACTACGAGGCCTTCACGCATGCGGGAGCGGAGCTGGACACGCGCGTCAAGTTCCTCAGGATGGAGGCCGAGGACATCGACAAGGCGGAATCGAGGCGGATGCTGGAAGAGGCGGATGGTGTGCTCATACCGGGCGGGTTCGGGGTGCGCGGGACCGAGGGGAAGATAGAGGCGATAAGGTACGCCAGGGAGAACAAGATACCATTCCTGGGAGTATGCCTGGGCTTCCAGCTCGCGACAGTCGAGTTCGCGAGAAACGTCCTGGGCATGCACGACGCGAACAGCACGGAGTTCGACCCTCACACGAGCGCGCCCGTCGTGGACCTGCTGCCCGAGCAGAAGGAGGTTACGCGGAAGGGCGCCACGATGAGGCTGGGAGCGCAGCGGGTGATGATAGAGAGGGGCTCGATGGCCGAGAGGCTCTACGGGGCTACTGAGATCTCCGAGAGGCACAGGCACAGGTACGAGATCAACCCCCACTACATCGACAGGATACAGGAGAAGGGGCTCAGGTTCACTGGCAGGTCTCCGGACGGGAAGCGCATGGAGATAGCGGAGCTCCGCGATCACCCGTACTTCATAGGATCCCAGTTCCACCCCGAGTTCAAGTCCAGGCCCGGCAGGCCCGCGCCGCTGCACTACGGCCTCGTGAGGGCTGCACTGCAGTTCAGGAGCTCGCGGAAGAAGTGACCTGCTGGACATGCCGGGGCGGCCTGGCCTTCGGCAGCATGATCTTGAAAACCGTGCCCTTGGTGAAGTCCCCCGGGACCCGGTCCTCGACCCAGATGCGCCCGCCCAGCTTGTCGACAATGGCCTTGACTATTGAGAGGCCGAGCCCGAATCCCTTCACGCCCGTCACGCCTGTTGCGAACCTCTCGAAAACGACCTTCTTCCTGTCGTCGGGTATGCCCCTGCCCCTGTCGACCACCGACAGGAGCCACATGTCGCCTGCGGCACTCGACGTCTCCGAGATGAGCACGTCGACCTTCACGCGGCTGCTCGAGTCGAACTTCAGGGCGTTCGAGAACAGGTTCTCGAACAGGTCGTGTATGAACTGGTTCGCCATGACGTAGTGCGTCTCCTTGAGCAACTGAGACGCCAATATCAGCTTCTTGTCAGGGTTCGCGCTCGAGACGACCTCCGCTGCCTCGGCGATCGCGCGCTCGAGGTCCACGGGCGCGAAGTCGGCGTCGGTCATCATCCTCACTTTCGCGAGCTTCCTGATGTTGTCTATCAGCCTCGCGTTGTTCCTGACCTGGGCCAGCGCACGCTCGGCATACCTGCGCTGGTTCTCGTCGAGCCGCTTGTCCTCGAGCAGCAGCTCTATGTAGCCCATGATGCCCTGGTTGAAGTTGTTGATGTCATGCGTCATGAGGTCGTTCAGGAGCGCTATCTCGTTGGCCGCGGCGACCTGCCTCTCGTACATCTTCGAGTTCTCGATGGCGATGGAGGCGATCCCGGCGAGGATCTCCAGCACCTCCAGCTTCTCCTTCGTGGGGATCTTCATGTCAACGGGCTCATCGACGAGGAGGTAGCCTATCAGCCTGCCGCTCCTGTCCTTGAACACTATCCTTATGATGTCGCGCTCGTGCCATGCGTCCGGGGCCGCCCTCGGCAGGGATGCGCGCTCGGGGTGCGCTAGGAACACGAATGTGTCGACGCCGTAGGGCTGATCCTCGTATCTCACGTAGTAGCTCGTTGAGCCGATCCTGTACCTGTCATCCAGATCCTCGAGCACGCTGCTCATCGCCCTCAGATCTCCCTTCTTCACCCAGCTGGGGTACCCGGCGAGCGCGCGCATGACGAACACGTCCCTGTCGAAGTCAAGCAGGCATATGGACGCCCGCTTGAACCCGAAGGACTGCACGACCGCGTCGACTATGCTCTGCAGGAGCCTGTCGAGGTCGCCCATGTACATCAGCGAGCTCGTCAGCTCCAGGAGCTTCGCCATCTGCTCCACCTTTGCCCTGCTCTCGGACAGCAGCGCCTCCCTGACCCTGTACAGCTCGGCGTTCTCGACCGCGACCGTCGCCTGGCTCGCGAACAGCTGGGCGATCTCGAACTCGGCCTCGGAGAAGGTCGGTCCGCCATCCCTGTACAGTGCGACGACGCCGATGACGCGGTCCTTGCCCACGAGGGGTATCGCCATCATGGCCTCCTTCGTGTCGGGCGTGCCTTTCACGAGTACGACCCTGGGGTCCGCGGAGGTGTCGTTCACGAGTTCGGCCTTGCCGCTCCTCGCGACGAAGCCGACGATGCCCTCGTTGATGGACGTGACCTCTGCCATGATCTGCTCCGTGTACGGTCCCTTCGAGAACACGGGCACCAGGATACCCTTCTCCTTGTCGAGCTTGTAGAAGGTTATCTCGTCGTTCCAGACGACCTCGGACAGCTTGTTCGCGACCAGCTCGTACACCGACTTCGAGTCTATCTGCCTCTGCATCGAGAGTGCGGTCTCGAGCAGCGCGAGCTGCGACTGGACTCTCTGGTTGAGGGACGACACGAGGTTCGCATTCTCCAGTGCGACGGCAGCATGATCGGCAAGAGAGGAGAGCAGTAGAGCGTCGGCCTTGGTGAAAGGCCGACCGCCGAGCTTGTTGTAGACATTGATGACCCCTATCCCCTTCCCTTCGACTATCATGGGTGCGGAGATGAGTGAGCGGATCTCGAACAGCTCCGCATCCCTCTGGCTGGCGTCGGGATCTGAGAGGTAGTCGTTCGCAATCTCCGTCTTGAGCAGTCGGAGGGCGCGACCCGTGACCCCTTTGTCGGGGCTGAACGTGAGCCCCCTGAGCTTCTCGGGGTCGATCTTGTACGGCGCGACCCACCTGAGCGTGTGCGCGCGCTCGTCGACGAGGCCCACCATCGCGCGCTCGGCCTTCAGCAGCGTGGCCGCGTCTCTCGCCACCTGATCCAGCACCACTGAAGGCTCCAGCCTGTAGGAGATCTGCTTGCTTATCCTATCGAGCACGGTTAGCGCGGCCTCGCGCTCCCTTGCCTCGGTGTAGGTCCGTGCGTTGGTTATCGAGTTCGCCAGCATGTCCGCCAGCATCTCGAGCGTGGTCACATCGCTCTTCGTGAAGGCGTCCTTCATGTCGCTCTGGACATCCAGCACTCCGAGGACCTCGCCCCGGAACATGACAGGCACTGCGACCTCGGACTTGGTGCCTATGAGGTACTTCCGCACGTACCTGGAATCCGAGGAGACGTCACCGCTGACGAGCGTCTCCCCGAAATACGCCGCGTGCCCGACGATGCCTTCCTTCAAGGCGAGGCGCATGTCCTTCGGGACCAAATCGGCGTCGCGACCGTAGAGCGCCTGCAGATACAGGTCGCCCCTGTCCTTGTCAGCGAGAAACAGTACGACGTGCTGATACCCGAACCCCTGCGCGATCGACTTCACGAAGTCGCTCATGAGCTCCTCGGGATCCAGAATGGAGGTTACGACCCTGCTGATCTTGTTGATGGTCATGAGCTGGCTGACCCGCCTCGCCAGCTCGGTCGTGCGGGCCTCCATCTTGGATTCCAGCTCGCTCGTGTATCTGTCGATAGCGACCTTCTCGGACTTCTGCCTGGTGATGTCCCTCATTATGCCCACGACGGCGATGGGCTTACCCCGCTCGTCCCTGACGGGTTTGGCCTCGATATGGGTGTAGTACCTCGTCCCGTCTTTCCGCAGGCCTGTCATCTCGCCCTGCCAGCCCCTCTGCGCAGCCGCCTTCATTATCGCCTGCACAGTGCTCCCTCGGGACGAGTCGGACACGTCTGTGAGGCTGAGCCCCGCCACGCTCTTGTCGTCGTAGCCGGTCAGCTGGACATACGCCTTGTTTATGTAGATGATGTTCCCTTCTAGATCTGACACGCACACAGCGTCGGCCATCTGGTCGATGGATGTCATGAGCGTTTCCAGCTTCTTCTCCATCCTGACGCGGTCGGTTATGTCCCGCTCCACTGATATCCAGTACTCCGCGCCGGAATCCGGGTCCGAGAACTTCGTGACGGTGAACTCATAAGCCCTGCCCTCGGAATCCACCCCCTCGCGCCTGTAGGGGGCCTTGTCATAGTCCCAGTCGATCTTGACTGGACATTTCTCGCATATGCTTTCCGAGCCCAGCACGGTGCTGTAGCACTTCCTCCCGGTCAGGTCGCCGTATTTGCTCTTCAGCGCCGCGTTCATGAAAACGACGTTGAGGTCCCTGTCCACCACGGAGACGCCGTCGGCTATCGAATCCAGAATCCCGAATAGCATATCGGCCCGTCGCGCGGATGACGGCTTGTGTGACACCGAATCGGGGGAACCCTGGGTCGTCGCCCTCACCACTTGTTCGTGGCCTGCATCGTTGTGATTGCCTTGGCCTGCGGATAATACTTTCGAGCCGATGCTCAGCTGAGCTCGATACGGTGGCGCAGGATACCGACTGCCTGAATTCCCCCGAGGGACGCGCTCCCAACAGATTTAACTACACCCAGCCGTATGGACCGTCGATGGCAGCCGAGGAGACTTTCGACTACGAGGCGCTTCTTGAGAGGGCGAAGCAGAAGCTGCCCGTCACCCTTGAATCGAGCGACCGGTTCCAGGTGCCGGAGCCGGATGTGATGATAGAGGGGAAGACCACGGTCATAAGGAACTTCGGTGAGATCGTAGATGTGCTCAGGCGCGACCCGCAGCATCTCCTGGGTTATCTCCTGAGGGAGCTCGGGACTGCGGGCACGATGGAGGGGAGGCGGGTCGTTTTCAAGGGCAAGGTCACCGCCCCACAGGTCGCGGAGCGGATAAAGAGCTACGTCGAAGAGTACGTCCTCTGCTCGGAGTGCAACCGGCCCGATACCAGGATCGTCAAGGACGGCCGGGTGCTCATACTGGTGTGCGAGACATGTGGCGCTCACAGGCCCGTCCACGTACGCAAACAGGCCAAGGTGGAGGAGGCCAAGGAGCTCGAGGTGGGCCAGGTCTACGAGTTCATGATAGAGGATGTCGGCAAGAAGGGCGACGGCATCGCGAGGAAGGGCAACTTCATCATATACGTCCCCGGGACTGCGAAAGGCTCCCAGGTCAAGGTCAAGATCGAGAAGATCTCGGGAACCGTCGCGTTCGGCAGCCTTGTGAGGTCCTGATCCCGCTCATCCAGGCACCGCCAGCCTACCCCTGAACGAGATCCTCGCCGAACCACCAACCTCGACCTTCCTTATCGCAGGCCCGCGCTTCTCCACTCTCACATGTATCTTCGAGGGCCTGCCGATCCAGTGCCCCTGCTCAACCACTATCTTCTCGAACCTCTCGCGCGATATGAGCTCCCCCTCTGCGAGGTAAGCTCCAAGCGCGCCTGCTGGGAGGCCCGAGGCGGGGTCTTCCAGCATGCCAGGCGTCGGCTCGAAGAAGCGCGCGTGCACCGTGGACGACTCGTCGAGAACATTCCATGTGAACACCTCCACACCGCCGATGTCCAGCTCGCGCGCGAGGGAGTATAGCTCTTCGCGCCTGGGCTCTATCCTGCGAATCACGTCTATCGACCGCACGGGGACGATCAGGCACGGCAGGCCCGTTGACACGACGGCCATCGGGAACTCTTCCCCGAAGATCGCGTCCGCGCCTATGCCGAGTGTGCTCGCGACCTCCTTCACGTCCCCCTCCTTCGCGAACATCGGACGCTTCTGTGTCATCCAGAGCGTCCGGGGGCCGTCAGGGCCGCCCT
>JAWCKF010000022.1:0-30723 GCA_038852315.1 Thermoplasmata archaeon | reverse complement strand
GACTTGAGCTGAATGTCCACGGGGTCGTGCGTGCCCGTCGGGACTTCGCTCAGGGTTTCAACGAACCCCCAAACACCGGGCAGCCGCACTTCGATCGTCAGGTTCACGAAATCGTAGCTGTCATCATCGGATACTGTCACATTGGCATAGAAAAGCCCAACCGCGCTGGGAGTGCCCGCCAGCTCACAGTAGGGTAACCCATCGCCCCCATAAACAAATCCGAGCCACGAAGCATTCGTCGTCAGATCCCATTCGATTGTCCCATTGTCAGCCAGAGACGAAGTCAGACTTATGAGATAGCTGCGGTAGACAAAACCGAGCGCTGGTCTGTCTGCATAGATTATCGACGGAGCCCCACCACGGGCCTTCCCGTCGGCTGGACCTGCTGAAGCGTATCCTACAGGCTGTGCGCTGAAAGACAGCACTATTGGTAGAATCAGGGAAACCCCTGTCAGGAAAGCAACGGTAACGAGCACCCTAAACGCCAGGTCAGACACCCCAACAGGAAACTTCTGGCTACGGCTGTGACGGAGGGCGCTATTGAGACGGCGCTATATTGCGCTTTTGGCTTTTTTGATATGAAAGACAGAGCTTCCAACACAACGGCGGACGAAGCACTCGCTCCGAGCCCTTGGCGAGGGTGTGCTCGACTCTATTCTAACCCCTCTCCCCGCTTATCCACCTACACCTGTCGCAGAAATAGGGACTTTTGCGGTCCGTGTCTAGTAGGCAATTCGAGAAGTGCATGACACATAAGGGGTCTTCGCAGTGCCCCAGCCCCTGAATGTGTCCTAGCTCATGCACAGCTTCCTTAAGCAATCGCACTCTCAGAATCTCGGACTCGTGCGGTCCTAATCGGAACGCAGAAACCACCGCAGACCCCTCCTCGCAAGAAGCGACCCCGAAGACGAAGTTCATCCGGGGGACGTAGAGGTCCCGGTCTGTGAATCCCAGTGCAAAAGTGGTCCCGCGCAGGATCCTTTGCCTGGTGACCTCACACAATAGATCCTCAGCGTTGAGCTGCGTTCCACGCATTCGGGCACATGGGATAGGAGCTTGCGTGTGAAGCACATCGGCTGCGAAGCGGCGCTTTAGCTCCGGACTCACCAGGTGGGACAGCTCCGAGGTCCCGAGATCGACCAGCAGGATGCTTCTCATAGCCGGATACCTATGGGACGAACGCGCACGTCGTCGCCGTTGGCAGACGTCGGCGCACGGTGGCGACATGCGGAGCGTAGAGGAACAGCTTCTCCTTCGGCTCAGCCCACTCGCGGCCTATCACGCGCGATATTATAGCGCATTCCGCACGGCCCTCCACCCGCCAGACAGATTGCTCGTGGCTCGCATCAGCCATTAGGACTATCGGCAGCCTGAGTTCCCGGAGTCCGAGCTCGGTGGCGAGCGCGAATATCAGCTCGAGCTCCTCCTTTCCAATCGAGTAACGCTCGCCATCTCTCCCTTGATATGACGGCTCGGGCATCTCCAGCAACTCTCTGAGCGGGAGCCTTCTCAAGGGCGCCTTGGTGTTCATCTGCTGTATGAGCCGTCGCAGGACGGATTCGTCACCTATGCCTCCAGACATCTAAGTTCAAGCCTCTTCTTCTCAGTTCATTACTCGGCCTTCGAGGTTGAGATGAACTTGATCGACCTGACGCCCTTCACCCTCCTTATCTTCGTGAGTATCTCCCTCAGCCTGGCGTTGGGACCTCTCGCGATGAACACTTCCATGCACTGTCCCTTCTCGAGATGCAGGTGCAGCATCATCTGTATCTCCTCGTACCTGTGTTGCAGAACAGATAGCTCCCCCCGAGGCCCAGCCTCCTCGTATATCATGGTGATGACTATCTGGTTCTCGCCTTCCGAGCTCTCCCACTCGGCCTCATCGACGAAGGCCCGCATGGCCTCGCGCATCGCGTCCGAACGGGACCTGAACCCCTTCGCCTCGAGGGTTTCGTCGAACCTGCTGAGGAGTTCCTCTGGCACCGACATGCTAACGATCGACATGGTGTCAACCCGCCTCGCCGCAGGAAGCAACAGTGCTCCCAGGCCTTATCAAGAAATCGCAACGGACCGAACAATCATAGGCGCTTGAGACCCCTCAGCAGTGCATCGGGGTTGGACACAAGACATGTCCGGACCTCCTCTGGGGTCATCCCCGCGCCCTTTGCGACCGTCGCTGCGAAGGCCATGGTGCTGAGGTCCTCAGGAGCATGGGCGTCGGTGTTGACCAGGATTCTCGCGTCAGCCTCCCTGGCGATTGCGACGACGTGTCCGTTGGCGAGCGAATGTCCCTTCCTGCAGGTCACTTCGATGTAGACGCCGTTCTTGCGCGCCAGCTCAGCATCGTCGATTGTCAGCATACCCGGGTGCGCCAGGATATCGACCTCCGGGTTCGAGACGGCAGCATGATTGGTGCCCCTCTCGACAGGCTCGACGGGCGTCTCACCGTGGACCACGACGAGCTCTGCACCTGCTCTCCTGGCCTTCCTCACTGCGGCGTCGATGTACCTGACAGGCACGTGAGTGAGCTCAACGCCGGGAATCGCCTCGATCTCCCACGCATCGGCCTTGTCGCAGTCCCGGGTAACGGACCTGACGATCTCGTCGATGTTAGAGAACGATGCGTGGTCCGTCAGGCCGATGGCCCTGTGGTCGGCGTGCGCCGCTCTTCTGATCAACTCCATGGGGAGCAGCTCACCGTCGCTCATCGTGGTGTGAGTGTGGAAGTCGCACCTCCTGGCCCTCATTTCCTCCTCCCCTCCAGCTCCCTGTGTATGTCCTGCATGCATATGCCCTCGTCGTACAGCAACACCATGAGGTGATACAGGAGGTCGGCAGCCTCGTAGATGACCTCTTCCCGTTTCCCATCCTTCGCTGCCAGGATCACCTCGGAGCTCTCCTCAGCTATCTTCTTCAAGAGCAGGTTCCTGTTCCGCATGAGCTTGACGGTGTAGCTCGACTCCGCCTGGCTAGCCTTCCTCTCGTCGAACACTCGCCACAGGACCGTGATGATGTCGTTTGGCGGTATCGGGTCCTTGGAGAAGCACGAATACTTGCCGGTATGGCATGCGTTCCCGGTCTGCTCGACGCGAGCCAGGATTGCATCGTTGTCGCAGTCGGGGAGCAGCTCTACCACCTTCTGGACGTTCCCCGAGGTCTCGCCCTTCTTCCATATAGCCCCCCTGGACCTGCTCCAGTAATGCATGTAGCCGGTCTTCCTGGTGAGGGCAAGGGACTCCTGGTTCATGTATGCCAGCATCAGCACGTTGTTGTTCCTCACATCCTGCACCACGACAGGGATGAGCCCTTTGTCCTCGTTCATGTCTCCACCTTCCTGACAGGCACTCCGCAGGCCTCCAACCTCTCCTTGACCTCCGCCACGGTGTGTTCTCCGAAGTGGAATATGGACGCTGCGAGGGCCGCGTCCGCCTCGCCCTCGGTAAGGACCTCCACGATATGCTCGATCGTGCCGCAGCCGCCAGAGGCGATCACCGGTATCTGGACAGACCGCACGACGCGCTTTGTGAGTTCGATGTCGTAGCCGTTCTTCGTGCCGTCGGCATCCATGCTAGTCAGGAGTATCTCGCCGGCCCCCAGGGCCGCCGCCTTCTTCGCCCACTCGACGGCGTCGAGGCCCGTCGGTTTCGTTCCGGAGTATGTGTAGACTTCCCAGCCGCTGGGCGTACGCTTCGCATCGATGGCAACGACGACGCACTGGCTTCCGAAGGCCTCAGCACACCTCGTTATCAGAGACGGATCCTCGACGGCGGCAGAGTTGATTGAGATCTTGTCCGCGCCGGCGTTGAGCGTCTCTCGCACGTCCTCGAACGACCTGATTCCTCCCCCGACAGTGAGGGGTATGAACAGCTGCTCAGCCGTCCTCCTGACCGCCGATCTGAGCGTCTCGGCACCTGAGACGCTCGCCTTAACGTCAAGGAACACTATCTCGTCCGCCCCCTGGGCCTGATACTCCACGGCCAGCTCGGGCGGGTCGCCTACGCCTCTGAGGTCCTTGAAACAGACTCCTTTGACTACGATGCCGTCTTTCACGTCGAGGCAGGGGATGATACGCTTCGTAAGAGGCATCACTTCTTCCTCCACTTAACATCTGACTTCGTGGAAATGGTCGATGCAGCAGGGGCGATCGCATCCCTGAGTGCGAGTCCGAGAGCCTTGAAAGTGGCCTCGACGATGTGGTGCTGGTCCCTGCCCCTGAGAACCAGCGTGTGGACCGTCGCCCGCAGCTCCATTGCGAACGACCTGATGAAGTGCTCATACATTATGTCTGGGATTTCGATGTGAACAAAAGGTCTGTCTATCAAGTCGACGGTTGCGGTGACGAGAGCTTCGTCCATGGGAACTGTGGCGCTCGCAATCCTCCTGATGGGGCGGTCCTTCATGGCCTCTCTGAAACCTCGCCCGAGTGCTATGGCGACATCCTCCACCAGGTGGTGTGCGATGTCGCCCTTTGCCGAGATGTTGATGTCGGCTCCCGAATACTTGGCAAGCGTCTCGACCATGTGCCTCAGGAACTCATCGGGGACCTCCGCCCTGCAATTCCCATCCCCCTCCAGCCGGATGTCGACCCTTATCTCCGTCTCTCTGGTCCTCCGAATCAGGCTCGATCGCCTCGCATCTTTGCTCCCGCTCATCTGAACATCCTCACAGCGTCCCTGAAGTTGATCTTCGAAGTGTATATCGCCATCCCCACTACTGCTGAGTTGACCCCCATCCTTGCGAGCATATCCAGGTCGCCCAGGGTGGTTATCCCACCGGAAACAATGAGAGGCTTGTCCGTGGTGTCGAGGAGGGCCCTGATGGGCACGGGGTCGATGCCCTGGAGCTTGCCCTCGATTTCGACATTTGTGTAAAGGAACCCGAATATCGGCAGTGAGGAGTAATCCTTGGCGAGGTCGAGCAGATCCTTCCCTGACTTCTCCTGCCAACCCCTGACTAGCACCTCGCTGGAGATCGAGTCGAGGGCAACGACGATGCCGTCTGAGTACTGAGCCGAGAGTTCCTCGAGGAACCTCCTGTCCTCGATCGCCTTGGTCCCTACTATCACTCGCTCCACACCTATGTCGAACAGCCTCTGCACCTTCTCGAGCGTACGAACACCGCCGCCTACTTGAACGGGGACGTCCAGCTGGCCGACAAGCTTCTCGATCAGGGCCTCGTTGCTTCCGCTGCCGAGGGCCGAGTCGAGGTCTATCACATGTATCATGTCCGCGCCCTCAGACTGCCACCTCATGGCAACGTCCACAGCGTCGTCCATGACCACCTTCTCAGTACCTGGTTTGCCTCCGACGAGCTGAACGCACTTGCCGTCTTTTATGTCGACTGCTGGCAGGACCATCATCGGCACTCCTCCGCTATTGATACGAAGTTCGCAAGGACCTTCAGCCCCGGGGTCCCACTCTTCTCGGGGTGGAACTGCACACCGCACAGTCCTCCTTTCCTGACGGCGGAGGCGAACTCGCCATCGTAGTCGGTTACTGCGACGGCCACGTTCTCTTCTGCAGGGTAACACACATAGGAGTTCGCGAAGTAGAACTTGGAATCCTCCGGCACGCCTTCGAAGAGCCGGTCAGAGCCGAACTGCACGTCGTTCCAACCCATCTGAGGGACTCGCCTCGCCCTCAGCCGTCTGACATCGCCTCTGAAAAGCCCCAGGCCAGGCCCCGGAGATTCCTCGCTCTTCTCGAACATGATCTGCATCCCGAGGCAGACGCCCAACATCGGGGTGCCGGCTTCAGCGCTCTCGCGGACGGCCCTTGCGACAGGGCGCAGCCTCTCCATGGCTGCACCGAAGGCGCCGACTCCAGGGAAGACGATGCATCGGGCACTCTCGAGCCTATCCATGTCCGACACAATCTCGATGCGCGCACCCGCTTTCTCGAGCCCTTTCGATATGCTGTGCAGGTTACCGACACCGTAGTCCGCGATCGTGATCTTCATCATGCGCGAACACCTCCCAGGAGGTGCTCCAGCCTGTCCAAGAGCTTGTCAAGAAGCTCCCTCGGCCCCACTGTTATGCGGACATGGTTCTCGAGCAGCGGATATGAGTTGCAGTCCCTGATCGCCACACCCTCGCCTCTGAGGGCGGAAACGAGCGCTGGACCAGGGACGGGCGGACGACACAGCAGGAAGTTGCAGCACGACGGATAGACCTTGAAACCGAGCGCGTCCAGCTTCCGGGCGAGGTACTCCCTCTCCTTCCTCATCCTACCCATAGTCTCATTCACCCAGTCCCTGTGGTCCAGGGCAGCCACTGCCACCGCCTCGGAGAAGGAGTTGAGCCCGAAGGGGGTCCTGAACCTTCGCAACTCATCCACTATCTCCTTTCGGGCGACCGCGAAACCCACCCTGAGGCCGGCAAGGCCGTACGCCTTCGAGAAGGTCCTCGCGTCTATGGCGGAGTCGCTGTTCAGGACATCCTTCAGCATGCTGGAGCCCGCATAGTCCCCGTATGCTTCATCGAGCACGACGACCCCTGCCGGCTGCGCGAGAAGTCTGCAGACCTCGCCTCTGTCGAACAGATTGGCTGTTGGATTGTTCGGCTGGCATATGGAGAGCAGCTTCGGTCTTTCAGCGAGTATGGCGTCCGCATCCAACGAGAAATCCGGCCTCAGTACCTTCTCGCACAACTTCGCAAGGTGCAGGTTCGCATAGAACCTATACATGCTGAATGTCGGGACGGGGGAGCAGAACCTGTCGCCAGGGTTGATAAAGCATTTCGAGGCGATGTCCAGTACCTCGTCGGAACCGTTGCCGACCATGATCTCCTCTGGGGAGATGCCATACTCGGACGCGAGCCGAGCGCGGAGCGCATCGGAGTTCTCGCTCGGGTATGCCCAGAGCCTTGCAAAATCGAACCTCTGGGCGACCTCGATGGCCGCCGGGTTCACCCCGAACAGGTTCGCGTTGTCGTTGAGGAGGACCATGTCGCTCCTTGCCAGCGAGTACGAGGGCCTTGTGAGGGCCTCCAACGTTCTGCGTCTCAGCTCTCCGATGGATGTCATGGGCACCTCCTCGAGCGCATGGTTGCGGCGTCAGCGTGAGCGGGCAGACCTTCGGCCCTTGCTATTATGCCGACAGTACTGGAAAGCTTTGCCGCTCCGCGGGAGCCGATCTGCTGATATGGTATGACCTTCAGGAAGTCGTAAACAGTCAGACCGGACCTCATCCTAGCCGTGCCCCTGGTCGGAAGTATGTGGTTCGTTCCTGCGCAGTAGTCTCCGAAGGCCACGGAGGAGTGCGAGCCCAGGAAGACGGAGCCGGCACTCCTTATCTTTGAGAGCAGGCCGCGCGGAGTCTTCACGTCGACCAACAGGTGCTCGGGGGCGTATTCGTTAGCGAAGTCGACGGCCTCGTTGATGCTATCGGCCAAGATGAAGAGCGCGTTCTTGGATGCAGAGGACTGGGCGATGTGCGAACGAACGGCCCGCATGGCCATCTCCCGCAGAGTGCGTTTCGTGGCCTCGATCACCGCCTCGGACGTGCTCACGAGGATCGCGGTCGCCAGAGGATCGTGCTCCAGCTGAGCTAGCATGTCCGCTGCAACCAGGTCCGCCCTTGCCGAGGAATCGGCTATCACAAGCACCTCGGACGGCCCCGCGAGGGAGTCTATCTCGCAGTCGTTTCTCACGAGCATCTTGGCAGCGGTCACGACCGCGCCTCCCGGACCAACGATCTTCAGCACCCTGCGTATTGACTTCGTCCCGTAGGCCATGGCAGCTATCGCATGCGCTCCTCCGATCGGGTGTATCTCGTCGACGCCGCACATGCTCGCCGCTGCAATCACGCCAGCAGGCACAGCCCCGGCACGGCCAGGAGTGCAGATCGTGATCTCGTCGACGCCAGCGATGCGCGCAGGTATGCACGCCATGAGCACTGAAGACATGTACGCAGCCGTCCCACCGGGAACATATACGCCGACGCGCTCGAGCGGAACCACCTTCTGGCCGTATCGGCCGCACTCGTCACTGAACTCGAAACCCTTGAGCACCTGCCTGGAGTGGAAGGCCCTTATGCGCTCCGCGCTCACGGCTAGCGCCTCCGAGAGTTCCGACGGAACATCTCTGAGCGCCTTGCGTATGCTGCCGCGGCCGAGGGTCAGCTCGCCGCCCGTGTACCCGTCTAGTTCGCGGGCGTAGCGTAACAGGGCAGCATCCCCGCGGACCCTCACATCGTCGATTATGCGTCTTGCGACCCGGATGGCGGCCGTGAGGCTGATGTCCGTGCGGGAGATGATTCTCCGGCGTTCGCGCTCGGAAATGTCGCTGAGTCTCAGGGTGCGCATGTCAGAGTACCATCCTGTCAATGGGGACGACCAGGATGCCCGTCCCTCCTATGCTCTTGAGCATGGTGATGACGCCGTTCACCTCGTCCTCGTTCACGACTGCGTGAATCGCCACCATGTCGTCCCTGCCCATGATGTTCATGACCGTGGGACCCGAGACACCTGGTATGAGTGTCTTGAGGTTCTGGAGACTGGCCTTGGGGACGTTCGCCATGAGGTACCGCTTCTTCGATGCGCTCATAACGCTCTGGATGGCGCTCGTGACCTCCTCTATCCGGGTCTTCTTCTCGACTAAAGACTTCCCGTTGGCGATTAGCACGGCGACCGATTCGAGTATCACTCCTACCTCCCTCAAGTGATTGAGCTTGAGCGTCGAACCCGTCTCTGTGAGATCGGTTATCACCTCGGCAAGACCCACATGAGGTGCGACCTCTGTCGCGCCCGAAACCTCGGCTAGCTCCACCTTCTTGCCGATGCTCTCGAAGAACGCCCTCGTCAGGTTTGGGAAGCATGTGGCGACTGTGCATCCGTCCCTGACCTGGGTGGCGTCCTCGATGGGAGATTCCTCGGGCACGGCGACGACCAACCTGCACCTCCCGAAGTCCAGCTCCATGAGAGTCTCGACCCTCCGGTTGGTCTCCTTGACAAGGTCCAGGCCAGTGATGCCGAGGTCGGCAGCTCCCATCTCCACGAACTCTGGTATGTCTTGGGCACGCGCCAGGAGCACCTGGTACCTGCCCTTCCCGAACTCGGCGAGAAGTGTGCGATTGCTCGCGTCCGGCATCGGAAATCCGATCTTGTTCATCAGTCTGATTGCGCTCTGGTTCAGCCTTCCCTTGTTCGGAAGGGCTATCCTAACTGTGCTCATGGCAGTCCACCTCCAGCTGCATCGGCGGTTATCAACAGAAGACCTGGAGCAATGCACGGAAGAAATCTCTCGATGGCGCTCTGGCTTCTCCGGGTCGCTTCACCCGTGAAGGCAATCAAACACGACCGTCATGCACGCCATGTCCTTGCGCCTCGAGCAGGCCAGGCAGGACCGTGACCGTATATATTGCTTCCGGCTAAGAGGGCGACTCGATTGCATACCATTGTACATCGGAATCTCTTCGGCGAGTGCGCACGGGATATTCGAAAGTGCACACGACCCTCTCCACAGTGACCAATTTGATGTTACCACATAGCTTCATAACTGGTAATTTGGATTAGCTACCGTAGCGTTCACCGACCACGGAAGGAAATGGCGGCCGGTGGGAATGCCGCGGGAGACAGTCAATATGGAAGAGGCTCGAAGGAGCTTGTCCGCTCCGCTGAGGGACGTCTCCGTCGCCAGCATACTCGAAGTGACCTCCGAGCTGATGTATGTCGGCAGCCTCGATGCCCTCCTCGAGAAGATCGTAAGGACCGTAGCCGAGACCTACGGCCTCGCAAAGGTGCACATGGGCATCCGCGAGAAGGACTCGGGGCTGTTCGCTGTGAGGGCGACCTATGGTTTCTCGCCGGAAACGGAGAAGGAACTCCGCAAGGTCAAGTACACCATGGAGAGGATGAGACGGGACCTCAGGCCGGAGCTGAAGATTGGCAGGAACGTGTACTATGTGCCAGCGGAGGGGTGGGAGCCCGACGAGGAGGACATGCTGTTTGTCGCGCATCCAGAGCGTATGGATAGGGCGCGCAGGTTCCCCGACGAGTGGCACGAGAACGACTACATAGATTTTCTGATGTTCGCGAGGGACGGGAGTCTCCTCGGGTACCTGGAGATCGACGAACCACAGGACGGCAAGATACCCTCAGACGAGACTATCCATGCGATCGAAGTCTTCTCCGACCTCGCAGCGATAGCGATTCAGAACGCGGAGCTGTACGACGAGATTGAAACCGAGAGGAAGAAGATCGAGCTGCTCCTGGATCTCATCGGCCACGACGTCAACAACTACGCGCAGGCTGTGAGCGGCTTCATCGAGCTTGCCATGTCGCGTCCGGACATCCCGTTGCCCGCGAGGAAAAGCCTCGCGAAGGCCCACGACCAGGTCATGAACCTCAACAAGCTTGTGCGGAGCGTGAGCGTGTACGCGAGGATTGAGTCGGCGGAAGCCAAGAGCCTCCGTCCGATGAACATTGCAGACGTCGTCCGTGAGGCGTTCGCCGCCGCGCACACGTCCGGCTTCGGGAAGGAGGTGAAGCTCAACCTCGCGGACGACGGCACCCCAAAGCTGAGTGACTTGAACGAGCTGGCCAAGGAGATATTCCTTAACATCTTCTCGAACGCGATCAAGTTCGACGAACACGACCCGGTGGAGATAGACGTGGACATCTCAGGGACCTGCTCGGACAAGCGCGAGTTCTGGTGCGTCTCAATCGCAGACCGCGGCCCGGGGATAGAGGATAGCCTCAAGGGGAGGATATTCGACAGGTTCGCCCAGGCTCCCGCATCTCCTCTCGGGACGGGCCTCGGCCTCCACATAGCGAAGACGCTGGTCGAGACCTACAAGGGCAGGATATGGGTCGAGGACCGGGTGAAAGGCGACCGGTCGAAGGGCAGCGTCTTCAAGGTCGAGCTGCCGAAGTCGTCATCCCAGGCCTAGGTCGGATAAAGGATGCCCAGGACTATGACAATCGCGGAGACGGCTATGCACATCGCAACTACGGCCCACGGGTTGACCTTCAGGGCCTTGTCGTCTTCTGAGTCGAAGTACCTTATCAGCCCCGCAGCTGAGTGGAACCCCTCTCCTTTCTTGTTCTTAGGCATCTCCTTCGGACGGTCCTATTGGAGGATTCGCTATTTAAACGTTGACTGGAGCAGACGATGGAAGCTCGCAAGTCCAGCAGCCAAGCTCTGGCTATGCGACATCAGGAAAATCATTAAATAATCTCCAGACCGATTGTCACTTCCCAGTCTGGCTCGGACCGAGGAGTTCGGTCCGAAGGCTGTCCTGGGCAACAGGCATCGCACAGGCGTTCGGCCGGCACCTGCAACGGAGGTCTTACCATCGCGACAGTGTTCCTCGTAGACGATGAGAAGTTCATCGTAGATCTCTACAGGGACATCCTCGAAGCCAACGGGCACACGGTCGTTGGCGTGGCCTCGGACGGCGAGGAGGCCGTCAGGAAGTACAAGGAGATGAAGGAGAAGCCCGTGGTCATCATCATGGACCAGAGGATGCCTGTCAAGGACGGAGTGAGCGCCACGCAGGAGATCCTCAAGATGAACCCCGAGGCGACTATATTCTTCGGCAGCGCCGACCTCCATATAGAGAAGGAGGCGCTTGCCGCGGGAGCCAAAGGGTTCCTGTTGAAGCCGTTCAGAATCGAGGAGCTGCTTCAAGCCATCAAGGAGGCAGAGGAGCTTCAGGCGGCCTCGAAGGACAAGAGCTAGCGGAGCCGGAGACCTGAGGCAGGCCCGGCTTCGACCGATTATCGGAGAGGTTGGATTGATGAGTGTGCCAGAGAGTGTGAACGACTGCGTCTGCGCGACCGGCCTAGGTTTAAGTAGGCAGGGCGGATATCACAGCGCGGCGCCCATGCAGAGGGATTCGTGACATGCCGGAAGACGAGAGCGAGCTCAAGGCCCAGAGGAGGAGGAAGCTGAGGGAGCTGCAGGCGAAGGGCCTCGACCCATACAAGAAGTACAGATACGTCCGCACCCACAACTCCACGAAGATCAAGTCGGAGTTTGCGGACGTCGGTGCCGAGAGGAGCCCGGTCGAGATATCCACCGCAGGCAGGATAATGGGCATGAGGCTGCACGGCAAGGCCGGCTTCGCGGACCTGTCGGACAGGGACGGCAAAGTGCAGCTGTACTTCAGGCTCGATGACTTGGGGAAGGAGAGGTTCGAGCTGTTCAGGTCGCTCGACATCGGGGACATCGTCGGCGTCAAGGGCCATGTCTTCAGGACCAAGGCGGGAGAGATAACGGTCGCGATCAAGGACTTCGAGATACTGTGCAAGGCGATAGCGCCGTTCCCAGAGAAGTTTCACGGTCTACAGGATGTCCAGATGAGGTACAGGCAGAGGTACCTGGATCTGATCATGAACCAGGACGTGCGGGAGAAGTTCATCAGGCGCAGCAAGATGGTCGCGTTCATTCGGGAATGGCTCAACTCCCGCGGGTTCATCGAGATAGAGACGCCGATCCTTCAACCGCTATACGGAGGCGCTCTGGCCAGACCCTTCGTCACCCACCACAACTACCTGGACATAGACCTCTACCTGAGGATTGCGCCCGAGCTCTACCACAAGAGGTGCATCGTGGGCGACATGGAGAAGGTCTACGAGATCGGACACAACTTCAGGAACGAGGACATAGACGCTCAGCACTATCCCGAGTACACCTCGATGGAGCTCTACGAGGCCTATGCGGACTACAACGACATAATGGACCTCACCGAGAGCCTGATTTACGACACGGCCGTGCACATCCTTGGCACCGACCAGATAAAGTACGGGGACAAGGTCCTCGACTTCAGGAGGCCGTGGACCAGGATAACCATGCACGATGCTGTGCAGAAGTACACGGGGCTCGACATATTCTCGCTCAAGACGGTCGAGGATGCAAGAGATGCGGCCTTGCAGCTGGGCGTGAGGGACATCGAGGACTGCGACGAGATGGGCAAGATAGTGTCCGAGATATTCGACCAGAAGGCCCAGCCGAACCTCATCAATCCTACCTTCGTCATCGACCACCCGATAGAGGTCTCGCCCCTGGCGAAGAGGAAGAGGGGCAACCCGGCACTGGTGGAGCGTTTCGAGCTGTTCATAAACGGATGGGAGTTCGCGAACGCGTTCTCGGAGCTGAACGATCCCGAAGAGCAGGAGCAGAGGTTCAGGGAGCAGGACAGGCTCAAGCGGGAGGGGGACGAGGAGGCCCACCCGATCGACATGGACTACATCCGAGCGCTCGAGTATGGTTTGCCGCCGACCGGAGGGCTCGGAATAGGCATTGACAGGCTCGCGATGATACTCACCGACTCGCACTCGATCAAAGAGGTCATCCTGTTCCCCCACATGAAACCCGAGGCCGTGTAGAAGGAGCAGATGGGAACGCCCGCTGATGTTGAGATAAGGCGCCTGGATCCGGACCGACTGGACGAGCTCGTGGAAGTCCAGAACGACATCTTCTCGGACTACATAGTGCCCATGAGGTCTTCGCGCCAGTTCTTCCTGGACTTCCAGAAGTCTGTCGGAGGGGACCTCGAGGATGTGCTGGTGGCGGTCTCAGGCGACAGGATAGTAGGATACGCCAACCCAGTCATAGACGGGCAGGAGGCGTGGATCGGCGGCGTCGGCGTCGTCCCAGGCATGCGCGGTAAAGGCATAGGCAAGATGCTGATGCTCGAGGCTGAGAGCTTCTGCAGGGACAGAGGCGTCAGGGAGCTGTACCTGGAGGTCATAGAAGGAAACACCAGAGCTCAGATGCTCTACGAGCGCCTGGGTTACGTCGAGACGCGCAGGTTCGTGACCGCCGAGGGCAGGCCGACGAGGTTCGAGGGCTTCGGAGAGCCGCCGAGGAAGGCGGGCCTGGAGGAGATTGTGAGACTTCACCAGCGCTCCTACGCCGCGACGTGCTGGCAGAGGAGGAAGGTGGAGGCGCTCGTCCACGCGGCGAGGAGCGCCGAATGCTACGCAACCGATGGCGGGTTCGTGTTGGTGAGGTCCATAGACACCAACGGGTTCATACCGTTCCTCGGGGTCGTGCCCGAGAAGAGAGGAAGGGGTATCGGCACAGTTCTGGCAAGATTCGCGCTGACCAGGCTCTGGACGCTGGGGGCGTTCAAGGTAGGGGTATACAACGTGAACGAGGACGCGCCCACGCTGAGGATGCTGGACAAATTCGACTTCAAGGTCACGATGAGGCAGATAGAGATGATGAAGACGCTCTGAGAGCGGATGGAGAGCGCGACGCGCCCCCGCATATCCCACTAGACCTACTGCCTGCACTGGGCGTACTTCTCGTCCGCCTCCCACTTCTTGAGAACCCACTCCTGGAGCTTCTTGATGTCCTCTTCCTTCATGTGCCTGAAGCGACCCTGGAGCTTTAGGTACTCCGCAACGGGCGTCATCTTCGGCTTCCTGTTGATGGTGACCTTCCCGTTCTCGCACTCGTAGAGAGTCCACATGCCCGTATCGACGGCCAGCCTGGCTATCTCGATCGTCTTCGACGTGTCGTGCCTCCAGCCGGTAGGACACGGCGTGAACACCTGGATATACCTGAAGCCCTTGATGCGCTTGGCCTTCTCGAACTTGTTGATGAAGTCCTGGATGTGAGCGACCGATGCGGTCGCCACGTACGGGACGTTGTGGGCCATCATGATGAGCGGCATATCCTTCTTGAAGTTCTCCTTGCCTGCCTTGACCTTCCCGACAGGCGTGGTGGTGGTCCACGCGCCGAAGGGCGTCGAGCCAGACCGCTGTATCCCAGTGTTCATGTATGCCTCGTTGTCGTACATCACATAGAGCATGTCCTCGTTCCTCTCAGCACAGCCCGAGAGTGCCTGAATGCCTATGTCAGCCGTCCCGCCGTCGCCCGCGATGCCCATCACGAGTGTGTGGTCGTTGCCCTGCATCCTGAGCGCCCTTGACACGCCCGCGGCGCAGACGGCGGTGTTCTCGAACGCGACATGGTGGAACGGGACCTTCCACGCCACCAGAGGATAGGTCGCGCCGAATATCAGGAGGCAGCACGCGGGATTGACCACGATGGTGTCCTTGCCGAGGATCTTCATGATGT
Source organism: Thermoplasmata archaeon (assembly GCA_038852315.1). Classification (GTDB taxonomy): domain Archaea; phylum Thermoplasmatota; class Thermoplasmata; order UBA10834; family UBA10834; genus COMBO-56-21. The sequence goes on along the minus strand of JAWCKF010000022.1, from coordinate 15,694 downwards.
TCCTCACCGCAGTGGCCGCCCCGCATCCAGCGCAGGCCGTATGCCCTCTGGTGAACAGTTCCTCGTCTGGCATCTCCTTCAGCTTCACTGCTCCACCCCCCTGGTGCCGACCCAGGTGATCTCCTTCCTGGCCTTGCCTGTCTTGGCGGCCTCGAGTATGCGCTCGTACATGAACCGAATGTCCGCCGACGACACATCCCTCCCGCCGAGCCCGCCGATGAAATTCATGATGGGAACGTTTAGCCCGTAGGCCGCGTTCCTGAGCTCAATAAACGACGGGCCGCCCACGCCATAAGAAACAGCCCTGTCAAACACGCCGACGGCCTTGGCTCTCTCGACCACTTTGCGCATCTGCTCCGTGGGGTACGGCCTCCAGAACCTCAGCTTGACGAGCCCCACCTTCTTGCCCGCTGCGCGCATCTCGTCCACGACCTCGTGGGCCGTCGAACTGGCAGTCCCCATAGTCACGAGCACGGCATCAGCGTCGTCGACCATGTACGGAGATATCATCCCTCCGTGGTCCCTCCCGAACTGCTTCGCAAAGGCGGCATTGACTTCCTCGACTACCTTGGGCACCTGCCTCATCGCGTGGTCCACGTTCCACCTCGCCTCCATCATGTACTCCGGAGGTACGAACGGCCCGACGACCTTGGGTGCCGCCGTGTCGAGTATCGGGCTCGGTGGCTCGTACTTAGGCAGGAACCTGTCCGCCTCCTCCGGCTCGGAAAGCTCCACTGGTTCGACCGTGTGCGAAAGGATGAACGCGTCGAGGCCCACAGTCATGGGCAGCGCGACGCGCTTGTCCTCGGCTATCTTGAACGCCTGGAGCACCATGTCGTGGACCTCCTGATTGTTGTCGCAGAAGACCTGGATCCAACCAGAGTCGCGTTCAGGCATTATGTCGTTGTGCTCAACCCAGATGTTGATGGGAGCGGCTATCGCCCTGTTGACCACGGCCATCACGACCGGCAGCCTGAGGCCCGATGCGATCGGGAGTATCTCGTGCATGAGGGCGAGGCCCTGCGACGATGTGGCGGTGAATGTCCGCACGCCAGTTGCGCTCGCGGACACGCACGCGCTCATCGCGGAGTGCTCGCTTTCGACCTCCATGTAGGCGCAGTCAAGCTCGCCGTTGTTGATGAACTCCGACAGGTGCTCGACGATGAAGGTCTGGGGAGTTATGGGATAGGCCGCCACCGTCTTGACCCTGGCCCTCATCGCGCCCCAAGCCGCCGCAAAGTTCCCTGTTACGACCTTCCTGACAGCCATCAACCTCACCTCACCATCTTTATGGCGTCAGCAGGGCACTCGTTGGCGCATATCCCACAGCCCTTGCAGTACTCCATGTCAAACTCCATCCTGTCCTCCCTCCTGTAGATGCATCCCTCAGGACAGTAGAACCAGCAGAAGTTGCACATGGTGCACTTCTCCTTGTCATACTCAGGCCGGAACACCTTCCATGTGCCGGTCTTGTTCTCAACGAACGAGCCGGGGCCGACAAGACCTGCATCGGTCTTCATGGGTACCGAGGCTACGCCCAATGGGAGCTCTCTGACGTCAGGAAGCCACTTCTTGGCGGTCTTCAGCTGCCTGTGGCCATGCGATTCCCCAACCAGCGTCCGATCGTATGCGACTCGAGCGGCCTTCGCGTTGAGCTCGCCGATCTTAGGCCCGAGCCTGTCGCCGAAGACTTGCATGATGCCCTTCTCTATGGATTCAATCCTGACCAGACCCGTGGCCTTCGCGAACGCCCCGAGTATCGCCGAGTTGGTGGCTGGTTGCTTTAGGACTTCGAGCGCAACGCTCGTCGCATCCACGGTCGCGAGTTTGACGTCGATACCGACGTCGACCTCCTCGGGCCTGCGAGCGGAGTTGACCACGACTATACCGCCCTTCTTCAGGCCTTCGACGACGTTCACCACCTCGACGAGGCTCTCGTCGAGAACCACGACGAAGTCCGGCTCCTGCACCTGCGTCTTCCTGTATATCCTCTTCTGGTCTATCCTCGTGAACGCGAGAACGGGGGCTCCGCGCCTCTCTGCACCGAAAAAGGGGAAAGCCGTGGCATAGCCTCCCTCTTGGAAGGCCGCGCTCGCGAGGGCTTGAGCAGCCATGACCGCGCCCTGACCCCCGCGGCCATGGAATCGTACCTCGTACATCCTTAAGCCTCGCTGGCTGTTTCGTATGGGTAGTTTGACTTTAAGGTTTTCTGTTTTACCCCGATTGGCTAGAAACTCATCCAGATGCATCACTGATGACGAGAATGCATCCTGCAAGCGTGCAGTCGCTCCGCAGTCTGAAACTGCGCGGTGTGCGCGCAATCGAAATGCGTGCGAGCACACGCGCACATGACTTCGAGCTCTCATGTCACTATGCAGAATGAGACTTGGTCCAGAGTTCGACCGCTTGAGGCAAACGTTTTTGCATGAAGCGACGGATTAAGCTCAGCAATGACCAAGAAACTGCCCGAAGGGGTGACCCTCAAGGTCGCCCGAGCCCACCACCAGTCGGAGGTTGGCCTGGGGAGGGCCAGGATAGACACTCAAACCAGGAAGGCACTGGGTGTCGAGGTCGGGGAGATAATAGAGATCATCGGCAAGAAGAGGACTGCCGCGAAGGTTTTCCGTGCAGCACACGAGGACGAGGGCCAGGGCATAATAAGGATAGACGGGATGATACGCGGTAACGCTGGTGTGTCGATAGGCGAGAAGGTCGTCGTTACAAAGGCCAACGCTCAAGTGGCCCAGAAGGTTGTGGTCGCCCCCAAGATCCCTCAGGGCAAGCGCGTGAGGTTCGGCCAGGGCGTCGAGGGACTGTTCAAGAAGGGGTTGCTCAACCGCGCGCTGGTCAAGGGAGACGAGATCATCATTCCGAACATCGCACTCATGGGCGGGTTCCTTCCGTTCGTCGTGGTGTCCACCACTCCAAGCGGAGTGGTACAGGTCGCCGAGAAGACGGAACTCTCGGTGAAGACAGAGCCCGTCGAGGCGGCTCTGATCGAGCGTCCGTCCGTGACGTACGAGGACATCGGCGGGCTCGAGGAGGAGCTTCAGCGCATAAGGGAGATGATCGAGTTGCCTCTGAAACATCCAGAGGTCTTCTCGAGGCTGGGGATCGACCCCCCGAAGGGCGTCCTCTTGTTTGGCCCGCCTGGAACGGGCAAGACACTCATAGCCAGAGCGGTTGCTAACGAGGCTGGGGCCAACTTCTTCTCGATACAGGGCCCTGAGATAATGTCGAAGTTCTACGGCCAGAGCGAGGAGCGGCTGAGGGACATCTTCACGGAGGCGGAGAAGAATGCCCCATCGGTGATATTCATAGACGAGCTGGATTCGATAGCTCCGAGGCGGGACGAGGTCCACGGGGAGGTCGAGAGAAGGGTCGTCGCGCAGCTCCTAACGCTTATGGATGGCCTGACATCCCGCGGCAATGTCATCGTGATAGCCGCGACGAACAGAGAGGACGCGATAGATCCCGCTCTGAGGAGACCTGGGAGGTTCGACAGAGAGATAGAGATCGGGGTGCCGTCGGCGGAAGGCAGGAAGGAGATACTGCAGATACACACCAGAGGCATGCCCCTTGACGAGAGCGTCCAGCTTGAGTACATAGCGAAGATAACCCACGGCTTCGTCGGAGCCGACCTCGCGGCGCTCGCGAGGGAGGCCGCTATGAAATCGCTCAGGCGTCACCTGCCCGAGATTGACCTTGGGAAACCCATACCCGCTGAGGTGCTTGAGAAGATGAAGGTGACGGCTCAGGACTTCTCTGAGGCACTGCGGGAGATCGAGCCGAGCGCGATGCGGGAGGTGCTTGTCGAGATGCCCGCCGCCAGATGGGACGACATAGGAGGCCTCGACGACATAAAGAAGGAACTCCGGGAGGCCATAGAGCTGCCCATGGAGGACCCGGAATCTTTCGCCAGGATGGGCATCCGTCCTCCTCGGGGCGTGTTGCTGTTCGGGGCTCCCGGTACTGGAAAGACTCTCATCGCGCGAGCGGTGGCGAACGAGACCAGGGCCAACTTCATATCGATAAAGGGCCCCGAGATAATGTCGAAGTGGGTGGGGGAGAGCGAGAAGGCGGTTCGGATGATATTCAAGAAGGCCAAGCAGGTTTCCCCTTCGATCGTGTTCCTCGATGAGATAGATGCCATCGCCCCCAGGCGCGGGAGTCACTTCGATACTGGCGCGACAGAACGCGTCGTGAACCAGCTCCTGACGTCTATGGATGGGCTCGAAGACATGGAGAACGTCTTCGTGATCGCGGCGACCAACAGACCGGACATAGTGGACCCTGCACTGCTGCGCCCTGGCCGGTTCGACAAGATACTGCTCGTGCCCGTGCCCGACGAACGCGCCCGCCTCAAGATACTGCAGATACACACGAAGAACATGCCCCTCGAGAACGTCGATCTCGAAGGATTGGCCAAGCGGCTGGAGGGGTTCGTCGGAGCGGACCTGGAGAACCTCTGCAGAGAGGCCGCGCTCACGGCGCTGAGGCAGAGCAAGACCGCAACGAAGGTCACGGCGCAACACTTCGAGGAGGCGCTAACGCGCGTTCACCCCTCTGCTGACGCAGCTACCCAGAGACGGTACGAGGAGATCTTCAGGCAGATGAAGACCGCAATGTCTAAGAAGACCGAGGAGGATTTGGGCCTGGGCTACTACAGATAGCTGGAGATGGGATGTACATGCGCAAGTTCATCACCGAGCTGAAGGGCAAGACAGTGATGACGAATGACGGTCAGATACTCGGAATGATAGAGAACTTCCTCCTCGATACTAAGACGGGGGAACTCCAGAACGTCCTGGTGATACCTGCCGAGGACATCGAACCGAGGCTGTTCAAGACCGACGCCCAGGGGAGGCTCGTCCTGCCGTTCAGCGAGATGAAAGCCGTCCGCGACGTAGTCGTGATGAACATCGCGTAGCCGGCTACGGAATACCTTCAGCGATTGAGTGGTTCACTTCCCCACTAGCTTCTGCTTCGCCTTCAGGAGTCTCTCCACCAGCTCAGCCCTAGTTCCACGAGGGTCGAGCCCGAGGGACTCACACATCGCCTCGAGTTCTGGCTTCCTCATCCCGCGGAGCGTCTCCTCGGCCATCTTGGGCAGCTGCTCGGCCACGGCCGACCTTCCGCCGACGACCTGCTCTCCCGGCGGTGCCTTCGCCGGCGGAGGGGGCACCTCCTTTGGCGCGGCAGCCTTCTGCTCGAGACGCCTCAGGTTATCCTGCGCATCCTTGAACCTGGGCGAGATGCGAAGTGCCTCCTTGTACGCAATCGCAGCGGCTTCGAGCGAGCCCTGCCTCTCGAGCGCTATTCCCTTGCCGTTGTATGCCTCCGGTGTCTCAGCGATCTTCAGCGACTCGCTGAAGCTCTGGATCGCCTCCGCAAGAGAATCCATCATGAGATGAGAGAAACCTTTGTTGGAGAGTGCTACCGATGTCGCATGCATCACCGCCGATTCCTCGAAGCATGCGATGGCCTCCCGGAGACGATCATACTTGTAGAGCACGCAACCCCTGTTGTTCCACGCTGCATGGTTGTTCCTCTGCAGCTTGATCGCGCGGTCGAACTCCAAGCTCGCCTTCTCATAGTCGCCTTTGATGAGCAGCGCCACACCCGCGTTGTTGTGAGCTTCGGACGGATCGAGCGGCGAGGATTCGTTCTTCGTGAAGGTCTCCAACGCACCGTCGAGGTCGTGCGATTCGAGCCGCAGCAGGCCCTTGTGGTTGTGCAACAGCGTCAAATCCTCCATGGTTATGGCGACATCCAGGTCGTCGAGGGCCATCTTGAGCTCGCCGACCGCGTGCGCGTGCAGAGCGGCCTCCGTCCGAGCCTGCCAAGACTTGCCGCGCTTCCTCAGAGTCTCGCTGACCTCGTTCGCCCGCTCGAGCTCGCCAGAATCTCTGAGTGCCGTCATTAGGTTGAACATAGCGGGGGTGTAATCGGGGTCGGCCACCAGAGCATGCTCGAATGTCTTGATGGCGGCTTCGCGCCTCCCCAGGGCCCAGAGGACGTTACCAGCGAGGGTGAGGAGGGACGGATTCTCGCCCTCCAGCTTCAGCGCCGAGCCGAGTGTTTCGAACGCCTCGTCGTGCCTTCCCATCAGTAGCAGCAGCTGCGCCCTCTCGCCGTAGAGCTCCTCCGCCAGCTCCTCGACCGTCTCCTCGCCCACGTGCGACACCACGTCTGCGGGCATCCTGGCCGAGGGCGCCTCCGATGGGCTGGGCGTCGGCCCTTCCGTCGAGAATATCTCCTGGACTAACTGAGGCACCTCGGTGAAGCGCTCCTCTATACTCTTCGACACCTCCTGCAGGGCGCGCGCGGCGTCCGTCAGCGCAGGATCGAGTCTGAGGGCGTGCTCGAAGCTCGCCTTCGCCTGGCTCAGGTTGGCGATCTTACGCGCCGCTAGTCCCCTCAGATACCATCCCTTGGCCATCTCGGGCCTAAGCTGGGTGATCTGCGTAAACGCCTCGAAGGCCTCACCGAACCGCCCGAGCTCGTAGAGCAGGCTGCCCTTGTTCATCCATGCCTCTACGTAGTCGTGCTTGAGCTCGATTGCCCTGGTGTAGGCGGCGAGGGCCTCTTCCGTCCTGCCGAGGCTGTGCAGGGTTGCGCCCCTGTTGTTATGCACCTTCTCGAGCCTGTAGTTTATCCTGAGCACTTTGTCGAATGCCTCAAGGGCCTCCTGATACCTGCCCAGCCTGTGCAGCGTCGAGCCCTTGTTGATGAGGGCCTTCTGCATGACGGGGTTGTACTGGAGGGCCCTTTCGTAGCAGGCGAGTTCCTCGGTGTATCTGCCGAGCGAAAACAGGCAGACACCCAGCGAGAACCATGTCTCATCGCTCTCCGGCAGCAGCTCGAGGGCGCGCTTGTAGCAGCTGAGCGCTTGCTCATGGTATCCCATCTCGTCCAAGGTGTTGCCCTTCAGCCTCCAGGGAACGTCGTAGTCGTCCCTGAGCATGATGGCCTTGTCGAACGCATCCAGGGCCTTCATGAAATCCCTGGCTGCGAGCGCCTCGTAGCCGGTCCTTAGCGCCTCTGCGAGCGCGCTGTCCAGACCGGGGAAAGAAGGCGTCCTCGCCTGCTCACGTAGCCTCTCCGCAGCCCTCATGAGTTCCTTGTCCAGGTCGAACCTGCGCAGGAGTGCTGCGAGCTTCGCCGAGTCCGCCACGCCTATGTTGCTCTGTTCCGCGAGCTTGAGCCCTGCCTGTGAGACCGACGAGGCGACGAGCACGAGCCCGTTGGGGGCATCTGTCTTCTTCATGAATCCTGCGAGACTCTCGATGTCCGCCTTCGAGAGCGGTTCGTCCCTCCTGGAGAAAAGCACCACATACCGTTTGCCGTCAGGCGAGTGCGTGCACTCAGATATCACGAGGCCGGAAACGGGCTTGCTCCTGACCACCTTCAGTTGCAGATAGCCGAGGACGGCCTCCACCAGCCTCCTGAACTCGGGCTCCGGTATTTCCTTGAGCGCCTTCAGTATTGCCTCGTCGGAACGCTCACTGAGGAGCCTGTCGAGCTCCACCATCAGGCCTCACCTCCCTCAGAAAGCGTTCTCAGCCAGTGCGCCGCCTCCTTGTTGCCAGGGTCGAGCCGCACCGCCTCATCGAAGCACTTTCTCGCATCCTCGCTCCGGCCTATGGAGTTTAGCGCCAATCCCTTCTTAGTGAGGGCATACGAATCATCGGGCGCGAGTGCGAGGTATCTATCATATGCCTCGATCGCGCGACCGTATTTGCCCTTCTCCAGCAGAGTGTCGGCCTTCATCAGCCACGACGATTTGTCCTGAGGAATGAGCGAGTTGTATTTGTCCAGGCACTGTATGGCAGCACCCCACCTGCCCATCAGCCTCATGACCTTCGCCTTGCCGAGCCATGCTTGCGCGTTCTCCTCGTCCACCTGGAGCGCCTTCGAGTAGGCCTCGTCCGCGCCCGGCAACTTACCCTTCGAGAGGAGAACGTCGCCCATGGCGACCCACGCATCGACGTTCCTGGGATCCAGCGAGACGGATTTGCTGAAGTACTGTATCGCCGCACCCCAGCGACCCTGCTTCTCGGCGAGGACGCCGCGCCAGTACCATGCTGCTGGATCCTCGCGGTTGCGTTCGTAGAACGAGTGGACATGCGGCTCCGCCCCCTTCGCATCGCCCTTCGCGAGCAATGCCTCTATGAGCACCAACTCCGCCGCGCGAAGTCCCGGAGATTCCTTCAGTATGTGGCTGGCACGCTGGATCGCGGTGTCGTACTCCTTCGCTCGTAGGGCGGCAACCGCGTCCGCGACAGGGGATGGAGGTTCCGGCCGTGCCTCCTTTGCTGGTCTCCCGAGTTCCCTCGGGGGCGAAGGCGGACGAGGCTGCTCCTCAGCGGAGGGCCCCTTCAGCTCCGCCAAGAACTCGGATATTCTGCGCTCCATATCGGGGCGCATGGCGAGTGACCGACGAGCCTCCGCGGCTGCTGCATCCTCTATTCTGCCGACATCTCTGAGAGCCATTATCAGCTCGTCATGTCCCGGAAGATACCCTGGTTCAAGCGCGAGGGCACGGTTGAAACACTCGATGGCCTCGTCGTGTCTGCCTACCTCGCGCAGGATCTGCCCCTTGAGCACCCATAAGGATGGGGTCTCGCCGAGGCTTATCACCTCGTCAACGCGCGAGAGAGCCTCGACGTGGTTCCCCAGCATCAGGTGCGCGCGAGCGATTCCCTCTCCTATCGTGGCATCGTTTGGGAAGTGCCTGAGGGCGTCAGACAGGTGCTCCTCGGCCTCCTTCCATTCTTCTGCCTCGAGGCATACGAAGCCGAGGGTCCGCGCCGCGATTGAGAACAGGTCATCCTCCGGGGGCACCTTGGAGAGATACTCCTTAGCCCTGGCGAGGAGATAGGCCCTTTTCTCTGCGCTCCAGCGTTCGGAAGCAGTCTTCAGCAGGACGCCCCTGGATGCACCCCAGTATATCACACCGAGCCTTATGTACAGGTCGCTGCTGCCTTCCAGCGGGAACACCTTCTCCGCGGCGTTGACCTTCAGAACTATAGAGGTGACTATCTCCGAAGCGTCCTCCGTCAGGAGCATCTCCGGCGAGTCTGTCCTGAGAGGTACGCCGAGGTGCGCCAAAAGCGCGTCGCACTTCTGGTAGAAGGCCTTGAGCTGCTCCTTAGTCACGACCTGCACGTTCAGGTCCTGCACGGCCTTCTCGAGCCTCGTCGACGGCACGAGCGCTACCTCTGAGCCGACGCTGGGTCCGAGCCTGTACGCGGCGGATCCGCACTCCCTAAGCCTGGAGTAGATGCTGGGCCCTATCAGCACGGGGTTTAGGAAGAACCTGGGCTCACGGATGAGCGATTCCGCACACCCGTCGCACAGGAGCGCGCGCTCCTCCGTCTGACCTCCGCATTTCAGGCAGGGCAAACTGCTCCTCCCAGGTTTCAACCGATGAGGATTAAATCTTATAATGGTAGCGCTGCGGGCGCAGCCATCAGGGGAGGCGCTTTGACATATAGGGCGCGTCAAGCTGGTATCCTAGCCTGCGGTAGTACTCCCTCGCGCCAACGCCGCTCGTTACCCGCATAGTCCTCCTGCCATGCGAGCTAGCGATGTTCTCGCACTCGATCAGAAGCCTCTCCCCGAACCTCTTGTGCTGCCACCTCTTTCCGGGCGGCTCGCTGATAGGGACCATCTGTCCGTAGACGTGGAGTTCCCTGAGGAGCGCGATCTCACCCTCGTCAGGGATTCTGAGTCTGGCATAGCCGATAAGCGAATCCGTCTCGGGCACATCGAACGAAACGAAGTGCTCCGTGCCGCCAGAGGCACGGTAGACGATACACCGCATCTCGACGTCCTGCTCGGCAACTCCAGCGCCTTTGCCCGCGATGTGACCTATCTCCCGACATCTGATGCACCTGCACGATGCTCCATCCTCCCTCAGCTTCTTCAGGACGAGCTCGCGCAAGTGACCCTTTCGGACGCCGGCCTCTATGAGCTGCGCAGGGATGTCCCGCTGCACCCTGAGTATCCTGATCCAAGGAGGCACCATCCTCTTCATGAGGGCAAGGAGCTCGACCGTTCTTTCGAGAGACATGGGCTGGTAGGCGCCCTCCCGCCACATATCATGGAGACCCGTTCCAGCTATGACCAGCGTCGGGTAGATCTTGAGCATGTCGGGCCTGAAACTCTCGTCCTCTATTATCGTCCTGAAAGATTCGAGGTCCTTCTCGAACGAGCTGCCAGGGAGCCCGGGCATCAAATGGTAGGCGAGCTTGAGGCCGGCATCCTTAGCGCGCCTGGTGGCCTCCACCACCTCCTTCACCCCGTGCCCCCTTTTCACGCCCTCGAGCACGGTATCATCGACCGTCTGCACCCCGAGCTCCACCTTTGTGGCTCCAAGGGCCAGCGAGACGGAGACCTCGCGGTCCCCGAACCAGTCGGGCCGCGTTTCGACCGTGAGTCCCACGCACCTTGAGGCAGCCCGCTCGTTGGCTTTTTGGGCGGAGCTTAGGTCCGCTGAGTCGAAGCCGTTCATCGCGTCGAAGCAGCGCTTGACGAAGAAGTACTGATACTCCTCCGGTCTGGATGTAAACGTCCCGCCCATGATGATGAGGTCGACCTTGTCAGTCCTATGGCCGATCGCCCTCAGCTGCTCGAGCCTGGCCTTGGTCTGTCTAAAGGGATCGTAGTCGTACATGCCAGCCCTCCTGGCCGCTGGCTCCTTTCCCGTGTAAGACTGCGGCGTGTTGTTCGGAACGCCGCCCGGGCAGTAGATACATCTGCCGTGGGGGCAGTCGTACGGGCTGGTCATGACGGCTACTGGCGCGACGCCGCTCAGCGTTCTCACAGGCTTGTTCATCAGCAACGGCTCGGCTATCTCACGGTACTCGGCCGGGACCCGTGCGAGTATCTCATGGTTCGTTGGCACGCGTGCCATGCCGTGCCTGCTACAAAGTCGTGCCTTAAGCCTCAGGACCTCGTCCCGCGTCTTGACTCCGCCGACGACTATGGCCTGGAGGAATTCCTCGAAATAGTCCACGGCTGGGCTCTAGCAAGGAGACCGGATATCTACTTATCGGACCAGTCATGCATACATGGAGGGCTGGTACCTTTCCTCTTCGGCGGACTTCCCTCGCTTCCTCCTGCCACTCTTCCGTGCCACTACTCCTGAGAGGTCGATGTCGGGCATCAACAGACGTATGTAGGTCTTGTCCGGAAGGGGCTCGAGGGCTATGACGCCCTTGACAGCGAGCGCCTTGAGGGCCCTATCCAGGACGTCCTTCCTGACCGACAGCTCGTCCCTCAGCTCCTCCACCGTGATGGGGTACCAGTCCACAAGGATCCTCACTATGCGCGCCTCGAACAAGCTCAACTGAGGGGGCATCCGAATCCGTCATCCGAAGTAAACGGCGGTGCTCTCGCTCTCCTTCTCGTCCTTCTCTTTCTCCGCCTTCAGGACGTCTATCGATATTATCATGTGCGACGGTATCAGCCGCAGCCGCCCCTTCTCCTCTCCGTGGGACTTGTCCAGCTCCATCACGAGGGCCGTGTCGTGGGCCACAGCCGCATAACCCTTGAATATGCCCGTTGTCTCCATCGGGTGGTCCCTGGACTCGAGGCTCTTCACCCTGTAGAGCGATCCGGGGGTGAGAACCAGCGCATCATCTCTTTTTGGCATGCTTCTCGCTCCTCCTGCTCGCGAGCTCCTGCAGGTGGTCGACCGTCTTCCTGTAGTTCTCCATCGCGACCTGGACGTGCGCCTCTGTGAAGTTCCAGGCCTTGCTCAGGTTGCCGTACCTGATCCTGTAGCCCTTCCTGGGCACCCCGCTGGCATCCTCGACGTTGACATCCTCGAGCAGGTCGAACGACTTCAGCTTGTTGATGTGCCTGTAGACGGTTGCCTTCGTCGTCCCGAGCGCCGTCGCCAGCTCCTCCACTATCCACGCCTTGTCCATCCTTGCGAGGAAATGGTCCACGAACAATCTGTAGGGCACGCTGTCCCTTATGTCGCTCACATCGGTCTTAGGGTCGTAGCCCTTCGGGAAGTAGCCGATCTGGTTCAGGAAGATTATGGCTACCTCCTCGATGTCGTTCAGAGGCGTCAGGGGCGTGTTGCTTACCACATTTAGCTCGAAGCTCACGCTTGTTGTAATCTGACGAAGAATAGTTAAGGTTTTTGCTAGACTGAGAGCCGGAGGGCTCACAGTGTCTTCCGATAGACGGCGACGACCGCCGCCGCCTGAGCCACCGACCCGACGACCAGCAGCACCCACCCTGTCAGCGGACCCCATGAGGTATAGAGTGTGACGCCAAGCAAGGAGGTCTCCCGCGACCCGATAAAGCCGGTTATGGGCTCGTCGAGCCAATCCCGTGCCCACTCGGACGAATTCACAGCCTCCTCGATCGATGCGTAGAATACCGCCCAGGTGACGATTAGCAGGAGCAGTGAGAGGGCTCCGGCCAGTATAGCTGCCCTCCTCGCACCAGCTATGCAGGTGAGAACGAAGACTACCTGAACCACGATGGTGGCGAACAGTATCGCGGATTCCAGTTGCATCAAGTCTCCGACCTCCCTGAAGTCTGGCGGGTCGTCGTATCCTGCGGTCGAGACGCGCTCGAGCTGAGTGGAATCCGAGGATGCTATCACCACAGATTTCACACCTTGCAGCTTGAACTGCTTGTCAGAAGAAACCGTGAGCGCCTCCTGCTCGACGTGGTACCAGGGCAACATGAGGGCGGAGACAGCCACGGCCAGAACAGCGACGGACAACAGTACAGCAGTCACTGACCTCGCAGCGAACATTTACAGACCACCTTCTCCGCCAGAAGCCCGAATGTGGGCCTCAGCCGGATGACCAGAACTCTGCCGCGATATTAACTGTGCCGGTCTGCTAGTCTGGGGAGAGCTCCTTCGCCCTCGCCTTCTCGAACTCCTCATCCAGCTCGGCGAGGACCTTCCCCCTGACGGATATGAACTCCGGACTCGTCCTGTCCCTGGGGCGCGGCAGTCCGACCTCGATCGTTTCTCTTACCCTGCCAGGACGCGCTGTCATGACCACTATCCTGTCGGCGAGGAAGACGGCCTCGTCGACGGAATGGGTGACGAAAAGGACCGTTTTGTTAGTCGCGGACCAGATCCGGAGCAGCTCCTTCTGCATGAGGTTCCTTGTCTGCGCGTCGAGCGAGCCGAAAGGCTCGTCCATGAGCAGCACAGCCGGGTCGTGCGCCAACGCCCTGGCGATCGCCACGCGCTGTTTCATGCCCCCTGACAGCTCGTGAGGATGAGCGTCTTCGAAACCCGATAGCCCCACCAGATCCAGATACCTGCTGGATATCTCTGCACGCTTCTGCTCTGGGACACGCTTGATCTCGAGCCCGAACTCGACGTTCCTCCTCGCGCTGCGCCATGGAAAGAGGGCGAACTCCTGGAACACCATGCCAACGCGCGGTCTGAAGCGCTCGACATCCTTACCGTTGACGAGGACCTGCCCAGAGGTCTTCGTCTCGAGTCCCGCGACTATTCTGAGGACCGTCGTCTTCCCGCACCCCGACGGGCCGAGGAGGCACACGAACTCCCCCTCTAGCACATCCATGGAGAAGCCGTCGAGCGCCACTATCTCTCGCTTGTCTTTCACGAACACCTTGACCAGGTCGCGGACGGCGATCAGCGTCACTTCATCCCCATCCTCCTGTAGACCTCGCCCTCGAAGAAGCCGGCCACGCCCGTAGTCAGGGCGCTGATCATGCCGATGAGCGCCATGCCAGAGTACATCTCAGGATAGTACCCGAAGTCCGCGTTCGCGAGTATGAAGTATCCCAGACCGCCGCCTTCCGCGGCGACGAATTCAGCGGCCACTATGCACATCCAGCCTATGCCAAGGCCGACCGTGATGCCGGTCATGAGATAGGGTATCGTGTAAGGCAGCACCACCTTCGTGAAGACTTCAGATCTGCTTGCGCCGAGGGTCTTGGCCGCGTCGATCAGTATACGGTCCACGCTCCTCGCCCCCAGCATGACGTTGAAGAGGATGGGGAAGAACGCCCCGAGGAACACCACCGCCACCGGCCCCCAGAACACCCTGAATATGATCAGAAATGCCGGTGCCCACGCGAGCGGGGGTATCGGTCTGAATATCTCAACGACGGGCCTCCCCACGCTCTCAGCCATCCAGGAGCGCCCCATGAGCAGGCCTGAGGGCAGGGCAAGCGCGAGCGCCAGGACGAACCCGAGGAAGACGCGCTCAAGGCTCGTGAACATGTGCTGCAGGAGGTACAGCTGAGTGACTCTGTCCTTGTGTGTCAGCAGCCACAGGAACTTGGACGCGACCTCGTCCGGCGGCGGGACCAGCGAACCCTGGACGGGGTCACGGGCCTCCAACCACCAGGATACGGCATACCAGACGAGGACGAAGGCTGCGAGGGCCGCTGTGCCGAGCAGCGTGCGCTTCCAATTGGTCCTGACCAGACTGGCCAACCAACCCTTTCCGGAGTTCATCCTAGGACACGCCCGCCAACGCCGCATGACGACATAGAGGTTTTGGAGAGCCCCTATGTCTTCAGCACGAGTTCGATGCCCTTCCTGTCAAGAGCGATCTTCAGCAGGAGGTGCTGGATGGAGGTCTCACCTGGAGTGGCGACCGTCTTGTTGACGAGGTCCTCGAGACTGGTGATGCCGCTCCCGTGGGCAACCACGAGGCCGCTGCCCTCGATGTTCGCCTGGGCCACTATGAGAATCTGGGTGCCCACGTTTATGTGCTTGATGAGTGCCGGTGGAGCGCCCAAGTAGCCGATGTCCACGTTGCCGGCCGCGAAGTTGTCCATGACGACGCCGCCGTTCGCATATGGCGCGCCTGCCGCGTCCGTGACATTGATCCTGTACTTCTCGAAGATGCTCCTCCCATCGCCGAGGACGCGGTCGTCGGAGGCGACGTAGTATGCCAGCTGGTGGAGGTCTCCGAGCAGATACCCCACGCGGACCTCGACGTCATCAAGCCACTCCTGGTCTGGTTGGATCGACTCTGCCTGCGCGATGTAGGTCTCATTGACGAAACTGTCCACGAAATCCCCGACGGAATCGTAGCCCCGGGCCTTCACCGCCTCGAGGGACGTCTGGTTGGTCTCGATGTACATGTTCACGAACTTCTCCAGCGCTGATGTGAACGCGCCGTCGACGACATACCGGTACTCGAGGTGCTTGAGCGCCTCGTCGATGACGCTCCCGTTGCGTCCGGTGAACTCCGCTGCGAGCGTTCGGAGCAACGCGTAGTCGTCACTCTGCCTGTCAGCCATCGCCGCGGACATCCATTCGGTCGCCTCTATGTGAGCCTTCAGGAACCGTTTCGTAGCCTCCGCGCCGTTGGGCTGTGCGAGGAAGCTCTCCGAGACGGCGACGACACAGCACGGATGCCCTTCCATTATCTCGTTCGACCAAAGCAGGACTTCGCCCGTGCCTCCAACAACCGCTTCGGACACGAAAGGCTCCCAGGCGATGTAGGCATCTATGCTTCCCGCTGAGAGCTGCGCGGCCATCGTCGCCGGGGGGGTCCGGAGATAATATACTGAACCGCCGCCCGTATCCCTCATCAGGACCGTAGCCGCGTAAACACCGACGACGAGTATCGCGACGACAAGGATGGCAGCCAAGATCACCCATTCTCGTTTCATCCGTTCATCGACCTCGGGAACGTGATTTCCTGCAGAGGTATTAATC
>JAWCKF010000021.1:0-31297 GCA_038852315.1 Thermoplasmata archaeon | reverse complement strand
CGAAGACGAGGAAGCTGAAGGCCAAGCCCTCTGGCCCAAAGGCGTGAGGATTATCTGGCGCGCGCGCCTTTCACCGATGGCATGATATTCATCGACTGCAGGGAGGGGGTCTCCTCCGACATGCTCCTGTCAGCGATGCTGGCGCTGGCAGATGAGACCCGGCGGAAAAGACTCGTCGAGAAGCTGGTCACCACGGCAGGGGTGAGCGGCATAGGCATGAGCGTTGTCGAGATCGAGGATGCGGGCGACAGAGGTCTTGGGGTCTCGTACACGCCCGGGGAAACGCGGCACGGTACTCCGTATCGCGAGGCGGCGTCGACGCTCAGCAGAATCAGCGCGTCGCTCGGGCCCGGAGGAGAGCTGGCGATGCGAATCCTGGACGAGATCGCCAGGGCGGAGGCCGCGGTGCACTGCGAGACTTTGGACAACCTGCATCTGCATGAGGTAGGAAGGCGCGAGGCCCTGATCACTCTGGCGGGGATAGGCTTCGTCCGCTCAGCGCTCGCCCCGCCGAACGAGGAGTTCGTCTGCTCCACCATCACCACTGGGAAGGGCATCGTAGTGGTGAGTCACGGACCCGTGCGCGTCCCCGCGCCTGCCACGAGGTTCCTGCTGAAGGGGCTGAAGCACCTCGAGGGGCCGGACCCAGGAGAGCGCGCAACCCCCTCGGGGGTCGCAGCGCTCAAGACCATGATCTCAGGGCAGTCCGACGATATCCCGGAGGCTGCGCGGGCTGGCGTCGGCTTCGGGACGCGCAGGTTCGGAGGGCGGCTCGGACGGATCAGGCTGCTGCAGACCTGAGGCGGACCTGAACTGCTGAGGGAAAAGGGTTATCCGGCCTCGAGCCTTCAGTTAACATCGTTAAAGATTGAAGGGGTCGTCCGTCGGATGTCCTCAGGAGGTGCCAAAGATGCCAGAAGAAGGTGAAGAGTTCCCCCGACCTGCCAAGACATTGGACTGCATCGGCCTCTACTGCCCCGAACCGGTTTTCAGGACCCGAGAGGAGATATCCACCGTCCCCGTGGGCGAGGTGCTGGAGGTGCTGGCGGACGACCCTGCATCCGAGTCGGACATCAGCAGCTGGGCCAAGCACGCGGGCCACGAGCTATTGCTCGCGGAGAGGACCCGCGAGGGGTTCAGGTTCCTGGTGAGGAGAAAGAAGTGAGGTGAACTGTTTGGCGAAGAAGATACTGTATGTACAGACGTCTGGCACGAACACGCCCGAGAGGCTCTACGCGCCCTTCATACTGGCCTCGACGGCGAGGGCTATGGACATAGAGGCGACCATATACTTCCTCGGCATGGGCGTCACGGCCGTCATGAAGGGGAACGCCGAGAAGATCAAGCTGGGCGGCTTCCCGACCGTCAAGGAGGTAATGGACCAGGCGGCCAGGGCGGGCGTGAGGATGCTGGTGTGCGGCCAGAGCTGCACCATGCTGGGGCTGAAGGGAGCGCCTGAGGAGTTCGAAGAGCCCGCGAAGGTCGTGGGGGCGGCAACGCTGAACGACCTCGTGCTCGAGCACGACGCCGTGCTCAGCTTCTGAGAATCTCGCGCAGAGGGATGTGTGGAATGATGTCTTCTCAGTCCGCCACGCAGAAGAGGCGCGTCTACATGGATTACGCGGCTGCGTGCCCCGTAGATGCGCGCGCGCTCGAGGCGATGATGCCCTACTTCAGGGAGAAGTTCGGCAACCCATCATCGCTGCACTCTTCCGGCCGCGAGCCGAGGAGGGCCGTCGAGGAGGCCAGGACGAAGGTCGCCGCCCTCTTCAACGCGAAGCGCAAGGAGGAGATCATATTCACCTCGAACGGCACGGAGTCCAACAACATCGCCATAAAGGGCGTGGCGATGCGCCTGAGGAACGAGGGGAGGCACATAGTCACGACCGCGATGGAACACATCTCCGTGCTGAACGTGATGAAATACCTGGAGAAGAACGGATTCGAGGTGAGCTACGTCAAGCCCACGCGGGACGGACTTGTCGACCTCGGTGAGTTCGAGCGCGCGCTCAGGAAGGACACCGTGCTCGCGTCGGTGATGTTCGCCAACAACGAGATAGGCACGCTCCAGCCGATAGAAGAGATCGGCAAGCTGCTCGAGGAGAGGGACATCTACTTCCACGTGGACGCTGTGGCGGCCGCAGGCAAGGTGCCGATAGACGTCGAGAGGTCGAGGATAGACCTCTTATCGGTGTCCTCCAACGACATGTACGGCCCCAAGGGCGTGGGCGCGCTCTACATAAGGGACGGCACGCGCATCGAGGCCGTGATGCAGGGCGGCGGTCAGGAGAGGGGGCTGAGGTCGGGCTCGGAGAACGTGCCTGCGATAGTCGGGTTCGGCGCGGCCGCCGAGATCGCATCGAGGGAGATGGAGACGGAGGCCCTGAGGCTCACCTCGCTCAGGGACAGGCTGATCAAGGGTGTGCTCGACGGCGTCGAGGACTCGTTCCTGAACGGCCATCCCACGCTCAGGCTGCCGAACAACGCGAACTTCAGGTTCAGGTTCGTCGAGGGCGAGTCTATTCTCCTCCAGCTCGACATGGCCGGGATATCCGTCTCCTCAAGCTCGCCGTGCACGTCGAAGAGCCTCCTGCCATCGCACGTGCTCCTCGCATGCGAGATACCGACCGAGGAGGCGCAGAGCGCGGTCCAGTTCACGCTCGGGAGGGACAACACGCCGGAGGACGTCGACTTTGTGCTCGAGACGCTGCCGCCGATCGTGAGACAGCTCAGGGCGCTGTCCCCGTTCGGCAGGCAGAACATCGAGGAGATGCGCACCACCGCGGGGCACAGAGAGCGAGAACACCATCACGGACCCGAATGACGCGGGTATGATGTCGGACCGGCAGCGTTCTTACAGATGTGTGCATCATTGCGTGCGCACCGGTGCGCCCCTGCGCCATCATAAATAACCTTGCCCTTGTTGTGCCTGGCCAGTGAATAATGTACAAAAACATATATATATTGAAGGCTTATAATGGGCCGGGATGGGAAAGCCTATGAGAAATAGGATTCTAGGAATAGTGTTGGCGCTAAGCCTGCTCGCTGTGGCCTTCCCGGCGCTGAACGTCGGTGCCGCGGTCTACTACACGGGCAGCGTGGTGACGACAGACGGTACCGGAGCCGCGAAGGACCTGTTCTTCCGCGGAGACCCCGTGTATGTCAACGTGGAGCTGAGGTACCAAGGGGTTCTCTACGACGGACAGATCAGGGTGGAGCTTGTGAGGACGACGGACCGAGCAGTGGTCAGCTCGTTCAACGACCGCACGAACGACCCCGCGGTGGGCTACTTCAACAGCTCCGTAGCTGTGCCCACGAGATGGCTATCGACGAACTCGTGGTTCGACGGCATGGCGATGGTGTACGACGTCGTGGTCTACTACACTGGCGGCGGTTGGAATGAGGAGATCGCCAGGACACCGATAACTGTGAAGAAGGTAGGCATATGGATGGAGCCCGAGACCTACCAGTACTACCCCGGAGCGGACGTCACGCTCTCGCTGGTAACGCCTTACCAGTTCGATGTCCTCTACGTGCAGATCGTCAACAGCACCGGGGTAACGATGAAGAACTGGACGAACGTGGTGGCTACCGATGGCTGGTGGAGCACCGCGTGGACCATACCAGAGGACTTCCCCGATGGGACCTTCTGGATCAACGTGAGGGACGCGGGAACGCACGTCATCAGGCACTCGACCAGCTTCGGCGTCCAGAAGTACTACCTCCTGATCAGCTCCGACAGGAACACGCTGCTGCCAGGGGAGATAGCGAAGATATCCTACGCCGTGTACGACCTGGAGACACTGTCCCCGTACCCGGGCGTGGAGATAACATTCTCCGCCTCGTACTACAACGTGTCTGGTAACCAGACCTGGATCAACGGCACACTGCCAGGTACCCAGGGCGTGCAGGAGTTCCAGATGCCTGTAGACATCAACATGACCTCGGACGTGATGATAGAGTACTGGGCGAACGAGACCGGCACCGAGCGGAGCTACCGCTCCGTGCTCTGGCTGTACACGGGCGAACTGATGGCGTCCCTCAGCCTCGACGACTACCATGTGGCGCCTGGGGAGACGGTCACCGTGTATGTCTCCGCCTCCGTATCGTGGGATGAGCTGCCAGGGGCGGATGTGGACATAGCCATCGAATGGAACGGCACAGCACTGCCAGCCTACGGCGCGACAGACCTTGTGACGAACATGTACGGAGAGGTCACCCACACGTTCAGGCTGGACCCGAACGCGTCGTCCGGCACCTACATCGTGAACGTGACTGTGTCGAAGGCGGGCTTCAGCGTGACCAGGATGACGGTGTTCAACGTGGAGTCGTACGCCTACCTGGTTGTCTCGCTGGACAAGGAGTACTACTACAGCGGCGACACCGTGAAGGTGAGGTTCAGGGCAATCCTCAACGGCGCTGAGGTGCCCGTGGGGTACCCGGTGGCGTTCATGGTCAACTCGGCCTCGGGACTCATCACCACAGGCAGCACGACCTCTGGTGAGGCGAGCTTCACTCTGCCCGCGACCTACTACGGCTGGTTCGAGGTCGACGCCGCGGCCAACATCGGCGGACGACTGGTCGGAGACTCGGCTACGGCGCAGGTTCAGTTCGCGTCGCTCGTCCTGTCGGCCGACAGGGACACCTACAGACAGGGCGACGTGCTGACCTTCAGGTACCAGATAGTCACGACCCTGGAGACTGCCACCTTGGACTGGTCCATATACGACGGCGACGGCATACGCGTGGCGAGCGGGGCACCCGCATTCTCCAAGAGCGGGATGTTCACCTTCACCGTGCCTCAGATGAACCCATCGGACGAGTACACCGCCGAGATGACTATGAGGACGGCTGACGGTGCGCTCCTGAAGTCGAGCGTGACCGTGGAGATAATGAACGACTACGAGCTGAGGATCTGGGCCAGCGGGTCGAACTACGTGTCAGGCGAGTTCAAGCCCGGCCAGAAGGTGACCGTGCACTACTCGATCAACACGTACACCTACGAGGACCTGCCCGTCTACAAGCTCGTGATCGGCAACTCGTGGGAGCCCACGACGCAGACCTTCCTCGTGACGGAGCCGACGGGGTCGGTGCAGATCACCGTGCCGTCCGATGCGCCGACGGGCTGGATGTTCATCTACGCGAGCCTCTACGACGCGATGGACAACTCCTACCTGTCGCAGGACGAGACGATGGTGATGGTGAACAACGAGCTCAGCGCGTGGGACAGGAGCGTGGGAGGCATGAGCGCGATCAACTTCACGCTGCTCATACTCATCATCGTGATGATCCTGCTCCTGATCATCGTGCCCTTCCTGAAGGGCAGGATGGGGGCTCCGAAGGCGCCCCAGGTAAAGGCCGCTGAGCCGCCGCCACCCGCGCCTCCACCGAGCACGCCGTAAGCGGGCGAAGAGCACGGACACCCAGATCGAAACCCTTTCCCCAACACCTTATTCTCTTGTTCTCATGCACGATGGCGAAAGCCACCTCAGTGGAAAAGGCTTATACGCCGTCCGCACAATCGGCCGCCGACATGGCCCAGGAGAAGATAGCCGTCGTCGGGCTCGGCTATGTGGGCATCCCGCTCTCAGCCGCGCTCGCTGACAGGGGGTTCGACGTCGCAGGCATAGATGCCTCGAACGAGAGGGCCGAGGCCGTCAGCGCGGGCAGGCTGCCCTTGAAGGGCGACGAGCCTGGCCTCGCCGAGCTGCTCGCGCGCGCGGTCAGGAAGGGACGCCTCAGGGCCACGACCTCCTACGAGGCGTGCGCGGACAGGACCGCGGTGTTCGTGTGCGTGGACACACCGATCGACTCAGAGCGCAGACCCGACAACTCGAACCTCGTGGCGGCCCTGAAGGGCATCGGGAAGAACATGCGGAAGGGAACGCTGGTGGTCGTGGAATCGACCATCGCGCCGGGGACGATGATGGGGGTCGTCTCGCCCACGCTCGCGGAGGCGAGCGGGCTGGAGCCGGGCAGGGGGTTCAAGCTGGCGCACTGCCCTGAGAGGGTGATGCCCGGGAGGCTCCTGCACAACCTGAGGAGCTACGACCGCGTCCTCGGCGGCCTCGACAAGGAGAGCATCAGGAGGGCGGCCGCGATCTACTCGAAGATAACCAAGGGGAAGCTGCACCCGACCGACCTCACGACGGCCGAGATCGTGAAGACGGCGGAGAACGCCTACAGGGACGTGCAGATAGCGTTCGCGAACGAGGTCGCGCTGATATCCGAGAAGCTCGGGGCCGACGCCTTCGAGGTGAGGCGGCTGGTGAACACGTGTCCCTTCAGGGACATGCACATGCCGGGCGCTGGCGTGGGAGGGCACTGCCTGCCCAAGGATCCATGGCTGCTAGTGCACGGCGGCAGGGAGTCCAGACCCGTTCTGATACCGACCGCGAGGGCAGTGAACGACTCGATGCCTTACCACATGCTCGACCTCGCGCACGACGCGCTCAAGGCGGCGGGGAGGGCGCTCGAGGATTCCGTGGTCGCGGTCATGGGCGCCTCGTTCCTGCAGGACGCGGGCGACGCCAGGAACTCCCCCACCGTGCCTCTGGTGGAGTCCCTCAAGGGCGCGAAGGAGGTCAGGGTGCACGACCCCTACGTCGAGGAGATCGCTGGCTTGAGGACGGTCAGGGACATCAGGAAGGCACTGGAGGGTGCGGACATAGCGGTGTTCATGGTCTCGCACAGGCAGTATCTGAAGCTCACGCCCGGCGCGCTGAAGAGGCTCATGCGCACGCCCATCGTCGTCGACGGCAGGAACATCTTCCCGACCGAGAAGATGATCCGCGCGGGCATACTGTACTCAGGCGTCGGGAAGAGAGGCGCGACTGGGTGCGCCCCCGCGGGGAAGCGGTGAACGGCCCTATCGCACCTCGACCTTGGTCCCAGAGCTGATCGAGCTGAGGGCCGCCTCCGCTATCTTGAGCGTCTCGATGGCGCTCCGGCCAGAGACGAGAGGCTCCCTGCGCTTGGTGATGGCCTCTATGAAGTCCACTATCTCTCGTTTCAGCGGCTCCTCCTTCTTCAGTGCGACCCTGCGCATGTCGAACTCGAGGGGCACGTTGTACAGGTTGCCGCTCTCGAGCGGCCTGAAGGTGGACGAGCACACGAGGGCGCTCTGGTCCATGTAGTCGACCTCCACGAAGTTCTTCTTGCACGTGAGAGCGAGCTTCCTGACCTTCATGGGAGTGAGCCAGTTGACCTCGACGAAGCCGGTGACGCCGCCGTCGAAATCTATGAGCACGTTCGCGTGGTCCTCATACTTCCCCTGGGAGCTCCTCCCGCCGAGGGCGTAGACCGACCGCGCCTTCCTGCCGACGATGTACTGCACGACGTCTATGTCGTGCACGCCCAGGTCCATGACCACGCCGACGTCCCTGACCCTGCTCGGCATCGAAGACACGCGCCTCGTCGCCGCAGTGATGAGCTCGCCGTACTCGCCGTTCTCGAGCGTGGCCTTGGCGAAACCCACCACTGGGTTGTGCCTCTCGGTGAACCCGCCCGCGAGCACGAGCCCCTTGGAGTGCGCCAGGTCGCTTATCTCCGCCAGGACCTTCGAGCTGCCGGACATGGGCTTCTCGAGCAGCACGTGCTTGCCCGCGCGGAGCGCCTCCTTGGCTATCTCCTCGTGCGTGTTCGTCGGCGTCACGATAGTCACGGCGTCAACGCCGCTCTCCAGCAGCTCACGGTAGGTGCCGAAGGCCTTGACGGAGTACCTCTGCCCGACCGCCTTGGCGACATCCGATGAGATGTCCGCCACGCACGCGAGCGCACCCAGCTCGGACAGTATCCTCGCGTGGTTCTGGCCCATCGAGCCGAGGCCTATGACGCCGACGCGCATGCGTGCGCAATGCGAGTGGCCGCTAATAATTGTTCTGGGGGCGGGACGGAAGGGCTTAATAGCGTCCTGGCCAATCGGTGTCCGGTCTTCGGATGAAGAGGAAGCTGATGGACATCCTGGCGTGCCCGCTGTGCAAGTACCATCCCCTCGAGCTCAAGGTCTCGAAGGAGGATGAGAAGGAGATACACGAGGGCACCATCCGCTGCCCGAAGTGCAACATCGACTATCCGATCGAGGACGGCATACCGAACATGCTGCCGCCCGAGAGGTGACCGCTCACTCCTTCTCCTGCAGGCCGCACTCGGCCTCGAGCACCCACCTGAGCATCTCCACGCTCTGGTCGACCCTGGACTGCATGTCCTTCTCCATGGCTTCCTTGTCCGAGGCGCTGACTGCGAGCCCAGGAGGGAACTCGTACTCGAAGGTGTATGTCACCAGCGTCTTGCCCCCTGGGAGCTGCGAGAGGTCCCAGCTGAACTTCGACCTCAGGCCCCTCGCGGCCTTGAAAACTATCCGCCTGTTCTTCTGGAACTCGACGAGGTCGAATGTCGTGACGATCTCCATCCTCGCCGCCACCAAGACCGCCTCGAGCGATGTGCCTGGGCCGTATGTGACCAGGCTGATGGGTTTGATGTCCATGAGCATGGGCATGAAGTTCTTGTAGTTCGTCCAGTCGGCCAGGCGCTCGAAGGCGTCCTCGATCCTGCAGGCGATGGGGAGAGACCGCTTGCTGACGGGCATCTCGGGCCGTGTGAGGGTGACTCACGGTAATCAGCTTTTTGGGGCAAGGGAGGGAGAACCTGGCCGGCAGCCCTCTTGGCGCACAAAGAAGTACATCAGTAGCCAATCATGCAACACATTCATATCCGACCGCAATGTTCCCAGTGGCCTGGACCTCTGAGGTCCGCGGACAGGTGAAGAGGTATGAAGGTGCTCGTGGCAGACGAGATTTCCAAGAAAGGCATCGACATGCTCAAAGAGCAGGGATACGAGGTCGATGTCAGGCTGGGGCTGAAGGAGGACGAGCTGGCCAAGGCCATCAAGGATTACGAAGTATTGCTCGTCAGGAGCTCCACCAAGGCCACGAGGAAGGTCATCGAGGCCGGGAAGAAGCTGAAGCTGATCGGCAGGGCCGGCATCGGCGTCGACAACATCGACGTCGACGCTGCCACGGAGAGGGGCGTGCTGGTCATGAACGCCCCGTCGGGGAACGTCATATCGACCGCGGAGCTCACGATAGGCCTCATGTTCGCACTCGCGAGGAAGATCCCGCAGGCCGACGCCTCCATGAAGAGGGGCGAGTGGAAGCGGAAGGAGCTGAAGGGCGTCCAGATACAGGGCAAGACCCTGGGCATAGTCGGCCTGGGCAGGGTGGGCGCGGAGGTGGCGAAACGCGCGGCCGCCCTGGGCATGACCGTGATAGCGTACGACCCGCTGGTGTCGCCCGAGGTGGGCGTGAAGCTGCACGTGCGCCTGGTGACGCTCGACCGTCTGTTGGCCGAGTCAGACATAGTGACATTCCACACGCCGCTCACGCCCCAGACGAAGAACATGGTCGGCAAGGAAGAACTGGCCAAGATGAAGAAGAGCGCGTTCCTGATAAACTGCGCCAGGGGAGGGGTGGTGAACGAGGACGCGCTCTACGAGGCGCTGTCGTCAGGCAAGATCGCGGGGGCGGCGCTGGACGTCTTCGTGAACGAGCCTCCGACGGGCTCGAAGCTGCTCTCTCTGAACAACGTCGTGCTCACGCCGCACCTCGGAGCCACTACCGCCGAGGCCCAGGAGGAGGTGGGCTCCGAGATAGCGGAGCAGGTCATCGCCTACTTCCGGGACAACATCATCAAGAACGCGGTCAACATGCCGGCGAAGCTGGATCCCGAGCTTGTGCCCTTCATGCCACTCGCCGAGAAGCTCGGCACTTTCGTGTCGCAGCTAGCGAGGTGCAGCGCGGGCAAGGTGGAGATCCAGTGCATGGGCGAGCTGGCAAAGAAGGATCCGAGCATCATATCCGCGTCCGTGGTGACCGGCCTGTTCAAGCCGTTCTCGGAGGAGTTCAACGTGAACTACATCAACGCGCTCGCGATAGCGAGGGCGAGGGGCGTGGAGGTCGTGACATCGTCCTCCGAGGAGGCGGGGAGGTACGCCAACCTGATAAGGGTGTCCCTGCACACGAACGGGGACCACGTCTCGACCGCTGGCACGCTCACGCCAGACAAGGGCCCGAGGATAGTCGAGGTGAACGGCAGCCCGGTGGACATCGTGCCCGAGGGGTACTTCCTGCTCATATCCCACACCGACAAGCCGGGCATGATAGGCAAGGTGGGCACGGTCCTGGGCGACGACAACATCAACATCGCCTCGATGGAGGTCGCGAGGGCGCAGGCGCGCGGCCCTGCGATGATGATACTCGAGCTCGACGAGGACCTCCCGACGAAGACCCTCAGGAAGGTGAGGGAGATCCCGGACCTCAGGTCCGCAATATCCATTAAGCTGTAGCTCGGTTGCACCTGACGGCATCACCTGACCGCGGGGCCAGGAGGCTCAGCACATCAAGAGGGTATTGCTCAAGATACGAGACGCGACCGAGGACGACCTGGAGGAGGTCTGCGACCTCTGGTACGAGCTCGCGAAGCACCACGAGAGGCTGTCGGACAGGTTCAGGCTCTCACTCGACAGCAAGGCCCAGTGGTCAAGATACCTCCGGAAGAGGTTCTCGGAGATCAGCACGAAGCTCATAGTAGCGCAGGAGGACGGGAGGCTGGTCGGGTTCATGCTGTGCCTCCTGGAGCCGAACGTGCCGATATACAGGGAGAGGAAGCTCGGGGTCGTCTCGGACGTCTACGTGGCGGAGGAGCACAGGCGCAGGGGCGTGGCGAAGGCCATGTTCGACCGCGCCGCGGCATGGTTCCGCAAGAACAAGGTCGCGAGCGTCAGGCTCAACGTCGCGGCCGACAACCTCGAGGCGAGGGCCGCGTGGCGCATGCTGGGGTTCGAGCCTCACATGATAGAGAAGCGCCTGGTCCTAGCACACTACCCGCCGAGGACGGTCAGGGTGCGCCCCTCTCGCGTGGTGAGGTCGAGGAGCGAGAAGCGGAAGCTCCGCGTGCGATAGCGCTTCACTCGAGGGCCTTCCTTATGCGCTCCATGCCCTCCTCTATGTTCTTCTTGCTGGTGGCGTACGATATCCTCAGGTGCTGTTCCCCGGCCTTGCCGAACGAGGCGCCGCCTGTGAGGGCGACCTCCGCCTTGTCCATCAGGTACAGCGCCATCTCCTCCGAGCTCATCTTGCCCTCGTACCTCGGGAACACATAGAACGCACCCTTCGGCGTCGCGCAGGAGAACTGCGGTATCTCCTTCATGAGCTTCATGATCAGGTCCCTGCGCTCGTTGAACTCCTTCACCATCATCTTCACGCAGTCCTGCGGACCTGTCAGAGCCGCGAGGCCGCCGTACTGCGCGAAGGAGACGGCGTGCGTGATCGAGTGCTGCTGTATCTTGTTGACCGCCTTGAATATCGGCTTCGGCGCGACCAGCCACCCGAGGCGCCATCCGGTCATCGCGTAAGTCTTCGAGAAGCCGCTGATGGTTATGGTCCTGTCGAACATCCCTGGCTCGGCGGCGATCGAGTGATGCTTCAGCCCGTCGAAGATGATCTTCTCGTACACCTCGTCCGAGAGGACGAGCAGGTTGTGGTCCTTGGCCAGGTCCGCGAGGCCCTTGATGTCGTCGTGAGTCTCGACCGCCCCGCAGGGGTTCGAGGGGGAGTTGAACAGTATCATCTTCGTCTTCGGGGTTATCAGCTCGGCGACGTCCTCCGGCACGAGACGCCACTGGTTCTCCTCCTTCGTGACGCATGGCACGGCCTTCCCGCCCGCGAGCTGCACACACGGCTCGTACGTGACCCATGCGGGGTCGGGCATGATGACCTCGTCGCCCTCGTTCACGGTCGCCATGATCGACTCGAATATCGCCTGCTTGGTCGGCGTGATGAGCACGTTGGACGCGTCGCATGGGATGCCGTTCTCGGCCTTCTCGCGCTCTGCTATCGCCTGCCTCAGCTCCGGCAGGCCAGGCGCATCGAGGTACCGCGTCTTGCCCTCGTCAAGGGCCTTCTTCGCGGCCTCCACGATGTGCTTCGGCGTGTCGAAGTCCGGCTCGCCCACGGTGAACGATATGATCTTCTTGCCCTGGGCCTTCTTCTGGCCCGCGAGCTCCTTCATCTTCATCGTGCCTGACTCCTGGACCCTCTTCACTCGTTCAGCTATCATCGCCAACCGACCGGTGAGGGGCACGTGCGGCCCCAATATAAAGCATTGGTGCTCATGTTTCGGCAACGAGCGGGGCCTGGCGCCCTCCCGGGCAAACGATATTATGCGTTCACATCGTTGGAAAGTCCGATGGAGCTGAGCACGGGCAAGCTGCCCCCGAAGCTGTTGAAACGCCTCCTGAGACACAGGGGCGCGAAGGACGCCAGGGTGCTGCTGGGGCCCACGATAGGCGAGGACGCCGCACTCGTCCGCGTGGGAAGAGAGTTGCTCGTGCTGAAGACCGACCCCGTCACATACGCTTCGGACATGATAGGGTGGTACGCCGTCCACGTGAACGCGAACGACATAGCCACGAAGGGAGCGGAGCCCGCATGGTTCCAGGCAGCGGTGCTTCTCCCGCCGGGCTCGGACGAGCGCCTCGCCGAGAGCATATTCAAGCAGATATCAAAGGCGGCGAAGAGCCTCGGGATAGCAGTGACCGGTGGCCACACCGAGGTCACGCCCGGCATATCGCAGCCGATCGTCGTGGGCGATATGCACGGTGTCTTAGACGGCCGCAGACCCGTCCTGACATCCGGTGCCCGTGCGGGCGACAGCATCGTGCTCACCAAGGGCGCGGGCATAGAGGGCACGGCCACGATCGCGCGAGAGAGGCGCGCGGAGCTCCTGAAGGTTTTCGACAAGGCGTTCGTCGACCGCGCAGCCCGATACCTCTTCGACCCCGGACTATCAGTGGTTCCGGAGGCGCGGCTCGCGATCGCGCATGGCGTTACGGCGATGCACGATCCCACAGAGGGCGGGGTCAGCATGGGCCTGTACGAGATCGCTGAGGCGTCCGGGAAATCGGTCGAGCTGGACGTCGACAGCGTCATAGTCCGGAGGGAGACGGAACGCATATGCGCCAAGTACGACATCGACCCGCTCGGCCTCCTGGGCTCAGGAGCACTCCTGGCGACGTTCGAGCCGGAGGACGCGGATGACTATGTCGCCGCGCTCAAGAGGAACGGCGTCCAAGCGAGCGTCGTGGGGAAGATGATCCCAGGCAGGGAGAGGTCGAGGATGATCTCGGGCGGCAAGGTCAAGCCGCTTTCTTTCTCGGAGCGCGACGAGGTCTTGAAGGTGCTGGAGAGGCGGCCTCGGTCGGAGTGACCTGGTGCGCCTTCTGGGCCAGCTCGATGGCCGCGAGCACCCTGGACGTCACGGTGAAGGCCTTCAGCATCCTCTTGCCCATCGATATCCTGGTCGCCTTTATCTTCGAGATGTCGGACCTGAAGTCTCCCTTCGAGAACCCACCTATGACTACGGCCACGCGCTCAGCCTTCATGGAGGAGAACTTCTCGAGCAGAGGCAGCTCTTCGCCCGCGGGCGTGAAGATAATGGTCTCGTCGGGCCTGAGCGCTTCGATGAGTGTCGCCAGCGATATCCCCTGGCGGAGTTCCAGGAGCGGGTTGTCCTTCGACGGCACGACCCTCTGCTCGTACAGCGACTCTATGAGCCCCACGAATCGCGGATAGTGCGGCGGCAGCCTCGTCTCCGGGTTGACCGCGATCACATCGTCGTTGCGTGTGTGCACGAACACCCTCAGGTTGCCTTGTGCCGAGATGTCGGAGTCGAGGCAAAGGAGCAGGAAGAAGTGCGCTATGTCCGGCCTCCCCCTGCGCTCCGACTCAGGTATCTTGGCGAACGCAGGATGATGGTGGGAGGCGTCGAGGAGTATCTTCTCCGGCGGCTTGCCTCTGGCGCGCGCGTTGTTGAGTATGCACCTCTCTCCTAGGAGCTCCTTCGGCACGAGCTCGAGCTCCGTGTCCGCGAGTATCATGAAGTACTGCGTCAAGACAGAACCTCTCCCAGCATGCCGTGCTGTACGGCGTACTTGATCTCCTGCGCTATGCGCCGGCCCGTCGACAGGCCTGGCTCTATGAGGTCGGAGTAGGGCGAGCCCGAGACGAACGGGTTCGTGCCCGCCACGATCCTGGACGATATCTCGAAGACCTTGACGTCGAGCGTGTCCGTCACGATGCTCTCGAGGCAGAACGGCCCTATCATGCCGCCGAACAGCTCCAGGGACCGCTCGACCACCCGCTCGCCCATCTCGAACAGCTTGGGCAGGAGCGACTCGCGCACCACCACTGGCACGTTGCCCGTGACAACGAACGTCGGGAAGTGGCCGAGCTTCTTGAGCTCCTCCTGGGCGCCGAGCTTGTACATCTCGTCTATGTTCGACTCGTCCCTCCTGTCTATGCTCAGCAGCTCGAGCACGCCCTTGCTGAGCCTGTACCCCTCCGTGCGTATGGGCGAGTAGAAGTAGTGTATGTAGTACCTGGTGCCCAGGATGTACTCCTGTATCGAGTACTTCTGCGTGAGGTCTATCCCGAGCTTGAAGTCGGGATAGTCCTTAGCTATGAAGAAGCCGCGCCCGCCCTTCGCGCCGTCGTATTTCACGAGCACAGGCCGGTCTATCATCTTGGGGTCCTCGATCTTCCGGGGCATCTCTATGCCCGCGCTCGTGAGCCACTCGCGCTCCTTCTCGCGGTCGCTCTCCCAATCGAGCACGCGCCTGTTGCCGAACGTCGGCACCTCGAGCTCTTCGAAGTTCTTCGCGCCCATGTACTCAACGAACGACCCGTGTGGCACGATGATGACGTTCCTCGCGGTGAGCTCGTCAGCCCTGTCCAGCAGCTCGGAATACGAATCCACGCGGAAGAACTCGTCGGGCCGGCCCTGGGGGAACGCGTCATAGAACTTGGTCTTCTGCTTCACGGCTATGCCGAGGGTCTTGAACCCCTCCCTCCTAGCCCCGTTGAATATCTGCAGCGAGGTGTGAGAACAGGCCGTGGCTATGACCAGGTTGTTCTTGTCATAGCCCTCGATGATGCTTTCGATGCGCTCCTTCGATACGACCATTGGGGTTCATATTCGATTGTCCCATTTAAACATTGCTCGGCATATGCTGCTCCCACGTCGTGCCTCGCGCAGGCCCGCAACGCGCAATGTTATATCCCCGTCATCGATGCCTAAGGCGTGTCTGGGAGCGGTGCCACTCGGCTCCCGCCGAAGAACGCGAGGCGGCGCAGGGTTCTTTCAGGCATCAGCACGAACGTGCTGGTGCTAGGGATCGTAAGCCTGCTCACCGACATGAGCAGCGAGATGATCTACCCGATAATGCCGATGTTCCTGGTGGCGATAGGGGCGTCGGGCCTCATCATCGGGCTCATAGAGGGCGCCTCGGAGACCACAGCGTCCCTCCTGAAAGTCGTCTCGGGCTGGTACTCCGACAAGTACGACCGCCGGAAGCCGTTCGTCACGGGCGGGTACGGCCTCAGCGCTCTCGCGAAGCCGGCGCTTGTCTGGGCGACCTCCCCCCTGCAGGTTCTCGGAATCAAGATAGTCGAGCGCGTGGGAAAGGGCGTCAGGAGCGCTCCCAGGGACGCCCTGATAGCCGATTCCACTGCGACGGGCGTCAGGGGGCGGGCGTACGGGTTCCACAAGGCGATGGATTCCAGCGGGGCAGTCCTGGGACCTCTCATCACGCTGGTCGTGCTGCTGTCGGTCGTGGCAGCCGAGCTAGACCTCTACAGGCTCGTGTTCGCACTCGCCGTGCTCCCTGCCTTCGCGGCCGTCGCCGTCATACTCGTGTTCGTGAGGGAGAAGGAGCCGGCCCAGACGCGAGCTGCCCCGCTGGTCTTCAGGAAGGGTGTGCACGAGCTGGGGAGGCCGTTCTGGATGCTCATGGCTGTCACCGTGGTCTTCTACATGGGCGAGATAAGCTACGCCTTCTTCATACTCAGGGCCGGCGACGCGGAGGTGAGCATGTTCGACGGGCTTGTGCCTGCCGGCGTCGATTCAATCCTCGTCCAGTCGATGGCTCTGTACATACTTTACAACGTCGTGTTCGTCCTCGTCTCGATGCCTGCCGGAAACCTGTCCGACAGGCTCGGCAGGAGACCTGTGATAATGACTGCCTTCGGGCTGTTCGCGCTCACGTGCTCGATCATGGCTGCCGCGGATACCGTGGCGATGCTCCTTGCAGGGTTCGTCCTGTTTGGCGTGTACAAGGGGGCCTCCGAGGGCGTTTTCAAGGCGTACGTCACCGACCTTGTGCCCCTCGAACTCAGAGGGACTGCGCTCGGGACTTATCATACTGCGGTCGGGCTGGTAATGCTCCCCGGAGGGCTCATCGCGGGCCTGATGTGGGACTCGGTGGGCCATTGGGCGACCTTCGCATACGGCGCCGCAACAGCTGTGACAGCACTCGCGCTTCTGTCGCTGCTAATGCCGCGGAGCAGGCCTGAGCCTCAAGGTGTTCCGCGGGCCTGATGATGGTCATCTAGGCATACCCAAACCCCACGCGCAACCTTCGCGGCTCCAATACCTACAAATCGAATGAGCTCATACCGGCGCGAGGTGGCCGTCTTGGTGAAGGTGTCGAAGAACCTCGCGTACGCTTTGATGGTCCTTGCCGCCATCATGTGGGCCACCTCGGGCACCCTCACAGAGCTGGCGCTCGACGCCGGCGCCGAGGTTCTTCAGGTCACGCTCTTCCAGATGATCGTGTCAGCCATGATCCTGCTGCCCCTCATCGCCCTGCTCGACCCGAAGTCTCTCAAGATACGGAGGGAAGACTTCTGGCCCCTTCTCGCATTCAGCCTCATCACCGGGACCTTCTTCTCTCTCGCGTGGTACGCATGCGTGGAGCGCACGGGCGTGGCGACCGCTGTCATACTACTCTACAGCTATCCAAGCATAGTCGTGCTCTCGTCCGTGTTCCTGCTCCGCGAGAAGCTCGGGCCCGAGAAGGCCGTCGCTCTCCCGATGACCTTCGTCGGATGCGTCCTCGTCGCGGGTGCTCAGGACATACAGGAGGGACTCAGCTTCGATCTGATAGGCGTCGCGCTGGGAATCTACACGGGGGTCGCCGCTGCGGTCTACTACCTCTGGGGGAAGAGGTTCCTCGCCAGATACTCGGCGAACACGCTCGTGCTCTACATGACCCTGCTCTCGATACCGGGATTGGTGATCGTAGCCAACCCTCTGACCGTGGCGGACAACCCGCTGGGAGGGATGGCTTGGCTCTACATCTTCCTGCTGGGCCTGCTACCTGGCTCGATAGGCTTCCTCGTATCCATGGTCGCACTGAAGCAGATAGAGGCGAGCAGGGCGAGCATCATCGCGAGCATAGAGCCCGTCGCGGCCGTGCTGATAGCCTTCGCGGTGCTGTCCCAGGCCCTGACGGCTTGGCAGGCGGTCGGCGTAGCGCTCGTGTTCATCGCCGTGCTGCTCATACGCCTCCGCGAGGAGCCGGAAGAGGCGAAGCAGGCGGGCCCGCTCGAGAGATGAGTCCCGCGCCGCTGAGAAAAGCAAAATACCGAGCTTACCCATCAAGGGCGGACCATGAAAGTCGCGCGGGCTCCGAGCGGCATACCTGGCCTTGACCCTCTCATAGAGGGCGGGATACCGACCAACTCAACCATAGCGCTCAGGGCCGAGCCCTCGAACCCGACCGAGTACTTCCAGCAGCAGTTCATCGCCGAGGGGTTGAAGCAGGGCCTCCCGGCCCTCTACTGCTGCCTGTCGAGGCCTGTGGCGAGCGTGATCAGCAGCATGCGTCACCAGGGGTTCGACGTGCTCGAGGCCGTCGCGAACGACCAGCTCGTGTTCCTCGACTGCTACTCCCCCCATAGACGGACTTCCGTACTCGGGGTCGACCAGGCGGTGCAGAGGAAGATCATCTCCGTGACGGAGGTGGACGACGAGAGGATGCTCCAGGAAGGCCTGTCGACCGCCGTCGAGCGCATGCACGACCTGAAGGGGCTGAGGGCCGTGTGCGAGAGCGTCCCCGGGACTCTGACCGCCAAGAGCGCCATCGAGGTGATGCGGTGGGGGAGGAAGGCCTTCGGAGACCTCAGGGCCTTCGAGACGATCTCGCTGCACACTTTCCCGGTGGGCCTCAGGGAGGAGCTCTTCAGCCTCATGGCACACGACTTCGACGCCATAATAGAGCTCAAGGTGGACAGGAGCACGGATCACGTGCGCTACTACCTGAACATACAGAAGATGCGCATGACCGTCGCACCGCACAAGATGTTCGAGCTGGACGCCGACGGGCCCATCCTGTCGCTGAGGACCATCCAGAAGATCACATGAGAGGGCGGCGGACCTTCGGCAGCGGGTTCAGCCGACGAGCCTCATGCCGAACAGCTCGAGTATCGCGAATATGAGGAAGGCGCGGTTTACGCCTGCGAGGAAGTTGGCGAGCGCGAAGTCCCTGAGCGTGATGAGCGTGCCCTCCTTGTTAAGTATCGCGAACACGTACAGCGGCACTGTGTCTATCATGCCCGGTATCGACATGATGACATACATGGCGAGCACGCCGTAGCGCCTAACGAAAGCCTCGCTCTTCCTGGCGAGCCACCTGAGCCAGCCCCACTTGGGCATCTCAGGGACCAGCGGCGAGGGGCTCTGCCTCGCCTCCGCACGCCTGCAAGACCTCGCTCTGAACCGACAGTACAACCTCCATCTGTCTATGCCCAACCTGTGGACGACCGTCCAGAGCCATAGCCTGATGTGACTCACAGGACCCCACCTGCTCAACCGCAGGGCGGCAGTGTCGAGCTTAGCACCTATGTAGAACACCGCGACCGCTCCAACACCCTTCCCGAGGCCCAGGTCGAGCGCTTTGAGCGGGAAGAACAAGCCCGGGTTCCAGATCAGGCCAATCTCTATCGGTATAGGCAGGAACACGGCGGCGGCGACGCTGAACAGGAAGAAGATCAGCAGGTACGTCATGGGGTCCGCCTGATTGTGCATCAGGAAGTCCATGAGCTGGTCGATGATGCTCGACATGGCCACGACGGCAATCCCTTTTCGTTACTTCTAGGTTCGCTACGGGAGCCACCGCGCGCGCACGCATCCGAGGGGCGAAAAATCGGCTGAGCCAGAAAATTAGAAGACGCTCCGAATAAATACCAAAGGCTTATATTCGTGGAACCTCATCACCCATAATCGGGATGTACATGGCGAAGGCCGAAGGGAAGGAAGATGACTGGTTCGCCCAGCTCGACCAGGAGCTGGAGAAGAAGACGATCCAGATCACCGACAACTTCGTCGAGCAGATGAATCAGAAGGGGACGATCAACAGGGCGCTGCTGGAGGACTTCTTCAGGATTTGGCTGAGGTTCAACAAGATCAACGTGCACTACACCCTCGTGCCTGAGCCCTCGACCTTCGCGACCTTCGAGGTCTACCCTGAGCAGTGGGCCTTCAAGCCTGACTTCGACTTCGCCGGCGTGGACAACGCCTCGCTAACCGACCGCACGCAGACGCGCGTGGGCGACTCGATCAAGGTCTGGTACTACAACGTCGACAGCCAGACGCACCTCAGGATGGTGTTCGAGTTCTGCGAGGGAGAACACTACTACAAGTACGCCGGGTGGAAGAGGATATTCAGCCAGTACGTGCTCCTCGACACGCCCGTGCTGAAGTTCGACGAGAAGAAGTACCACGAGGTCCTCGCGGACGTGATCAAGGTCTGGTACGAGAGCCACCTGAGGCGCGACAGGGAGATCATACTGAAGCACATCAGGGAGAAGTACGAGAAGGGGGAGACCTTCACACAGTAGGTGAGGCGGTCTCTCCGTAATCCGCGTGCCCGCCTGGCTGCTCACTCCACCGTGACGCCTTGCAGGCCCGCGACCGCTTGCCTCGCCCTCTCGACGTCCGCGGCACCGAAGACGAACCTCAGCTTGTCGTCCTTCTGCCCCAGGAGGTATGAGCTGTCGAACTCCACGCCCGCGTCCGCGAGCGCGCGCGCCGTCCTTACCCACTCCCCTGGCCTGTCTTGCATGTCGACCACGAGCACGCTCCTCTCCTTGAACTGCAGGTCCGCCTTCATGAAGGTCCTCCTGCACTCCTCCTCGGACGCCGTCAGGAACTTTATGACCCACCTGTCCCCGACCTTGGCCGTGGCGATGGTGTTCAGGTTTATGCTGTGCTCGCCCAGCACAGCTATCGCGCCCAACATGTCCGCACAGCTGCCTCTCAGAGATAGCTCGAACTCGGTGGTCATGACACGATCCTCCCAGGACCGCTGTCAAGATTCGCCCCAGGTGCATTTATTGGTTGTCAAGGCCAGCATCGGCAGGTGCCGAGAAATGCGGCAAAAGACGAAGTAGGGGGTGGGCGACCCCCTGTGGTGCTCACATCACGCCATAGTAGGTCATCAGGCACTCGTACCACGGCGAAACGCCCTGCACCAGGTCCAGGCCGATGTCCTCGTACACGAACTGCCTCGCCCATGTCCAGCCCATCATGTTGTACTGAGACAGCGACGGCGGGAACCAGAAGTTCATTCCGTGGACGGTGTCGTGGTACT
The DNA here is from genome assembly GCA_038852315.1 of Thermoplasmata archaeon. Classification (GTDB taxonomy): domain Archaea; phylum Thermoplasmatota; class Thermoplasmata; order UBA10834; family UBA10834; genus COMBO-56-21. The sequence continues at coordinate 10,812 of JAWCKF010000021.1, read as the reverse complement.
TCTTGCTGTTCGCCTGGGCTATGACCGCGGCATCGTGCGCAGCCTCGAAGGCGTCTATGGCCGCATCGAGCTCGGGATGGCCATCGATCGCCCGAAGGCCCTCCACGAAGGTGTACACATCGGGCATCCACTCGTACCCTGCCATGTTTGCCCAGGTGCCCACGAGGGCGTACCCGCGCGCCCTTTCGACCTCGGTCCTGTGATCCTTGATAAGCGGCCTCAGGGTGGTCGCCAGATTCTGGAAGGCCTCGCCTAGCGCACCCATCCTCGACATGTCTATCGCGGCCATGGTCGCGAAGTCCTGGCTGTAGGTGTATATGTGTTCGTAGTCCCACTTCGAGCTGTAGTACTCCACGTACTCGTAGACGATGCTCTCCGCGAGCTGGACGGGGCCGAGCTTCGGGTCAGCCATGAGGTCGGAGATGAACATCATGTACGGCAGCCCGTCGTACGGGACCATTGTCTCCGACGCGACGAAGTACGGGACCACGTCCCTGAGCTCGTATGCTACCTCGATGGTAGCCATGTTGCACGCGTCCATCGCGAGCAGGTCGATCGACTTGCGGGTCGCCTCCTCCGCATCCCTTATGGCCCTGGCGACGCCGTCTATCGTCATCAGCGTGTCTCGGTTGGTCTCATCGTTGCAGACGCCCCTCCATCCGAAACCGTGGTCCTGGAGGACCAGCATGTTCTTCTTGGCTGGATAGCTCTTCAGGGCGAACTCGAGGAAGCGCTCCAGCGTCGCTGGGTCCGAGGAATCCATCTCGGGCCATTCGGCCACCATCCTCCTCTTGCCGTCGACTATGTCGTATATCCACACACCGTCCACCGAGATGATGTCGATGTAGGCCACTATGTTCACGTACTTGCTCGACGTCAGGGCCGCCTCCCAGGTCTGCATGGCGAACTCCGTGCAGAACTCGAGGTTGTTGTCCGCGTCCCAGAACATCAAGAGGTTCCATTCCTTCTCCTGTGCGGCTTTCTTCCCCTGCGGTGCCGCGGCGACGCACACGGGCACCAGGATGATCGTCGCCATCAGGAGGCTCACCAAGAGCTCCTTTCTTCTGTGCTCCACCACTCTCCCCCCAGCTGTGAGGCCGAGCCGGTATCGAGGACAGCCGAGATAACGGTTTCCGTGAGCGGCCGAGCCGCGCGGATGGACGATCCTGTCCCTTCCGACGGGAACGGCCGAGACCTAAAGAATGATAGGCTGGGATCGCCCTAGCGAACCAAGGAGCTGCCTCGGATGGCTATATCGTTCGACAGGATAGCTGACAGGTACGATGCGACCCGGAGCTATCCAGACGACGTGATGGCCCTGATCCTGAGAACGCTGGACGACGAGCTCGATGGGAGGGGGCCCATATTGGACGTCGGCACAGGTACTGGGAGATACCTCGTGCCGCTGTCAGGAATGGGCTACGATGTCGTGGGCGTCGACGTCTCGTCTCTGATGCTAGCCAAGGCCTGGGCCAAGGGCGGGCGGAACCTGCTCAGGGCAGACGTGAACGCCCTACCGTTCGCCGACGGGGTCTTCGACACGGCGCTGAGCATACACGTGCTGCATCTGATAAAGACATGGAAGAGGGCGCTGCGGGAGATCGGAAGGGTCACCCGGAGCAGGCTGGTGTCGATATCCACCGACCACCGGGAATCTCCGGCGGAGGAGATACGGCAGAGATATGAACAGGAGTGCGAGCGGCTCGGGTTCAGGGTGCAGCACCAGGGGATGAGGGAGCGGGAGCTGAGCGATACCCTCACTCCTGACAGGGAGAGGCACATCACGACATACGAGAGGCCTGTGGACGTCTCCGCTAGGATAGACGGCTTCGAGGCGAGGACCTATTCCAGCCAGTGGTTCGTGCCCGAGGAGATACACCGAGAGGCGATCGCTGCCCTCCGGGAGTACTACGAGGGCGTCGAGGAGATGGTGGACCGCGAGAAGGTCACGATGATAGTCTGGAACATCGATAGGGTCAGGGGCTTCGCCTCGGGGCCAGAGGCGGACCTGTTCTGAGCCGCGCACACTTTCGGCTGCCCGCAGCGCATGCCTTTATATCCGCCTCGACGCCTGACATCCACGGCAGCAAAGGAGAAGAACGGCTGCCCGAGAAGAGGGGGGCTTATGCTGGACGAAGAACTAGCGCCCCATGTCAGGGAGATCACCAGGGCGCTCGGGGACAAGTTGTCAGAAGAGGAGATAGCAGAGGAGCTTAGGAAATGCGTCAGCGTCTACGGTCTGAGCATCCAGATGGCAAAGAGGACCATCGTCAAGAAGCACGGCGGCGACCCGAACGCGGTCGCCCCCGCGTTCCAGAGGAAACTGGCTGAGCTGAGGCCGAACGAGCCGAACGTCGACTTCGTGGCGAAGCTCCTGTCCGTGAACAGGAAGGAGGTGACCGCCAAGGGCGAGAAGAAGACCATCATGTACGGCTACCTCGGCGACGACTCCACTACCCTGCGCTGGACCGCATGGGCGACCGAGGGCATAGAGGACCTCGCGAAGGGCGATGTCATATCTGTCAAGGGCGCCTACACGAGGGAGTATCAGGGAAGGGTCGAGGTGCAGTTCGGCAACCGCGCGTCCATAAGGAAGGAGGACCCGTCGACCATAACGGACGAGCAGATAGCTGCCGGCCCACCCAGAGTGGCCACCGTTGGCCAGCTCAGGGAGGGCATGGGCTATGTCGAGGTCAAGGGGAGGGTGCTGTCGGTCCAGGGGCGCCAAGTGACTGCCATGGGGGAACCGAGAACCGTCTTCTCAGGAGTGCTGGCGGACGAGACAGGGAAGATACAGTTCTCCGCGTGGCACGACTTCAAGCTGAAGGAGGGGGAGGTCGTCAAGATCTCGCGCGCGACGGTCAAGTCCTATCGCGGCGTGCCGCAGCTCAGCTTCGACGAGCGCGCCGAGGTCATCAGGGTCAAGGAGAAGTTCCCGTCGGCCGAGGAACTCCAGAGGACAAGCAGGACCATGATAGCTTCGGTCGCGGCCAAGGGCGGCGCGGCCGACGCGATGGTCGAGGGCATGGTGATAGAGGTACGCGAGGGGTCCGGCCTCATCATGCGCTGTCCCGAGTGCAGGCGGGCGCTCCAGAAGGGCACGTGCAAGGTCCACGGGAGGGTGGAGGGCTACCCTGACCTGCGCGTGAAGGCCATCCTGGACGACGGGACGGGCGCTGTGGGCGTCGTGATTGGGCGCGAGCTGACCGAGCGGCTGCTCGACACCACGCTCGACGACTGCGTGCAGAAGGCCAAGCAGGCCATGAGCTACGAGGTCGTCCGGGACATGCTCGAGGAGAAGCTGACGCTGAGGGCGCTCGCCGTCACGGGCAACATCACGGCGGATGCGTACGGCCTCTCCATGATCGCCAAGGACGCTTCATTCGCAGAGCACGACACTAAGGCCGAGGCGGAGAAGCTGCTGGTCGAGCTGGAGGGGCAGGAATGAACCAGCGCGAGGTCGCCTGGCGCGTGTTCGCTGAGGAGTACAACTCCTCCCTCCTGGAACACTCTAGCGGCGGCGAGAAGCCCGTATCGTACGTCATAACACCGCTCGGGGCGAAGATCAACCGTATACTGGTTGTGGGCGTGGTGACGGATGTGGAGGACGTGGGCGAGGAAGACAAGCCGCGCTTCAGGGCAAGGATAAGCGACCCGACGGGCACGTTCTACATATCGGCCGGGGAGTATCAGCCAGCAGCCGCCGCAGCGCTCTCGAAGATCTCGCCACCCGCTTTCGCGGCCGTCGTGGGGAAGAGCAGGGCCTACTCGCCCGAGGAGGGCGTGAAGTACTTGAGCATCAGGCCGGAGCGTATACGCGAGGTGGATGCAGAGACGCGCGACCTCTGGACGGTTGAGACCGCCAAGAGCACGCTCCTCAGGATAGACGCGATGGCTGAGGGATTGAAGATGGCTCAGCCGAACGTGCCAGAGCTGGTGAGATTGGGATACCCTGAGAACCTCGCGGATGGCGTCGTGAGGGCGATAGAGTACTACAAGGACGTCGACCTGGCCAGGTTCAGGAAGGCGGTCGCGGAGGCGCTCAGGACGCTCCTGCCGGAGGCGAGGCTGAAGAGGCCGAGGGAGGCCGTCCCCGCGCCAGCGCGGGAGATGGAGCTGGAGCCTGCCGAGGAGCAGGCCCACGAGCTGGGCGTGGCCTCGGACGAGGAGGAGGCCGTGCTGAAGATCATAGGTTCGCTGGAGTCGGGCACGAGAGGTGCTCCCTGGGAGAAGATCGTCGAGGCTGCCAAGGCCAAGAAGATAGACAAGGTCCGGCTGGAGGAGATCGTCGCCAGCCTGCTCGACAAGGGCGAGGTCTACGAGCCCGAGCTGGGCATGGTGAAGAGGATCTAGAGAACAAGGAAGCAGTTTGGATGGCCACCCGCCCGTTGGCCAAGACGCTTACCCTTCAAGAGACACGCGTTCCCCGCATGGGATAAGTCACTCTGGACAACTGTACCACGCCACCGTCGGGCACAATAGCGGCCGAGGCAATCAGAGGAAAGGGTTTCTTCTCCGTCAGCGGTTCACTTGAACTCGTCCTTCGAGACCGCGATCAGGATGAGGCCTATCAATCCAGGGATGAACCATCCCAGCAGACCGAGTACGCCGCCGAGCACCGCCAAGCCGAAGTTCTTCCTCTGGATCGCGAAGACTCCGCCGAGCAGCGCGACTATCCCTAGCACGACAAGTATCGCACCACATATGGCGAATATCCCGCCGAGCTCTCCGCCGACGAGCGGGATCGACGACGCGGCCGAACCTCCGACCACTAGCATCGCACCGTAGCCTATCTCGATCAGCCCTGCGATGAGTATCAGTATGCCCCCGATGAGAGGCATGACGCTTTCCTTCTTCGCCGGGGCCACGGCCTGGGTCCTGTAGTCATGGCCGCAGTACGGGCACACGTTCGCATCCCACGAGATAGTTCGTCCACACGAGACGCAGTTCCTCGTGTTCGACGCACCTGGAGTTCCCATATTCCGACTCACCTCCTGACGAACCGGGGTCCGATGTCCCCGAATCCGCGCTGTGAATGTGTCTGGATATTATAAAATGTTTACTATGTTTTTGGCCCTCGAGGCCATGACGCGGCCGCTGAAGGGCTCCTGCCAACCATGGCGAGGCGGGCGCACAATACACGCCACTCCTCGCCGCCCTACTACCGCTTGCTCTCCTGAACCATATTGGGATCGCCCTGTATGCCTTTGTCCGGTCTCCCGCGCGATCCCCTGATGTCCTCCAACGCGTGAACATAGAGTGCCAGAAGCAGTGCGAGTGACGCACCAGCCAGGACCCCGGTGGCGAGCCTGACTGGATTCATCGACTCGTAGCTCGTCACCAGCTGCAGGCCTCCGTCGACACCCATCGGAACAAGCCCGAGCAGCAGCAGGAACGGGTTGCCCCTGAATCGGAAGAAGGACACGATAGCGAACCCGAATGCCAGGCCCACGAACAGGCCCAGGTCCCTGGCGCAGAACGGCATCTGGTTCCCGTTCAGATAGTAGCTGCGCTCGGCGATCTGATGACACTCGACGTCGCCGACCGTGTAGATGACCCTGGGGAGCGGGCTGAGGCCTGAGAAGACGTTGGTGTTGTCCCTGGTCCCAACGCGCCCCGACAGGTCCTGGAGCGTGTCCGCTGGCACCATCAGAGGTGCTGCAACGACGAGCGCGAGCCAGACGAAGCTGATGATGAACCCGACGAACAAAGTCCTGGAGGTGGGACGGGGCAGTTTCATGCGATGCGCAGAACGCCCCAAGGGTTAATGTGGCTTTTCTATGACGACCGAAGCGTAGCCGACGACATCCCGCATCGGGTGGACGTCTCCCGAGCTCGCGTACTTGAGCAGGGCGGCCCTGCCTCCCTCGCAGGCTGTGAGCGTGGCCATGACCGGGCCGTAGCCACACATGGAGATGTCCTCGTCCCGGACGACCTCGAACAAACCCTTCGCGTCCATCCTGGTGATGGCGTCTATCGCCATCGAATCCTTCCTCTTCGCCTCATCCTTCGGGACATAGTGAGAGAAATCCGTGGACGCTATGACCACGATGTCCTTCTTCTGCATCGCCTCGCGGATGAGCTTCCCCACCGATACAGCGGCGGCGTAGTCCTGGAAGCCCATGCATATCGGGACGAACTTGATGTCGGGCTTGAAGTACTGCAAGAACGGGAGCTGCACCTCGATCGAGTGTTCGTACTCGTGGGCCTCGTCGTCCTCGTCCACCAGGTCCTTCCTGAGCATCTTCGCGAGCTCCCGGTCGATCCTCGCGATCCCGAGCGGGGTCTGGAAATCGTCCCTAGCGATGGCCAGGCCGGACCCGCGGCCCGTGTGGTTGGGGCCGATGATCACGAAAGATTCGGGGAAGCCGTCCTCGGCCAGCCTGGCGTAGAAGTGCGCGGCCACCATGCCTGAGTACATGTAGCCCGCGTGAGGGCACACGCCGCCGATGATCTTGCGCCTGCCAGAGCCGAGCGAAGGTACCCTGCCGGGACCGAGGGGACCTTCGAAGCACTGCTCTATCTGACTCCTGAGCGACCTCGCATCGCCCGCGTAGAACTGCCCTGCCACGCTCGCGCGTCTCATGTAGACCATCCACCCGGTATGGGATGGCCCGGACTCAGTAAATATGCTTTCGCACGAGCAAGCCAAGTATCCTCAGAGGGAGGCCTCGAACTCCTCGACGGTCATCTTGAAGTCCTCGTCGCTCTGGATCTGCCCGCGGGCCTTCAGGACCTCCCTTGTCAGAAGCCAGTAGACGGTCGCGAGCGCCCGCCTGCCCTTGTTGTTCGAGGGTATCACGAGGTCGACGTACTTCGTCTCGTTGTTGGCGTCGCATATGCCGACGATCGGTATGCCCACGTTCAGGGCCTCCTTCAGAGCCTGCTCGTCGGCCGCGGGGTCCGTCACGAAGAGCACCTCAGGCTCGATGAAGTTCGGGAGTATGGGGTTCGTCAACGACCCGGGCACGAACCTCCCGGCGATGACCTGTGCGCCTATGGTCTTGGCGAAGACCTTGGCGGGCTTCTGGCCGTACTGCCTGGCCGAGACCACGAGCACCCTCGATGGGTCGAACCTCGCGATGAACTTCGATGCGATCCGTATGCGCTCGTCGGTCTTCTTGACGTCGAGGACGTAGAGTCCGTCGCTCCTGACCTTGAAGATGAACTCCTTCATGTCGGCGCTCTTCTGCTGAGTGCCGATGTGCACACCGGAAGTCAGGTACACGTCCTCAGGTATCAGGAGCTGCGTGCCCTCCTGCGACTGCGATTGCGTGTCGGCTGCCTCGTCCATCTCCAAGCCTCTAGTCCCTCTTGACGGTTATTGGGATGACGCCCTTCTCGAACTCCATGATCGCTATCTCGATGGGGTCGATCACGTCGGGGCCCACATCCACGAGCAGCGGCGCACCAAGGCTTATCTGCAAGGCCCGAGCACCTATGATCCTTGCCTTCTCAAACCTGGTGTACTTCAAGCTCGCGACCTCTGTGAGGAGGTATCCCCTAAATTTTGTCCCCTTTATATGCTTTGTGGGCCAGCGCAGATGCGCTCCAGCTAGCCACCGAGAGGGCGACGATGCCTGGACACGAACCGAACCCCCAATCTGATTCGCAGAATTTTATAATTTACTAGTTATGCATAGTGCGCCGATCTAGGCCTATCATCATGCGAGAACACAGCGACGCCGGCCAGGAACAGCTACGGTTATCGTATCGTCAAGACGAATTCCGCAACTTTTCCGGCTCTGAATGCATGTCATTCCACAAGCAATTTATCAAGCGTTTGCTTACCGAAACACAAGAGGGGTTCAGCATGCCCAAGGTACCGAACATCAGGGTGGAGCCTCCGGGCCCGGAGGCCAAGAAGTGGGTCGCGAAGGACGAGGAGTACATCGTGAAGGCGACCAAGACGGCGCCGCTAGTGTTCAAGAAGGCCGAGGGATCGGTCATCGAGGATGTGGACGGCAACACCTACATCGACTTCTACGCCGGCGTCGGCGTCCTGAATGTGGGCGCGAGGCACCCAAAGGTCGTCGCGGCCATCAAGGACCAGGTGGAGAAGTACACGCACGTGGCGGGCACGGACTTCTACTGCCGCCTGCAGGACATGCTCGCAGAGAGGCTGGCGAAGTCCGCCCCCGGGAAGAACAAGAAGATGGTGTTCTTCTCCAACACAGGCGCGGAATCGGTGGAATCCGCCATCAAGATAGCGAAGCGGGGGACGGGCAAGCACGTGCTGCTCGACTTCCTGGGCGCGTTCCACGGCAGGACGGTCGGGGCGATGACGCTGACGGCCAGCAAGTGGGTCCAGAGGGAGGGGTACACGCCCACGCTCATGCCCGGCGTGTTCCACGTTCCCTACGCGTACTGCTACAGGTGCATCTACAAGCAGCAGTACCCGGACTGCGACATGTGGTGCGCCAGGGTGATAGAGGAGGTCTACTTCGAGAACCAGATCCCGCCGAACGACCTCGCCGCGATATGCATGGAGGTCGTTCAGGGCGAGGGCGGCTACGTCGTGCCCCCGAAGGAGTTCGTCAAGATGGTCTACGACCTGACGAGGAAGTACAAGTGCCTGTTCATCGACGACGAGGTCCAGTCGGGCATCGGGAGGACCGGGAAGATGTGGGCGGTGGAGCACTTCGGGGTCGAGCCCGACATAATCTGCAGCGCCAAGTCGCTCGGCGGCGGCCTGCCGATAGCGGCGACGATCGTGGACGCGAAGCTGAACTTCGACAGGTACGGCAGACATTCTAACACGTTCGGAGGAGCGTCACTCGCTCACGCGAGCGCGCTCGCGACGCTCGACGTCATCGAGGAGGAGAAGCTACTGGACCGCGCGACGAAGGTCGGCAGGGACATGAAGAAGCGCCTCGAGGAGATGCAGGAGAAGTACGAGATCATCGGCGACACGCGCGGCATAGGCATGATGCTCGCCCACGAGTTCGTGCAGGACAGGAAGACGAAGAAGCACGCCGCGAAGAGCAGGGACAAGATCGCCGAGATGGCCTTCAAGAAGGGGCTGATGCTGCTCCCGTGCGGCAAGTCCGTCATCAGGTACATCCCGCCCCTGAACATCCCGCAGGAGCACCTCGATACCGGCCTCGAGATACTCGAGGAGTGCATCAAGTACGTGAACAAGAACCGGGCGGACTGAACGAGAATATCGAAGAAACCCGAGCACGATGGGCTCCCTGGCTACACCAGGGATTCCCACCACCTGTTTTATGTCATTGCGGGCCGATTAGGTTGCGAGGCAGGTCCCTGGGATGACAGACGACGAGCAACCTAGAGCCTATCACGACATGACCATAGCGACGCTTTACAGGATGGACCCTGAGAAGCTGAAAGCCGTGAGACGCGCGATGACCGGGATGACAAGGTGCCCGGAATGCGACGCACTCAATCGCGCCGACCAGAAGTACTGTGACCGCTGCGGGGCGAAGCTCTATCCCGAGCTCGTCTATGAGGAGGAAAGGGAAAAGAAGAAGGAGGAGGCCGGCGGGAGCAAGGAGCCGGTCCAAGAGCAGCGCGGGCCGGGCGAGCGATACGAACCGCAGACGGACTACTAGACATCTGTGATGTGACCGGTAAGGCTGAGGAGGACTTGACTGAATGGACGAGGACGAGGTGCTGGAGGACGATGCGGACATCAGGAACGACATCTGGTTCAAGGAGAACTACGTCGGGCTCTGCGACGAGTTCCCCAACCAGTGGATAGCGGTCCTGGATCAGGATGTCATAGCCACAGGAGCGACCAGACGGCAGGTGGAGAAGAAGGCTGCCGAGGTGGCGGGTGGCAGGAAGTTCTCGGTCTATTTCGTGGAGCCGAGCGCGCTGCCGCCCTAGAACCCATCCTGCGATCCTGACGGTCAGCAGGTAGCTCAGACAGCCCCTTCCGTGTCGTACTGCTAAGGTGTAAGCCTTATTATACACCCTCATTCTTAACGGTGTTAAGGAACGAGGCTGAGAACATGCTTCTGGAAAGGATCAAGGAGTACGGTGTGCAGAAGATACTCTGGGCCGGAACGAGGATCGCCTTGGGCTGGACCTTCATCTGGGCCTTCTTCGACAAGCTGCTCGGGCTCGGGTATGCGACACAGTCGGCGAACGCATGGGTGAACGGTGGTTCCCCGACCACGGGGTTCCTGAAGTTCGCGACATCAGGGCCGCTCAGTGACTTCTATAGTGGGCTTGCGGGGAACGCAGTCGTGGATTGGTTGTTCATGATGGGGCTCTTGTTCATCGGCGGCGCACTACTGCTCGGAATAGGCGTCAGGATAGCCAGCTATGCCGGCACGCTGCTGATGCTGCTCATGTGGTCTTCGCGCCTTCCACCGGAGAACAATCCGATCATAGACGAGCACATCGTCTACATCCTGGTGCTTCTCACGCTCGGAGTCGTCAAGGCCGGCCAGTATCTTGGGCTAGGCAAGTGGTGGGCCAACACAGGCTGGGTAAAGCGGTTCCCGATACTGGAGTAGATTGTTCATGCGTTTGATGCCAACGCGCGTGGAGACGGCTAGCAGGAGCGCATAGACTCATAACTCCGCAGGAAGGAACGAGCATCAATAGAGAGGAAGGAGAATCCCCCTTCTCTTGCCTCGGGACGGTCGTGCAGTCGTCCTCTCGACCGGCCTCGATCCCCTGCCCTTTGGCGGGCGCTCCCACTGCGGTGCTGCCTGAGCGATCAGCGTGCTCGCTGAGCTTGAAGAAGCAATCGTATCCATCTAGCGGGGTCCTGTACACGCGCGGGATAAGCCAGTATTCGGTGCGGGCCCGGTGCTTTGCATGCTCACTAAACCTGCGAGG
>JAWCKF010000020.1:0-32045 GCA_038852315.1 Thermoplasmata archaeon | reverse complement strand
CGTGCCTCCAACCACCGCCTCGGACACGAAAGGCTCCCAGGCGATGTAGGCATCTATGCTTCCCGCTGAGAGCTGCGCGGCCATCGTCGCCGGGGGGGTCCGGAGATAATATACTGAACCGCCGCCCGTATCCCTCATCAGGACCGTGGCCGCGTAAACACCGACGACGAGTATCGCGACGACAAGGATGGCAGCCAAGATCACCCATTCTCGTTTCATCCGTTCATCGACCTCGGGAACGTGATTTCCTGCAGAGGTATTAATCGCTTCCTACAGAGATGACGATTCTGTGGTACAATTGTATAAATAAGACTGCTTACATTAGCATATGTAGGCATAACAATGGACAGAACAAGGAAGCTAACCAAAGCTGCGATGGAATCGGACGCGAAGTTCAGGGAGACGCTCAAGGAGGTGCTGACGGAGCTTGGGATGACCATGCAGGATTTGGCCAGGAGGGCCAACGTATCTCCCAGCACGCTCTACAAGATAGCGAACGAGGACAGGTCGCCCAGCCTAGAGGTACTGAGGAGAGTAGTGAATGCCGTGAGGGAGGCCGAGGGTCTGAGGGCTGGGAACTTCATCGCACTGATAGTCACCAGGCAGGTTCTGGACGAGGTTGTCGAACGCTCCGTCAAGATAGGAGACGAGACAGTCAGGATAAGGGAATACCCCGCCTCGACCATCGAGGATGCCATCGTCGCTGCCATAAGGGCTGAGAGGGACGGGGCGGTCGCTGTGGTCTGCGCTCCGATAGTGAGCCCGACCATCGAGAAGATCCTCGACATCCCCATAGCGACCATAGTGCCCAGGGACAGTGTGACAGAGGCGATCAAGCTCGCCGCGAGGAAGGTGAGGGGTTAGGTCAGCATCTCGCTTCTCGTCTCGAGGTCGAGAGACACACCCACGAGTTCTCCGTTCTTGAGCTGGCGGACCTTCCCGTCGTAACCGAGGACTGTCTCTTGGAACAGAGTGACGCAGTCCTGGGCTCTGGAGATCCTCATATCGTAGTACTCCGGCGGACTCCCCGCAGCGTAATCGCGATATCCCAGCAGCGTCCGCCCGTCTGATATGAGAAGCACTGCAGCGGTGTACTCATGCGTGTGTATATCCTCCCTGACCAGTGCCTTCACCGCCGACCACAGGTCTTGCTCCTGCTCGACGAGATCAGCCAGGCGCATGAGGAGTAGCTCGCTGTCGGTGGTCCCCTTCGGGGAGTTCTTTGTACGAGGCCGGTATTCCATCACAGTGCCGTTGTGCGCGAGAACCAGGCTGCCCATTATGAAAGGATGTGTGTTGGGCAGAGATGCGTCTCCCTTAGAGAGGGCGCGCACATGCGCGATAAGTATGTTCGGTGGCTCGACCCTCGCAACCTCGTCTAGTGCGGAATCGAACGACGGGTCGAGGAACGCCTCCCTCGCGCTCCTGCCTATGTACCACGGCGAGCCTTTCCGGAATGAAACCACACCCCAGCCGTCCCTGTGTCCCGGCATCTCGTGGCCAGGGACCCGCCCGACCTCTGCCACGTGGCGCAGGTCGTTCAGCGTGCCGATCGGGAACTCGCGCCTGAAGACCACGCCGACCATCCTGCACATCACAACACCTTGGGCACGACCTCGAACTCGACGTCCATGGAGTTGGCTATCAGGCATTTCCTCTTCGTGACCGAGATGGCCTTATCCAGGTTGGACAGCTTGGAGCCGGGTGAGAACCTCATCTCGGGATACAGGGTTACCTTGACGAACTTCTTGATGCCCTCGACCACTTCGAGGTCACCTACAGCCTTGCACCGGTACTCTGTAAGCTTCATGCCGAGGTCGCGGGACACGTACTCGAAGACTATCTGAAAGCACATGTTAGCGGAGGCTACGAAAGCGTCCTCGGGTGTGAGCGTCCCCTCCATGCCTCCCAGGTCCCTCGGCGCGGAGTAGTCCAACACCTGCCCGTTCTGGCAGTGGACCTTGCCCGGGAACTTCTCCTTCCAGACTACTGTGGTCTCGAAGTTCATGTCATTCCCCTGCATGTAGGCGGTCTCACGATAAACAGGTTTCCCCACAACCTCCCATCCCAGGTCTTGGGGGAGAAAGCAGAACGGGAGGTTGAGGGGTTGTTCGGTGGGTCTGATCGCAAAGTTCAGAGCAGGGCCTTTCGGATCTCCTGCTCCACTACTGGCCGGGGCGCAGCCCCGACCATCTTGTTGACTAGCTTGCCGTCTCTGAAGAACAAGAGCGTGGGTATGCTCATTATCCTGAACTTCGAGGCTGTGCCGTAGTTGTCATCTGTGTTGAGCTTAGCGAAAGCTACCTTGCCCTTCATGTCCTTGGCGAGTGCGTCGATTGTGGGTGAGAGCATCCTACACGGCCCGCACCAAGGCGCCCAGCAGTCCACTACGACCCTCGGGTACTTGGCAACAAACGATTCGAATGTCGAGTCCGTGACGTTCACCGGTGCGTCCGGCCAGCCGTTTGCTCCCTCTTTTGATTCTGTGGCACCGCGCATCAGGTCCGCCATCTTCTTGGCCCTTATCTGCTCTATCTCTGAATCCGACGACATCTCTGTTCCACCATTCTTGCACGATTGTGCATTATCTATGCAATATCGATGGGCTGGACCTTAATAACCCTTACGGCGCACCAGGACGTCGGCGAACCAGGGCGTCGCCCTGAGCATCGACCTGCTGGCCCTGGATAAGGTTTTTAAGCAAAGCACGCCGATACAGTCGCGGGATGCAGGATGCTAGAAGAGGCTTCTGAACTGATAGGATTGCAGGTATACACCAGCCAGGGCATTTTCCTGGGGACGGTCTCGAACCTCGTCGTCGAGGTAGATGAGAACAAGGTCCAGGGGCTCTTCGTGACGAACACGAACCCGCTGCTGGTCGAAGGCTCGAAGGCGGTGAACATCCCCTACAGGTGGATATCTGCCATCGGCGACATCGTCATACTCAGGTACTTCCCCAAGCGCGTCGCGCTCAAGAGGTCGCCCAAGCCGAAGGCTGAGAAGGTCCCTGAGGTCGGGTAGGCCGGGCAAGGCTTTTATCGCCCGCGGTCGCTCAGCGCACACGTGTCGATCCCCAAAGTAGACCCGTCCTGTTACGTGGCCCCAGAAGCCGTGATAATCGGGGACGTCGTCATCGAACGAGGGTGCAGCATCTGGCCCTACGCAGTCATCAGGGCTGACCTCTCTGAGATCCGGATAGGGGAGGGCTCGAGCATACAGGAGCACTGTCAGGTACACGGCAACCCGGGCAGGCCGTCCATCATCGGCAAGAACGTCTCCGTGGGACACGGTGCAATCATCCACGCCGCAAGGATAGGGGACGAGGTCATCATAGGCATGAACTCGTGCATCCTTGACGGAGCTGAGATAGGCAGCGGCTCGGTCGTGGGGGCGGGGGCCGTTGTCACCGCTGGCATGAAGGTCCCGCCTGGAAGCCTGGTCGTTGGTGTCCCCGCGAAGATAGTCAGACAGAACGACCCCTCGCTCCTGGAGGCGGCGAGGAGAAACGCCGAGGAGTACCACCGCCTCAGGGACGCCCACAAACGTGGGGACTACAGACGCTACACCCCATGATCTACAGGCCTGTCCGCGGTTCAACCTGGAGCGCAACCTCGTCGGCGCAGTCGCAATGCCCCGGCCATCGTTAGACTTCATCCAGATTCTTTCCGCACGCCTCAGAGAGCTCCTCGTGGAGCCGCAGCACGCGCATGGCTGCATCGTGGTGTCCCTGCCTGACGAGCCATGCGACGGCTTCCTTTACCGTGCCTCGCCTCGTCCCTGCGACCAGGTTATCAGCGTGTGCCACTATCTTCTCCTCGAGCGTGAGAGGCACGTAGTCTTTCGGCGGGAGGCCCAGGCTCCTAGCCTCCGCCCTGGTGATGCCAGCACCTATGTGCCGCTCGATTATCCGGATTATCTGAGGCGGCAGTTTCAGCTCTGCAGCGATAGCCGCCCCGCGGACCGCGTGGTCTATGCCGTGTGACCTGCACCGGCCGATGTCGTGCAGCAAGGCGCCCGCCTCGACGAGTGCAAGGTCCGCCCCACATCTCTTGGCGAACCTGACTGCGAGGTCGCGCACCGCGATGGAGTGCCGGATGACGGCTTCGTCGCACCCACAGCGACGGAGCAGCTCGATGCACTCATCCGGGCCCGGCAGTCTCCTTGCTCCGCCCGCCCTTCCTGCGGTCAACTACGGTCTTCCCCCTCGGGTTCGGAACGACGGTGAGGGCGCCCCCGAAGTCCCTCTCGAGAACCTTGCCTCCGGAATACCTGTCGAGGAATATAGCGAGCGCGGCGACCTCCGAGTGCGGCTGGTTGCCCACGGAGACGTTCATGTCGGCGAGGTCGTAGACCTCCCTGGGAACCTTCTCGGCCCCCACCACCACCATCAGGTCGTCCGACTTTATGCGGGGCAACGCCTCGGTGAGCTTCTCGCCGTACATGGTGAGGTGGACTATCTCGCCCTTCCACTCTTTCATGGCTTTGCGCCAGTCGACGCCCGTCCGAACACGGAACTTGCCGCCGAAGTTTGCGACGACGCCCGCAACCGACCTCTCGAGCCCTGGATCCGGGGTGGACACCCAAACCTCGTCGGCACCCAGTGCCCTCGCCGTCAGGGCGACGTGGGTCGTCACGCGCTTGTCCCGCTCCGGCCGATGGCCCAGCCTTAGGACTACTATCATCGGGCCTCCCGGGCCTACTCCTTCACTCTCTCGATCCTGTGGCCCCTGTAGTCGAGCTTCGTACTCCGCTTGACTAGGCTCTTGAGCATGGTGAAGGTCACGCCGAGCACCTCGGCGACATCTCCTGCGAACTTGCCCTGGGGGCCGACCATATCGTATATCTGCTTCTCGATCTTCTGGAACTCCTTCTCGTCCATGACGGCCGCCGCGAGCACGTCGCTGATCTCGTACACGGGCCATGAGGCGTTTATGTGGAAGGATGTGTAGTATGTGTGGTAGGCCTTCTCGGGCTGCTGCTGGTCCGGTGAGGTCTGCCAACGCGTCTCGACGAGCTTCATCTTCTCGAAGAACAGGAGGGCCTCCTTGCCTGCGGGCCCGAACTGCTTCTCTATGTCGCGCAGGGTATGCCACTCGAGCGTTACGAGCTTGAGGACCTCCCTCTTGACCTTCGTGTCAACAGCCCGGAACATGGGCACCAATTCCGCAGGCTCGGTGATGACCTTGATCCGGGTCATAGTCAGACCTTATCCTTCTGTGAGCATATAAGGCTAATTGGGTCTCGACGGTCCGGAATTCGGGATACTGGCTCTGCCCTGCAAGTCCTCGCCGGACCCCCGCTTCGCATGGAGGCTTAGCGCTCTGCGACGGGCGCGAGCTTTAAGTATGATGATTTACTACTGCGGGCCCTAGGCGAGCCACGATGATGGTAAGAGATGTGAAGGACAGGTCGAAGATCGACGAGCTCGTCCTGACGGTCGTCGAGAAGGGAGAGCCCAGGGAGTGGTCCTCCAAGTGGAGCGGCGCCTCCGGGAGGGTGTGCGACGCGATAGGCAAGGACGACAACGGCGACACAGTCGCCGTCAGCCTGTGGAACGAGGACATAGACAGGGTGGAGGTCAACTCCAAGATAAGGATCACGAACGGCTGGGCCTCGTCCTATAAGAACAAGCTGCAGGTAAGCGCGGGCAAGTTCGGCAAGCTCGAATTGCTCTGAAACACGCCGCTAGTCCCCGCGAAGAACACGTGGGTATGCGTGATCTCGGATCGAGTGACATCATCTCGGGCCTTCTGCTTTTGAACTCAACGTCCGGCCGAACGAATGCGCGGGAATCATGCTAGTCCGGCAACCAGTGTCATCGCGATCGCAGGGAGGACAAGCATCGAGAAGTCGTCGTCGACATACCGCGTCTTGATGCATTCTGCTGGCACGGCGACAATGGCCCCTACCAAGGCCAGGAGGAGAGAACTGGCAAGCGACCACGGACCCGTGTGAACGAGGACCGCGAAGGCGAGGAGAAGGTACGTCGTTCCCTCGAGAGAGACCACAATTACGAGCCCCTTACCATGCCGCCTGAGTTCGCCGGCCAGCGGGTCTGCCACCGCCATCGCGACCAGCGATGCGCTGGCCAGCTCATGCGGGAACATCCACAGCACGATGGTTATGCCCGCGGCCGCCCAGAGGAAGGATGCGACCGCCCACCGCTCGTGGGGACGGAGGCCTAAGAAGGTGACGCCCTTCGCGTGCCTCCAGTGCTCGAAGGCGGCGACGGAAGCGAAGAACGCGATCAGGAGCACCCACCGTCTCACGCCGATGAATGGCAGCTGGACAGGGAGGAGATAGTAGAGCGGAGCCAGGGCTATGGCAAAGTGCGCAAGTCTCCTGACGAGCACGCCCTTGTCAGCGGCTCCGCCTTCCACCGTCAACGGGAGGGCCACGAGCGGGGGACGACATAATCCTTGCCGGCCTCAGAAAGATGCCCGTGCCCACTTCTTCTCTATGCCCCGGTACAGTATGACGGTCGAGACGGCCAAGGAGCCGAGTACGAGACATATGCCGAGGAAGGCGAATAGCCAGTTCGACAGCAGGCTGAAGGACAGGATGGTGAGGCATAGGTCCGGGAGGAATGACATAACTGTGAACTTGCCAAGCACGGTGGTGTCGAACAGGAAGGTGTTCGTCTTGAGGCCTGTGAGGTAGGCCGTCATCACGACCATGTACAGGGAGGTCACGAACATCACTATCAGCGCCAGCCAGAGGAGCTCGGTCTCGCCGTTCAGGACGGATATTGCGATGACGAAGAACGCGGAGATGCCGAGCGTCAGCAACAGGAACACCATTATGCGTACGCGTATCATCCTTGGGACGGTGACCGGCAGCAGAGAGTAGTACTCCGCCAGGTCGACGTTGTTCAGCCAGCTGTACATCAGCACGCCGATGAAGCCGACCATCGCGGCGTAGAAGACTGAGTTGAAACCCACGGGGATGGTGAGCCCGTAGTTGACGAACCAGACCGTGAAGGACAGGAACAGCAGCGGCAGGACGAACGAGAAGAACATCTTCGCAATGATCCCGCTCCTGCGCAGGTCCACCAGCTCCTTCGAGAACAAGGCCCTGTCCAGGCCCTTCATGAATCTCACCCTGCTGTGATACGACGGGAGGAGGTCGCGGTAGGCCTGAGTGATGTTGTTCAGCCTCACCTCAACGAGCGCGTAGGCCAAGGATGTCAGGACGAGCACGAGAGCGCACGCGATACCAAGGTGCACGAGGGCCGAGGACCAGTCGGTGGGGAACGGCCTCACGGACATCTGGAAACCCAGGGACGGCATCACCGTCTCCGGGTCGAGGACACCGAATACGCCGTAGGCGGCGAAGAGCGCTGCCAGGAGACCCGTGAGGACCACGAAAGAGAGCCTGCTCCTTATGTATATCACGGAAACCAGGAAGCTGAGAGAGAGGCCGAGCATGAAGGTGACGAGCACGGCGACGAAGAACAGGCCGACGCTGGTCAACGAGAGGCCAATCAGAACGACGGCCGTCGCCAGCCCGATTGTGGCCGGCACGAGCATCAGGAGTACGTAGAAGAGGGCGTCCCTCAGGTACATGCCTAGGAAAGTCGTCCTGAAGGATAGCGGGAGGAGGTATGGCATGGCGACGAGGTAGTTGGTGCGCCCATACCTTCTCCCAAGGTACTCTCTGCCCATCGTGCCGAACGCGCCTACGCTCAGGCCGTAGATGAAAACCGAGATGTGTGAGAAGAGCGCGAACTGCTCAAGGCTCACAACCTCAAGCATCCTGTCGAGGGTCAGACCCGTGCTGAGCGCCACCAGGAACACGAATGCAGGGAAGGTGAGGAACCTCCGCTTCCCCGAGTAGCTAGCATGCGTCCTGAACTCCTCCTTCATCATCAGCTTGAGGAGGTCCTTCGAGGTCACACCCCCTGTGCTTGCGCGTCCCGGAGAACCCCGACCGAGCGCAGGAACAGCCGCTCCAGGGTCTCGCCGCCCCTGAGCAGCTCGTCGAGCCGGCCCTGCGCGACGACCCTTCCGAGGTTGACGATGGAAAGCTTGTTACAGAGCCTCTCTGCGATCTCGAGAATGTGGGAGGCCATGAAGACGGTGCCGCCCTTGGCGACATACTCCTGGAGGTAGTCCCTGAGTATGCGCTGATAGATCGGGTCGAGGTTGATGAACGGCTCGTCCAGGAAGAGCAACGGAGGCTCGTGGATGAACGCGGATGCGAGCATGAGCTTCTGCCTCGTCCCTTTCGACATGTCCTTGCATATCGTTCCCCTGCTCTCACCGAGGTCGAAGAAGGAGAGCCATTTCTCTATCCTGTCATCCAGATCCTCGAGATTGCGGACCTTGCCGACGAAGTACAGGTACTCGTACCCCGTGAGGTAGCTCGGAGGGCTCTCCACCTCAGGCACGATGCCTACGACCTGCTTCACCTTGAGGGGTTCCTTGACGACATCGATGCCCATCACATTGACTCTGCCGGCCGTGGGCTCGAGCTGACCTGTTAGTATCCTTATCAGCGTGGTCTTTCCTGCGCCGTTCGGACCGAAGAACCCGAAGAAGTCACCCTTCTCCACCTGGATGGAGACTCGATCCAGGGCCCTTGTCAGGCCGAACTGCATGACAACTCCGTCGGCTTCGATGGCGTGCATGACGGGCTACGCTATTCTGCGGAAGTTATATCAAACTTGGTTGCTGACAATCTTACCAGCCTATTTGTCGTCTCTTCCAGCTTAAAATACGAATAAGTGCTATCATGTAGCATGCACGGGCCACATCGGGTGCGGCCGCACAAGGTCCTCAGGGTGTGAAAGCGATGAAGGGCAGGGCCGGCAGGTCGGCGCTGACGAGCAAGATCGAGACGGAGATAGACCTTCTGCAGAGACACGTGACAATGCTGAAGGCAATCATGGACAACGAACCGATAGGGATAATCAGGCTCTCCGAGATGCTGAAGTACCCCCAGCACAAGGTCAGGTACTCCCTCAGGATACTCGAGCAGGAAGGCCTGATAGAGCCGTCGCCGGACGGCGCGGTGACGACCGAGAAGATCCAGGACTTCTTGGACCACCTCAAAGACATCCTCGACAGCATGAGCAACACGGTGAACGAGCTGCGGGAATCTATAGGGTGACAGAGGCTTCCGCGTCGCTCCCTCAGATGTCTCACTGCTCGTCGAGCACACAAAAAGGCTTATCTAACCGCTATCTCTAACCGCGCCCGAGGCAACGATTGCCGTCGTAGCTCAGTCGGTAGAGCGTCCGCCTGTTAAGCGGAAGGTCAACGGTTCGAATCCGTTCGACGGCGCCATCGGCCGGTTCGCCACGGTAGACTTTCGAGATGCTCTTCTCGAGGATGCCATCGTGCTGTTGTTTGGAGAGCATCAGATCAGGGTTCATCGCAAGAACGATGTGAGCCTCATACAGGGCTCAGATCTAGCCAAAGTGTCGAAGACGCCCAAAGGACAAATGCCGATGATGAGGTCTGAGCCGCACAACCTTTCGCCTTCCAGTGACGCATGGGCCGATGAGGATCCTCACAGAAGACAAACTCCGCGGATAGCCTGCAGGATGAGGGACCATGATGAAATAGCCACCCGCACATCCTCAGGCATCATAGGAGTGACATCATGTCCGGATTAGAGGTCGGCGACATCGCGCCCGATTTCGAGCTCGAGGACCAGAACGGCAGGAAGGTGAGGCTGAGCCAGTTCAGAGGCAAGAAGAACGTCCTTCTGGCGTTCTTCCCGTTTGCGTTCAGCCCTGTATGCACGAACGAACTCGGCGAGCTCAAGGAGAAGGAGAATCAGATACTTAAGCTCGACACTCAGATACTCGCCGCGAGCGTGGACAGCACTTGGACACAAAAGGCGTTTGCCAAGGAGCTGAAGGTCAGGTTCCCTGTTCTGAGCGACTTCTCAAGGAAGACCGCTGCGCTGTACGGATCGCTGTACGAAGACAGGGGGTTTGCGAAGAGGACCGTGTTCGTCATAGACAAGGAGGGCAGGGTCGCATACAAGAGAGAGTACGAGCCCGGCACACAACCAGACATCGACGAAGCCCTCGAAGTCCTCAGGAAGCTCGACTGAGCTGGCCGCGCCTCGGCAAGCATTAATAATGGCTCTGCAGTAGCACTCACCGAGCAAGGTGCCCGCAGGGCTTGCCGAGGGGTGAGTGTTACGGCCTGGATCAATGCGCCGACCTACAAGAATGCGAAGGGCAAGACGAAGAAGGTTTACGACAGGATACTCAAGGAGCGAGGGCACATCGCCAACATATTCCTGGCGCAGGGGCTGGACCCGGACGTGCTCGAGCAGCACCTCGACCTATACGAGGTGCTCATGCTGGCGCCCGGACCTCTTTCCAGAGAGGAGAGGGAGATGATAGCCGTCATAGTATCCGCGGCAAACAGATCCGCCTACGGCACAATCCACCACTCTGAGGCGCTCGAGACGGTTGACAGAGACCCGGCGGCACTTTACAAGTTGGTCAAGGAGTTCGTGTCGAAGCGAGAGAGCCCTCGGGAGAAGGCCCTCCTTGCGTACGCGGCCAAGCTGACGCTCTCTCCAAAAGACATGACTAAGGGAGACATAGACGACATGCGCGATGCCGGCCTGACGGACGAGGAGATACTGAGGGCGAACCTCATAGCCGGCTACTTCAACTTCTCGAACAGGATAGCCCTCGGCCTCGGCGTCGAGCTGGAAGAGGGCGATGTCCGGAAATACAAGTACTGACCGGCCGGTGGCGACAGTGGCGTCGGACCCCATGAAGACCCTAAGCTCCTTGCCCAGAGGGCACATCGCTATGGTCGGGTTCCCTTTGGACGAGAACTCGTCGTATCTGAAAGGTGCCGCCCTGGGGCCCGCCAAGATAAGGGAGGCGCTCACATCTGGCTCCGCCAACATGACGACTGAGCTCGGGGTGGACCTAGGCTCAGCGACTGGCTGGACTGACGTCGGCGACGTGTCTCTTCCCCCGGGCCATGCAGCTCTCGATGTCATCGATGCTACCATCACTGCCATACTGGACAGGGGTGCACGCGCCCTGTCGCTCGGAGGTGACCACTCCATAACCTACCCGATAATCAGGGCTTACGGAAGGGCGTACAGGCCGTTGACGATACTCCAGATTGACGCACATCCCGACACTTACGACGAGTTCGGAGGAAGCAGGGTCTCCCACGCATGTCCTTTTGCCAGGATCATGGAGTCCAAGCTCGCCTCGAGACTGGTTCAGGTCGGTGTGCGCACGATGACGAGTGACCAGCGCCTGCAGAACGAACGCTATGGCATCACGGCGATAGAGATGAAGGACTGGCGTGCTGGCACTCTGCCCGAACTCGACCCGCCCCTCTACTTGTCCTTGGACCTCGACGGACTCGACCCCGCATACGCTCCCGGAGTCTCGCACCACGAGCCCGGCGGCCTGACCACCAGGGATGTGCTGGGCATAATCCATGGCCTCCCGGCCGGACTCGTGGGGGCAGACATAGTCGAACTGAACCCGACCCGGGACCCCGTCGGAAGCACCGCAATGGTTGCAGCGAAGCTCTGCAAGGAGCTGCTCGGCCGGATGCTAGAGGCCCCGGCACAGAAATCCTAATATGCCAAGCGGTGTTATGACCGAACCCGAGGGCCCGTAGCTTAGTCCGGCGGAGCGATTGGCTCATAACCAGTTGGTCATCGGTTCAAATCCGATCGGGCCCACTCGACTTCTCATCGCCGGCTTGGGATCTTCCAGATGCTTCGCTGTCCGGGACCTCGCTCCGTGAGAATGAGACAAAACCGTAACGGGTTTCTCAAAAAGACGAAACCAGAAGGCAGGGCACGTCGGGTCAGAACCTTCGCGGCGGCCTGTGCTTCTGATAACATTCCTTGCAGTACACGGGCCTCCCCTCTGTCGGCTTGAATGGGACCTGTGCCTCTGCACCGCAGTCAGAGCACTTAACTGAGTGCATCTCCCTCGGCCTGTCAAAGCCGCGGTCTGACCTGCGTGGTCTGTCGTCCATCGAGGACTACCTCCTTCCAATCTCCGAGGCTCTCTTGAGGAGCCGTCGGCGCGTGGCGCTACGACTTCCAGGTATATTATACAGTGCCTCTGAAAGGCCCGATAGAGAGCGCGTGCAGGCCTGCCTTGACGCTCCCACCATCTTAGCCAGCGCTGGGCAAGAAAGAACCATATCATGCTGGCCCATTGAGGGAGCAGGGGTTGAGAGGTTGAGAGCGCTATCGGTTGAGGACCTCTTCGCGGGAATCGACATCCAGGGATTCGATGTGCATCCCGATGGAAAGAGGGCCATCTGCTGTGTCAACAGGGGCGAAAACTGGGAGCTAGGTATGCTTGATCTCGTCAATGGCAGGATGAGGAGATTCTTGACAGCGGACCAGTCTCTCACCGAGCCAGTGTTCTCACCTGACGGGAGAACCATCGCATATCAGACCGACTTCCAGGGCGACGAGAACCACGACATCGTCACTGTCACCGTGGACGGGAAGCGCATAAAGAAGGTAACGGACGGCGTCGAGGACAACGCCCGTCCTAGATTCTCGCCTGATGGAAGGTGGATAGCGTTCGTCTCAAACAGGCAGAAGGACATCGAGAACCTCTACATCGTGAGCTCGAGCGGGGGCAAGGTAATCCAGCTGTCGAACGAGCCTGTGCCTGTCCGGGGTATAGCGTGGTCCCCCGACGGGACGAAGATTGCCTACCACACAGGCATCTACGAGGAGGACTACATCTCCATAGCCGATGTCGAGAGACGGAAGACGAAGAGGATACTCTCTCGCAGGAATGTTGAGTACATGATCGGAGGGGAATACGGGCCCGAGAACCCGTGGTCCCCTGACGGACGATCCATCCTGTTCATGTCTAACGAGCACGACCCTTTCGACATAGGCGAACTTGATCTGGCGACCCGGAGGACCCGATGGGTGGTCAGGAGCCCGCACGACAAGTACAGCCCACAGTGGTCTCCTGACGGGAAGGCGTTGGCGTATCTCGAAGTCGATGACCCTAATCTCGTCGTAAAGGTGTTGAGAGGGAAGAACACACGAGTTGTGTCGCCTCCTGACGGTTTCTCACGCCAGATGAGATGGTCACCGGACGGCCGTTACGTCTATTTCGTGAACGGGTGCGCGACCAGGCAGGACGAGCTGTACAGGGCCGTCCTTCGGCCCAGGAAGGTCTCGAGGCTCCACACGAAGAGGTTCCCGCCGAGGAGCCTTGCGTATCCCGCCCTGGTGAAGTTCCCCTCCTTTGACGGCAGGAAGATACCCGCAATGCTGTTCTCCCCCAAGGACAGGTCAAGGCGAGCAGGCATAGTGATGCCCCACGGAGGCCCTGACATGCAGTCATTGAACGAGTGGGACCCCCTGCCACAGATGCTCGTCGACCGGGGCTTCTATGTGATCGCTCCGAACTACCGCGGCTCGACGGGCTACGGAAGGGAGTTCTGGCAGCTGCACAACCACGACCTCGGCGGAGGCGACTTCCTCGACACGGTCTACGCTGGCAAGTATCTGGTCGACTCCGGCCTGGTGGCAAGGGACCGGCTGGGCTACTGGGGCGCTAGCTACAGCGGCTTCACGTGCATGCTAGCGTTGACGAAGTTCCCTGACATGTGGGCCGCTGGTGTGTCCATTGTGGGCTTCTTCGACTGGAAGACGGAGATAGAGTCCGAGCGGGGATTCCTGAGGGCGTACGACCTCAGAAAGATGGGAGACCCTCGTAAGAACAGGGAGTTCTTCAGGGAGCGCTCGCCGCTGTACTTCCTCGAGCACCTGAAAGCCCCACTACTGATGACCGCCTCCTGCCAAGACGTGAGATGTCCGCCAGAGCAGAGCAGGATGGTGGTCGAGAGGCTCAGGAAACTGGGCAAGGTCTTCGAGTATCACGAGTACACCGACGAGGGCCACTGGCCAAGGAAGCGAAAGAACCTGATAGACCTCTACAAGCGCTCGACGGACTTTCTCGACAGGCACATACCGAAGTGAGGCCTCCGACGAACCCCATGCTCAAGCCCTGCGATAGTAGGGATTCATCAGATCCTCGAAGCATGCGAGCGCGGCTGCGGCTCCGCCGTGCACGGCCGCGACTATCTGTCTTATGCCACCCGTCACATCTCCTGCGGCGTACACGAAGGGAACGTTCGTCCTGAAGGACTTGTCCACGTTGACGAACCCGCCGGCATCCATGTCAAGGCCGAGCTCCGCCGCGAGCTGGCTGCTCGGCACCTCCCCGACGGCTACGAAGACTCCGCTGACAGGCTTGACCTGGATGGTTCCCGTCTTCAAGTTCCGTAGCTTCACACCCGTGACCTCCTGGTCCCCGACGATCTCTTCCACTACGGTGTCCCAGTAGACAGGTATCTTCTGCCGAGAGACGCTCTCCTGGAGATGCTTGTCAGCGCGGAAGCTGTTCCTCCTGTGGATGATCGAGACCTCACATCCGATCGATTTGAGGTACAGCGCGTCTGTGAGGGCCGTGTTGCCTCCGCCGACAACGACCACTTCTCGGCCCTTGTAGAAGAAACCGTCGCAGGTCGCGCAGTAGCTGACCCCTCTGCCAGCCATGCCCTCCTCGCCGGGCACGTCCAGCTTCCTGTGGGTGGACCCGGTCGTGAGTATGATCGCCCTCGCGTAGTACCTCCCCGAGTTCGTCGTTATCTCGAACTTGTCCCCACCCCTTACCCTCAGGACCTCCTCGCCCTCTCTTATGTCGACGTACCTTCGGGCGTGGTCGGCCATGAGTTCCATGAGCTTCATGCCCGATATCTCTGGGAAGCCTGGGTAGTTCTCGATGTTCGGACTCGTGAGGACCTGACCGCCGGGGACGCCTTTCTCCAGGACTATGCATTCGAGCCCGGCCCTTTTCGCGTATATGCCAGCTGCCATGCCGGCTGGTCCCGCCCCGATTATCACGACATCATATTCACCGAGCAGGCTGTCAGACGGCGAGGATGCAACACCCTCAATGCTCATCAAGGGAGCGAATCCCCCGAAACACTATAAACTGTTGGTCGAGGAATGGCATCCAAGACTGTCTCCCATACAGTAAAATATCGTGGGGCCGTTATCGCACGCAGCGGGCTCGGACGGGCACATTGCTCGCGATTGGGCTGGCGTCCGGGTTGCTCAGGCACGGGAGTTCGGATGAACCCGGAGACCATCAACGCTTTCATGGCCATCGCCTCCATCATCTTCCTCGGGTTCTTCGGAAGCATGATATTCAACAAGTACAGGGTGCCCGACGTGCTCCTGTTGATCCTCCTCGGCATGCTTCTGGGCCCGGATCTGCTCGGGACGAGGCTCAACCTCATAACAGAAAGTCGGCTCAGCGACATAGACGCCTTCCGGGACCTGTTCCTGTCTGTGGCGCTAGTCGTGATACTGTTCGACGGCGGCCTCTCGCTTGACATGAGGTCGGTCATCGAGTCGATGCGGCTGTCGACCTTCATGACCGTCCTGACTTTCGTGCTCGAAATGGCTGCGATCGCCGCCTTCGCCCATTTCGTCATGGGGCTCAGTGCCCTGCTCGCGCTGACGCTCGGCGCAGTTCTGGGTGGCACGAGCGGGGCGATAGTGATTCCGATAGCCAACAAGCTCCGCATACAAGCTAAGACGAAATCAATCATGATCATGGAGAGCGCGATTACGGATGTCTTGGTCGTGGTCGCGGCTCTCTCGCTGTTGTCGGTCATCAAGTTGGGGGATTTCAGTGTGCTGGGGATAGCCGAGGAGCTGGCGATCAAGTTCGTGTTGGGCGCGGTGCTCGGACTGGTCTCCGGCGTCATATGGCTTTTCATTCTCGAGAGGCTCAGGAACCAGCCTCTTTCCTACATGATAACGATCGCCGCGCTTTTCCTAGTTGCTGGGTTCGTCGAAATGGCCCACAGCTCGGGTGCAGTGGCGGCCCTCGCCTTCGGATTGATGATTGGCAACAGGAAGTTCGTCAAGAGGAAGCTCACTTCCGTCTCCCTCAAGGACAAGCCTGACGAGCACATACTGCACCTGCACACCGAGATAACCTTCTTCGTCAGGACCTTCTTCTTCGTCTATCTCGGCCTGATATTCCGGTTCGACACTTTCACCGCGATGCATCTTGCCGCGGGCCTAGCCTTGGTGGGCGTGATAGCTTTCGTCAGATGGTGCACCACCAAGGCTCTCGACAAGGTGGGGGACCTCCCTCCGGAAGACTCTCTCGCACTGTTCGGGCTCATGCCCAGGGGACTTGCAGCCGCTGTCCTCGCGATGCTACCAGCGACCGCACTGGCGGGCGTGGCCGTGTGGGAGAGCGAACCTGATGCTGCGGACCTCTTCGTCAACGTGACCCTCATCGTCATACTCGGCACGACCATCCTATCCACAATGCTGAGCTTCCTTGTCGAACGGAGGATAGACCGGGCCAGAAGAACGGATCTGAGGAAAAGGCTCGCGGCGGGCGAACTCGACTAAGCGATTCTCGAAGCCACCTCGAGAGCGAACTCCCGCGTCCCGTAGCTCCTGTCAGAGCCTGAGATTCTCGCGAGGTCCTGAGTCAGGATGCCTTCCCTGAACACCGCCTCTACGGCTCTCACGATGGCGTTGCCTGCGTCATCGAAACCGAGATGCTCCAGCATCATCGCCCCTGAGAGAATCAGGGCCGTCGGGTTCGCGCTGTTCTTCCCTGCGTACTTCGGAGCGGTCCCGTGGACCGACTCGAAGACGGCAACCGATTCACCGATGTTGGCCCCCGGAGCCACTCCGAGTCCGCCGACTTGGGCGGCACAGGCGTCCGCCAGGTAGTCGCCATTCAGGTTTGGAGTCGCGATGACAGAGTACTCCTCAGGCCTTGTGAGTATCTGCTGAAGCATGTTGTCGGCTATCCTGTCTTTTATGACAACACGTCTGCAGGGCTCGCCGAGACCACCTTGCGCAAGCAGCTCCTTCTCCGAAACTGTCATGTCCCTGAACTCGGACCTGGCGACCTCGTAACCCCAGTCCCGAAACGCACCCTCGGTATACTTCATTATGTTGCCCTTGTGGACGAGGGTCACTGAACCTAGTTTCTTGTCTATGGCGTAACGGATGGCCGCCCTCACGAGCCTCTTGGAGGCCGTTTCCGAGAGAGGCTTCAGAGCCATGGCCGTGTCCGGCGGGAGGTCCACGCCGAACTCCGACCTCATGAAGTCGAGCAGCCTGCGCGCTTCCGGGGACCCGCTCTTCCACTCGATGCCCTTGTAGACGTCCTCCGTGTTCTCCCTGAAGATGACCACATTCATCTTCTCCGGCGAACGCACGGGGCTCGGGACGCCCTCAAAGTACCTGACCGGCCTTACACAAGCGTACAGGTCTAGCTTCTGCCTGATGGCGACGTTCAGGCTCCTGATGCCGCCTCCCACGGGCGTCGTCAAGGGGCCCTTCAGTGCGACGCCGTGGCTCCTGATCGCCTCGAGCGTCTCCTCGGGCAGCCACTCGCCAGTTGCCCGGAAGGCCGCTTCCCCGGCTTGAACCGGGAGCCAGTTTATGGAGATGCGCCCCTCAGTGGAAGACCGCATCGCTGCGTCTATCACGCCTCGCGCTGCAGCCATCACCTCCGGCCCAATCCCGTCGCCGGCGATGTACGGCACTGTGACAGTCCTATCCGCCGAAGCCATCCTCTCACTCCAACACGAACCGACCGTGCTTCTTCAAATGTGGTATGAGGCCGCCGTCCTCGAGCAATATCTGCATGGTCCGCGGAATAGGCCTCGCAGTGCAGGATCTCCCCGAGTCGATGCTGCTCACGAGCCCGGTCCCGAGGTCTACCGAGAGCCGCTCCCCATCAGATATCCAGTCGGTTTCACACTCGATGAGTGGAAGGCCTATGTTGAACGCGCTCCTGTAGAAGATGCGCGCGTACGACTTAGCTAAGACCGCGGCGACGCCAGCTGCCTTCAGCGCTCTGGGGGCCTGCTCGCGGCTCGAGCCACATCCGAAGTTCCTTCCCGCCACTATGAAGTCCCCCTTGGCCAACTTCATGGCGAAGTCCGGCGAGATGTCCTCCATGACGTGCTTCGCAAGCTCGTTCATGTCGTCTATCTTGAACTTGTACCTGCCCGAGATGATGTAGTCGGTGTTGATGTCGTCGTTCGGGACGAACCTGTGCGCCTTTCCTACGAGCTTCATCTAGCGACCTCCGGCAAGCTCTCGCGGGTCAGTTATGCGTCCTGTGACGGCGCTGGCCGCGGCCGTAGCCGGCGATGCCAGGTATATGCTAACATCTCTGTTGTTCCCCATCCGCCCCTTGAAGTTCCTGTTCGCCGTGGAGAGCACATTCTCACCATCTGCTGGAATCCCCGCGTGTGTGCCCACGCAGGGACCGCAGCCAGGTGCCACGAACACAGCGCCCGCCTTCACCAGCTGAGCGACGGCACCACTTTCCATCGCGTCCACGAGCACCCTCCTCGATGCCGGAGCCACGATTAGCCTGACCCCCTCCTTGACCCGTCTGCCCTTGAGAAGACTCGCGGCAGCCTCGAGGTCGGAGAGCCTGCCGTTCGTGCATGTGCCTATGAAGACCTGCTGCACTTCGACATCGCACAGCTCAGAGGCGTCGCAGACATCATCCACCCTGTGAGGGCGCGCCACCTTCGGGACGAGGTCCGAGGCGTCCAGGTCCCTCTCGGCCTCGTAGACGGCGTCTGCGTCCGGGCGGACGCCGCTCGACGCCGCTATGCCCACAGATGCGAGCCAACGCTCGGTCTCACCGTCGAAGTTGAATGGGCAGAACTTCGCACCCATCTCGACGGCCATGTTTGCAACCGTGAACCTGCCGTCCATGCCCAGCACGTCAACGGCACTGCCTGAGAACTCCACGGACTTGTAGGTTGCGCCATCCGCCCCGACCCTGCCGATCACTTCGAGGATCAGATCCTTTGCGCTCACCATAGGGGGGAGGGAGCCCGACACGTGGAAAGCTATGCTGTCTGGAACCCTGAACCAGAGTTTGCCCGAGAACGCGGCGGCTGCGACATCTGCGGAGCCGAGACCGGTGGCACAGGCGTTCAGTGCGCCATATGTGCATGTGTGTGAATCGGCGCCGACGACCAGGTCTCCGGGCCTGATCACCCCGCTTTCGGGTATCACCTGGTGACATACGCCGTGGCCGACGTCGTGGACTGGGATGCTGTGGTCGACGGCGAAGGCCCTCATGCGGCTGTGTATCCTCGCCACATCCACTGAAGGGCAGGGCGCGCTGTGGTCTATCACCATGGCCATGCCACGGGAAGTCTTCGGGGCCTCGAAACCGAGGTTCTCAAGTTCCCTGATCATCATCGTGGAGGTGCCGTCTTGGGACATGCAGAAGTCGACGTCGGCCACCGTGAGGTCGCCCGCATAGCACTCCCTTCCAGAATGGGAGGAAAGGACCTTCTCAGCTATCGTCTGGCCCATCGCTCAACCCCGTCTCTGGATGACGCGGCCGCCTGAATCGCAGCTGACCTGGTGCCCGCGAGCGCCGACAACCATGCGATAGATCCCAAGGAATTCCTCATCCGTGAGGTTGCGCTTGGTCATCTCACCCAACCGGCTGACCTCGAGCCTCATCCGCTCTATCTCGTCAGGCCCAGCAGTCAGGCCCAGCTGGTCCAGCTTGTGCTTGATGGAGGCCTTGCCCGAGTGTTTGCCCAGTGCGATCCTCCTCTGCATCCCCAGCTTCGCAGGGTCGAAGGCCTCGTAGAGTTGAGGGTTCTTGAGCACGCCATCGACGTGTATGCCCGATTTGTGGGTGAACATGTTACCGCCAACCACTGGGTAGTTCAACGGTATCTCAAGACCGCTTGCCTTCTCAACGTGCTTGCAGAGCGGCAGTATGTGTTCGGTCCTGTACTTGTCCACGCCGTAGTGCTTGTGGAGGTTCATGATGAAGACCTCTATCGGCACGTTCCCAGCCCTCTCCCCAAGGCCGTTGACGGTCGTGGAGACCCACAAGGTCCTGTCCTCGAACGCTGCAGCGGCCTCGCACGCAGCCAAGGCATTGGCGATGGCGAGGCCGAAGTCGTTGTGGGCGTGGAACTCGATGTCTATATCGACCGCTGACATCACCGCTGTGACGAGCTTCTTCGAGGTCGCGGGAGTGAGCACGCCGACGGTGTCGCATATCCTGAACCTGTCACCCCCGGCCGCCTTTCCGGCGGTGGCAAACTCGATCAGGTAATCCACGTCTGTGCGTGTCGCATCGCCAGCATTGAAGCACACATAGACGCCGTGGTCCTTGGCGAACGAGACGCACTCCGCGAGCCTCTCCAGCTGCTGGGCCCTGGTCATCTTGAGTTTGTGTTGCAGTGCTATGTCCGAGGTGTCGGTGGAGATCGAGACCGAATCGACATCGTGGGCGATGGAATCTTCGATATCAGCCTTCACCATCCTGTTCCAGCCCATTATGGAGATGGTCTTGGCCTGGGCCTTCAGGAGCTTGGCGCACTTCCTGTCGCTGTCGTTGTAGGTGGCGAAGGTCTCCAGTTGCTCCACTCCGATGTGCTCAAGCCGCCGGGCGATCTCCAGCTTCTCCTCTAGAGTGAAGGATATTCCCGGCATCTGCTCGCCGTCCCTGCACGTTGTATCGACTATGCGTACCTCCCCCAGTTTCGTCACTTGGGCCTCAGGGTGGAGCATTTCGAACGCATCCACTCCTGCGACGCCGCATCCGTGCCCTGCTCTCGAACCAGTCGTCCTCAAGGTCATGGATCCACCACCGACCGTGCGCAATCCATCTTCGAGGAGTCGACACCAGGCAGCCTATCGACCGCCCCTGGGCGCCATCCCCTCTTGATGCCAGGACGGCTCGCGGACCAAAGCGGTCAGGGATGCAATCAGGAAAGCATACCGCGTCAATCCCGACATCTCAGCCGCACCGTCCTTCATGGCCCCGCTGAACGGCGCCGTCCATATTAATCATTGTGTCGAAATTAGACCCTTATGGAGAGCTATTGTCTGATACTCGACTTCCATGGTGGTCAAATGACCAAACATCTACCTTATAGATGGTCGATTGCGTTCGAAAAACTTTCACCGCGGCCCGTTGGTCGCCCATGAGCAAGACAACAGAAGGCGCAGCGAGTGAAGGTGCTGTGCGGCGCCAAACCGCTATCTCCTGAATATGGCCCTGCCAGCGAACCGCGCCCGAGAGCCGAGTTCCTCCTCTATCCTCAGCAGCCGGTTGTACTTGGCGGTCCTCTCACCCCTCGAAGGCGCCCCTGTCTTGATCTGCCCTGCGCGAGTCGCGACGCTTATGTCGCTGATGGAGGTATCCTCAGTCTCGCCCGATCTGTGTGAGATTACGCACCTGTAGCGAGAACGGACGGCGAACTCGACGGTGTCCAGTGTTTCGGTGAGTGTCCCGATCTGATTGACCTTGATCAGCACGGCGTTAGCGACCCCCGCCCTCACGCCCTCAGACAATATGCGCCTGTTTGTCACGAACACGTCATCTCCGACCAGCTGAATCTTCTTCCCGATCCGCGAGGTCAGCGTCTTCCAGCCGTCCCAATCCTGCTCCGCCATCGGATCTTCCAACGACGCTATCGGATAACGCCTGCACAGGTCGATGTAAAGGTCGACCATCTCATCCGACGAGAGCTTCTCCATCGAGCCTTTCCTGAACACGTACCTGCGACTCTCGTAGAACTCGCTTGCAGCGGGGTCCATCGCCAAGACGAAGTCCCTCCCGGGCCTGAGGCCGATGCGTTCACCGGCCTCGACTATGAGCCTCAGGGCCTCCTCGTGCGACTCGAGCCTTGGAGCGAAACCGCCCTCGTCCCCGACAGCGGTGCTAAGCCCGCGCGCCTTCAGGATTGCTCTCAGCGAATGGAACACCTCTGCTCCGAACCTGAGGGAGTCTCGGAAGGTGCGGCCCAAGGGAACGACCATGAACTCCTGGAAGTCGAGATTGTTGTCCGCATGCGCTCCGCCATTCAATATGTTCATCATCGGCACTGGCAGCAGGTTTGCCCTCGGTCCTCCGAGGTACTTGAAGAGCGGCATACCGGCGGCGTTCGCAGAGGCGTGTGCAACCGCGAGCGACACTCCCAGAATCGCATTTGCCCCCAGCCTTGACTTGTTCTCCGTCCCGTCGAGCTCAATCATCGCTGCGTCGATCTCTTTCTGGTTCGAAGCATCCATGCCTACTATCCGCGGGGCGATGACCTTGTTGACGTTCCTCACAGCCTTCTGGACGCCTCTCCCCATGAACCTGGCCTCGTCCCCGTCCCTGAGCTCAACGGCCTCCCTGCTCCCGGTCGAAGCGCCCGAGGGCACAGAGGCGCGGCCGATGATACGGTTGCTGAGGACGACATCGACCTCCACAGTCGGGTGGCCGCGAGAGTCAAGTATCTCCCTGGCCTTTACAGACCTTATCTTTGGCATCAAGACCAATCAGACGAAATACGCCCGAGGATAAAAGGGATTGCAGGATGGCGCGGTATGATGGCGACATGAAGCGACTGCGCCCGGTCGCTCGGAAGGTTTTATACCCACGCTGTCGTCTGTGAAGAGAAGCTCATGACCGCGTTCTCGATGCTAGACCAAAGGCTCATTGCCGTGCTGGCCAACAGGGGCATAAAGGAGCCCACGGAGCCCCAGCAGAAGGCTATCCCAGCCATACTCGCAGGCGAGCACGTCTTGCTCGTCGCTCCCACGGGCATCGGGAAGACCGAAGCCGCGATGCTGCCCATACTCCACATGCTATGCAGGTCCAGGCGGGAGGGCGTAAGATGCATCTATGTGTCGCCGCTGAGGGCCCTGAACAGAGACCTGCTCAAACGGCTCAAGGAACTGGGCGAGGCAGTCGGCGTCAGGATAGCGGTCAGGCACGGCGACACGCCACCGTCGGAGCGCTCAGCACAATCCAGGAGTCCGCCCGATGTTCTCATCACCACGCCCGAGACGCTTCAGATACTCTTCACGGGGAAGACTCTGCGGCAGCACATCAGGCACGTGAGGCACGTGGTCATCGACGAGATACACGAGCTCGCCGAGGATGAACGTGGTGCGCAGCTGGCGGTCGGCTTGGAGAGGCTTGTGCTCCTTGCTGGCGAATTCCAGAGGATTGGCCTTTCGGCCACCGTGGGGTCGATAGATGAGGTCTCCAACTTCCTGGCAGGCGTCGGAAGGAGCGTCAAAGTGCTCCGGGTCTCGGCCGCGAAAGACATGCGTGTGAGCGTTGAGAGTCCGCCAGCGGACGCAGCGGACAAGGCCCTCGCCGACAGGCTCGAGACGGATCTGAAGCACATCGCCTGCATGAGAAGATGCCGTGAGCTTATCGAGCAGCATCGGTCCACCCTGTTCTTCGTCAACACTAGGGACTACGCCGAAGCTCTCGGCGTGAGGTATCACATGTGGGACGAAGGGTTCCCCGTGGGCGTTCACCACGGCTCACTCTCAAGGGAGGTCAGGGTGCAGATGGAAGATGATTTCAAGGCCGAGAAGCTGAAGGCGTTGATATGCACCTCCTCGCTCGAGCTGGGAATCGACGTCGGTTCGGCGGACTTCGCCATACAGTTCAACTCCCCGAGGCAGGTGACCAGGCTCGTCCAGCGGATAGGCAGGTCTGGTCACAGGGTGGGCGAGACATCGGTCGGAAAAGTGATCACGACCGAGCCTCGGGAGACGGCGGAGAGCATGGCGATCGCGAGAAGGGCGATGGTCGAGGAACTCGAGAAGTTCTCAATCAGACAGAACCCGCTGGGGGTCTTGGCTAACCAGCTCGTTGCTATGACGCTGGCTGAGGGACGCGTCGAGAAGGAGCGGGCGTT
This sequence comes from Thermoplasmata archaeon, assembly GCA_038852315.1. Lineage (GTDB taxonomy): Archaea > Thermoplasmatota > Thermoplasmata > UBA10834 > UBA10834 > COMBO-56-21. Next base: position 8,298 of record JAWCKF010000020.1, on the reverse strand, counting down.
CGAAACCATCAGGCGCTCATACCCGTTCAGGAACCTTTCGAGGGCGGACTTCGATGCTGTGCTGAGACTCCTGTCCGAGCTGCACATCGTCTGGAACGACCCGGACGCCTTCAGGAGAAAGGCTGCGGGCATGCAGCACTTCTTCGACAACATCTCGATGATACCGGACGAGAAGACATACAAGGTCCGGGATATCTCTTCACGGGCAGTGATAGGAACTCTCGACGAGAGCTTCGTAGCGAGCTACGCCGAACCGTACGTGACGTTTGTCACGCGCGGAAGGGCGTGGCGTGTGGTCGAGGTCGTGGGCGATGAGGTTATCGTCGAGCAGGTCCGGGAAATCGCGGCCCCACCTTCGTGGGTAGGCGAGGAGATCCCGGTGCCGTTCGAGGTCGCCCAGGAGGTCGGGGCGATGCGAAGGCTCGTCGCGCTCGACATCTACCCGGCGGACATCGGCACGAAGGCGCAGCTGATGGATTGGATAGCCTCGCAAAGGATGTACCCGATGCCCACAGACAAGCTCGTGACCGTCGAGCAGGGTGAGGGCGTGATAGTAGTGAACTGCTGCTTCGGCAGCAGAGTCAACGAGACGCTATCGAAGCTGGTGGCCTCGTTGCTCACGGCCCGCTTCGGCGAGAGCGTTGGCGTTCAGGCCGACCCATACTCCATAGTTCTTGAGACCCCCAGGAACGTAAGGGCAGATGACGTCGTCAGAATACTGAGGGAGACAGATCCCGACTCCCTCGGCCAGCTGATGAGGCTGGTCGTCCGCAGCTCATCCTTCCTGAAATGGCAGTTCGTCCATGTTGCCAAGAAGTTCGGGGCGATCAGAAAGGGTGCCGACTACAGGATGCTCAATCTGAGCAAGCTCATGGAGGTCTTTGACAAGTCCCCCATACTCGAAGAGGCTGTCTCCAAGACCATCTGGGAGAACATGGACGTCGAGATGACCGCGAACGTGCTCAGGAGGATCCAGGAAGGTACGATAGACCTCGTGGTCGGCCCACTGTCGCCGATGGGTGCGGAATCTATCAGGGAGCGGAAGGAGCTCATGCAGCCCCAGCGGGCCGACAAGGCCGTGCTGGGCGCCCTGAGAGAGCGCTTGTTGTCGGAAGAGGTCGTCATGGTGTGCATGAACTGCAGGGCCCAGAGAAGGAGTTCGGTTGGGTCGCTTCCTGAGAGAATAAGGTGTTCGAAGTGCGGTGGAGTGCTAGTGGCAGCTCTCCAGCCTTATGCCAGGCACCAGCTAACGATATTGAAGAAGGGGCCGTCAACTGAGGAGGATCGGAGAGAGTTCGCAAGGATCAAGAAAAACGCCAATCTCGTCATGGCGCACGGCAAGAGGGCCGTCATGGCCCTGGTCGGCAGAGGGGTGGGGCCAGATACGGCCGCGAGGATACTGATGCGGCCTCACCTGGAGGAGGACGACTTCTTGAGGGACGTCCTGGCTGCTGAGATAGTCTACGCGAGGACCAAGCGGTTCTGGGACTAGGCCATCAACCCCTGAACCCCAGACCTATGACATACATCTCGGAACTGGAGGGGCGCGAGGCCTTCGGATGGTGCATGTACACCTGTTCGAAGTACTCGCCTACGGTCCTCACATACTGCTTGCTCAGATCGCCGTAGAACATCTTGACGCAGAAGTTGCCGCCCTTCCTCAGGACTTTCCTAGCGAACTTCAAGGCGTGTTCACACAGCTCGACCGACCTTGCATGGTCGTACGAATAGTTGCCGCTGATATCCGGAGACATGTCTGAGATCACGACGTCCGCCTTGTCTGGCATAGCGCGCAGAAGTCTCTCAACGACGGTTTCGTCCCTGATGTCGCCCCTCACAAATTCGACCCCGGGGATCGCCGCCATCCTCTCGAGGTCGAGCGCGTAGACCCTCGACCCCGGTCCGCCCAGCTCTGATGCGACTTGCGACCATCCGCCGGGCGAAGCACCGAGATCCACTATCGTGTCGCCCTCGTGTATCAGATCGAACCGGGAGTCGATCTGCTTGAGCTTGTAGGCTGCGCGCGACCTATAGTGTTCCGCCTTCGCTCTGCGGTAGTAGTAGTCCCTTTTTCGCTCCGCCCTCCACCTCTTGGTCACACTCGATAGGATTCTGCTCCAGGCACATATTGGTTTTGTCAGTTACGGCAAAAGGTTTAGGCCCGGTCTGCGTTCGCCCACGTGCGCACATCTAGAGGGGGAGCATGGCAAAAGGGATGACGTATGCTAAGGCCGGCGTCGACATAGAGAGGAAGTCGGACAGCATAGCTGCGCTTGTAGGGCATCTCAGGTACAGAAGGAGGGGCTTCGGCAGGCCGATGGACCTGCCAGGACACTTTGCTGGCTTGGTGGACTTCGGCGATTTCGCGCTTACTCTATGCACCGACGGCGTGGGCACCAAGCTCCTCGTGGCTGACGCACTGAGGAAATGGGATACGGTCGGAATAGACTGCATAGCTATGAACGTCAACGACACGATATGCGTGGGATCCGAACCCATAGCCTTCGTTGACTACATAGCGATCGACCGACCCAACGAGAAGATAACTGCCGAGATTGGGAAGGGGCTAGAGAAGGGGGCTCGGCTTTCGAACATCAGCATCGTAGGGGGCGAGATCGCGGTGCTCCCTGAGCTGGTCCGCGGTTTCGACCTCGCAGGCACATGCCTGGGAGTGGTGCACAAGAAGAGCATAGTCACAGGGAGCCGCATAAGGCCCGGGGACGCCCTTATAGGGCTCCCCAGCTCGGGCATTCATTCGAACGGTCTCACGCTCGCGAGAAAGATATTCGAGAAGAACGGCATAGACTACAGAGAGAGGGTGAAGGGTCTCAAGAGGCCGGTCGGACTGGAGCTTCTGGAGCCCACGACGATATACGTGAGACAGGTGCTCAAGATACTAGCTGAGTACGATGTCAGGGGCCTGGCAAACATCACTGGCGGAGGATTGAGAAACCTCCTCAGGCTGAAGAGGGGTGTCGGATTTGAAATCGACGACCCCATGGAGCCACACCCGATATTCCGAGTGATGCAGGAACTTGGAGGAGTCAGCGACACCGAGATGTACCAGACCTTCAACATGGGGATGGGGTTCGCCCTCGTCGTGCCCGACGATGCTGCGTCCGACGTCGTGAAGGCGGCGGGAAAGGGCGCCAAGGTGGTCGGGAAAGCTGTCAAGGGCGAAGGTGTATCGGTTCCCAGTATGGGACTCAGGTACACGAAATACTGAACATCTTCACCTTGTCAAGAGCGAACCGATGACCGCACCTAGGGCTGTGCATGTCTCAAGCGAGTAGCCGCGTCCTGTGATGTCGAGGTGTTTTCGGCTCATCTCGAACACCTCCTTTGGCAGGCCGTGTGGACCGAGGCCGAAAAGCAGCAGAACCGACTTCCCAGCGGCGATCTCACCCTTCAAATCTCGTGCTGACACGCTCTTCTCCGGGTGCGGTCTTCTGGTGGTGACGACGACCTCCCCCAGCTGCGGTGGGAAGCCCTTCCTGGGAAAATCGAAGCACGAAAACCTTCCCTTCGTAGCCAGCTCCACCAGATAAGCCCCGCTCTCGCCGATGCTCGTGGTTGTCGCCACCCACTCTGCGATCTCCGTGGGCGTCGATAGTTCGTTTGCGTAAGGGAATCCGAAGGTCGCGAGGTTGCAGTCGAAGGCTAGCGCGAGCGGGCCCGCCCTCGCGAGTGCGCGCCTGTGAGATTCGTGGAATCTCACAGGGTCGTACGAGTTGTACAGACCGATTGTGACCCTGCCTGCCATGGTGACACTGTGGGGTAGGTGTGCCGGCGCACCTTATCCTTACGGTCACTCGGGTGCTTTTCTCGGGCGGCCGCAGATGGCGTACTGGTCCCCGTCGAAAAAGACGTCCATATCAGGGTTCTTCTCCTGGAGCTCCTTGATCTTGTCGAGGACCTCCCTGAGCGTGAGCTCTGTCTTGTCCTTGTTTATCTTTACGAGCACCCTCTTCTCCATCGCAGCTCACTTTCGGCCGCCAGCTGGCGGATGACGATTCTTATTGGGCCTCTCGATATAAATACGTTTAGAAGGGCTGGAGATACTTTGCTGGCCAATACAACGGGTGTGCGCGCGCGTCAGCTACTCACGTGCGCGGCACTCCTCGGACCGAACACTGGGGTCGCTTTCCTATCGGCAGCTGCTCGTGCCTTGGCCCTCGTCTCCTCTGACAGTCTGCCCAACTGCTTGATCTTCTTGTCGAATGTGTCGATGTACTTGGGCAGCACCTTGTACACCGGCAGCAGCATCGGAATGAAGGTGACTCTGTCCCGACCTATCCCGAGCTCCTCAAGTTCGCGCTCAAGTGCCCTCAGTCGCTCCTCCACTATGTGCGCCAGCTCCCCACCCTCCTCGTCCGAGAGCATGACGCCGTCTGCACCGTGCGCGAACGCCAGCAGTATCTCACGCCTGCCGATCCTTGCAGCCGACGGGACTCGCATCATCCGCACACTGGGAGGATACTCCATGCGCGCCGTCCCTGCCGTGTCCGCAGCGACGTATGCAAGCACGTCGCCGAAGAAACCGATTATGCGTATGTCCTCACCCTCGCCACTGAGTATGCCTTCGATCTCCGCATCCACCTGGGCTCTCGTGTAGTGCGCAAGATCAAGGACGCCCTCTGGGCACTCTGCCACGCACGCCCCGCATCCGATGCACGCTATCGAGTCCACGTTCGGGAACTCGTCCACGGTTATCGCCTTCGCGGGGCACACTGCCTCGCAGGCCTTCCACTTGGTGCACTTCGTGCCGTCGGCGACGAAAGCCTTGGAAGGATCTATCGACATCTTGCCCGTGCCGAGGAACTCGATGACGTGCGCGGCAGTGCTCCTGCCGTCTACGACGCTGTCCCTGACATCCTTCGGGCCGAGCACAGTTCCCGCTGCGAACAGCCCTGGCCTGTGCGTCGCGACAGGGTCGAGCTTCGGATGCTTCTCGGAGACGAAGCCGTCCTCGCCAAGCGGCATCTTGAGCAGCTTAGCCAGCTCGGCCGTGCCCTTCGAAGGAAGCATGGCGGTGCAGAGCACGACCATGTCAAACTCGTTCTCGATTATCTCGCCGAGGGTGACGTCCTCTGCCCTCACCATTATGCCGTTCTTGCCCTTCTGGATGTCCGAGACCTTCCCGTGGACGTACTTGACGCCGAACTCTTCCTGCGAGCGAACATAGAACTCCTCGAAGCCCCGGCCTGCCGCACGGATGTCGATGTAGTAGACGTAGACCTGCATGTAGGGGAAGGTCTTGCGCAGTATGACCGCCTGCTTTATGGCGTAGTTGCAGCAGATCTTGCTGCAGTAGGGCACCCCTGTCTTCCTCGTGCGCGAGCCGGCGCACAGGACGAAGGCCACCTTCTTCACCCTGTTCCCGTCGGCTTTTCGTTTAAGCACCATGCCCGCGCCGCACTCGTTTATCATGAGGCGCTCCATCTGCGTCGCTGTTATCACGTCTGGGAGGGAAGTATCATATTCGTGCAGCTTCTTCACGTCGAACAGGTCGAAGCCTGTCGCGACGACCACGGCCCCGACGTCTAGCTCCCGGAACTTCTCTTTGTCCTCTATGTCTATCGCGTGCGCCGAGCACACCTTCGCGCAGGCACCGCACTTCTTGCAGATGTTGAAGTCGATCACGTACGACGCGGGGACGGCTTGGGGAAAGACCTTCCTGATGGCCTTCCTCTCGTAGAGGCCCTCCTCGAACTCGTTCAGCGTCTTCGCAGGACAGACCTTCTCGCATTTCGCACAGCCGATGCACTTCTTAGGGTCGACGCCCCTTGGGCCCAATCTTATCCTAGCCCTGTAGTTTCCGGGGAAGCCCTGGAAGTCGACCACCTCGGCGCACGTAAACAGCTCGATGTTAGGATGGGCACCCACATCGACCATCTTCGGGCTGAGTATGCAGGGGGCGCAGTCGAGCGTGGGGAAGGTCTTGCTCAGCTGCGCCATCCGACCGCCTATCGTGGGCTGCCTCTCGACGAGAAAGACCTTGTATCCGGAGTTCGCGAGCTCAAGCGCAGCCGATATGCCCGCGATGCCGCCCCCGACCACGAGGACGTCCTTGGACATGGGGACCTCCTTCGGGAACAACGGCTGAAGGTGGGTGGCGCGCGCGACCCCTCCCCTCACAAGGTCCTTCGCCTTCTTGGTCGCTTCGGCCTTGTCCTTGTGGACCCATGAGCACTGTTCCCGCAAGTTGACCATCTCGAGCGCGTACGGGTTGAGGCCCGCGTCCTCGATGGTCTTCCTGAAGGTCTTTTCGTGCATCTTCGGCGAGCATGAAGCTACGACCACCTTCGTGAGGTTGTACCTCTTTATGTCCTCAACAATCTGCATCTGCCCTGGCTCAGAACACGTGTAGATGTAGTCTCTAGACACCACCACTCCCTTGAGCCCCTGAGCGTACTCAGCGACGCCCTTGCAGTCGACCGTCCCAGCAATGTTCGTGCCGCAGTGACAGACGTATACACCGATGCGTTCCTCCCGCTCGGGTTCGCGCTTCTTCTCAGCTTCTGGTTGGTCGGCGGCCATGGACGTGACGCTGTTGAATGCTTAACAGGGTAATTGTGTGTTTTGGTGAACGACTGGCCTGGTGGCCCGTATGGTGATACTGGCGCCCACGGACGCGGCCCCTGGGCCAGGGATATGAACCTACGCAGGAGGATTGTTCTCTTCGGCTGGTTCCAGGCGGCGTAACTATAAATATTCCAGCTTGGCTATTTAGCTCACGTCTAGTCAAGCAGCCATGATGATAGTGCTCATACGGCACTCGCTCATGGTGCTCTCTCCCCTCTGAGTCCCCTCCGAGGATGCACTGTCGTGTCAGGAGAAATCAGATGCGAAAGGATGCTGCGGGTCAGGAAGAGACGGTGACATGTCCGATATGCGGACATGGATCACCGGCAGGCTCCAAGAGATGCGAGAACTGTTATCACGCCCTGGTCAGCTCTGGGCCCGAGGATGTAGGAGATGGTGGAACGCTCGACAGAAAGGGTCTGGAGGAACTTCAGCAGATACCAGGCGTAGGCGAGGCCAAAGCCGCCATCCTCTACGAGGCGGGCTATCGTTCCATAAAAGACATCCAGAACGCGCATGTGGACGAGCTCGCGAGTGTCAAGGGTATCGGAGAGAAGCTCGCCGGGAAGATAATCGAGGGTGCGCAATCCCTCACGGATTCGGGCAGCAAAGCTGTTGGACTTGAGAGCTGGCTAGCGGGCGAGGACGATGCGCTTTCCGAGTGGCTTTCGGACGAACGCAGGGCCCAACAGGAGAGCGCTGTCGCGAACTCCGAGCCTCGCCCGAGCGATTCGCTGGCCAGATGGCTCTCCGGACAAGAGGATGATGTGAGCGTCTGGCTCGAAGAAACTGAGCTGCCTGAACGTCCCAGCGAGAGCGTCACCCCTGACGAAATCCTAGCCAGGGAGGCTGAGCTCATACAGCTCAGGGAGACGCTCCGCGAGAAGCTGAGGGAGTTTGAGAGTGGCAGCTTTGACCCCCAGGCGGTCATCGAGGAGCTCGCTACGGTGAAGAGTTGGCTGGAGGCTGAGAGGGCAAAGTCGAAACAGCTCGCCGAGGAACTCGAGAACGTCAAGCGGGGGAGCATCGCCGTAATCAAGTTCATCAAGAGCCAGCAGGGTGGCGTCGGCGATGCAGGCGCCCTTGCGGACAGGCTTGCGGCCGAGATGGCCAACAGGGAGAACCTCGAGCTCAGGATAATGCAGCTCGAGGAAGCCCTGAACGCGTACAAGGAGAGGATAGAGCCGAACATCGCGGAGCTGCCTCCCGAGGCCGAAGACCTGAAGAGGAAGGAGATCGCGCTCGCAGAGAAGGAGGCGGAGCTGGAGGCGATGAGGAAGCAGCTGCTGGCGAAGGAGGAGGCTCTCAGCAAGAGCTCGCTGACCATCTCCGATAGCGCGCCATCTCAGGCGCTGCCGGCGGCGCAGGAGCTGATAGCAGAGAGCCATGAGTTCGCCGAGAGGGAGGCGCAGCACATCGCCAGGATACATGAGCTCGAGGCGAAGCTCGCGGAGGCCGAGGTCGCCATCAGACAGAAGGACGAGCTGTTGAAGGCTGCGGCCGCGGCCGGTAAGGGCATAGATAGGCAGACCTTGGAGAAGCTGGAGGACTACCAGCGCCTTGAGAGGACACTGGCCGTGAGGGAGCAGGAGGTCCAGAGCCTAAAGGAGGACCTGAGGATAAAGGAGGAGGAGCTGAGGAAGATCAAAGAGCCTCTGAAGTACAAGGAAGAGGAGATGCTGAGGCGCGAAGAGGACCTGATGTTCAGGGAGA
>JAWCKF010000019.1:0-33560 GCA_038852315.1 Thermoplasmata archaeon | reverse complement strand
GCCGATCCAGTGCCCCTGCTCAACCACTATCTTCTCGAACCTCTCGCGCGATATGAGCTCCCCCTCTGCGAGGTAAGCTCCAAGCGCGCCTGCTGGGAGTCCCGAGGCGGGGTCTTCCAGCATGCCAGGCGTCGGCTCGAAGAAGCGCGCGTGCACCGTGGACGACTCGTCGAGAACATTCCACGTGAACACCTCCACACCGCCGATGTCCAGCTCGCGCGCGAGGGAGTATAGCTCTTCGCGCCTGGGCTCTATCCTGCGAATCACGTCTATCGACCGCACGGGGACGATCAGGCACGGCAGGCCCGTTGACACGACGGCCATCGGGAACTCTTCCCCGAAGATCGCGTCCGCGCCTATGCCGAGTGTGCTCGCGACCTCCTTCACGTCCCCCTCCTTCGCGAACATCGGACGCTTCTGTGTCATCCAGAGCGTCCGGGGGCCGTCAGGGCCGCCCTCCACGCTGAAGGGGAGTATGCCGACAGACGTCTCCGCCCTGTGTCTTCCTCCCGGCAAGGCCCCGAATGCGCCCTTCTCGGCGAGGCACCAGAGTGCGCCCAGCGCCGCATGACCTGAAAGCGGCTGCTCGGCGTAAGGGGAGAAGAACCTGAGCCTAAGGTCGGCCTTCTTTGATCTCATCACAAAGGCGGTCGAGGGGGAGCCTGCCTCGAACGCTATCCTCTGCATCTGGACCTCGTCCAGCCCGTCGGCGTCGAGGACGACAGTAGCATGGTTGCCCATGTACAGTTCGTCCGTGAACACATCGACCTTGACCACTTCCAGCTCGGCCACGTGCTTGACACGGCCGTCGCACTATATGGAAGTTGCCTGATCCTCGGGAGAGAAACTATTTCTAACGCACCCCCGAATAGCGGTCGCAGATGGACGCCTCGGTGAAGTCGGCGATCGCGATGGGTGCGATCTTGACATTGGCCCAGCTGGGCGCACTCGTCATGATAGCGGCCGTGCTGGATGCTGAGGACGCGGCATTCGAGAACCCGGACGACCCGATGATACCGATCTACTACATACTGGCGATAGTGCTCTTCACATTCCTGGTGCTCTACACGGTCAAGCGGAGGAGGGAGGACATAGTCAGGCTGGTGTTCCTGGGCGCCGTCTCTTTCACGATATTCTACGTGCTGTTGATGGTGCTCCTCCTCACGGGAAGCGACCTCGTGGCGCTCGGAGGTTCACTGGTCCTGACCGCAGTACTGACCTACTACCTCGTCAAGCGGCCCGAGTGGTACGTGATAGACTCAGCGGGGGTGCTTGTAGCCGTCGGAGTGATAGGCATATTCGGCATCTCGCTGAGCATACTGCCCGTGATGATCCTGCTGATCGCGCTCGCAGTGTACGACGCGATATCGGTCTATGGGACAAAGCACATGGTCGCGCTGGCGGACGGGGTGACCGAGATGAGGCTGCCCATACTGCTGGTCATACCGAAGAAGAAGGGGTACTCGTATCTCCGTCAGAAGCCGCTCAGGCAGCAGCTGGAGGAGGGGGGCGAGCGGGAGGCGATGTTCATGGGCCTGGGAGACGTCATCATACCGGGCGTGCTGGTAGGTGCTGCCTTCAACTTCCTTCCCACCTCGCAGTTCATGGGCATCCCCGGCAACCTGCTCGTAGCGCTCTGCACCATGTTGGGGGCCCTCGCGGGGTTCTCCGTCCTGATGAGATATGTCATGAGGGGCAACCCCCAGGCCGGCCTGCCACTCCTGAACGGCGGAGCCATGGCGGGATACGTGGTGAGCTACCTCATCGTGTTCCGCGACATCTCGCTCGGCATGACATTACCCTGGTGAGGCCATGATAGACATCCACATGTTGGTGTGTTCAGACCTGCACTCGTCCGAGAACGCGCTCGAGATGATCTCTAAGCTCGCGAGGAGCGGCGAGTTCGACCTCGTGGTGGTCTGCGGGGACTTCACGACTGTCGGCACGACGGAGTATGTGAAGAGGTTCCTGAAGGGCACCGGCGAGGTGATGGTTCTGGCCGTTCCTGGGAACTGCGACCTGCCTGAGACGGTGGAGGTGCTGGAGAAGGCCCACGCGAGCGTCCACAACAGGAGGACGCAGTTCGGCGGGTGGGACTTCTATGGGTTCGGAGGGGGCGTCACCACGAGCTCAGGCATGCCGTTCGAGAACGACGAGAGGCTCATAGAGGAGTCGCTCCGGAAGGTGGCTGTCCCTGGAGGTGTGATGGTCACACACACTCCCCCTTACGGGATGAACGACCTCGGCCGCGCGGGCAACCACGGTGGCTCTGAGGGGATACTCAGGGTGGTGAAGGAGTTCAAGCCGAGGCTCGTGCTGTCAGGGCACATGCACGAGTCGCAGGGGACCAGGACTACAGAGGGCACTGTGTTCGTCAATCCTGGTTCGGCAAGGCTTGGCGCGTATGCGAGCGTGCTCCTGGGCCCCTCGATCAAGACGAAGCTGTACCACGGATAGGCCTCTGTGGGGACTGCACAACCTATTAATAGGCCTCCCCCTTTTCACAGCGGCGAGGACGCACATGGCCATATGGCAGGGCAGGCCGAAGAGGAAGCCTTCGGGCGGAAGGATAAGGGCGGCCAGAAAGAAGAGGAAGTTCGAGATCGGCCGCGAGAAGCAGTTCACCCACCTCGGGCCCCGGAAGGTCAAGCTGTACAGGACAAGGGGTGCCAACACCAAGGCGCGTCTGCTCACGATCGACCAGGCGAACGTCGTCGACCCGAAGACCAAGTCCATCAAGAAGGTCAAGATCCTGACGGTCAAGTCGAACCCGTCGAACCCTAACTACGTCCAGCGGAACATCATGACCAAGGGCGCCACGGTCATGACCGAGCTGGGCGAGGCCGTGATAACGTCCAGATGCGGCCAGGACGGGGTCGTGAACGCGATCCTGATCAAGCCGGCGTCGGCGCCCGAGACCGCTGCGGCGCAGTAGCCGTCCCGTTTCTGCGCCTTCTGAGAGGCCATCTTGCTCAGGCCGACCGAGTTATCGTCATCCCCCTCACCCTCACGGCAGGGAGGGTCGAAGGGGGAGCCGCCTCGTCCCACCAGTAGATCTCCTGCGTGCTCTTCGAGAGCGCATCCACGCTCTTCCAGAAGTTCATCATGTTGTCGCTTATCCTGATGTTCTTCACGGCGCCGACGATCTCTCCGTTCTCGATCCTCAGTATGGCGTCCCGGGGGATTGTCGAGAAGTCGCCCGAAACGTAGTTCTGGAACCTCGTGTACCAAGTGTTGTTCAGATAAAGCCCGCGCCTGGTGTCCTCGATCAGTTCCTGCTCACTCCAATCGCCCGGCTGGAGGACGGGGTGCATCGCTATCGGCTGAGCCGCATAGGCGAAGGGGGTCGGTATCAGCGGTCCAGCGTTGCCGGTCGTCTTCGTCTTGAACCGCTTGGCAGTCGAAGTGTTGTGCAGGTATGTCTTGAGTATGCCGCTCTCAATCATCACGTTGCGCCTCGTCGGGACGCCTTCGTGGTCGAACGACCTCCTGGAGGTCGATGGGATGGTCGGGTCGTCCGCGAGCGTCACCGCATCGGATGCCACACGCCTTCCGACCTTCCTCGCGAACATCGATGTGCTCAACTCGACCCTGAGCGCGCTGAGCATGCTCGTCGTGGGCTGCGTGAAACTGCCCAGGCACAGCGGCTCCAACACCAAATCCGTCCTGCCCTCCGTCCCGTGCATCGGATCTCTCGCCATCGAAGCCAGCTGGCCGGCGCGTTCGCCCGTCTCCTTTGCCTTCATAAGCCTGAGGGCGTGTGCGCAGCAGACCGCGTGGCCCGACGCTTCGGGCTGTGAGAAAGCGCGGACTGATAGCTCCACGGCAGTGTTCTCATCGCTCCCCCGCGGACCACCCGAGGAAGACAGGGCCACCCGCTCGTGCCGTACATAGAAGGTGCCGCCCACGCTGTTCGAGCCTTCGGACTCCGCGGCGGAGATCGCCTCGTGGACATAGCGGGCTGGGTTCGCAAGCCTGATTATCGCTGGGTCGGCCCTCGCGCGCCTGTATGAGAACCTGCCCTTGGCTATCCCCTCGTAGGTCTTGCTCGGAGGCGTCGACCTCGCGAGGGATACCAGCTCGGGAGCGCGCTCCACCGCCGAGCTGAAGTCCCTGAGGTCGGACGACATCATACGCCTGCCCACGGCGACGAACAGAGCCACGTGCCTCTCGGTCCACGAGTTGACCGCATCTATCTGGCTGTTCGAGAACCTCACCTGTCTCACGCTCGTCTCGAATGCCTCCGCTATCGCATCGGTGGCGCCGGCCTCCCGAGCGGCCTCCATCACCTCCTCGGCGAGCTCGCCCAGATCGCTCATCTGAGCATCACCTGCCGCAACCTTGCCATCGGCCCGCCCATGGTGACAGTCATGCCCTGCATAGGGTCGCCCTTGCCGCACTCGCCCGCGAAGAACTCCACCTTCTTGCTCACTGCATCGACTGCTTTCCAGAAGCCAGGCGTCGTGATCTCGAGCGTGCATCGCCTGGCAGGCCCAGCCAACTCTCCGTCTTTGATGAAGTAAGCCTCACGTGATACGTACTTCTGGTTGTACCTCTTGTCGTCTATGTTCCACTCGGTGAAAGAGTGCATCAGCACTCCCTCCCTTACAGAGCCGAGGAGTTCGTCCTCGAGGAAGTCCCCGGGCTGGACGAAAGTGTTCCCCATGCGGACGATCGGCTCCCTCATGTACGATTCTGCCCGCGACGAGCCGTTGCTCATGACTCCGAGCCTCGCGGCCGACTCTCTGTTGTGCAGGAACTCGTTTATCTTCCCCGACTTGTAGAGCAGCCTCGGCCTGGCCCTCACTCCCTCGTGGTCGTAGAGATAGAAGCCGTAGGTGCCCGGAACCGTTGGGTCGTCAATCACCGTCACGCGCTCCGAGCCGATCCTCGTGCCTATCATCTCGGGCGTCACGAACGACCTGCCTGCCTGCGACATCTCCCTCCCGAGTATCCTGTCCGCCTCCATGGGGTGGCCGCAGGATTCGTGAGCCGCAATGCCCATCACTTCCGGTCCGCAGACCAGGTCGTACCTCCCGGGCTTGACCCTGCGACCCTTCTCCAGCTGATTCCTAAGCATCCGCACCTCTGCGGGGAGCACCTCCTCCAGCTGCCAACGGTCGAACGCCTCCCAACCGCCCGATGCCCCCCATTCCCTCATCGAAGGCTCGGTCTCCCCGTTCGCCGAGACGAGGTTGTACGACGACACCGCCATCCTGGGTACGTACGACGAGATACTCGAGCCCTCGGAGTTGACGTAAAGGCCGTTGACCTCCCAGTCTATGAGTTCGTAGTACCTGCCCTGGACCTTGACCTTGGTGGATACCACGGCTGCGTCCACGCCTTTCAGCCGGGCGATCTTGTCCTCGACTGAGACATCCCTGAGCTTGACGCGCTCGGCGACCTCCCATCTGGTCCTCACGGGCGTCTCCTCAGAGAGCGTGACAGGGCTCCTCCTCCTAACTCCCTTGGCCTGAGAGAGTGCGCGCTTGACCAGCCGCAACCCTTCCGCCCGCGAGAGCACGTTCGACGCGGCGAAGCCGATGCCGCTCGGCAGGACTATCCTCACGTTCATCCCAGCGTCCCTCGAGGAGTTGACGCTGTTGATCTCGCCGGATTTCACCGCAACCTGACGTATGTGTCTCTCCTCGAGCCGCACCTCCGCGAGCAGCGGGCGATGCCTCGATGCTGCATCGATCAGGGATTTCGCGAGGTCCTCATCCAACATACGATGTCACGGGCGGCCTCTGATGCGCGAATGCCCACTTAAACGTTCCACGAACCAGGATGCGAACGTCGCAGGACTCGCGCCTCGTTCCTGCCCTATCGATCCGCAAAACCGACAAGATTAGATAGAGGCGCCACGTTGGCACACATGAGGCGCCCCAATGGCAGTCGACCCCGAGAACGCCATAGTGCTCTGGCCAACCTACTTCGACGCCAGGGTCAGCAGGGAACAGGGCCGGCGGGTGCCGAAGAAGGACGCGGTCGAGAACCCGAGCGCGCAGATGATATACGAGAGCGTGAAGGCCATGAAGCTCGACTGCATCCTGGAGCTCGACAAGGCATATCCGAGGTTCTGGTACAGGGGCGAAGGCCGTGTGCTGGTCGAGCCGAAGATGAAGAAGCCGGAGCTGATCAGGAAGGTGGCTCTGGCGCTCAAGTCGATGCCCCGGGAGAGGCAGCAGAGCCATCAGCGGTCCTGAGGCGTCTCGACTTCCTCGACCAGCTTCTTGCCGGCCGACACGCTGTCCACCGAGTGTATCACAGCCCCGCAGTCGGATATCGTCTCCTCGACGCTCTCGAAGTCGATGGACATCCCCTCGATGGTTATCTTGATGCTCTCGGTCTCCCGGTCGACCTCCTCCAGTGTGCAGTTCACTCCAGACACGCCGTTCAACACGGCGATCCTGCGGGCGACCTCGAGTATGGTGGGGTGGTGCGGCTTCAGAACGTCCAGGACGAGGCGCTTGATCTCGCTCACTTACGGCATCCCTGCCAGCAACAGGCACTAAGGGGTCTGCGTATTTATTACTTTTGAGCTGGCGCAGCTCGTCAGGTTTAATACCGCACTAGGCAATCCGAACGCGTGGAACGAAGGCCGATCCCTCCGGAGGAAGTAAGGGTTCTGGACATGAACGCGTCCTACCTCGGAGTGCGGACTTTCGTTCTGATGGAGAACGCGGGCCAGGCAGTTGCGAGGTATGTGTCGTCGCACCTCAGGCCGGGCTCGAGGGTCGCGGTCCTTTGCGGCAAGGGGAACAACGGAGGAGATGGGTTCGTCGCTGCGAGACACCTAGCGGCAAGCATGTCCGTCGACATCTTCCTCGCGGAGCCAGAGTCGGAGATCACGAGCGACATCGCGAGGGCCAACCTCGAGCGCGTGAGGGCGCTCGTGAAGCCCCTGGGGGCGTTCGACCCGAGAAGTTACGAGATGATCATCGACGCGCTGCTTGGCGTCGGGCTCCAGGGAAGGCCAAGGGAGCCCTACGCGGGTTTGATCAGAAGGCTGAACGAGTCCAGGAAGAGGGTGCTGTCCGTGGATGTCCCGTCGGGATGGCCCTCGGACCTCCGCGTGCGCCCTGATGTTACAGTCACCTTCCACGCGCCCAAGCTGGGGATGAATCCCAGGAACTCAGGGCGCATAGTGGTCGAGGACATCGGCATCCCTGAGGATGCGGAGAGGTACTGCGGACCCGGCGACTTCGCGTTGCTGCCGAGGAGGAAGAAGGATGCCCACAAGGGAGATGCGGGGCGAGTGCTGGTCATCGGAGGGGGACCGTATACGGGTGCTCCGGCCTTCGCTGGTATGGCCGCGATGCGCTCGGGCGTGGACCTCGTGTTCGTTGCCACGCCGGAGGCCGCGGCGTTGCCTGTGTCGATATACTCTCCCAACCTGATCGTGCGGCCCCTTCCGGGCGACGTGCTCGTGCCGGAGCACGTGACCGCCCTGCTGGACCATTCGAGACAGTGCGATGTGGTCGCGATCGGACCGGGCCTGGGCAGCGCAGATGAGACCCTAGCGGGGGCGCTAGAGTTCATCCGAAGGTGTGACAGGCCGATGGTGATCGACGCCGATGCTATCGCGGCTGTGGGCAGATCCCCTAGTGTGCTGAGGGGCAAGTCCGGGATAATCACCCCGCATGCTGGCGAGTTCAAGAAGCTCACGAAGAAGACCCTTCCCGACGGCGAGGACCTCGAGAGGAGGGCAGAGACGGTGATGGAGACAGCGCGCTCGCTCGGATTCACAGTCCTTCTCAAGGGCCCGACCGACATCATCAGCGACGGGAGGTACGTGAAGCTCAACAGGGTCCACAACGACGCGATGACGGTGGGGGGCACCGGCGACGTATTGATGGGCATAGCGGCAGGGATGCTGGCTCAGAAGGCGACTCCGTTCGCGGCTGCCAGGATTGCGGCATTCACCAACGGCCTCGCAGGGAACATGGCGTTCGAGGAGAAGAGCTACGGGCTCGTCACGACGGACATCATAGAGAAGATCCCGTACGTGCTGCGGAGGTATCTGTAGCAGATGAGAGTCGCGGTCATATCTGACGTCCACTCGAACCTTCAGGCGCTCGATGCCGTGATGGCCGAGCTGGACGCAGATCCTCCAGACGCGGTGCTGTGCGCTGGGGACATCGTGGGCTACGGGGCCAACCCCAACGAGTGCTGCGACATCGTGTCGAGAAGATGTGACAAGATCGTGGTGGGCAACCACGATCTGTCAGCGGTCACCGGCGACACGTCCCTGATGAACCCGTACGCTGCGAGGGCCTCGCTCTGGACTTCTGGCGCACTGTCGCGTGCCAGCAGGAGTTTCCTGGCGTCCCTTCCGAGGGAGGAGCATCTGGACCTCGGAGGAGCTAGGGTAGCTGTATACCACGGCTCGCCCCGCAGCGTCTCCGAGTACATATACGAGGACGACCTGGAGGGGCTTCCGCTCGACGAGGTCAAAGCCGACATCGTCATCATGGGCCACACGCATGTGCCGTATGTGAGGAGGGTCGGACGGGTGCTCGCCGTGAACCCGGGATCCGTAGGCCAGCCCAGGGACAGCGACCCCAGGGCGAGCTTCGCTCTCCTGGAACCTGCAGCTGGCAGATGCCTGATAAGGAGGCTGGACTACGACACGGAGGGGGCTGCGAAGGCGATCATCTCGGCGGGCCTTCCGCAGCTGCTTGCTGAGAGGCTGTATTGCGGCATGTGAGGACTCAGGTTTATCAGCACGTCCGCTGTACGCCGTCACGTGAGACTGGAGCCCGTCGCGGATGTGCCCGCCCTGTTGACCGTGCAAGAGGGACGGCAAGTAGTCGTCGCCGACCTTCACATAGGCTTGGAGGCGCAGCTCAGAGCCTCGGGGTTCAACATACCATCCCAGACGCCCAGGATGCTCTCGGTCCTGGAGAGGCTCTCGGAGCGGGCTGACGGCCTCGTGATACTCGGAGACCTGAAGCACAAGATACCCAGCGTGGGCTACAGGGAGAACAGGGAGATCGGCCCGTTCCTGTCCAGATTGAAGGAGTCCTACCGACGCATA
This sequence comes from Thermoplasmata archaeon, assembly GCA_038852315.1. GTDB lineage: Archaea > Thermoplasmatota > Thermoplasmata > UBA10834 > UBA10834 > COMBO-56-21. The sequence goes on along the minus strand of JAWCKF010000019.1, from coordinate 24,520 downwards.
ACCCTTGTGGCGGGCAACCACGACGGCGGCATCTCCTCGGTCCTCCCGGATGGTGTGTGCGTTTGCCCGGGCCGCGGACATGTGCTCGGCGATGTGGGCCTCTTCCACGGACATGTCTGGCCATCGGAAGAGGTGATGCGTGCGAAGAGCGTCGTCATGGGCCATATACACCCTGCGGTCAGACTGGTCGACTCCTTGGGCGCGATGTCCGTCGAGAAGTGCTGGGTCAGGGCCAAGCTCAAGAAGAAGAAAGTGGCAGAGAGGTACTCCCATTGCCCGGAAGAGCTCGTGATCGTGCCCGCGTTCAACCCCCTGCTCACCGGCACACCCATAAACGCTAGCAAGGGCTCAATGATCGGTCCCTTGATGAGGAACGGCCTCCTCGACGAGCGGCGGACACACGTGTTCCTCCTCGACGGGACGAACCTTGGCACCTCGCTCGTCCGCAGGGTCGTTTGAGCGCCAGCTCATCTCTGAGGACGGTCGAAGAAGATGTTCTTCCCCGTCGCGGAGAGGGGTATCCCGTGTGGGACCTTCGACTTGCAGAGCCCGAGACGCCTCGCGGAGACACCTATCCTGTACATGATCCTGTTGTCCACGTTCAACTCCGAGGCGACCTTGACGGCGGAGCCGAGCGCTATGCCGAGGTCCATCACCCTCAGCACGCAGTTAGGTCCCTCGAAGTCTCCCGAGTGCGACCTCGCGTTGAACTCCTCGCACGAGGCGTAGCCGCAGCCACCGCAGTTCAGACCCACGCCCTTGTGGGGCAAGAGGCCGATCAGCAGCACGGCATCCGAGTCCAGCACGTTCCTACCATCCCTCTCGAAGCCGGGTATGCCCCTCTCCTTGCCCACCTGGATCATGTCGTTCCCGAGAGCAACCCGCTCTGAATCAGAGAGGAGCCTCACCTCGATGTAGTCTTGGCCAGCTGCCTTCGGAGCCGTCCGCGCGGCGACCGCCATGAGTTCGCCGACCAACCGGACCGTGTCCTTCATCGCCATGAAGACCGAATCCCCCGGGCACGATTTAAGCCCGTTGGGAGGTCGGCACAACCACCGACCATTAATATGGGACCTAGGGGATTGGGGCGCTCGCACGGATGTGGTACTGGTTGTCGCTCCACGCAATCGTCGTCCCGCTTCTGATCCTCACTGCGAAGAGAGCGAGGACGGGGCCAAGGAAGATCAAGGTGCCCAAGGGACGGCTGAGGAGGGCCGCAGCGAGGAGGGTCAAGGTCAGGACACGGCCACAGGTCAAGGCGGTCGTGATCAAAGGGCAAGTGAAGTGCGACATCTGTCTCGGAGTGATAAAGAACGACCTGCCAAGCGTTCTGTGTGGCTGCGGGAAGCAGTTCCACAACTCCTGCGCGATGAGGACAGGCACATGCCCGATCTGCGGCAAGGAACTCGGCTACTCCTTGCAGAAGCCGCACGTGGTCGAATCGGCCGTGCCCGTCATCAGAACGACTCCGCTGTCCAAAGACGACAAGCTGCTACTTCTGGAGGAGCGATTTCTGCTCGGCGAGATCACGGAGAAGACCTACATCGCGATGAAGGAGGACGTGCGTAGAGCGCCCGATGCGGCTGTGTTCTGCAGCGTGTGTGGCAGGAGGCTGCTCGAGGGTGAGCTATGCGACTGCACCGCCCCCAAACGCGCCCTCCAGTGCCCCGAGTGCGGCGAGCGGCTATCCGAAGATGACAAGTTCTGTCGGAGGTGCGGCGTCGTGTTCTCGACCGAGTTCGCCAAGGATCTCTTCCAGTGCCCCGAGTGCGGGAGGGTGGTCGCGGAGGACGAGAAACGCTGTGCCTGTGGTGTCCTCCTCGTGGGAGAGGGCAACATGATATGTCCTGAGTGCGGGGCTGAGGTTCCGCTCAGCTCGGACGTCTGCCCTCAGTGCGGCAACACCTTTGTGGAGTACATCTCAGAATGTCCGGCCTGTGGCCGCCAGGTGTCCAAGGACGCGGCGGAGTGCGAGTGCGGAGTCGTGTTCTCGGACATGGTCGGAGGAGCGGAGTGCTCGGTGTGCGGAGAGCAGGTCGATTTCGCCGACAGGTTCTGCCCAAAGTGCGGCGCGAGGTTCGCGGATGAGCCCAGGCTCAGGGGCAAGATCGAGAGAGAAGTGAGGAAGTAGTTTCAGGGCGGTCAGCCGGGAGGCACGCCATGGCCCGCCGCCCGGGAAACGAGAGGGTATCAGCGCACGAAGTCTATGCTGTCGTCGTCCGGGCCGTAGCTCCTGGCCCCGGCGACTGCGCGCTTCGGGCTACCCGCGGGTGCGGTGACATCCTCCTTCCCGACCACGAGCTCGGACTTTGCGCCCGTGACTATGAGCAGTATCCGCACCTGGCCCTCCAGCGCAGGGTCGATGCTGCATCCCCAGATCAGCCTCGCGTGCCTGTTTATCCTCTGGCCGACGACCTCCGCTGCCTTCTGGGCCTCGGATACTGTCATGTCGGGACCGCCGACCACTCGGACCAACGCGCCCTTCGCGTCCTTCAGGTCGATCTCGCCGAGCAGAGGTGAGTTCAGCGCCTCCTCGATCGCCGATTCGACTCGGTCCTCCGGGTCAGCCTCGTCCGACTCGCCGATGCCTACGAAGGCCACGCCACCTTCGTTCATGACGGTCATTATGTCGCTGTAGTCGAGGTTGACCAGGCCGGGCTTGGTGATTATCTCAGTGAGTCCCCTGATAGTCTGCATGAGCACCTCATCCGCGACCTTGAACGCCGCATCCACGGGCAGCTTGGGAACCAGCTCGAGGAGCTTGTCGTTCGGTATGACGATGGTCGTGTCGCAGAGCCTCCTCAGCCTGTCGAGGCCTTCGAGCGCGTTCTCCATCCTGACCTCGCCTTCCGCCGTGAAGGGAAGTGTGACGACACCTATGGTGAGCGCCTTCTGCTCCTTGGCTATCCTGGCAGCGAAGTGCGCAGAGCCCGTGCCGGTCCCTCCGCCCATCCCAGCGGTGACGAACACTATGTTCGCTCCTGTGAGGAAGTCGCGGATCTCCCGCTCGTTCTCCTTGGCGGCCGCTTCCCCCACCTGGGGGATGGCGCCAGCGCCGAGACCGCGTGTGACATTCTTCCCTATCAGTATCTTCTTCGGCGCGTGTATTGCGAGCAGGTGCTTCGCGTCCGTGTTTATTGCGCACAGCTGAGCGCCAGAGATACCCGCCTCAACACACCTGTTGATGGTGTTGGAACCGCCACCGCCGCAACCGATGATCTTGATAGAGACATCCAACTGCGCCGCTATCTTCGCGATCTCCTCGTCGTCCGCTGTCGTAGGCGCAGGCCGGGCCACCTGCACTTGGGCCGCGGGCTCCTGAGAAGGTGACTTTTCAATCAGCTTTTGTGCGTCTTTTCCCAATGCATCTGACACTAGAGACTTCGGCATAGAGTGCACCCCAAAGGCTGGTTAAGTAATCATGGAACCGAAATATAAACATTGCTGAGGCCAGCAGTCGGCCAGTATCGCCGCTCCTTTCCAGAGGAAAGGAACGGTGCGGAACCGATACCCCGAGGTGTTGATAGCATCGCGCACAGTGCGCGTCAGAAGGACCGCCCGCTCGGAGCTATCTGCACGGCACCCGAAAGAATGGGGCAAGCCGAGAACGAGTCCTGATGCACAACGGCACGCGCCCCGCACCTGTGAATCTGGCTGATTTTATATACTATAGTGATTAATACGTGATTGCAAGCCGATTTGGGATGGGATAGCGGATGAAGTCGCTCATAGATGATGCTCTCGAACTGCATGAGCAGCAGAAGGGATCGAAGCCTGAGCTGGGAACACCTGATGACGAGGAACTCGCGAAGATCGTTGAGAAACTGAAGGTGAACATCGCGATAATTGGATGTGGAGGCGGCGGGTCGAACACCATAAACCGCCTCAGCACTGCGGGCATATTCGGGGCCGAGCTCGTTGCCGCGAACAGCGATGCCAAGCACCTACTCCATGTGCACGCTCCCCACAAGGTGCTCCTCGGGAGGAACACAACGAGAGGGCTTGGCGCTGGGGCGCTCCCAGAGGTGGGCGAGAAGGCCGCCCAGGAGGCTGAGGAGGAGCTGAAGGCGTACATCAAGGGTTCTAACATAGTCTTCGTCACCGCGGGCATGGGTGGCGGGACAGGGACCGGGTCCGCGCCGTTCGTGGCGAAGCTCGCGAGGGAGTCTGGCGCGCTCGTGATAGGCATAGTCACGCTTCCTTTCACCGCCGAGGGCAAGGTGAGGATGGAGAACGCCCTCAGAGGCTTCGAGCGGCTACGCCAGCACTGTGACACCACGGCCGTGATACCCAACGACAGGCTGCTGGAGCTCGTCCCGAAGCTACCGCTGGACGCTGCCTTCCGCGTAGCCGACGAGGTTCTGATGGAGTCGATAAAGGGCCTGACCGAGATTATCACCAAGCCCGGGCTTGTGAACTTGGACTTCAACGATGTGATGACGATCATGAAGAACGGCGGCGTCGCCATCATCGGGATGGGCGAGGCGAGTGCGAAGACCGTGACGGGCAAGGGCGACAGGATCGAGTCAGCGGTGTATCAAGCGCTGCAATCGCCCTTGCTCGGCGACGTCGACCTCTCTACCGCCAAAGGGGCCCTCATACGGGTGACTGGCGGGAACGACATGACCGTCAGCGAAGCAGAGAGGGCCGCGGAACTGGTGAGCGAGAAGATAAGCAAGAACGCGAGGATCATCTGGGGATGCAGCGTTGACCCCAAGATGGAAGGGATGGTGCGCGTGATGGCCGTCCTCACCGGAGTCCGAGGGCCGTCGGTGCTCACCGCCCCCGAGCCCGTCGCGAAGCACGGAGTGGATTTCGTCCGCTGAGATCTGACATGGCAGCCAAGGCTTCTGTGGGACGGTGGAGATACATCGCCTTCCGGGTCGAGGCGGAGGATATGCCCGGCAGAGGAGAGCTGCTGTCGGCGATACTCGATGCCGCGAGGCGCATGGGCATGGGTGGCAGCCTGAGGATGACTGTGTACGAGGACGGCCTCGGCATAGTGAAGGTCCCGCACACGATGAAGGAGACTGCGATAGACCTGCTCAACTCGCTGGAATCCGCCGGCGGCCGGCCGATAAAGGTGGTGTCGCTCAAGACCTCTGGGACCATCAGGAGCCTGAAGAGGAGGTACAGGGCGGTGCTTGGTCCTCAGCGGAACATATCCGAGTGACGCGCCTGCTGGACACGTCAGCTGGTGCGGCCGAAAACCTTTATATCGGGTTACCACCTTAGGCAGAATCCAGCATTCGACTCTACGCTCCATCACGCATCACGTTGGGGAAAAGGAGAGTGTGAAAACATGCAACCAGGACAGATGGCATATGATAGGGCGATCACGGTATTCTCGCCGGACGGCAGGCTGTTCCAGGTCGAGTACGCCAGAGAGGCGGTGAAGAGGGGCACCACCACCGTCGGCCTGAAGTTCAAGGATGGCGTGGCCCTGATAGTCGACAAGCGGATAGCGAGCAAGCTGATCGAGTCAAGGTCCATCGAGAAGATATTCCAGATCGACGAGCACATAGGATGCGCCACCTCTGGCCTTGTCGCCGACGCGAGGGTTCTGGTTGACTATGCGAGGGTCCTCGCGCAGATCAACAAGGTGACCTACGCCGAGAAGATGGACATCGAGACCCTCGTGAAGAGGCTATGCGACTTCAAACAGAACTACACGCAGTACGGCGGGGTGAGGCCGTTCGGCACAGCGCTCCTCGTCGCTGGAGTGGACGACCAGGGCTGCCACCTGTTCGAGACGGACCCGAGCGGCGCACTCGTCGCCTACAAGGCGGGGTCGATAGGCGCCGGGAAGAACGCCATCATGGACGTGTTCGAGGAGCAGTACAAGGACGACATGCCTATGGACGAGGCCATAATGCTGGGACTGAGGGCGCTCCAGAAAGCCACGGAGGAGAGCCTGAACACGAAGGCCGTCGAGATAGGCCTCGTGAGGGTTGGGGAGAGGTTCAGGAAGCTCACGGAGGCCGAGGTGGAGGCCTACGTGAAGAAGCTCAGCACGTGAGCGGGTGCACATGGTCGACCTCGACCAGGCGATCATCGCTAGGCTCGAGTCGCACGGCGAGAGCTTCGAGATCCTCATAGACCCAGCGATAGTCCAGAAGATGAAAGACGGGCGCGAGGTTGACCTCTTCGACCACATGGTCATAGACACGATATTCCGAAACGCCCGGAAGGGCACAAGGGCGCCCGAGGACAAGATCAAGGAGGTCTTCGGAACCACGGACGTCACCGAGGTCGCGAAGGCAATAATCCTGAAGGGCGAGGTCCAGCTCACGACCGAGCAGCGCCGCATAATGCAGGAGAACAAGCGGAAGAGGATAATCGAGTACATCGCGAGGAACGCGATGAACCCCCAGACAGGCGCCCCGCACCCGCCCGCGAGGATCGAGACCGCCATGGAAGAGGCCAAGGTGCACATCGACCCGTTCAAGCCCGTCGAGGCGCAGGTCCCAGCGGTGATGGATGCCATCCGCCCACTGATACCCATCCGGTTCGACAAGGTCCGGATAGCGGTGAAGGTCTCCGGGGAGAACTACGGCAGATGTTACGAGGACTTCAAGCACTTCGGCAAGATCGTCAAGGAGGAGTGGCAGAAGGACGGGTCGTGGATAGGCATCATCGAGATGCCTGCGGGCCTCCAGACGGAGTTCTTCGAGAGGATAAGCAACAAGACTCACGGGGAGGCCGAAACGAAGATCCTAAAAGGGCCGTCCTGATGATTCTGGCACTGCGCGCAGACGTGGCCTGCGGGCCGGCCGCCTGGGGCCAAAACATTTAAGCGGGGGATGCGGTTCTCCGGCTCGAACAGAGACAAGGGTAAATGCACTGCGGCCGAGTAAGTGAATCTTCGTGATTTCGAGCCCAGCTCGCAGCGTGTTTATCGTCCTATGCATGCGAGTGAGTCGCACATGGAAAGCAGCGAGTCGAGGGAGCCGTCGAGAGAGATTGTTGTTCCGGGGGAGCTGCTCGCGGTGGGCAAGCGAGCCGGCCCGGGGACGTTCGCCGAGGGCAACAAGGTGTACGCCGCCCAGCTTGGGATAAAGAACGTCAGGCACGACCAGGTGAGCGTGGTGCCGCTCGCGGGCCAGTACGTCCCCGCGAGAGGCGACCTCGTGGTAGGGAAGATAATCGATACGAGCGCGTCCAACTGGCTGGTCGACATCAACTCTCCCTATCCCGCCCCTCTCCACGTGAACGAGGTGCCGTGGAGGGTCGAGTTCGGGGAAACATCGAAGTTCATGAACGTGGGGGATGTCGTCCTGCTCAAGGTCGTCGGCGTCGACGAGCAGAAGAGGGTTAGCGTCTCCATGCTGGACCACGGCCTGAGGAAGCTCACGGGCGGGATGGTCCTTGAGGTCTCGCCCACGAAGGTGCCCCGCGTGATAGGGCGCAACGGCTCCATGATACAGATGCTGAAGAACATGACCGGATGCAGGATATACGTCGGCCAGAACGGCCGCATCTGGATCGACGGAGACTTGGACAACATAGTGAAGGCGGCCAAGGCGATAAGGATGATAGAGGAGGAGGCGCACAGCCTCGGCCTGACGGAGAAGGTCAAGAGATTCCTGGAGAGCGGTTCTGAGAGAGGAGCGTGAACGATTTGGGAGGGACACCGATACCTGCCGACATCAAGCTGATGGACGAGAACGGCCGGAGGGTAGATGGCAGGCTGCCCAACGAGATGCGGCCACTCAAGATCGAGGCGGGAGTGCTGAGCCGGGCCGACGGCTCCGCGTACGTCGAATGGGGCCTGAACAAGGTCATGGCTGCGGTGTACGGTCCGAGGGAGTGCCACCCGAGACACCTGCAGAACACCGAGCGCGCGCTCGTCCAGTGCAACTACAACATGGCGTCGTTCTCGGTGGAGGACAGGAAGAAGCCGGGGCCCGACCGGAGGTCCCACGAGATATCGAAGATAATCTCCGAGGCGCTGACCAGCGTCGTGTTCACCGAGTACTTCCCGAGGACCTCTATCGACGTCTACATAGAGATACTACAGGCGAACGCGGGCACGCGCTGCGCGGGCCTGACGGCGGCGTCCGTCGCCCTCGCCGACGCGGGTGTGCCCATGAGGGACCTGGTGGCGTCGTGCGCCGCGGGCAAGGTCGCGGACACGATGGTCGTCGACCTCACGAAGGAGGAGGACAACTACGGTCAGGCGGACATACCAGTGGGGTACGTCCCCCGCACAGGCGAGATCGTCCTGCTGCAGATGGACGGCGACCTCACCGTCGATGAGTTCGAGAAGGGCCTGAGCATGGCCATAGACGCGTGCAAGAAGGTCTACGAGCTGCAGAGAGACGCGCTCAAGAGGCGGTACATGGCAAGATCGCTGGACGCCGAGCTGGCATCGGCCCCGGAGGCCCAGAGGGAGAGTGCTTGAGATGGCCAGGGACGTTATGGCGGAGCTGAAGAGGGACCACATATCCAAGCTGCTCTCCAAGGGCATGCGGGTGGACGGCAGGAGGCTGGATGAGATGCGGCCGCTGACCATCGAGACGAACTTCATTGGATCCGCCGAGGGCTCCGCGAGGGTGAAGCTCGGGAACACGCAGGTCGTCGTCGGCGTGAAGCTGATCAAGGGAGAGCCTTTCCCGGACACGCCAAACAGCGGCGTGCTGTCAACGAACGCCGAGCTGATACCCATGGCCAGCGAGACATTCGAGGGCGGTCCTCCAGACCAGGAGTCCATCGAGGTCGCGAGGGTCATAGACAGGGGCATCAGGGAAGGACATGCAGTCGACCTCGAGAAGCTGTGCATCGAGCCGGGCAAGGAGGTGTGGATCATGTTCGTCGATGTGCACGTGATAGACTACGACGGCAACCTGTTCGACGCCGCGAACATCGGCGCGAACGCTGCGTTCAAGACGACCATCGTCCCTGCGAAGAGGGCGGGCCTGGGCGAGGACTACCCTCTGCCCGTGCTGCACCAGCCCATATCGATAACGGCCGTGAAGATTGACGGCAAGCTGCTGGTCGACCCGACGCACGACGAGGAGCGGGTGGCGGACGCGAGGCTCACCGTCGCCACTAACGAGATGGGCAGGCTGTGCGCCATGCAGAAGGGCGGCGAAGGATCCCTGACGAGGGACGACGTCCGGAGGGTAATCGACATGTCGCTGAAGCTGGGCGCGGAGGTGCGCAGCCGGCTGTGACGGAGGTCTGAGCCCATGTCCAAGAGAACCAAGAAGGTCGGGCCCGCAGGCAGGTTGGGCGCGAGGTACGGCGTCAGGATAAGACGGCGGATAGCCGAGATAGAGGTACAGAGCAAGGGCAGGCACGAGTGCCCGTCATGCAAGGCCGTCGCCCTGTGGAGGACGGCGAGCGGGATATGGCAGTGCAGGCACTGCGGCGCCAAGATGGCCAGCAGCTCCTACATGCCCACGCCGCCGGCCGCGGTGAGGAGGGAGCTCGCTGTCGTGCTCGCGGCGGCGAAGGCGAAGGAGGCGGGCGCCGAGGAGCTGCCCGAGGAAGTGCTCGAGAAGGGCGCGGTAGTGGAAGATCCGAAGAAGGCTGAGAAGCCGAAGAAGGCGGCAAAGGAGTGATGCGGATGTACAAGTGCTCCAGGTGCAAAGAACCCGTCAGGACGAATGTCAACACGGTCGGGCTCCAGTGCGAGAAGTGCGGCTCCAAGGTCTTCTACAAGGAGCGTCCGAACGTCCGCAAGATGATCAAGGGCAGATGACCTTGGGCAGCAGCAGGGCTGAGCTGAGGGTGCGCACGCGCCACGCGGAGGTCGTCCACGGCGCGCTCTCACCCGAGCTCGGCGAGAAGATTCCCAGGACGAAAATCTCGGTCACCCGCGAGGGCGACGAGGTCATCGTGAGCATAGAGGCTGAGGACCACAACTCCCTCAGGGCGGCCCTCAACTCATATATCCGATGGATGAATGTGGCAGAGGAGACGGCTAAGGAGACGAGAGGATGATGGAAAACATACCCCCGAAGGTGCAGAACCAGATAGCGCAGTTCCAGCAGCTCACGCAGCAGATACAGATGGTCACGACGCAGAAGATACAGCTCGAGGCTCAGCTGAAGGAGCTCGAGCGCACGATATCCGAGCTGGAGAAGGTGACGGACGACTCGGCCGTGTACCGGAACGTGGGCTCGCTGCTGATCCAGGTCAAGGACAAGGCGGCGCTCATCAACGAGCTGAAGGAGCAGAAGGAGACCGCTGAGGTCAGGGTGAAGACGCTCGAGAGACAGGACAAGCACCTGCGCGAGAGGCATCAGAGCCTGCAGCAGCAGATCGCACAGGCGCTCCAGGGGCCGGGGGCGCAGACGGCCGAGAAGACCGCTCCCGCCGAGTGAGCCGCGTCCTCCGACGCGGCGTCGGGCCGCATGTGCCGCTCCCTCCGAGCGGCCTCACCAGATATTTTATAGATAGTCGCTTCTGACACCCCCTGTGCTCGCCGAGATAGCCTCGGAACTGTCGCGGGAGGGCGGGACGCTCATCCTCCTGCACGGGAACGCCGACCCGGACGCCGTCGCCAGCGCGTTCGCCGTGAGATCCTGCTATCCTGATGCGACCATCTGCACGCCCGGTGGTCTGGACCGGCTCTCGAAGCTGCTCTGTGCAGCTCTGGGGATAGAGACCGTCGGGCAACCGGGGACGCGAGGGTACGCGAGGACGCTCGTGCTCGACACCTCGGGGCCGGAGCAGCTCGACTTCGCGATCGACCTGTCGAATGCGATAGTCGTCGACCATCACATGAGGAACGACAGGTGGGCGTCGGCGAAGCTCTATTACTGCGACGACAGCAAGAGCTCGTGCTCGGAGATAGTCCTGGAGATGCTGAGGGGCGACAGGAAGACCGTGAGCAGGGAGGTCGCACTGGCGCTGATGTACGGCATACTGACGGACACAGGATACTTCAAGTTCGCAAGGGCCGGGGCGCTGACGGCCTTCGCGGATCTGATGGAGATGCACTCGATCCAGATGGACGAGGCGATGGGGCTCGTGGGCGTCGAGATGGACATTTCCGAGAGGGTATCGCAGCTCAAGGGGGCGCAGCGGCTGAAGTACTGGAAGGTCGGAGACTACATCGTCGCGGTATCTCAGGGGAGCGCCTACGAGGCCTCAGTGTGCAAGGCCCTGCTCGCGCTGGGCGCAGACATCGCGTTCGTCGGCTCGCAGAGGGGCGAGAGCTTCAGGGTCAGTGCGCGTGCCGACCCCGCGATGGTGAGGAAGGGGCTACACCTTGGACAGCTCCTGGGTGATGTGGGCCACGAGACGACCAACGGCGGTGGAGGCCATCCTGGAGCGGCGGGCATAAGCGGCGTGGGCGACGTCGAGGCGATACTGAACATCGCCGCCGAGAACGCGCTCAGGTTCCTGAAGGGCCTGAGCTCATCTCGTGATTGAGAGGGCCTTCACCTTCTCGAGGTTCTGAGGGTGCTTCTCGAAGTGCGAGCGGATGGGGGCTAGAATCTCGATCAGCGCCTCTGCAGCGCCCTTCTTCAAGTCCTGTGCGTGCAGTCTCCCTTCGCCGTAAGCCCTCGCCAGCTCATCGAACGACGAGAACTCGATGCGCCCCCCGTACTTGGCCGGACGCTCTATGACCAGCCTCCCCAGCCTTGGAAAGACGACGAGCCTGAGCACTTCGATGACCGGGTTGTTCTCCGTCTGCGGGGGGCAGAAGGCAGCCCGGATCTTCCTCTCCACTTCCGCGGGAGGGTCGTGCAGATAGACCGCGCTGTCAGGCCTGCTCTTCGACATCTTGGCGTCCGCCGGGTCCATCCTCTCCCCGCCCTCGAGGCTGATGAGGAGAGGGGTGTGCAAAGCGATGGGTTTAGTCCATCCGAGCTTCTCGGCGGCATCCCTCGCGAGCATGTGCGCCCGCCTCTGATCCATCCCGGCGAGCGCTATGTCAACGCCGAGCTCGAATATGTCGGCTGCCTGCATCGGAGGGTACATCATCTTCGACGCGTCTATCTCGGCCTCATCCTCCGTCCTGCCCATGATCGTCATCGCGCGCTTGATCCTCTGGAGCGAGCTCGCCTTGGCTATCCTTATGAACTTCTCCCAGTAGCTCGAGCGCTCTATGAGCTCGCTGGCCCACACGAACCTGACGGAATCCCTCACGCCCGCGGCCAGGAAAGCCTCCTTCATGTACTCTCCGCATGTGCGGATGTTCTCGAGATTCCCTCCGAACTTGTCGTTGATGAACGCGTGCCAATCGGCGAGGAAGATGGTCACTTCGACACCGGCGTCCTGAAGGTCTGCGACCTTGGCCGCGGTTATGAGCTGGCCCGTGTGCACGAGCCCGCTGGGTTCGAACCCGATGTAGGCCTTGGGCCTGGGTTTCGTCTCGAGGAGCGTGCGCAGCTCCTCTTGCGTCACTATCTCGCTCGCGTTACGCGAGCAAAGCTCGAACCTCGTCTCTACATCCATGCGTCGGCCCGTCCACGATAGAAATGTGCCTGGAAAAAAAGCTTTGTGAGAGCGAGCGACAAGCAAAGCGTTAAGAGGCAATCAAGCATATCATCACGCCCTGTCGGCACACAGAGGGGAGGTCCATGTCTGTTTCTTCCTTGCGGAACGGAAAGATGATCATCAAGGTCTCCGATGTCAAGGATGTAGCGGGCGAGGGGTTCAGGATATCCGAGAGCTTCTACTACGAGCTGGACCGCGAGGTCCGCGAGATGATCGAGAACGCCGTGAGGAGGGCGAAGAAGAACAAACGCAGGACCCTCAAGCCGTACGACCTCTGACCCCACGAGCGAGGCTCGTCCCCGGCGGTAGTTCTCCATGGCCAACACCAAGCCCCCGCAGGTCGGAACGGAAGCTGCCCGCCCAGCATCTGTCTGGACCGAGAAGGAGCTCGTGGGCGGCAAACTGGTGGACACGGGCGTGGTCATTCTGAACACCTGTGGGTGCAGCCATTACCGTGAGAACGGCGGATGCTCGATGTGCGGATACAACTTCGGGGCAGATCGGAGGCCGACTCAATCGGACATCCAAAGACAGTTCGAACGGGCGGCGGAGGAGCTGGGACATGTCGGGTTCCTGAAAATCTACACCTCTGGGTCCTTCCTCGACGACGCCGAGGTCCCGGCAGACGCGAGAAGGATGATCGCCGCCTGGGCTGCGGAGAGAGGGTGCAGGCTGCTGTTCGAGACGCGGCCCGAGTTCGTCGAACCCAGCAAGCTCGAGCCGCTGGCAGCCGAGAACGGCGCCATCGAGGTGGCCCTCGGCCTGGAGAGCTCGAACGACAGGGTGCTCACTCACTCCATCAACAAGGGCTTCAAGAGGGCCGACTACGAGAGGGCCGTCCGGACGGTCAAGTCGGTGGGCCTCGACGTCAGGACTTACGTGCTGCTAAAGCCGCCGTTCCTGACGGAGGCGGAAGCGGTCGCGGACGCGATATCGACGATAGCCTACGCTTCGCGGCTCACTGACACGATCTCCCTGAACCCCGTCAACGTCCAGAAGGGCACGCTGGTGGAGAGGCTCTGGAGACAGTGGTCTTACAGGCCGCCCTGGCTGTGGAGCGTGCTCGAGGTGCTCCAAGAGGGGGCGAAGAATGCGAAGAAGCTCGTGTGCGACCCGACAGGCGGAGGGCGCGAACGCGGGGCTCACAACTGCGGGAGCTGCGACGCCACGATACTGTCCTCCATCAAGGACTACTCGCTCTCCCAGGATGCGGGAAGGCTGGTATGGCCGGACTGCGACTGCCGGGAACTGTGGAGGGAGATCGTGGAGCTCGAAAGGCACATGGTCGGCGGCACGGCGGACCTACAAAGGTTTTTCAGGAGGCACGGAGCTTAGCGGGCCAGGGTGTGCGTCGCATGCAGGAGTACGAGGTCAGAAGGGGACACCAGGAGAACATCGCGCCCGACAGGCTCAGGGCCATAATGCAGGAGGTCTTCGGGAACGTCCAGGAGAGGGATGGCAAGTTCTTCTCATCCTTCGGCGCGCTGAAGGAGCTCCACGCCTGGCCGTGCAAGAAGAACGCCCTCTGCGTCGAGACGAGGTCCGACCCCTCGGTCTCCGACGAAGTCGCACAGCAGACGATAAAGGCGTACAACGAGTTCCTCGAGCGGACGACGGGCTTCACCGCGAAGGAGCGCAGCAGGAGGCTCCAGAAGAAGGCGAAGGAAGGGAAGCTCTGATTGCGCAGGGCGGTCAGTTTTATATACACGTACCACTTTCAGCAGGCCTGCGATACCTGAGGCGGTATCGGCCAGACGCCGTTTGGGCAATGCCCCGAGCAACCCAACACTCGCGCTGAAAGCAACTTTTCAGGCGCTGACGAGGCGTCACGGCCGAGAAGCGATGCCTCGGACACGCTGGACTCGCACATGACGAGCAGTCACAGCTAGGTCTATCGCTTCCACACGAGGGAGAGCAGATGCCAACCACAAGACGCCCGAGGAAGGGTTCGATGGCATACTCGCCGAGAAAGAGAGCGAGGAGCATAACCGCCAGAATATCGACTTGGCCAGAGGGAGGCGACGGGGCGAAGCTGCAGGGCTTCGCTGGATACAAGGCCGGGATGACGCACGCGTTCGTGGTGGACTACAGGCCCAGGAGCACGACTTCGGGCCAGGAGGTCCAGGTGCCCGTCACGGTCCTCGAGGTCCCTCCCATGAAGGTCTGCGGCATCAGGTTCTATCAGGACACCCCCTACGGCAGGAAGTCGGTGGGGGAGGTGTGGTCGAAGAGCGTGGACAAGGAGCTCTCGAGGCGGCTGCCCGTGCCTAAGGAGTACGACGAGAAGGCGGCTTGGGATAAGGCCGCAGGCCTCCAGTTCGACGACATAAGGGCGCTGGTGTACACCCAGCCCGTACTGGTCCCCGGGCTTCCGAAGAAGAAGCCTGAGCTCATGGAGATAAGGATAGGCGGCGGCACGATGGACAAGCGCCTGGAGTACGCGAAGTCCATACTTGGCAAGGCCGTCACGATCAAGGACTTCACGAAGGAGGGGGAGATGGTCGATGTCAGCTCGATCACGAAGGGCAAGGGCTGGCAGGGCACTGTGAAGAGGTGGGGCGTGAAGCTCCTGATGCACAAGAACAGCAAGCACAGACGGCTCGTTGGCACGCTCGGCACGAAGAGGCCCAACTATGTGAGGCCGACCGTCCCCCAGGGGGGACAGGTTGGGTTCCACCAGAGGACCGAGCTGAACAAGCGCGTGCTCAAGATAGGCGACGACGGGGCTGAGGTCACCCCGAAGGGAGGGTTCCTCCACTACGGCGTGGTCAAGAACAGCTATGTCCTCCTCCACGGCTCGGTCCCGGGCCCCTCGAAGCGCCTGGTGAGGTTGAGGGAGCCCGTGAGGGCCAGCGGCGTGAAGCTCGCGGAAGCGCCCGAGCTGACTTTCATATCTGTTGAATCAAAACAGGGAGTGTGAGGAAATGGCTGAGAAGAAATCTAAGAAGAAAGAGGCGGAGGAGAAGAAGGAACCCGCCCGCATTCCCGGCAAGCTCCACGTTTACGACCTCAAGGGCGAGATCGCGGGCGAGACCGACCTCCCGCCGCCCTTCTCCGCAGAGTTCAGGCCGGACATCATAAGGCGCGCGGTCACGGCCATCGAGGCCAACGCGAGGCAGCCGTTCGCCCCGAAGCCCACCGCAGGGATGAGGCACTCCGTGTCTACATGGGGCAAGGGCAGGGGCGTGGCCAGGGTCCAGAGGCTCATGGGCAGCTCCAGGGCAGCGCAGTCACCGAACAATGTGGGCGGGAGGCGCGCGCACCCGCCAAAGGTCGAGAAGGAGCTGGGCAAGAAGATCAACAGGAAGGAGCTCCTGTTGGGGAAGCTGTCGGCCCTGAGGGCGACGAGCGAGCCAGGGCTGGTCAGGGCGAGGGGCCACCGTTTCGACGAGAAGCTTACGCTCCCCGTCGTTGTGAAGGACGAGTTCGAGGACTTGAAGACCACCAAGGAGGCCATCGAGGCCCTCGAATCGATAGGCGTGTACGAGGACGTCGTCCGCGCGGACAACGGGAAGAAGGTACGGGCAGGCAGGGGGAAGATGAGGGGGAGGAGGTACAGGGTACCGAGGAGCCTGCTGGTGGTGCTCTCGAAGGACTGCCCCGCATGGAGGAGCGTGAGGAACCTGCCGGGAGTGGACGTCGCGACGCCGGCGACTCTGAACGCGTCTCTCCTCGCACCCGGCGGAGACCCAGGTAGGCTCATGGTAGTCACCGAGGGCGCCCTGCAGACGATAGGAGGCTGGAAGCGATGAGGAGGACCGTGATCCTGCACCCCTACGTCACAGAGAAGACGATGAACGCCATGTCCGGCACCCCCAGGCAGGACCTGAAGGACGGCAACAGGCTCGAGTTCATCGTCCGGAAGGACGCGACGAAGCAGGAGATCAAGAAGGCCTTCGAGGAGAGGTTCGAGGCCAAGGTGGACAAGGTCAACATAAAGGTGATGAAGGACGGGAAGCACGCCATCATCAAGCTGAAGGAGGGCTACTCCGCAGAGGAGATCGGCATGAGGATAGGCATATTCTGAGGTGGCACGCATGGGTAAGAGGCTCATAACACAGAGGAGGGGCAGGGGCTTCGGACGTTACAGGTCTCCCAGGCACCTCAGGTTCACGGACGCGAAGCACCCGCCGCTGAGGCGCGCGGTCGGCACGATAGTGGACATCGTCCACGAGTCTGGCAGGATAGCGCCGCTGGCGAAGGTGGCGTACGGTGACGAGTATCACTTCATGATCGCCCCTGACGGCGCCACCGTCGGCCAGCAGGTCGCGTTCGGGGAGGCTTCCGCCGTGGCCGCGGGCAACACCGTCCCCGTGGGCGACCTGCCAGAGGGGACGATAGTCTACAACGTGGAATCACAGCCAGGCGACGGGGGCAAGCTGGCGAGGACTGCGGGGGCAGCGGCCACGATAGTGACGCACGGTGAGAAGACCGTCCTGCTCATGCCTTCTGGCAAGTTCAAGGAGGTCGACCCCAAGTGCCTCGCGACCGTGGGGCTGGTCGCGGGCGGAGGGCACAAGGAGAAGCCGTTCGCGAAGTCGGGCAAGAAGTTCCACGCTTACCGCGGCAAGGCGAAGGCGTACTTCAAGGTCAAGGGGATAGCGATGAACCCGGTCAACCACCCGCACGGTGGAGGCAGCCACCCGCATGTCGGCACGCAGTCCAGCGTGGGCAGGAACACCCCGCCGGGCAGGAAGGTCGGCAGGTTGGCGCCCAAGAAGAGGAAGAAGGTGAAGTGATGGCTGAGGACAAGAAGGAGGAGGCCA
Source organism: Thermoplasmata archaeon (assembly GCA_038852315.1). Lineage (GTDB taxonomy): Archaea > Thermoplasmatota > Thermoplasmata > UBA10834 > UBA10834 > COMBO-56-21. Next base: position 7,298 of record JAWCKF010000019.1, on the reverse strand, counting down.
AGGCACCGCCGGCCGGCGGAAAGGCGCCTGCAGCTGCGCCCGCACCAGCTGCCGCCCCGGCAGCCGCCGCGCCCGAGGCGAAGGAGAAGAAGCTGAAGCCGTCCGCGCGGCACGCGGGGTCTGCCAAGGCCGCGCGCCGGAAGCTGAGGAAGAAGAGGAGCCAGATACAGGCCCGGAGGAAGAAGGAGTTCACGTACAGGGGCCACACGATGGAGGAGCTCCTGAAGATGCCGTTCGCTGAGATAATCGAGCTGCTGCCCGCGAGGGCCCGGAGGACGTACATACGCGGTCTCAACCCGGAGCAGGAGTCGTTCATCAGGAGGCTGAGGAAGGCGGACGGGCCCCTGAAGACCCACAGGCGCGAGATACCCATCCTGCCAGAGTTCGTGGGGAAGACCGTCAGCGTCCACAACGGGAAGGAGTTCGTCCCCGTGGAGATCAAGCCCGAGATGATAGGCCACTACCTCGGGGAGTTCGCTCTCACGAGGAAGCCCGTCAAGCACTCTGGCCTGGGAGTCGGCGCTACCAGGTCCTCGAAGTTCATGCCGCTGAAGTGACGGAGGATGATGACATGGGCTACACGATGGAGACCGACCCTGAGACGACATCGAGGGCGATCGGCGTGGAGATAAGCGTCTCGCCGAAGCACTGTCGCGAGGTGTGCAAGATGCTCAAGGGCATGAAGGTCGAGGAGGCGAAGAAGTACCTGAGGAGCGTGGCCGAGCTGAGGACCGCGGTGCCCTACACGCGCTACAAGAAGTGGCTGAACCCGAAGAAGGGCGCGGGCGCCGGCAGGTATCCCAGGAAGGCCGCCCTCGCGATACTGAAGGTCATAGAGAGCGCTCAGTCGAACGCCGAGTACAAGGGCCTGGAAGCTGACAACATGAGGATCAAGGTCGCGGCGGCGCACAGGGGCAGGATAGAGAAGTCGTACATGCCGAGGGCGCAGGGCAGGAGCACCCCATGGAACGAGCAGACCACGAACATAGAGATCATACTCGAGGAGGTCAAGGCGTCCTAGACGCGGGAGACGGAATCACATGGCCAGCGAGAGGAAGTTCGTCACTGAGAACATCCGCAGGGTCCTGCTGAAGGAGTACATGATGAAGAAGGTCGGCAGGGCCGGCTTCGGAGGCCTGGACGTGCAGAGGACGCCCATGGGCACGAGGGTCACGCTCATCACTGAGCGCCCCGGGCTGGTGATAGGCAGGAGGGGCGAGGCCATCAAGAGCCTCACGAAGGCGATCGAGGAGGACTTCAAGTTCAACAACCCGCAGATCGAGGTCCAAGAGGTCGAGAACCCGAACCTGAACGCGCAGATCATGGCCGAGAAGCTCGCGAACGCGCTCGAGCGGGGCTGGCACTTCAGGAGGGCGGGGCACTCGACCGTGAGGAGGATCATGGATGCGGGCGCGAGGGGATGCCAGGTCATAATCGCGGGGAAGCTCACGGGCGCGAGGCACAGGACTGAGAAGTTCAAGGAAGGCCACATCAAGTACTGCGGCCAGGCCAAGCTCGACTTCATGCAGGAGGGGTTCGCTGTGGCCAAGCTCAAGCCCGGCGTCATGGGCGTAACCGTGCAGATAATGCATCCGAAGGCCAGGCTGCCGGACGAGATACAGATAATACCGCCGCAGCCGGAGGCGGCACCGGCCGCGCCCCCGCAGCCCACGCCCGAGGAGGCGGCGAAGGAGAAGACGGAGGAGCAGAAGGCCGCGGAAGCGCTCGAGGAGCTGAAGAAGAGCGCGGAGGCGGAGGTGCCCGCTGAGGCCGCGGCAGCCGCGGTGAAACCGAAGAGGCCGCGGAAGAAGAAGGAGGCGGCCGCAGCACCCGAAGAGGGTGCGGCCACCGCACAAGCCCCGGAGGGCGAGAAGAAGCCCGTGCGGAGGCGGAAGAAGAAGGAGCAGGCCGCGGGAGAGGCCGCGCCGACCGAGGCCATCGTCCCGGCGCCGCCTCAGGCGATAGCGCCGTCTGATGAGGCGAAGCCGCTCGCGGAGGCCTCGAAGGAAGAGCGTCCTCAGGAGAAGAAGGATGCTGCTCAGGAGCCCGCGAAAGGGCAGGAGCCTGCGGAGCAGCAGCCGGCCGGTGAGGAGAAGAAGGAGGGATGAACCGGATGGCGCTGATCAGGATGAAGGACCTCAGGGCGATGCGCCCGGAGGAGGTGAGGGCGAAGTTCAAGGAGCTCAGCGACGAGCTGATGCACGAGCGCGGGATAGCGGCGATGGGCGGAGCGCCGGCCAGCCCCGGCAAGATACGAGCCCTCAGAACGAACATCGCGAGGATACACACTGTCATGCGGGAGCAGGAGCTGGCCAAGCGTAAGGGGCCGGCCGAGACGACCGCTAGCAAGGCGCCCGGGGAGCGCGGGAAGAGGGAGACGAGGAGCGCACCCAGGCCGAAGAGGAAGGAGTCGGGAAGGAGGAGGGCCGCGGCCCCTGGGCCGACGGGCCAGCACGAGGAGGAGAAGAAGTAATGGCAGGGATTTGCCCGGTGTGTGGGCTACCAGAAGAGCTGTGCATGTGCGAGCAGATAGCGAAGGAGCAGCAGAAGATACGCATACTGACGGACACCAGACGCTACGGGAAGGTGGTGACCGTGGTCGAGGGGATAGACTCGGCCGACATAGACATGGAGGACCTCGCGAGGAAGCTGAAGACGAGGTGCGCCGCCGGCGGCACGTTCAAGGATGGCCGGATAGAGCTGCAGGGCGACCACAAGAAGAAGGTGAAGGAGGTCCTCGAGGAGCTGGGGTTCTCCGTCGAGAGCAGGTAGCATAGCATGATCGCGTCAGATTTCCGGAGGAGGGAGTTCATGGGGCTCGAGGTGGAAGTGCTGGAGTCGACCTGCAGGGAGTACGTCGGGCTCCGGGGCCGCGTTGTGGACGAGACCAGGAACATGCTCACCATAGAGGTCGGCGGGAAGGAGAAGAGGCTCCCCAAGGAGTGCTGCAAGTTCAGGTTCTTCGAAGGCCCGAGGACGCACATCGTCTCCGGAAAGGACATCAGGTTCAGACCCGAGGACAGGATAAAGAAAGTGAGGTAGGGTGAAGAGGCATGGCCAGAAAGATAGAGAAGGAGCCGGGCCCGGCGACGAGGGACATAGGCATCGACGTCGAGCCTCCCAAGTCGGCGTGCAAGGACAAGCACTGCCCGTTCCACGGCAGGCTCTCCGTGCGCGGGACGATGCTCGACGGCGTGGTCACGTCGACGAAGATGCAGGGCACGGCGATAGTGCAGAGGGAGTACCTCAGGTACATCCCCAAGTTCGAGAGGTACGAGAAGAGGACCAGCAAGTACCTCGCGCACTCCCCGCCCTGCCTCCAGGCGAAGCAGGGCGACAGGGTCACCATCGCCGAGTGCAGGCCCCTCAGCAAGAGGGTCTCATTCGTGATAATCGAGAACAGGCACTAGGTGGTCGCGATGAAGGGTATTCCGGGAAGACAGACCAGGGGCATCCCCACGGGTGCCAGGCTGGAGTGCATCGACAACACGGGCGCGAAGGTCGTCCAGGTGGTGAGCGTGCCGACGTACCACGGGACAAAGAGGAGGTATCCGAACGCCGCCCTGGGCGAGATGATGGTCGTGACCGTGAAGAAGGGCACGCCCGAGACGAGGAAGCAGCTCTTCAGGGCGGTCATAGTGAGGCAGAAGAGGCCGTTCAGGAGGCCCGAGGGGACCATGGTGCAGTTCGAGGACAACGCCGTGGTCATAGTGACCGAGACGGGCGAGACCAAGGGCACGGACATAAAGGGGCCTGTCGCGCGCGAGGCCGCCGAGAGGTGGCCGAGGATAGCCGCGGTGGCCTCGATGATAGTGTGAGGGGATCCGCATGATGACTACGAGCACGAAGGCCAGGAAACAGAGGAGGGCGAGGGCGCACGCCCCGCTGCACAAGAAGAAGCGGATGGTCTCGGCGCACCTCGACCCACCCCTCATCAAGGAGTACAACGTGCGCTCCCTGCCTGTCAGGAAGGGCGACACGGTCAAGATAATCAGGGGGGCCAAGGACTTCAAGGCGATCGAGGCGAAGGTCGCCTCCGTCGACCTGAAGGAGTGCAAGATAATCGTCGAGAACGTGACCATACCGAAGGCTGACGGGACGCAGAAGCCCAAGCCCGTCGACCCGTCCGACGTGCTGATAACGAAGCTGGACCTGTCAGACCCGTGGAGGAAGGCCAAGCTCGACAGTCTCAAGGAGGCGCGATGACCATGAAGAAGCACATAAAGCGCATGGCCGCACCGAAGACGTGGGCGATACCCCGGAAGACGAGCCACTGGGTGACGAAGCCGAGGCCGGGCCCGCACGGCACCGCGGAGTCGATACCGCTCCTTTCGGTAGTCAGGGACATGCTGAGGCTGTGCGACAACTCGAGGGAGGCACGGTTCATCATAGGTAGCCGCGAGATATCCGTTGACGGGAAGGTCGTCACGGACTACAAGTACCCCGTGGGGCTGATGGACGTGGTCACCGTCAACAGGACGAAGCAGAGCTACAGGATGCTGGTGGATTACAAGGCGAAGCTCAGGCTCGTGCCCATAGAGGAGGCGGAGAAGGGCTGGAAGCTCGTCAGGATAGACGACAAGACCACCGTGCGCGGCGGCAAGACACAGCTCAACCTCCACGACGGCAGGTGCATCCTGCTCCCGAAGGACCAGTACAAGACGGGCGACGTGCTGAAGATCGAGCTGCCCTCCCAGAAGGTCCTGAAGGCCTACAAGCTTGAGAAGGGCAGTCTGGCACTGCTGACCGGAGGGTCGCATCCCGGGACGATACAGACTGTCGAGGACTACCAGGTGAGGAGGGGGTCCGCGCCCAACCTCGTGACGTTCAAGGAGGGCTTCAGCACGGTGAAGGAGAACGTGTTCGTCGTGGGCGACAAGACGCCCGAGATAAGGCTGCTGGAGGCGAAGGCCGCATGAGCGAGGGGATGAGGGAGATCAGGCTCGAGAAGGCCGTCGTCAACATCGGCGTAGGCGACGCTGGCGAGCGCCTGCTGAAGGCGGAGAAGGTCCTCCAGATGGTCACGGGGAGGAAGCCCGTGAGGACCGTGGCGAGGACAACGAACAGGGACCTCGGCATAAGGAGGGGCATGCAGATCGGGTGCAAGGTCACCCTCAGGGGTAAGGAGGCCGAGGAGTTCGTCAGGAAGGCGCTGTGGATAAGGGAGAACAGGATAGCGAGCTACTCGTTCGACCCAGAGGGGAACTTCTCGTTCGGCATCACCGACTACACGGACTTCCCCGGGATGAAGTACGACCCGGAGATAGGCATATTCGGCATGGACGTGTGCGTCTCCCTCGCGCGCCCTGGGAAGAGGGTGCAGAACAGGAGGATCATGCGCAGGCGCCTGCCGAAGCACCACAGGATCACGCGCAAGGAAGGGCATGAGTTCGTCAAGAGCAAGTTCGGAGTGGAGGTGGTCGATTGAAGCCAAAGAAGAAGTTCGGCAGGATCGACGGATGCACCAGGTGCGGCAGGAAGAGGGGGATCATCAGGAGGTATGGCATGCACCTGTGCAGGCAATGCTTCAGGGAGATCGCCCCCCACATAGGTTTCAGGAAGTACTCCTGAGGTGATTGGACATGCAGCACGACACACTCAACGACGCGATGTCTGTCATCAGGAACGCGGAGAGGGTCGGCAAGGGGGAGTGCATAATCCGCCCCTCGTCGAAGCTCATAGGCCGCGTGCTGAAGGTCATGCAGGAGAACGGCTACATCAGCCAGTTCGAGTTCGCGAACGATGGCCGGGGAGGCATATTCAGGGTGAAGCTCGCAGGCAACATCAACAACTGCGGCGTCATAAGGCCGAGGTACTCCGTGAAGGTCCAGGACCTGGAGAAGTACGAGGCCAGGTACCTCCCAGCCCAGGACTTCGGGCTGCTCATACTCACCACGACCAAGGGCGTGCTCACTCACATGGAGGCGAAGAAGGGGGGCGTCGGCGGCAAGCTGCTGGCGTTCGTGTACTGAGGTGGACCTGATGAGGCTGGGCTTGCTGAAGGAGGAGATCGAGGTGCCCGAGAAGGTCCAGGTGACGCTCGAGCCCGGCGGGACCGTCAAGGTGAAGGGGCCGCTGGGTGAGGTCTCGAGAAGGCTCGCGCACCCCAGGGTGAAGGTCGAGAGGAAGGGCGCGCACATCGTCGTCTCGAGCGAGCTGCCGAGGAAGAGGGAGAAGGCGCTCGTTGGCACCTACGCGTCGCACATACGCAACATGATCGAGGGCGTGACCAAGGGGTTCGAGTACAGGATGAAGATAGTGTACGCCCACTTCCCGATAAAGGCGTCGGTGAAGGGCTCCACCTTCGTCATCGAGAACTTCCTCGGGGAGAAGTCTCCCAGGAAGACCGAGATACTCGGCGCCACGAAGGTGACGGTGAAAGGAGACATCGTCGAGCTCACCGGTCCCGACGTCGAGGCCGTGGGACAGACGGCTGCGAACATCGAGCGCGCGACGAAGATCAAGGGGTACGACCCGAGGGTCTTCCAGGATGGCATATACATCATCCAGAAGCCAGGGAGGTGAGGCTGATGGCCGAGAAGACGCAAAGACACCACGAGGAGTTCATGAAACTGAGCATGTTCAAGGAGGAGTACATCTCCAAGCTCGAAGCGATCGGCATCGGCTCGCCGGAGGAGCTCGCGGAGGCCCTGAAGGACGAGGCGAGGGTGAAGGAGATACACGACCACCTCAAGGGCGTCGGGCCGAAGACGATCGAGCACTGGAGGGAGGACCTGGGCGTCGCGAAGGCTGCCGAGCCCAAGAAGACCGCTGTGAAGACCAGGAAGGTCAAGGCGGCGCCAGCGAAGGCGCCTGAGAAGGCCCCCGAGCCCGAAGAGGAGAAGGAGCCGGAGCGGAAGGAGCCCGAGGCCGAGAAGACGGAGGCCGAGGCCGAGGAGGAGAAGGAGCCTGAGCGCGAGGAAGAGGAAGCCGTGGCCGAGAAGGAGGAGGAGGTCGAGATCGAGGAGGAGGAGGCGGGCTACGAGGTGAAGCTCAAGCCGAAGCTCCCGAAGGAGACCCTGCTTGCGCTCAGGAAGCGAGCGGAGGTGTCTTCGAGGCGCCCCGCGTTCCTGAGGCAGGAATGGCACGCCAGGAAGCGCCTCCAGAGGACCAAGTGGAGGAAGCCCATGGGCGACCACTCGAAGATGAGACAGCACTACGGTTACAGGCGCAACGTCGTGTCGATAGGATACGGCGGGCCGCGCGAGGCGAGGTACCTGCACCCCTCGGGCTTCAGGGAGGTGCGCGTGTGGAACGTGTCAGACCTCGAGAAGATCAATCCCGAGCTCGAGGCCGCG
>JAWCKF010000018.1:0-34180 GCA_038852315.1 Thermoplasmata archaeon | reverse complement strand
CTGCGGAGCTCCTTGCGGCGGACGAGAAGTGCCCCGAGATATCGATAGGCGTGCCCTCCCCGTGCAGGCGGGCGATAGACATGCTCTTCTCGCGCGGGTACGCCGTCGCCCAGTCGTTCGAGCGGATGATGTGGATTGGCAGCTCGGGCGTCGGAGAGCGGGTCATGAACCTGTGCTCGTGGACGGGCTGAGCGCTCACTTGATTATGCCCATCTCCGTTAGCTTCTCCGGGAGGTATGTGTCCGTCACATAGTCCAGGCCGTACTTCGCGAGCGCCTGCTGCTCGGCCTTCTTGCCGATCTCGAGCATCAGGTCGATCTCGTGCTTCCAGAACTCGTCGTTGAAGCGGGGGTCGGTCTTCTCCGCGTTCAGTGCCTGGATGTCCTTGTCGTTCAGCTTGTCCGTGGGCAGTTCGTAGTTCAGTATGTCCGAGGCGGTTATGCCTATGAACTCGGCCGTAGGGGTCGCGAGGTACTCGGACAGGTGCGCCGTCTTGATTGCGCCGTACGCCAGCGAGGCGTGTATCCTGAAGCTCCAGGGGTCGCCGTCGGTGAACGAGCACACGGGCAGCTTCATCTCCTCGTTCAGCCGCTTGATGAACCTGCGCGTGCTACGTGCAGGCTGGCCCTTGAGGTGCACCAGTATCGCGTGCGCGTCCTCGTCGAACTTGTTCTCGACCAGCCTGTCGAACATACCCCCCGTCTCGATGGCTATGACGAAGTCGGCGTCGCAGTCGATCAGCTGTATCTTGTCCTTCTCGACGTTGTACGGTATGCCGTACCCCGAGTCGCCGACATCGTCCCTGCAGTTGATCCTCTTCTTCTTGCCCTTCCTGTCGATCTCCTGGATGGTGATGTTGCCGATGACCCTCGCCCCGTCCTCCTCGGGCCTGAGCTTGAAGTCCTCCCTCATGCACGATGTGATTATCTCCAGGTCCTCCGCGAGCATGTTCGACTCGTCCTGTGTGGAGAACTTCGCCTTGGCCCATCCCTCGGATATGTAGTACATCTCCCTGAGCGTCGAGGACTTCTCCTCCCTGATCATCTCCTCGATGAACTCGAGCATGTACATCGTGCGCAGGAGCATCTGCGCGCCCGTGAGCTTCTTTGCGGAGCGCGCGCCCATGGCCTTCCCGTACTTCCACACGGCCGTCTTCGGGTCGAACCTGATGTTGCTCTTCGTCCTGAGGGGTATGACCATCTTCGGTATCTTCCCCGCGTCTATCTGGTCGTATATGCTCTCTGCGATCTCGGTGAGCTTCTCGACGGCCTTCTGGTGACGCTCCTCATTCCTCATTGTTCATCACCTCAGCCCCCTCGTCGTAGTCCACCTCTCCCTCCTCGCCCTCTTCAGCCTCCTCGGGCGGTCCCTCCTCGGTTATCTTGAGGTGCTCGAGGTCCCAGTCGCCCGGCAGCACCTCCACGCCGATGACCGATGCGGGGTCGATGCCGCTGACGTAGACCTCGTTCTCGTCGTACTGCTCCTGGGGGACGCCGTGCAGGTCGAACGCCAGCTCGTAGACCTCGGTCGACGCCAGACGCCTGATGTCCCAGGTCAGCTTGTTGCCCTCGCGCACCTCGATCGGCTTCTCCTTCAGCGTCCTCTGGTCGATCTTGTCATATGGCACGCGCATGTGCAGGTGGAAGCTCTGCGACTTCGGCGTGTAGTTGTATATCTTGACCGATATGTGGTGCCTGCCCTTCTCGAAGACGACCTCGTCGTCTATCCAAACGACGTTCATTATCTTCGTGATGGTCCCCGCGAGCTTCGGCACCGGCTTCCCGACGATCTTCGCGCTCTTCTCAGCTATCATCGGGATTATGTCCTGGACGATCTCGAACTTCACGCGCGCCTTGCTCCTCTTCGCGGCCTTGTTGAGGTGAGTCTTCAGCCTCCTCGCGCATGCCTTGAGCGCGAGCTCGATCTCCTCCCTTATCTCGGGGACGTTGGCGATGGCCTCCTTCGATTCGGAAGTGAACGGTATCTTCGTGGAGGCGACGTGGACGAGTATGATCGCGGGACCGAACGGTATCCCCTGGCCGCCCCTCTGCTCCAGCCCGTACCGCCTCCAGTCGACCGCCTCGATGGCCTGCGTGATGGCGCACGCGCCCTGCTGGTACATGAGCGGCACGCGGTTCGCGAACCTGAGTATCTGCACGGGCTCCTCCTTGTTCAGCTGGCCTCCGTAGACTATCCCCACCTCGACTATGAACGGGTTGCCAGCGTAGACCTTCGGCTCGCGCGTCACCGGCGGCGCGTAGAACTCGGCCTTCAGGTCGCCGAGCACGTTCTTCAGGCCCTTCCGGATGAGCGTCTCGCCGATGGGGGAGAGGCAGTCCGTCTCGGGCGCCATTATCTTGACCTTCTTAATGGCCTCGAGTATGGCCCCTGCCTGCTCGAGCGTGAGGTCCTGTGGCTTCTGTTCAGGGGGAACGCCCGCCAGCTCGCATATCTCCCTCGCGACCCTGTACGAAATCCTCGAGAACTCCGTGTTGAGGAAGCTGGTCATCCTGAGCGATTCGGTGTACTTGGCCATGCTCAGGAGCTCTCCCAGCTCCACGCCCTCGGGGTGGGGCTTGATCTCCTTGGTTGGTGGCGGCACCTGATCGGATGCGCGCTCGAACACCACGGTGTTGCCTTCGGGCGGCACGAAGGTTATCCTCGCGTGCGGGTTCACTATCGCGACGCCCTTGAGGTACTCGAATATCGACTGCTTCCCCGTGATGTACTTGCCCTTGACATGGACCTGGAAGCTGGTCCCGTGCGGCCTGTCCCATATGACGAAGTCCTCGCTTATGATGTCAGGCTTGTTCTTCTTCGTGTCGAGTATGAGCTCGCACTCGTAGGCGACGTCCTCATCAGATATCTTGGACCTCACCTTCGCAGGCTTGCCGGTCGTGAGCTGGCCGTACATGACCACGGCCGAGACGCCTATCCCTTGCTGGCCGCGCCTCTGCGCCCGCGTGTGGAACCTCGAGCCGTAGAGCAGCCGGGCGAAGACGTTCGGCACCTGCTTCTTCACTATGCCGGGGCCGTTGTCCTCCACAGTCACACGGTATTCGTTGTTCTCGACCTTCTCCACCTTGACGGTGATGTCCGGAAGCACGCCCGCGTCCTCGCATGCGTCGAGCGAGTTGTCGACGGCCTCCTTGACTGTCGTTATGAGGGCTCTCGTGAGCGAGTCGAAGCCGAGTATCTGCTTGTTCTTCTCGAAGAACTCGGAAACCGATATCTCCTTTTGCTTTTTCGCAAGCTCATGAGCTATGGATGACAACGGTTCCATCCTCCGCTCGAATTGTACAAGCGGCACGAATCTGGGTGCATCCCTGGTGGTCGAAATGGTCTACCAAGATAAATACATGCTTGTAAGCGTCGAGATCCAAGGTCAATCGAACTTCTCGCCGCACTTCGGGCAGACCTGGGCGTCCGCGGGCACGTCCGCACCGCACTCTGAGCACACGAACCCCTCCTCGACCTTCCCCATGGCAGCGTCGAGGCTGGGGACCTTGGAGGTCTCCTTCGGCTTCTCGGCCTCCTCCTTCGCGCGCTCCTTCTCCCACCTCTCCAGCTGGTCCTGGCGCATCTTGCGCGCCCTCCTGGTCCACCAGATCATCGCGACGAGTATGGCGTAGGGCCCGAACACGTAAAGGTAGCTGGACATGATCGCCCAAGGGATCACGGTCAGCGCGACGGCCCAGGGGTCGGAGAACACAGGCCCTTGGATGTAGGAGAGGCGACCGACCTCGTCGTAATCACCCGCGCTCACCCAGTCGCCGCTTATGTTCGCTCTGAAGAGGAACTGGTTTATCGGGAGCGGGAGCAAGGTGACGTACGTGTAGTTGTAGATGTGGGACGTCGCTGTGGATGATTCATTCACGAGCACCATCGTGTAGTTCCCGTCGACAGAATCGCCCGTGCCTACCTGGTATATCAGCACGTTCGCCTGTGTGACGGTCTGGGACAAGTTCGTCAGGGTCACGGTGAGGTTGAAAGAGAAGGGCGTCTGCTCACTCCCATGCCAGGGGCTCACAGTGCCCACCATGGTGCTGCCGTCCTCGCTGAGGGCGTCCCTCGGCCCCACGTGCTGGTAGTAGTTCACGATGTACACCGTCATGACCGCGCTGAAGAGCGCCGCAGCGACGAGGCCGACTATCAGTAGCTTCTTGATGCTCCGTACGCCCACGCCCCACAACATGCCGAGCATGAACAGCGGCGCGAGGAGGTTGCCGAAGCAAACGTTGCTCAGGAACTCGAGCGTGAGGTAGTACACCCCGCATGTCAGGGCCAGGACTACCGGTATAGCATAAGGCTTGGTCGAGAGCCATTTGAAGAACCTTCTTAGCTGCTCCTCGAACCTCTGCGTCGGCGTCGCCATCAATCGCCCATACCTGCTCGCTGGATAAAAACCTATGTCCGGCCGCCGTCATGGGACAGCTGTTAAATAGATGGATGCCCAATCGAAGGCCCTTCCCCGGAGGGCCAGGGATGAAGACCGCGGTCGTAGCGATAGGAGGCAACGCCATCCTGCGCTCGGGCGAGAAGCCGACGCAGGAGAACCAGATGAGGAACGTCGCGGTGACCGCCAAGTCCCTCGCCGACCTCATCCAGAAAGGGTATGACATAGTCATCACGCACGGGAACGGCCCCCAGGTGGGGGACATACTCCTGAGGAACGAGATCGCCAAGGAGCAGATACCGCCCATGGGCCTGGACGTGTGCGACGCCGAGAGCCAGGGCCAGATAGGGTACATGCTCCAGCAGGCGCTGACCTCTGAGTTCCTCGAGCGGGGCATGGACAAGGTCGCCGTATCGCTCATCACGCAGGTGCTCGTCTCGGAGGACGACCCCGCGTTCAAGAATCCGACGAAGCCGATAGGCAAGTACTACACGGCCGAGGAGGCGCGGCGCCTCCAGAAGGAAAAGGGCTGGGTCATGGCGCTGGACAAGAAGCGCGGAGGGTACAGGAAGGTCGTGCCTTCTCCGGACCCCATCGCCATCGTCGAGAGCAAGCCCGTCAGGAGGCTGGTGTTCGGGGGCGAGCAGCAGGCCGAGGTGGTGATAGCCTGCGGCGGAGGCGGCATCCCTGTCGTGAGGAGGGGCAACAGGTACGTCGGCGTCGAGGCCGTGGTGGACAAGGATCTGGCGGCGGCTATGCTGGCGACGAGCATCCAGGAGAAGCTGTTCATAATCGCCACCGATGTGGAGATGGTGTTCTACGACTTCGGGAAGATCACACAGCGTCCGCTCAGGCGCGCGACGCTGTCCGAGATCAAGAAGCTGTACGAAGAGGGGCAGTTCCCCCCGGGCAGCATGGGACCCAAGATACTCGCGGCTATAAGGTTCCTCGAGGGCGGGGGCGAGGAGGTGATCATCACCTCGACCGAGAAGATAGTCCAGGCCGTCGAGGAGGGCATAGGGACGCACATCTACAGGGACGACAGCAGGGCTTGAGTGCCATGGCCACGATCGAGGAGCAGATCAAGGAGATAGAGGCGGAGCTGGCCAGGACTCAGTACAACAAGAAGACCCAGCACCACATAGGCAAGCTCAAGGCCAAGATGGCCAGGCTGAGGCACGAGCTAGAGGTGCGGCGCTCGAAGGGTCCGAAGGCCGAGGGCTACGCCGTCAAGAAGTCCGGGCATGCGACTGTGGCGCTCGTGGGGTTCCCCAGCGTAGGAAAGTCCACCCTCCTGAACAAGATCACGAACGCCACGAGCGAGGTCGCGCCATACCAGTTCACCACTCTCACGGTCATACCCGGTCTCATGGAGCACAGGGGCGCGAAGATACAGGTGCTCGACATGCCGGGCCTGATAAAGGACGCGTCGAAGGGCAAGGGGAGGGGCAGGGAGGTCCTGTCGGTCGTGCGTTCGGCGGACCTCATACTGCTCATGCTGGACGTGTTCGAGACGAACCTGGACGTGCTGGTGAACGAGCTGAGGGCGGCGAACATCAGGCTCAACGAGCGGCCGCCGGACATAGTCATCTCGAAGAGGAACAGGGGAGGCGTTACAGTCAACTTCACCACGAAGCAGTCGGTGCTCGACGAGGACCTGGTCAAGGCCATGGTGAGCGAGTACGGCTACATCAACGCCGATGTGGTGATCCGCGAGGACATCAACGAGGACCAGCTGATCGACTACCTCGCAGGCAACAGGCTCTATGTGCCTGCTATCGTGACCATCAACAAGACAGACCTGGTGACCAAGGACTACATAGTCCAGCTCGAGAAGCGCCTCAAGGGCTGGAAGGTCATCCCCATCGCGGCGGAGAAGGAGCAAGGCCTGGACGAGCTCAAGGACGCCATCTTCGACGCTCTCAAGTTCATCAGGGTGTACATGAAGCCCCAGGGCAAGGAGGCCGACCTGGTCGAGCCTCTGGTGATAAAGGAGGGCTCGGACATCGGCGTCATATGCGACTCGATACACCGCGACTTCCGGAAGAACTTCAGGTATGCCCAGGTCTGGGGGCGGAGCGCTAGGTTTCCCGGGCAGATCGTCGGGCTGGACCACAAGGTGGCTGACCAGGACATCGTGACGATAATAGTCAGGCGGTGAGCGGCGCTCCCGCCGTCAGGAGCTGCTGCGAAAACTTGCGGTTAAGGGGTTTGAGAGGATGAAGAAGGCCAGCGAGCTCACGCCTTCTTCATCAGCTTCATGAATCCGCCGCCCTCGTGGATCTCGAGACCCTTCTGGGCGATTATCTGCTCGAACTCGGGCCAGTCGATGACCTCCACCCTCGGGCTGCTGCCCTTGGTGAACTCGACCTCGGTGGTGCCGCGGACTTTGCCGGGCTTGAGGCCCTTCTCGTTCGCGATCTCCTTCGCCCGCTCGATAGATATTGGCTTCATCGGCACGTGCATCCCTCCGATTGTTGTCGGGCCTTCCGACATCGAGCGAATACCCGTCCGACATATTTATACTTTTACTGGCGTGCATCGAGAAGGATGCTGGCCGCGCGTCAGACAAACGCTGGCCGCCGCCGTCAGAAGAGCCACATGAGCATGACCGTTGAGACAAAGAGCGTCGCGAGCGTGATCGGGAAGCCCACGAGCGTGAACTTCCAGAAGTTGACCTCCACTCCCATACCCTCCGCCTTCTCGGCCACGATGACGTTGGCGGCAGCGCCCAAGATGGTCGCGTTGCCAGCGAGGGTGGAGCTCGACGCGAGCGCGAGCCAGAGCTCGTGGTCCGTCATCGGGATCATCTCGCTCAGCAGCATGACGGCCGGGACGTTGCTCACGAGGTTCGACAGGAACGCCGTCAGCACGACGAGCCAATCGAGCGAGGGCACCTCTCCTGGACGGAAGCCCGGGAAGTAGCCCTTCATCTCGGCGAGCAGGCCGGAGTCCTTCACGCCCTCGATGACCACGAACAGGCCGACGAAGAAGAGTATGATGGTCCAGTCCACGCCAGCCAGCATCTCCTTCGCCTTCACGTCCGTGAGTATGGGCACGACGAACAGCGCCATGGCCCCTGCGACGAAGGCTATCAGCGCGATGGGCGTTGAGATGACATGGCTGACCACGAACGCCGCGAAGGTCGCGGCCGTTATGCCGACGAGGGCATAGAGCCCGAGCCTCCTCTCCCTCAGCTTCCTTATGCCAGCCGTCGTGGCCGCGTCACCCTTGATCAGCTCGTCCTGAAAGGCCTTCCAACCCTCCCTCAGTATCATCCGCCTGAACTCCTGCGCCCTACCCTGGCTGATGTCCTTCCTGTAGGTCAGGTAGAGTATCGCTATGGCCACGGCCATGCACACTGCCGCGACGGGAAGCAGTTTCGCAGAGAAGTCAGCGAACGATATGTCCGCCCTCGTGGCTATGAAGGCGTTCTGCGGGTTGCCGACCGCCGTCGCGACGCTGCCTATGTTAGCTGCCATCGCCTCGGCGATGAGGAAGGGCACGGGGTTGGACTTCAAGAGCCGGCAGGTCCTTATGATGATGGGCGTGAACAACAGCACGATCGTGTCGTTCAGGACGAGCGCCGAGAGCGCCCCCGTCACGACCATCGTCAGCACAAGAAAGGTGAACTGGTCCCTCGAGTACTTGATCATCCTCAGCGAGATCCACTCGAAGAACCCGCACAGCTCCAGCCCGGCCACGAGGACCATCATGCCGATGAGCAGAAGGAGTATGTCGATGTTGATGGCCGCGATCGCGTCCTCAGGGCCGACGACGCCCAGCGCGATCATGAGCGCAGCGCCAGCCAGCGCCGCCGCGGGCCTGTCTATCCTGACCTTGGGGAACCGCCGGATCGATATGAGCGCGTATGTCACGAGGAATATCGCAAACGCGATTACGAGGGTTCCCATCCGGGTAGGCGAATCGCCAGCGCGGATATGAACCTGAGCATATCCATGCCCAAAAGCATTAAGAAACGTGGGCACCTTCTTGCGGCCGATGATTCAGAGGCCGAGGGGCACGCGTGACTTCGGGCCCGCCGAGATGGCCAAGCGCAGGAAGATAGAGCAGGCGATGAGGGAAACGTGTGCGAGGTTCGGCTTCGGAGAGGTCGTCACACCGACCTTCGAGCATGCAGAGCTGTTCACTCTCAGGTCCGGTCAGAGCATCGTCGATGAGATGTACGTCTTCAAGGACAAGGGCGACCGCGAGATGGCCCTCAGGCCGGAGATCACGGCGTCCGTCATACGCTTCTACGTGAACGAGCTCTCCAGTATGCCGAAGCCGCTCAAGCTCTACTATGTCGGCAACTGCTTCAGGTACGAGAACCCGCAGAGCGGCAGGTACAGGGAGTTCTTCCAGCTGGGGGCCGAGCTCATAGGCGCGAAGAACCCTGAGACGGACGCGGAGGTCATAGCGCTCGCGATCAACTGCATACGCGCGGCAGGGCTCGAGGACTACATCGTCCGCATAGGCCACATAGGCATACTCAAGTCTCTGGTCAAGGAGCAGATCCCCGATGAGGCTACGGCGGCCGAGGTCCTGAGGATGATAGACAAGGAGGACTGGGACGCGCTGGGGGACATGTTCGACGCGAAGGCGCTGCCGAGAAAACTGTTCGAAAGGATCACGGCGATCGCTGACATCAAGGGCGGCATCGACGAGCTCAACAACCTCGAGGACTCCGAGGCGACGAGGCACCTGCGGGACATATTCGAGGTGCTCAGCCTGTACGGGATTGATGAGGCCCAGGTGGACCTGGGCATCGTGCGTGGGCTGGACTATTACACCGGGATGGTGTTCGAGATCGACGCGCCGCGGCTCGGTGCGGAGAAGCAGATACTCGGTGGGGGATCGTACACGCTCTCCGAGCTGTTCGGCGGGGAGCCGGTGTTCAGCACGGGCTTCGCCATAGGCATAGACAGGGTCGTGCTCGCCGTCGAGGCCGAGCGCGAGATTCAGACCGAGCCTGTCCTCGACGCCTACGTGATACCATCAAGTGCCGAGATGAGGAAGTACGCCTTCGGCATGGTCTCCCGGCTGAGGTCTCAGGGCCTGAGAGCGGACGTGGACCTCATGCGAAGGACCATGAGCAAGAACCTGAAGTATGCGTCGGCAGTCGGCGCGAGATACGCCGTCATAGTGGGGAAGGAGGAGATGGCCGAGCGCTCAGTGACCCTCAGGGACATGAGCACTGGTAGGCAGGAGCTCGTTCCCGCGGACGAGGTGGCGCGGCGCATCAGGGACGCACTCAAGGGTCGAGGCGGTTAGGAGACAGCAACCTGGTTGCTTGTACAAGGGTTGCACGAGAAGATCCTCAGAGAAAGCGGAGATCGAAGGGGTTTGTGCGCCGTCCGGCGCAGACGCCGCGGGCGGCTCCGACTTGCGCAAGTGAGTCTACGGGTAGAAGCCCCTGAGCTTGGTCGCGTCCGCGACCCTCTTGACTGCCAGGAGGTACGCCGCGTCCCTCATGTTGCACTTGTGCTTCTCGTGCATGTCCCAGACCTCGTGGAACGCAGCCGTGATCTTCTGGTCGAGGCGCTTGTTGACCTCTTCCTCGGTCCAGTAGTAGTTGTAGTTGTTCTGGACCCACTCGAAGTAGCTCACGGTCACGCCGCCAGCGTTCGCCAGTATGTCGGGCAGCACGAGCACGCCGTTCTTCCACATGATGGCGTCGGCCTCGAAGGTCGTCGGGCCGTTCGCACCCTCGCCGGAGATCTTGGCCTTGATCCTGCCAGCGTTCTCCTTCGTGATGACGTTCTCGAGGGCGCACGGGAGCAGCACGTCGACCTTGAGCTCGAGGAGCGCCTCGTTGGTTATCGGCTTGGTGCCGGGGAAGCCCATGACGCTGCCGGTCTTGACCTTGTGCGCCCAGACCTCCTCGTACTTGAGGCCCTTCTCGCTGACTATGCCGCCCTTGGAGTCGGACACGGCTATGACCTTGGCCCCGAAGTCGCGCTCGATCAGCTTGTGGGCGAACGCTCCGACGTTGCCGTAGCCCTGGATCGCCACGGTCGCGCCCTTGAGGTTCAGGCCGATCTTCTTGGCGGCCTCCCTGACGCAGAACACGAGGCCCCTGGATGTCGCCTCGGGCCTCCCGAGCGACCCGCCGATCTCCCTGGGCTTGCCGGTGATCACGCCGGGGACGGCGTAGCCCTTGTGCATGCTGAAAGTGTCCATTATCCAGGCCATCTCCCTGCCGCCGGTGTTGACGTCGGGCGCGGGGATGTCCTTCTCCGGGCCTATGATGATGGATATCTCCGACGCGTACCTGCGCGTCATCCTCTCGATCTCGCCGACGGACATCTTCTTCGGGTCGCACACAATGCCGCCCTTCGCGCCGCCGTACGGGATGTCGACGACAGCGGTCTTCCAGGTCATCCATGAGGCGAGCGCCCTGACCTCGTCGATGTCCACCTGCGGGTGGTACCTGATGCCGCCCTTGAACGGGCCACGCGCCTCGTTGTGCTGCACACGGTAGCCCGTGAACACCTTGACGGAGCCATCGTCCATCTTGACTGGGAAGTTCACGGTCAGCTCCCTCTTCGGGCTCTTCAGGACCTCGATCAGGCCGGGCTCGAGATTGAGCGTCTTGCCGGCCTTGTCGACCATCTTCTTCATCTCTTCATACGGATTCACTTTGCCTGCCATTCTAACACCATTGGCCTCCATTCCCAGGCGGTAGCGTGTTCCACCGGTAATGGCGTTCCCTCAGCATGACAAGACTCGATTTAAAGATTGTCGTTCAACCTACGCCGCCGACCGAAAGCAAGGCCGCAGTTGGAGGGGGTTTTTAATAGGCCATTCGAAGGAACAGGCAGCGGTTCGGAAGCGATGCCCGATTCGTACCTGCGGTTCGAAAAAGAGTGTCGGCGCACAAGTGGCGCTGTCCCGCATCAGGCGAGGTCGAACCCGACCAATATCGAGGCGAGCTTCGGGTCGTCGGGCAGCCCCTGGGCGCGCCTGATGTGCATGTCCCCCACGGTCGAGGGGCTGGACGAGCACACGCGTCTTATGCCCGGTACGGCCTCGAGCTCGTGGAACGCCACTGGAGGGAGCACGAACCTGGCACCCCTCCCAGAGCCCTTCTTGAAGAATATGACGAAGCTCTTCCCGAGCATTATCGTCCGACCATCCTGGGGCGACGGTGGCTCCTCCCCCGGCAACAGCTCCCGCCCGATGACCTCGCCCGAGTCGTCGATGAGAACGACCGTGGGGGCCGGCGGCGGCCGGAAGTGCCTGTCCTTCAGCACGCAGGCGACGTGCTCCCTCCTCAGACACTCCATCACACCCTCGTTCCTGATGGTGAGGGGCCCGATGGATGGGTAGTGGCTCTCTATCTTGGCGAGCTCCTTGCGGATCTCCGGCGTGAGGTAGAACGCGTGCTTCACGCCCCTCAGGCCCGAGAGGATGCCGAGCACCTCCTCCAACCTCTCATCCGAAGGTTGCCTCTTCACCATCGCGACCGCCGTCCCTCATGTCCGCAGTTCGCCGTTCACCTCGGCTGGAGCGGCTCCTGGTGTGCTATCGCGTGCAGGACATGCTGAACGAGAAGTTGCTCCGAGACCGCTCCGACGATCTCGAACTTCTCGTTTATGACCATCTTGGGCACGCTCATGACGGCGTACTTCTGCGCCAGGGGCACGAACTCGTTGCTCTCGATCGCCTCCGACCAGACCATGTCGCTCTCGATAGCCAGTCTGTGCGCCAGCCTGACGGCGGAGGGACAGTAGGGGCAGGTGGGCAACACGAAGGTCTGGATGTGCACGGCCTTGTCCACGCCCCTCAGCAGCTCCTTCGACTTCGGGCTGAGGCCGCTCTCGCCCCTCGAGACGTCGATTATCGCCCCCACCAGGGCTGAGAACTCGTAGCCGGAGGGTATGCCGTAGAAGCGTATGCCGTAGTCTTTGGCCCCTATGATCGCCATCGCGGGTATCTTGTCAATCCTGAACTCCTTCGCCCTCACCTGGTCTTTCACGAAGTCGTAGACTTCGAGCCTGATCTTCTGGGATATCCCGGCCAGCTCCTCGGCGACGCTCACTGTCTCCTTGCAGAACATGCAGGGGACCTCCTGCGTGAAGACCACCAGCCTGACGTCGTTCACGAGCTTCTGCCCGAACTCCCTCGATAGCGTCTCCCTCTCCTTGTCTCCTATCAGCGGCAAGACATACTCACCTCCATGGCATCTCGTTCAACCGATATCGACATCCACCTCGACGTCCACGCCCTCCCTGACGCTCGCAGTGACTATGCAGAAGTCCTCGAAGAGCTCTCTGCATCTCGCAAGCTTTTCACGGTCAGATTGACCAACTTTCGGCTTCATCTTGACCTTTATTTCGCCAATCCTCCACCTGCCCCTCTCGTTCCTCACGAGGGCCACGTCCACGTCGGTCCTGATGTCCTCGGCATTCGCCCTCGACTTGTCGAGGCAGAACATCAGGCTCGCGGTGAGGCAGTGCCCGATCGCCGAGGAGAGCATCATCGCCGCCGTCGGCCCCTCTCCCTTGCCTAGTGGCGGCGGCTCGTCCATGACAACCTCGGCCCCGGGCAGCTCGTCGAAAGTGACGCGGTACTTGTACCCCTCGATGCGAGTCAGGTGTGCGTGTATCCTCTCGTTCAAGCTCTCTTCACCGGCCAGCTCATAATGCCCTCCGGGGTTATAAGTTACGACGTCCGTGCCACAGCCAGGGTGTCGTTCGGGAACAAAGAAATAGCCGGGCCCCGAATGGCACTGCCCCATCGAGGTGGCCGCGGCATGCGGACCAGGAAGGAGAGCGATTCGCTGGGCGAGCGGGAAGTTCCCGCAGACGCCTACTACGGCATCCAGACTCTGAGGGCGACCGAGAACTTTCCCGTGAGCGGCATACGGGCGAGGCCCGAGTTCATAGTCGCGTACGCCATGGTCAAGAAGGCTGCGGCCCTCGCGAACATGGATGTGGGCTGGCTGGAGCCGCAAAAGGCGGACGCGATCGTCTCCGCGTGTGACGAGATCATCGCGGGCAGGCTGCACGACCAGTTCGTCGTGGACGACTTCCAGGCAGGTGCCGGGACATCGTTCAACATGAACTTCAACGAGGTCATCGCGAACCGCGCGCTCGAACTGCTCGGGCGCAAGAAAGGTGACTACTCATTCATCCATCCCAACGACCACGTCAACATGGCGCAGTCGACGAACGACACGTACCCAACCGCGATGCGCCTTTGCATACTCACGATCGCTCAGGAGCTGCTCGACAACCTCGAGAAGCTAAGGAAGGCGTTCGCCAAAAAGGGCATGGAGTTCGACCGCGTGATCAAGTCGGGCAGGACTCACCTCATGGACGCACTCCCTGTAACGCTCGGCCAGGAGTTCACGGCATACTCTGTAGCCATCAAGAAGGCGAGGGACCAGCTCAAGGGGAAGCTGAAGCTCCTCGAGGAGGTCCCGCTCGGCGCCACCGCCGTCGGCACAGGGGCGAACACGCACCCGGACTACCAGAGGGCGGTAGTGAAGCATCTGAGGGCCATAACAGGCCTGAACCTCATCGAGGCCGAGGACCCCCGCGAGGCGCTCCAGAGCAGGCTCGACTTCGCGAGCGTCTCCGGAGGGCTCCGGGACCTCGCGCTCGAGCTGATAAGGATATGCAACGACCTCAGGCTGATGAACTCGGGTCCGACGACGGGCTGGGCGGAGATAAGGCTGCCCGCGACCCAGCCCGGGTCCTCCATCATGCCCGCCAAGGTCAACCCTGTGATGCCCGAGTGCATGAACATGATCTGCTTCCAGATACTGGGCAACGACCATGCGGTCTCCATGGGCGTGCAGGCGGGCCAGATGGAACTCAACGTCATGAACCCCGGCATAATCCACAACATACTCGAGTCAATGGTCCTGCTCAACAACTTCATACCTGTCTTCATAGAGAAGTGCGTGGCAGGGATAGAGGCCGATGAGGAGCGATGCAGGTCGTACCTCGAGAAGAACCCGTCCATCGCGACCTTCCTCGAACCCTACATAGGTTACACAAAGTCGGCTGAGATCGCAAAGGAGGCCCTCGCACGGAACATGTCCGTGAAGGATCTGGTCGTCGAGAAGGGAATCATGACGAAGGCGGAGGCGGAGCGCGTCTTCGACATCGAGATACTCATAGGCAAGAGGAAGCAGGATAGGAGCTGATGGTCTAGGAAGACGCGGCGCAGGCATGCGTCATCCGGTCATGCCATCTCACGAGCCCCGACAACGGGAAAGGCGCGAGCACCAGGCAGACGATTGCCAGCACAAACGGCCCAACCATCGACGACAAGTTGCCTCCGAAGATGCTCCACCAGGCCACGTTCACTTCCATCATGACCGCGGCGGGGACCAAGCTGAGGAGCTCGCTCATCTTCAGCACCAGGAGTGTCGTCGCATAAATGGATGCGAACACCAGGTACGCGGCAAGTCCCCATCTCACGGGGTGGGGGTTCAAGGTGAACACATCGCCTTCGTGGCGCTCGTAGAGGAGCGAGACATCGATAGCCGTCCCAACCACTGTTATGATCGCCGTCGAGACTAGAACAATCGCAAGGAACGCCCACCTTGAGCCGGAGATGGCGAACATGCGATCTCGAACGAGCAGCCCCATCAGGTACAAGATGAGGGAAAGCCAGAAGAGATTCACTGGCAAGTTCGTCAGAAATGTCCCGATGATCCCTTCCCGCCAGCCAACGAACGAGATTGGAGGCGAAATGTTTGCGCGCACGCCGGGTGCCACCGAGAGCACGGTTATCAGCGCTGTAAGAATGCCACCGACCAGCAAAGCGCAACTCCTCCAGCAGCGAGAACTCGTTGCCATACTCCCTCCGAACCCCACCGGCAGAAGGAGACGAAGCGCCGAGAACATATAAATACTGTTCATTGTCTTCGACATGACCAGCTGCTTGTAGCGGTCATCTGAGTGGTGAGATAGATGGACTGGGGTTTGAGGAACCGATTGTCCCGCATAATCGTGCCTGACACTGGTCGCTCTGTCATGCTCGCGGTCGACCACGGCTATTTCCTAGGGCCGACGAGCAGGCTCGAAGTGCCTCGCAAGACGATAATGCCTCTGGCGCCGTATGCGGACTCCATCATGCTCACGAGGGGCGTGTTGAGATCATCGATCGACCCGACCATATGCAACTCGATCGTGCTCAGAGTCTCGGGCGGGACGAGCATCGTGGGCGAGGACCTCTCGAACGAGGGCATAATCACGAGCGTCGAGGACGCACTCAGGCTGAACGCCTCTGGCGTCGCCCTCTCGATCTTCGTCGGGAGCAAGCATGAGCGGCAGACCCTCCTCGCTCTGGCCGAGCTCGTGGACCAGGGGCACAGGCACGGCATGCCGGTCCTGGCAGTGACGGCTGTCGGCAAGGAGCTCGGGAAGAGGGACGCGCGCTATCTCTCGCTCGCCTCGAGGATAGCCGCGGAGATTGGTGCGCACATCGTGAAGACATACTACTGCGACGGGTTCGAGAAGGTCGTCGAGGGTTGCCCGGTGCCGATAGTGGTCGCGGGCGGGCCCAAGCTGCCCGAGAAGGAAGCGCTGGAGCTAACCTATAACTCGATAAAGGCGGGCGCTGCGGGCGTCGATATGGGCAGGAACATCTGGCAGTCGGACCATCCGATACCGATGATCAAGGCCGTGAGGAAGATAGTCCACGAGGACGCGACGGCCAAAGAGGCATACGACCTGTTCAAGAAGCTCTCGAAGGAGAAGTAGCCGCTGGAACGGGAAAAGGAGAGCCTGTCCCATGCGCGTCGCCATGTACTACAACAACAGGGACGTCCGGCTGGAGGAGATGCCCAAGCCGAGCATCGGCCCGGGGGAGATGCTCGTCAAGGTCATCGCGAGCGGGATATGCGGCAGCGACGTCATGGAGTGGTACAGGATCAAGAAGGCACCGCTCGTCCTCGGGCACGAGATCGCCGGTGACATCGTCGAGGTCGGGGAGGGCGTCAAGGATTTCAAGGTGGGCCAGCGAGTGTTCGTCTCGCACCACGTCCCGTGCATGAGCTGCAAGTACTGCCTCAGCGGGCACGAGGCCGCTTGCGACACTCTGAAGAGCACGAACTTCTATCCGGGCGGCTTCTCCGAGTACGTGCGCGTTCCTGAGATAAACCTGAAGCACGGCGTCTACGTCCTCCCGAGGGAGCTAACATACGAAGATGGCACATTCATCGAGCCGCTCGCATGCGTCGTGCGGGGTTTCAGGGCGATGAGGTTCGAGCCCGGGCGGACGGTGCTCGTGCTGGGTAGCGGCATCGCAGGCCTGCTGAACGTGAAGCTTGCCAAAGCCTACGGTGCGAGGCGCATAATCGCGACGGACATAAACAGGTACAGACTGGATGCTGCGAAGCGGTTCGGTGCGGATGCCGTGATCGACGCCAGGGACGATGTGCCGTCGATGGTGAGGAAGGCGAACGACGGCCTCGGCGCGGACCATGTCGTCGTCTGCACCGGTGCCCTGGAGGCTGTCAAGCAGTCATTCAGGTGTGTGGATCGTGGCGGCAGCGTGTTGCTGTTCGCGCCACCGATGCCTGGTACCGAGGTGCCCGTCCCCTTCGGCGACCTTTGGAAGGACGAGGTGACCATCACCAGCACTTATGCGGGCAGCCCGCGAGATCTCAAAGAAGCCATCGAACTGCTCCGGACCGGACAGGTGAAGGTGACAGACATGGTCACGCACAGGTTCGGCCTGGCGGACGCTGCTAAGGGCTTCGAGCTCGTCGCCGCCGCGGGAGAGTCGATCAAGGTCATAATCGAGCCGCAGAGATGACCCGTTCCGTCGCCGTGGCAGGACCGACGGAGCTCGCACCGGCGAAATCACCAAATCGAGCCAGCGCCGAGGAGGGCGAGGATGCCGAGAGTGTTCAGGGTGAAAGAGATGATCGTGAAGAGTCTCTCCCTCACGGTGGTCATGCTTGCCAGGATGGCCACGCCTATCTCGTCCGGGAGCGGCGAGCTTATCACGATGCCAGCCAGGCTCAGGGCGAAGTAGTACCTGATCTTGTGAGGCATCCTCTCCAGGAGCGTCCTCCTCACTAGCGAGAACCCCTTCGAGTTCCTAAGCTTCACAATCTCGTCGTCGAAGGTCAGCCTTATGAACTTGAATATGACGTAGTCCGTGAGCAGCGCCCCGAGGCCACCCAGCGCAGCAGCAGCATAGATGTTGACCTCGTCCGCGATGGTGAGCAGTATTGCCACTCCGAACGCCGCGCCGAAGCCGACGGCGAACAGCATCCCGCCCGCAAACGCCGAGAGGTACCCGAGGTTCCCGAGGGAGCGGAAGAACGAGCTCACGGACTCCTCTCTGAAGAGGAGGTATGCGACGATGACTGAGAGGCCGAGCGCCGCGAGCTTCGGGTACTTCACTCTCGTGAAGAGGTGCCAGACCGAATCCACGACGCGCTTCGACAGCCTGTAGTTCGGTCGCCTCATCGCGAGGCATATCTCCGTCTTGCTCTAATCACTTTCTGGGTGTTCTAGCGTCTGGGAGTCAATTCCGCCTCGCAAGCCTTTTCTATGTCACCGTGGATTCCGCCCCGGAAAGGGCTGCCCGGAGCTATGGCATGGTGTGAGTGGGTCAGTCTTCTCTGATGCTGCCAGATTGGTGCTGGGCTTTCCAAGGGGTCCTTCTGTGGAACGGAGGTATCAGCATGGCTGCGTACGCGAGCTACGAGAGGGAGTACGTCAGACGAACGAAGAAGTCGAGAGCACACTGGGAGAAGGTCAGGAAACACATACCAGCAGGCGTCGAGAGCAACGTGCGGTTTTTCGAGCCGTACCCGTTCTATGTGACGAGGGCAAAAGGGCCCTACCTCTGGGACCTGGACGGCAACCGGATCATCGACTTCGCGCTCGGGTACGGCCCGATGATACTCGGCCACAACCATCCAGCGGTCGTGAGGGCGGTGAAGCAGCAGGTGGAGAAGGGCACGATGTACGGCGCCTCGGCTGAGATGGCGCACGAGTACGTGAACCTCGTCAAGAAAGCCATGCCGTCCATCGAGATGTTCAGGTTCGCTAACTCGGGGACCGAGGCGACGATGCACCCGCTCAGGGTCGCGAGGGCGTACACAGGCAGGGAGAAGATAGCGAAGGCTGAGGGGGCATACCACGGAGGACACGACTACGTCCTGCAGGCTGTGGACATCCCGGAGGACAAACTCGGCCCGAAGAACGCGCAGCCCGCGGTGCCATTCGGAAAGGGCATACCCAAGTGCATCTCCGACCTCGTGGTGGTGTATCCGTTCAACGATTGGCCAGCGACAGAAGAGGTCATAACCAAGAACGCTGACGAGCTCGCAGCCGTGATAGTCGAGCCGGTCCAGGCGGGGGGCGGATGCTTCGCCCCCAGGGACGGCTACCTCAAGAAGCTCAGGAAGCTCACGAGAGACCTCGGGATAGTCCTGATATTCGACGAGGTCCTGACTGGCTTCAGGGTGGCCTTCGGGGGTGCGCAGGAGAGGTACGGCGTGAGGCCCGACATGACTTCCATCGCAAAGGTCGCCGGCGGCGGCTACCAGCTCGCGGGCTTCGGCGGCAGGAAGGACATCATGGAGGAGATAGTGCCGAAGGACGGAGGCAATGTCTACCACGGCGGGACCTACAATGCACACCCGGTCTCCGTCGCAGCGGGCCTGAAGACTCTGGAGATACTCTCGAAGCCGGGGACCTACAGGAGGATAGACGCTATAGGCGACATGCTGTTCGACGGCCTCAGGGACGCCGCCGAGGACGCCGGCGTCGATGTCTGGGTGGAGTCCGTCGGGTCGCTGGGACAGCTCTACTTCACGGACCGGGAGGTCAGGACATGGCGCGATGCGAGAGACATCGACGCCGAGAAGTGGAGACACTGGTTCATGTACTCGCTGGGAAGAGGGATCTTCTTCGGCGTGCCGCACGCAGACGAGCACTTCTTCACGTCGCTCGCTCACTCAAAGGAGGACATCGAGAGGGCGATCGAGGTCTCCGCAGAGGCGTTCAGGGAGATAGCATCGAGAGGATGAGTCTGTCGATCCCAAGAGACGAAGCCTCAATACAGTCAACCGACGATACCGCGGCGAGCAGGATGGCACAGGGTCGGGCAGATCCGGAGCAGGCGTTGGCCGGCGTGGATTCCAGCCGTCTCCTGACGCCCGAGGAGCGCGCGAAGATGCTGTCGCGGATCCACTCGCTCGTATACTGGGTGGGGATGATGATACCCGAGCACGAGGTCCTCGGAGGATCGGAGATAGATCTCAGGCAGGTGGTCTACGACCTCGTCACTAAGGAGGAGCTCACGCCCGAGGACAGGAGGAAGGCGGACGAGCTGATAGCGCAGCTGAGGATGAAGGCCCGCTCCCTCGAGGCGAAGCTCGCGAAGGACACTCTCGTCGTCGAGAAGGCCAAGGAACTGCTCGAGGAGATATGTGGGCTGCTGAAGGCCATCGACGAGCTCCGCACGGCCGAGAGCACGGAGCTCGCGGAGTTCAGGAAGCGGGAGCTGATGGGCAAGATCGACGATGCTCGCAGATGGCAGAGGTTCGTCGATTCCGTCAAGATACAGAGATGAAAGTGGCCTCTACGAGTGCGCTGCCAGGATGCGGGCGATATCGCGTCTCACATCGTCCGGGAGCGGTTCGGGAACGTGTTCCTTCAGAACCCTCTCAGCGCGCTCCCGCGCCTTTCTCACGATATCAACCTGCCCCCGGTCGAGCTTGTAGAGAGCGAGCGTCTCCGAGATCGCCTTGTCCGGAAGGAAGAGCTCTTTGCGCATGTTCCGCGCCGTGTGCGGCTCCTTGAGGAATGTCCCGCCCGGGCCCACCTTATCGATCAGGTCGAGGACGAACTTGTCTTCGTCCAGAGCGAACTCCTTCCTCATCTCGCGTATCGCATACCATAGGTCGCAATCTATGACCACCTGTTCCAGAGCCGCTCCCTTCGCCTGGTCCAGCCCGCCTATGCCCGATGCGTAGTCCGTGCCCGTCGCGGTCGTCATGCTGGTGAAGACGAGCTCCGCGGGGTCGATGTTGATCCCAGGGGATTCGCCGTGGAGGCCCACGCCGAACCCGCCGACCATGGAGGGGACCCCATAGTGTGCTGCCATCTGGCCTGCCGCCGCCGAGAGCAGGACCTCCTCCAGAGCCCCATAGTGTATCTCGCCCGTCTGCATGTCGGGCGATGCGGACTCGGAGCTGTAAATCACGGGGGCCCCTGCGCGCGTCATCTGCGATATCGCGAAGCTGGCGATGTTCTCGGCGTTGACTATCGCGATCGTTCCAGCGAGAGTAACGGGCGAGGTGAGACCGCAGAGCGCCATGGACATGGAGACGACAGGTATGCCCGCCCGCGCAAACTCCATGACGGCCTCGACAGACCCCTTCTCGAACTCGAGGGGACAGATGGGGCACTGTATCACGGAGAATATCGGTCGTCTCTCGAGTTCCCTGCCGCCGCCCACAACCGCGGATGCGACCTCGATCTCCGCCCGCGCCTCCGCCGCGGACATCGCCTCACCCTGGACGTGCTTCGTGGTGTTCTCCAGGGATATCGCGAGTTCGTGCAGAGCGTGCCAATCTCCGGGCGCGTCATGCGCGGTCACGATTGGCCAGACATAGTCGAGCGGCTGCATCGCATCACACAGCACCATGAAGTCCCTGAGGTCCTTCCCGAGGGTGGCCCTCCTCTCGCCTGTGCGGATGTCTCTCGTGTATACCGCGGTGCCGTTGGTGGCCATCCACGGGTGTCCCTTCCTCGGCGCGGGCATGTCCTGTCGCGGATTCCTCGCGCACAGCCTCGCCTCCTTCGGCACGCGTCTGAGGACCTCGCGGACCACGTGCTCGGGCAGCCGCGCCCTCATGGTCTTCCTGTCGACTATCGCCCCTCCTGCCTCGAGCGCGTCAAGCGCGACGTCGCTGAGGACGGTTATTCCCGTGCGCTCGAGAATCGCGAGGGACTTCTGATGAACCAGCTCGATTTCCTCCTTGGACAGAACTCTTATCTCGGCGGTAGCCATATTCCGCTCCGACGCCCTGGAAGAGGGTGCCGGGTAGATAATCCATTTGCCTGCGGGGCCTCTCAGCTCGCCGATGCAAAACCGTCGTTCTGCAAAGGTCCCACTGATGAGGTATGATGCATGGTGCTCGAGGATCTGAGAGCGTCGCCTCTCGCGTTCAAGGTGCTCGTAGCTAGCGCACTCATCGAGAACGTCGCTTTCGGACTGATCATACCCTACCTCACGATCTACATGGTCCAGGACCTCGGCATAGAGGAGACCCTGGCAGGGGTCGTCCTCGCCGGATACACCCTCTCGGGCATACCTGGGACGATGGTGGGCGGAGTGCTCGCAGACAGGATCGGAAGGCGGACCGTGCTGCTGTCCAGCCTTTCGATGATGTCCATCACGCTCATGCTGTACTTCTTCGCTTACAACTTCGTCACGCTGTTCATCGTCGTCCTCGCCGACTCGTTCGTCGGCTCCCTCTACATGCCTGCAGCGAACGCGATGATAGCCGATGTCATCCAGCCCGAGGGCAGGCCGAGGGCATACAGCACCCTCAGGATAGCTTGGAACGTGGGCATGTTCATCGGCCCCGCGATAGGCGTCTTCATAGTCGCGGCGTTCTCGATCAGGGAGCTCTTCCTGTTCGGCGCGGCGATCCTTGCGGGCGCCTTCTCGATGAACCTCGCGCTGATACCTGAGACGAGACCGGAGGCCGCGAGCAAGGCCGAGGCGACGTTCCGAGCGATGTTCGGCGTCGCAAGGGACAGGGTGTTCCTCTACATCGTAGTCATGACCGGGGTGATGTGGCTGTTCATGTCCCAGTGGATGTCCGTGCTCCAGCTCTACGCCACCGTGGACCTCGGACTCCCCGAGACAGTGCCCGGTGTGCTGTTCGCAGTGAACGCCGTGATGGTTGTCGGACTGCAGCTGTGGGTCACATCGAAGATGGAGCTGAGGCGGCGCTCGATGGTGCTGATGACAGGCCACCTCGTCGGCGCCATCGGCTTCGCCATGATATTCTTCGCATCGGACTTCGCGACGCTTCTCATGTGCATCGTGGTCATCACCGTCGGCGAGCTGATATACATGTCCATAGTCTCCGCGCTGATAGCCGACCACGCGCCCGAGGCCCAGCGCGGGATATACATGGGCTTCGCGGGCTTCATCCAAAGCCTTGCGATGGGCCTCGGGTTCTTCTTCGGAATGTGGCTGATGGACGTGATGGCCCAGAGGGAGCTCATATGGCTGGTTTTCGGAGCGCTCGGTTCCGTTACCAGCCTGGGCTACCTCGGACTGGCCAGGGTCATCAGTCCCGAGAAGGACCGGCCTCTGAGACGGAAGCGTGAGCGCGAAGAACCGCCGCTCATCGAATGATACAAGAGAAACATCGGGTTTTCAGAAAGGGTTTCATGCGCGCCCAGCGAGATGACGCTCGGGCGCTGAGCACTAGCTCCGACTCAGAACCTTCTCCGGCCCTTCGTCATGTACTTCGGCCTGTCTCTGTCGTAGTCGCCGGAATCCCTGTCACGCCTCTCGCGCCTGTCCCGGCCGCCTCCGCCGCCACCGCCGAAGCGCCTTCGCTCCTGCTCGTGCTCCTGATCGCTCATGTTGACGGCCGTGCTGGGGTTTTCCAGCGGCTTGTCGCTCTTGCTCAGCTGGCCGTACTTGCCCACGTTCAGGCGCATGTGCCCCCGAACGAGCGATACGTATCCGTTCTTGATGGCCAGCACGTCGTCCTTAGCGACCGTCCCTATCTGCTCGTCCCAGAGAGACAGGACTATCGCGCCCGTCTCGTCCGCGATCGTGGCCTCTGCCACGCGTCTGCTGTTCCCGTACCTGCCGGGAATCTCCTTCGGCTCTCCGACCTCGACACACTTCGCCATCACGTCGACTCTCTTCGACTGCGGCGTGAGGTCTCTTATCTTCGTCTCTACGCTCTGCCCCTCGGCTGGGGCCGCTCCAACGCTCTCTTCCATGGCTATTCTTCCTTTCGCCTTTTAGCACAATTGCATTCCAGGGCAATCACGCGAGTCAAACTATCGGCTTCGTAGAACACGATGTTCGGCTACAGACCGCTCGGCACACAACTGGTGCTTGACTCCCACTTGACTTCGCAGTATTAATAGTCTTGCCCGATACACGCGCCAGAATCACGATGTCTCGCTCTCAACAGCCCTGGAGGCTGTGGGAACGTCGCGCTCGAAACTCGAAAGGGCTATATACGGACCCTACGCTACGCCGGTTACTGTTTGATGAGCACGGAGCCTTTGAGACCCAGGGCGGCACTCCGAGAAGTGCGCCGCTCCCCGCAGGAGCCGAGGTCTCATAGTGCTCGAGCTGGGTTCCCGGGATGGACGGAAGGGGGCCGGGATACCTGAGGGGGGATGCACGTGCAGAGTGCTGAGGTAGGCCGGGCCATTTGTGGTGGCAGCTCCGCCCCCCGGGAAAACACTCAGCCATTCTCCGCGAAGGAGGAGTCCGTGGCGAGTCCCATCGCTCGTGAGCTCTCGGCGATCGGCATTCCTGGATTGAGGATTGTAGCTTCCCAAGGAGAGAGGTCGCTGTACACCAGAGACCAGGCAGAGATACCGAGGTTCATGAAAGACATCATGTTCAGATCGCTTCCGGAAGCGGTCGTACAGCCGTTGTCTGCGGAGGCCGTGGCAGCCGTTCTGCGGTTCGCATCCTCGAGGGGACTCACCGTGGTCCCGAGAGGTTCTGCCTCCTCGCCCTTTGGGGGCTCCGTGCCCGTGCTCGGCGGCCTGGTGCTCGACACCTCTCGGATGAACCGGATATTGGAGGTCGATCCGAGGGCCAGGACAGTGACAGTCGAAGCGGGTGCGCGGTGGGCCGAAGTGGACCACGAGCTGGAGAGGCACGGTCTCACACTCCGCACATATCCGTCCAGCAGGTTCTCCACGGTCGCCGGTTGGCTTTCGACGGGCGGGATGGGCATCAACAGCCTCTCTGAAGGTCATGTCCGTGAGAGCGTGGAGATGGTCGAGCTCGTCACGGCAGACGGCATCGTCCGCCGCCTCTGTCACGAGGATCCGCTGTTCCATGCAATCTTCGGGAGCGAGGGTCAGCTGGGAGTGATAACAGCCGTCAAGCTCCGTGTCAGGGAGAGGCCGACATTCGCTAAGCCACACCTGCTGCTCTTCGACGAGCTGGATGCGGCAATCGGGTTCGCAGTCTCGCTCGCGAAAAGCGAAGTCCGCCCGGCCCACATACTGTACGAGGGCCCCGGGAAGTTCCCATACATAAACAGGTCGATCGGAGGGGAGCACTTCAGATCCGCTCACGCCATCCTTGTCAGCATCGAGGGAAAGGAGTCGGAATCGGCCTTCCAGAGGTTCGTGGCCGATCTGCGCCCCTTTGAGGAAAGGGAGTACTTGGCCAGATATCTGTGGAGCGAGCGGTTCTTCCCGATGAAGGTCAGACGGTTCGGTCCTGGGATGCTGGGCTCGGAGGTCGTCGTGGCCATGGAGTCGCTCGGGCGCGCGCTCACCGAGGCCGAGCGGCTGTGCCGGCAGCTTGACATCGACCCCCTGTTCGAGGTACACTTCATCAGCGGCGGCGAAGCACTGCTCCTCTGCTACTTTGTGACAGACCAAGGCAACACTATCAGGTACACGCTCGATGCAGCGAAGTCCATGCTTCTCACATCCGCGCTGTTGGATCTCGGGGCAAAGCCCTACTCGATCGGCGTCTGGAACAACCCCTTCTCGGGCGAGGTTGACCGAACGCGGCTGGCCGCCCTCAGGGCTGCGAAGCACTCACTCGACCCGCACGGCGTCATGAACGCAGGCAAGATGTTCGGACTCTCCGGAAGGCTGGGTGGCTTCTTCGGCGCCCTCTTCGGTCCCGCTGTTATCCGACCAATCCTGAGTGTCGCGGCAGTCTGGTCCCCGCTCACGTCGAAGCTGATGAGGCCTGCGTACAGGTTCGCTGAGAGGAGGCTGAGGCCCAAGACGAGGAGGGAGCTTCTGAGGATAGCAGACGAGTGTGCGATGTGCGGCGCCTGTGTGAGCGTATGCCCCGCGTACCTCGTCGTCGGCGACGAGCGCGTGACCGCTCGTGGCAAGCTCCTCACGCTGAAGGAGGTCGCGAGAGGTGCAGATATCACGAAGGAGCACGCCCACAGGATGTTCCTCTGCATGAGGTGCAAGGCCTGCGAGCAGGTCTGCCAGTCGAAGCTCGCACTTGTGGACGCATACGAGCTGCTTGAGAGGGAGCTCGAGGCTCTCTACGGAAAGGACCTCGCCGAGATCGAGAGGTTCGTGAGATACGCAGAGAGCACGCCTGAGTACGATCGGCTCATCGAGCAGGGGCTGGTACTCGGCGCTCCTAAACACGGCATGGGAGGTGGCCGCACGGATGTTTGAGAGGTACCACATCGCGCTGGCAGACGTCCCAGGCAGATGCCATCCCGTGCCGAAGTTCGAGATCCTGCGCGCGGACAACTGTGCCAATTGCGGCAAGTGCGAGAGAGCGTGCGTGTACGGCGTTCACAAGCGCAGCGAGCAGGACCCGCGGAAGATGGCGGACCCTGTGAACAGTCTCTGCAAGAACTGCTTCAGATGCATTGCCGAGTGCCCGCAGCGTGCGCTCACGATGATGTTGAGCGAGGAGTACAGGTCGCTCGGCAGAGGCATCTGGACGTCGCAGAGGATAGTCACCATCTGGTCCGAGGCCGAGAGCGGAAGGATCCCCGTCTTCGGGGCGGGATACCGCGGGCCTTTCGCCGGCTCCGGCTATGATGGCATGTGGACAGACATGTCCGAGATAGTTCGACCTACCAGGGACGGGATTCACGGGAGGGAGTACATCTCGACCAGCGTCGACATAGGCAGGAAGCCCGACGCGCTGGAGTTCGGGGATGGTGGGGCACTGAGGACGAAGATGCCGCCCATCATAGAGCAGCCCGTACCCGTGGTCCTCGACCTCGCGCGCCTGAGGGCCGTAACTGACGGCATGATGGAGGGCTTCGCGCGAGCCGCCAAACGCCTCCAGTGCCTGATGATGGCCCCCGCGAACTCCTTGCCGACACAATCGGGTTTGAACGGCAGCCTCGTCCCCGTCTATCCCGAAGGTTCGGATGTCTCGGCCATAACGGTCCCCGATGGCGTCCGGATGGTCGAGGTGGGGCTCGAGAGGATCCCGAAAGGCGACCTGCGGAGATTCCGCAAGAACAACCCGAGCGTAGTCCTTGGGTTCAGGCTCCGTGCCGGCCCCGACATCGACAGGCGCGTGTTGGATCTGGTGAGGGCGGGGGCCGATGCCGTCCACATCCTGTTCGACGAAGAGGGGAACGAGGAGTCTGGGGATCCTCCCCGTCATTCCAGGGACTCTCTTCGTGCGGTCCACAAGGCCCTCGTGTCTAAGGCGGTCAGGGACGAGATAACCGTGATCGCCGGGGGCGGCATAGCAGCCGCGGAGCACGTGCCCAAGACCATAATCTGCGGCGCGGACGTGGTCGCCATCGAGCGCGCACTGCTCATAGCGCTGGAATGCCGGAACTGCATCACGTGTTCCTTGGCATCGTGTCCAGCGAACCTGTCCAGCGCGTCGCCCGAGTGGATCGAAGGGCGCGTGTGCAACATGGTGGGCGCGTGGAGGGACCAGCTCCTAGAGGTACTGGGAGCGATGGGACTCAGGGAGGCTAGGCGTCTGAGGGGCGAGCTCGGTCGCGCGATATTCTTCGAAGACATGGAGCGCGAGTCCTTCGCGGGCATCGAGGGAGGTGGTTCGAACGCCTGATGAGTCCGTAGCAGTCGAACTCGCCCTGCCGAAGGCCGTGCCGATACCCGCGGAGAAGCTGATGTTTGCGGGACGCTGGAGCGTGCTCAGGCGTCCGACGTGCATCTCCTGCGGCATGTGCGCGGCCCTGTGCCCGTACGGTGTTCACCGGCGCATCGATGGCCACGTGAGCATTTTGCCCCCGGACGACACCAGATGCATCGGTCCGTCGTGCGAGAAGAACGCCTTCTACTGTGTAGCCAACTGCCCAACGAAATCCCTCTCGGTCGGGCGGAGCGAGACGTTCGCGAGCATGGGAGACCCACGCTGGACCGCCGAGATGATACTCGCAACATGGTCCATGGCACGGTCGGGGGAAGCTGTCCCGATCGAGCACCCGGGAAACATCGGCGCGTCTGGAGGAGGGTTCGACGTCCTCCACTTCCGCTTCCCGAGCTCGAAAGAGAGGACGGACCCAGACAGGATATCGACCTCCATCGAGCTGAACAGACGCGGTTCTGGACAGAGGATCACGATACCCATACCCATCTACGGTGGCGGTATGTCGTTCGGCTCGGTCAGCGTCTACACGATGCTCGCGAGGGCGAAGGCGGCGAAGGCCTGGAGAACTTTCACGTGCACGGGGGAGGGCGGATATCCAGAGCAGCTCATACCCTACAAGGACCACGTCATCACGCAGATCGCGACGGGGCTCTTTGGCGTGCGCGAGGAGACCATCCAGCGGGCGCGCATAGTCGAGTTCAAGTATGCCCAGGGCGCCAAGCCCGGGCTGGGCGGCCATCTGCTCCATGACAAGAACACGCCCGATGTCGCGCGGATGAGGGAAGCCGTCCCCTACACGAGCTTGTTCTCACCGTTCCCGTTCCACAGCGTGTACTCCGTCGAGGATCACAAGAAGCACCTGGATTGGGTCGCCTCGATAAACCCGCGGGCCCTCCTAGCCGTCAAGGTCTCAACACCTAACGACGTCGAGATGGTCGCCGTAGGCAGCTACTACGCCGGCGCGCACATTGTCCATCTCGACGGTGGCTACGGCGGCACAGGCGCTGCTCCGGAGATAGCGAAGAAGAACATCGCGATGCCGATCGAGTACGCGATACCGAAGGTGCACAAGTTCCTCGTCAACGAGGGGATAAGGGACGAGGTCACACTCCTAGCCAGCGGCGGCATAAGGACCGCGCTCGACGTGGCGAAGGCGATCGCGCTCGGGGCCGACGGGGCTGTGATAGGCACGGCGGACCTGGTCGCGCTCGGCTGCGTCAGATGCGGCAACTGTGAGAGCGGCAGGGGATGTCCGAGAGGCATCGCAACGACGGACCCTGAGCTACACAAGCTGACGGATCCCGACTGGGGCGCGACGATGATATCGAATCTCTATGGCGCGTGGCGACAGCAGTGGTGCGAACTCCTCTCCAGGCTCGGGATGGAGGACATATCGCAGCTCAGGGGAAGGGTCGACCTGCTCAGACGCGAGGACGGGAACTCGAAGGGGGCGGTCAAGTGAGCGACGAACCCAGGGCGATCATCAGATCCAGGAGCTGGATGACCTCGCTGAGGCCGCCAGGCGGGGGCAGGTCGACGGAGGCCGAGGGAGGGTGTGGCGTCGTCGGGATAGCGAGCTCCGTGCCGATCTCGGGCAGACACATACTCCAGCCCCTGCTGCAGATGCACAACAGGGGCAACGGCAAGGGCGGAGGAGTGGCGGCCGTCGGCCTCTCGCCAGAGCAGATGGGCGTTAGCAGGCAGATCCTGGACGACGACTATCTCATACAGGTCGCGTACCTGAAGCCAGAGGTGAGGACGCAGCTCGAGGACGAGTTCATCAAACCGAACTACAAGGTCGACAAGAGGTACAAGGTCCAGACCTCTGCCGACAAGAAGCTCCTTGAAAGCCTCACGGTCACGCCGCCCGAGGTGTGGAGGTATTTCTGCAGGGCAAAGAAGGAGGCGCTCCAGCAGTTCATCCTGAAGAACGGGCTCGAAGGGCTCGACCCGAGGCGGGCCGAGGACGAGTTCGTGTACCAGACGAGCTTCAGGATAAACCACAAGTACTACGCATCCTCGCAGATGGCCGCGTTCGTGATGTCCCACGGGCGGAACATGATGGTGATGAAGGTCGTGGGGTACGCCGAGGACGTCATCAGGTACTACCAGCTCGAGGACGTCCAGGCGCACATATGGATAGGCCACCAGCGGTACCCGACGAAGGGCCGGGTCTGGCATCCGGGCGGGGCGCATCCGTTCGTCGGGCTCGACGAGGCGCTCGTTCACAACGGCGACTTCGCGAACTACCACTCGGTGTCGGAGTATCTCGCGCAGAGGAACGTCGTCCCGCTGTTCCTCACAGACACCGAAGTGTCCGTGCTGCTGTTCGATGTCCTGAACAGGACCTACCGCTACCCGCTGGAGTACATAATCGAGGCCCTCGCACCGACGACCGAGCGCGACTTTCACATGCTGCCCGAGCACAAGCGCGGAGTGTACCGCGCGATCCAGGCGACTCACATCCACGGCTCCCCGGACGGCCCGTGGTTCTTCATCATCGGTAGGAACAGCTACTACGAGAGGAGGCTCCAGCTGATGGGCATCACAGACACCTCGATGCTCAGGCCGCAGGTGTTCGCCCTGGTCGACGGAGACGTCCAGCTCGGCATGATAGCGTCGGAGAAGCAGGCCATCGACGCCGCCCTCAGGAGCTTGTCGGAGGAGTTCCCCTCTGTGCCGCCCTTCGCGGACATGTACTGGAACGCGAGGGGAGGCAGCCACACTGACGGCGGCGCGTTCGTGTTCAGCCTGTTCGACGAGGAAGGCCGGCCAAGCAGGAAGCGCCTGATATGCACGAACAAGTTCGGCGTGCCCGTGGTGCCTCCGTACATGGATTGGGACAGGGAGCTGGACAGGGAGCTTGCGGGCCGTCTCCCGGAGAAGGCTAGGGTGAGCGAGAAGATCACGAGGATGGTCTCAGGACGGAGCGCTCACGCTGCGTTCGACGGGTTCGTAAGCGCCCTGGGGGAGATGTCCGCGAAGGAGTTTACGAGCATGTTCTCGGCAATCGTGCAGGAATCGCAGAAGAGCGATGTGGCGAGGGACGAAGCCGTCGAGCTTCTCACGATGGTGATCGACAGGCGCTATCCGACGGGCAGGTTCAGGAGGAGCAGGGTCGTGGGCAGGGCCTATGACGCGCTCTGCACGCTGCTGAGGAATGTCACACCGATAGACGGGCGAAGGGCCGTGTCGACATACGCGCTCGTCGATTTCGACAGCCGTCAGAAGCTCCGGCCGCCGACCAGCCCGTACGACAAGCTTGTGATCGACGCCGAGGACTTCCCTATGGAGGGCGAGTCCGGCGTGTCGTTCCTGATCCGCGACGCGAGAGCGCTTGGCTGGAACCGCGTCATCGTGATCGGCACGAGGGGACAGAGGTTCATCGGGTGCGGCCTCGGACCGCGTTCGAAGGGCCTCAGGGTGGACGTCTACGGAAGCCCGGGGGACTACCTCGGCTCGGGCCTGGACGGAGCTGAGGTGGTCGTGCACGGGAACGGCCAGGACCAGCTAGGGCAGATACTGAGCGACGGCAGGTTGATCGTCCACGGCGACGTCGGCCAGACCTTCATGTACGGCGCCAAGGGCGGCGAGGCGTTCGTGCTCGGGAACGCTGCAGGGCGGCCGCTGATCAACGCCGTCGGCAGGCCGAAGGTGGTCATAAACGGGACCTGCCTTGACTACCTCGCGGAGTCCTTCATGGCGGGCAACCCGCTTTACGGCGGTGGCTTCGTTGTGCTCAACGGCTGCGCGTTCGACGCGAATGGAAACCCGGTGGACCTGCCGACGCCGTACCCCGGGGGGAACCTCTTCTCGCTCGCCTCGGGAGGCGCGATATACATCCGCGACCCCAAGAAGCTCGTCGGAGAGGACCAGCTCAACGGAGGCCGGATATCGAGGCTCACGAAGGCCGACTGGAACCTCATCCTCCCCTACCTGAAGGAGAACGAGAGGCTGTTCAACATACCCGTCGAGGGCTTCCTGCTGAAGGTAGACGGGGTCACACGTCCGCCAGAGGAGGTCTACAGGAAGGTGGAGGCGGTCCCCCTCGTCACCCTGCAGGGGACCGCCAGGCTCCAGGCCGTGGGAGACTGATGCCCTCCCTGCAGCAGCGTTCGAATGCCGTGCAGGTTATTGGTACGAATTTCAGGCGAAGCAGCTCTTCGTAAGAGATGCTCGGAATTCGCACCCCTTATAATCGTACCTACGCCAAAGTTAAATATCGACTCTGGAATGCCACGCCCGCAGGCATCACGGCCTCGTTCCAGTCATGCCGGCGGCCGCGGCTGGCCGGCTGCGGGAAGGGTGTGCAGATGTACGAGATAGTGAAGGCAGAGAAGCTCACGCCGGATGTCGTCAGGCTAGAGATAATGGCCCCGCACATCGCCAGGAAGGCGAAGGCGGGACAGTTCGTTATGGTGACGCCCGATGAGAGGGGCGAGAGGATCCCGCTCACGATGGCGGACTTCTCACCTGAGAAGGGCACCATAACCATCGCCGCTCTCGAGGTGGGGAAGACCACGAAGCAGCTCGGCAGGATGAAGGCGGGAGACAAGATCTTCAGCCTCGTCGGCCCGCTCGGGTTGCCGACCGAGCTCCACAAGTTCGGCAACGTCGTCGCGATAGGCGGCGGGATAGGCCTCGCGCTGATGTACCCGGTCGTGCGCGCGCTCAGGCAGGCGGGGAACTACATGATCAACATCATAGGCGCGAGGAACGAGAAGCTCCTGATATACGAGCAGGAGATCCAGTCCGTGAGCGACGAGTTCTATGTCTGCACGGACGACGGCTCCAAGGGGCACCACGGGTTCGTCAGCGATGTGCTGAAGAAGCTCATCGCGGAGAACAAGAAGATCGACATGGTCTACGCCGTCGGCCCCATCGTGATGATGAAGGTCATAGCCAACATCACGAGGCCGTACAACATCAAGACGATCGTCAGCCTCAACCCGATCATGGTCGACGGGACCGGCATGTGCGGTTCGTGCAGGGTCATCGTCGACGGCAAGACCAAGTTCGGGTGCGTTGACGGCCCAGAGTTCGACGGACACAAGGTCGATTTCGAGAACCTCACGGCGAGGAACAAGAGGTACATCCCCGAGGAGCAGATCGCTCTCAGGCGCTTCATGGAGGGGAAGTAGATGCCCGAGGAGGAGAAGAAGCCCAGGAAGATAGTCCCGAAGAAGTATCCCATGCCCGAGCAGGACCCGAAGGTGAGGATACACAACTTCGATGAGGTGCCCCTCGGGCAGGACGCTCAGACCGCCATACTCGAGGCCCAGAGATGCCTCCAGTGCAAGCGCGGGCCCAACAGGAAGGTCTGCATGGACGGCTGCCCTGTCGAGATCGACATACCCGCGTTCATCAAGCAGGTCCAGGAGGGCAACTTCGCCGAGGCGATCAGGATCATCAGGGAGAAGCAGAACCTCCCGGCCGTGTGCGGGCGGGTCTGCCCGTACGAGAACCAGTGCGAGGGCAACTGCGTGCTCGGCAAGAAGAACGAGCCCGTCGGCATAGGGAGGCTGGAGAGGTTCCTGGCCGACTGGGAGCGGAAGCAGCAGAGGCACGGGAAGATCGAGGTTCCCCCGCCGACGGGCAAGAAGGTCGCGGTCGTCGGCGCGGGCCCGGCCGGCCTGACCGTCGCCGGAGACCTCGCGAAGCTGGGGCACAAGGTGACGGTGTTCGAAGCCCTCCAGTACTGCGGCGGAGTCCTCGTGTACGGCATACCCGAGTTCAGGCTGCCCAAGGAGATCGTGAGGGCGGAGGTCGATTACATAAGCAGGATGGGCGTCGAGATCAAGAACGACTACGTCATAGGCAAGCTCGACACGGTCGACGAGCTGCTCCAGCAGTACGACGCAGTCTTCGTCGGCACGGGGGCCGGCCTGCCGGACTGGACGAACCTGCCAGGCGAGAACCTCAACGGCATCATGTCGGCGAACGAGTTCCTCACAAGGGTCAACCTGATGAAGGCTTTCAAGTTCCCCGAGTACGACACGCCGATACGAGTGGGCGAGCGCGTCGTGACGATCGGCGGCGGCAACGTCGCCATGGACTGCGCGAGGACATCCCTGAGGCTGGGATGCAAGGAGTCCATCATCCTCTACAGGAGGTCGGAGGCGGAGCTGCCGGCGAGGCGCGAGGAGGTCCACCACGCGAAGGAGGAGGGCGTCCGGTTCGAGCTGCTGGCCGCGCCAGTCAGGTTCATAGGCGACGAGTGCGGCAACGTGAAGCAGGTCGAGGCCGTGCGGATGAAGCTCGGCGAGCCTGATGCCTCGGGCAGGAGGCGGCCGATAAAGATCGAGGGATCGAACTTCCTCATCGACGCGCAGACAGTCCTTATAGCCATCGGCCAGAGCCCCAACCCGCTCGTGCCGATGACCACGCCCGACCTCAAGACGACGAAGGAGGGCACCATCGCGGTGGACGAGGAGGGCCGGACCTCGAAGAAGGGCGTCTGGGCGGGCGGCGACATCGCGTCCGGTGCTGCGACGGTCATACTCGCGATGGGCGATGGGAAGCGCGCGGCCAGGTCGATGCACAGGTACCTCATGGGCGACAAGAGTTGGCCCGCGCCCGAGGCGTTCGAGAAGCTCAGCTGCGAGATGTGAGTCTCACTCTCGGGCCGAGCCC
The DNA here is from genome assembly GCA_038852315.1 of Thermoplasmata archaeon. Classification (GTDB taxonomy): domain Archaea; phylum Thermoplasmatota; class Thermoplasmata; order UBA10834; family UBA10834; genus COMBO-56-21. Next base: position 360 of record JAWCKF010000018.1, on the reverse strand, counting down.
TTCGGCGGCTGTTGCCGTTCATCAAAAAAGGCAGGTTTACGGATAGGCACAGTCGGACTCATCGCATTTATGGCATCTCAGCCGAGTTCCTGCTTGAAGGGCACGGCGAAGTGGAAAGTGCTGCCCTTCCCCTTCTCGCTCTCGAACCACATCTCCCCGCCGTGACGCCGAACGATCTCCCTGCTCACGTGCAGGCCTATGCCCAGGCGTCCGTCCTCCCGCGTCAGGCCCGCCTCGGCGAGGAAGAACTTGTCGAAGATCCGCGGCTGCTCCTCGGCCGGGATGCCCCTGCCGTTGTCCTTGACCCACAGGTGCAGCTTTCCGCCCAGGATGTCCGTGTCAATGTGTAGGTGTCCACCG
>JAWCKF010000017.1:0-37338 GCA_038852315.1 Thermoplasmata archaeon | reverse complement strand
AGGCGGTGCCGGGCGGCCTAATCGCTATAGGCACGGGGCTTGACCCCGCATTCACGAAGTCCGATTCGCTGGTGGGCAGGATAGCGGGTGAGCCTGGCACGCTCCCGCCCGTCGTCAGCGAGATAACCATGAAGACGGAGCTGATGAAGCGCGTGGTGGGGGTGTCCTCCGAGCTCGCTGTGGACGCCCTCAAGACCAACGAGCCACTCATGCTGAGCGTGGGAACCGCCACCACTGTTGGTGTGATCAGGAGCGGGCGGGAGAGCTCGGCCGATGTAACGCTCAAGATACCGGTTTGCGTAGAGCCAGGCCAAAGGATCGCGATATCCAGGCGTATCGCGGGAAAGTGGAGGCTCATCGGCTACGGAGTGGTGGAGTAGGCGAGCGCCGTGCCCGACTGCGTCGTTCTTGATGCCAACGGACTCCTGGTCCCGTTCCAGTTCAAGGTCAACATAGACAGGGAGTTGTCGAGGCTGTTCGGAGACATCCCCGTGTTCGTGCCCAGCTCCGTGCTCGGCGAACTCGCAAGGTCGGGGGACAGGCGCTCGCAGGCAGCCCTCAAGCTCGCCAGAAGATACAAGATAGTGGAGACTGAACTCTCCGGTGACGAGGCCGTCATCGACATAGCGTCGAGGAGGAACGCGGCCGTGCTAACCAACGACAGAGAGCTCATCAGACGCCTTCGCGAGCTCCGCATACCCGTGGTCCGCCTCAGGGGCGAGAAGTATCTGGTCGCCGACGATTTCTGACCATCGCCTGCCGGCAAAAAGATATTAGCCGAACATGCCTATCGGACGGGCGCAATGCACGAGAAGCAGATAGCCACCCTGAAGCACATCGCCCTCATGGGTGGCGTCCACGACTACATCGCCATATCCTCCCGTGAACTCGGGAATGTGCTAGAGATCAGTCAGCAGTCAGCCTCGAAGAAGATACTTGAGCTGCTTGGCGAGGGGCTCATAGAGCGCGACTTGGGTGCCAGGAGACAGCGCATAAAACTCACCGACAAGGGTTTCGACCTCCTGAGGAAGGAGTACTCTGACTACCAGCGCATATTCGAGATGAAGGACCACGTCGTCATCATCGGGACCGTTACCTCCGGGCTGGGCGAGGGGCAGTATTACGTGAACCAGGAGGCGTACGCCGAGCAGTTTCAGAAGAAGCTGTGGTTCAAACCGTACGAGGGAACGCTAAACCTGCGGCTGGCGGATCCGGAGCTGCCCAAGCTGGACATACTCCGGAAGGCCGAGGGCATCCTGATCAAGGGCTTCGAGAAGGAGGGTCGCACTTTCGGCGACGTCAAGTGCTTCTTGGCCACGATACACAACATGGAATGCGCCGTGGTGCTTCCCGTGAGGTCGCACCACACGGACATCGTCGAAGTCATATGCAAGTACCATCTGAGGCGCTCACTCGGTCTCAAGGACGGCGACCAGGTCGAGCTGATAGTCTCGCTCTGAGACGGTCCGTGCTCACAACTTCTTCGTGACGTAGTCCAGGACTGACTCGAACACTGCCCGGCCGTCGCCAGGTCCGTCAGGCTGTCTCGTCCAGTCAGGGTGCGTGTATCTGAAGAACACCCTCTCGGGATGGGGCATCAGACCGAAAACGTTCCCATCCCTGTTGCATATCCCAGCGATGTTGTCTGTGGAGCCGTTGGGGCACCATGGATAGCCTGCCAGGTTGCCATCGGGGTCTACGTACTTGAACACTATCTGGTCGTTCTCTTCCAGCTGCCTCACGATCTCCTGGGACAGCTCGAGCGGGAACATGAGCTTCCCCTCGGCGTGGGCCGACGGTATCAGGGATATCTTCTCAGGGGGTATCCTGGAGGTGAAAACGCAGCTGCCCCGGTTGACCTTCTTCAGCAACGTCGGCCGGCATTCGAACCGGGCAGAATCGTTCGTTCCAAGAACCGCCTCCGGGCAGTCCGACATCACAGCGGACATGGCAGGCAACAGCCCCGACTCGACGAGTATCTGGAACCCGTTGCATATCCCGAGCACCGGCTTCCCTGATTTCACGAAGTCAACCAGTTCCGTGGACAGCTTGCTTTTCAGGCGCGCGGCGAAGATTGCACCAGCGCGGACGTAGTCCCCCGCCGAGAAGCCGCCAGGTAGGACCAGTATGTGGTAGTCTGAGAGGTTTCGACGCTCTTCGGGAAGCACATCGGTGCCTGTCAGCTGCTTCAGATGAACCTTCTCAGGCCTCGCTCCAAGCCTTCTGAAAGCGAGGTAGGACTCCTCCTCGCAGTTCGTGCCCTCTATCCTCAGGACGCACACATTGACCTTGCTGACCTTCATCCCAGCATCCTCCAGAGGGTGTTGTTGAAGCTTTCTGCGAGCTTTGCGACGCCGAGGTCAACGAGCGGTCTGCCCGCAGATATCGAGAGGGCGTCGCCCGAGACAATGCCCAACCTCGTCACCTTTACCTTCCTGTCCCTCGGCAGCTGCTTCTCCCTCCCCTTCCTAAGCTCCACTACCCATCTCGTGTTGCTCTCGGAGAAGAGTTTCACGTCGGACCTCATTCCGTCACCCGGAGGCAAGTCTATGTCCGCGCCGACATCGCCTCCGATGCACATCTCAGCGAGCGCTACCGCCAAGCCCCCGTCGGACACGTCATGGCACGCAACTATCGCCCCCCTCTCGATACCACCGACTACGACATCGAGGGCCGCCCTCAGTTCAGGAACTGAGACGTCTGGCACGCGTCTCGAATAACTCTTCGTCATGCGGTAGTATTCCGAGCCCCCCATCTCGGGCCTCGTCGTGCCGATGAGCGCCACGGTGTCTCCCTCAGCCTTGAAGTCGGAGGTGACGCACTTCCTCACATCGCTCACTATGCCGCAGCCGAGCACCGTCGCAGTGGGCAGGACGGCGCCCGCGGGAGATTCGTTGTAGAAGCTCACGTTGCCCGAGGGTATCGGTATCTTGAGCGCCTCCGCAACCTCGCCCATCCCTCGGACTACCTCCCTGAACTGCCACAGCCTGTCAGGCTTCTCGGGGTTGCCGAAGTTGAGGCAGTCCGTGAACGAGTGAGGCCTCGCGCCGACGGCTGCGAGGTTCCTGCACATCTCGTCGACTATGCTCTTGCCGCCTCTGTAGGGGTCTATCGCTGAGAAGAACGGGTTCGCTGCAGTGGCGATGGCCAGGCCTCTGAACGATTCCTCGATCGGCTTGAGCACCGCGGCGTCGCCATGGCTCCAGTGTCCGAGCTTGCCGTGGAGGGGTTTGATCACGGTCGCGCCCCTGACTTCGTGGTCGTACTGTCTTATGACCCAGTCCTTGTTGCAAATGTTGGGCGAGGCTAGCAGCTTCAGGAGCTCTCTGTCGTATCTCTCCTTCGCCCTCGGGAGTCTCTCGGCCCGCTTACGCGCGCGGCGCTCCGCACGGCACGGTCTGCAGTACACGGGACCAGCAGTCAGGAAATCCAGCTCGAGGTCGAAGACTTTCTCGCCCTGGAAGTACAGTCGCACGACCTTCTCCCTGATGACCTTGCCTATCGGCGTCGCAGGTACGTCCCAGAGGCGGAACACGTGCAGGACCTCTTCCACGTTCCTTGGCGAGACGGAGAGCATCATCCTCTCTTGGGATTCGGACACCCAGATCTCCCAAGGGGCGAGTCCCTCCTCCTTGAGAGGCACCTTTGAGAGGTCGACCTCGGCCCCGCAGCCGCCGGCGAGGGATATCTCCCCGACCACGCAGGACAGGCCTCCGCCGCCGAGATCTTTCATGCCGTTCACGAGGCCCCTCTCGTTCGCTTCCAGCACCGCGTGGATGACGGGCTCCTTCATTATCGGGTCTCCGAGCTGCACCGCCCCCCGCGACTCCGTCTCGCTCTCCTTGGTGAGCACCGCAGAAGCGAAAGTGACGCCGTGGATGCCGTCCCTGCCAGTCCTTCCGCCGACGAGAATAAGCACGTCACCGGGTCCGCGGACCGCGTTCCTTCTTATGAGCCTCTTCTCGGCTATGCCCACGCAGCCGACGTTGACCAGGCAGTTGCCGACGTAACTCTCGTCGAACCACAATCCGCCGGACACCGTCGGCAGGCCAACCCGGTTCCCGTAGTCTCGGATGCCCGCGACCACGCCTCCAACTAGGTACTTCGGAGACTTCATGCCAGGCGGGATCTTCTCGGCCGGGTAGTCTATGGGCCCGAAGAAGAGCGGGTCTACGAGAGCTATCGGTTGGGCACCCATGCACAACACGTCCCTTATGATGCCGCCTATACCTGTGGCGGCTCCGCCGTACGGCTCGACCGCGCTCGGGTGGTTGTGGCTTTCTATCCTGAGCGCGTACGCGTGGTCCCTGTCGAACTCCATTACGCCCGCGTCGCCTCTCTCAATCACATGCCTCGATGTGATGCCGAACACATACTGCTTCAGGAACACCTTCGAACTCTTGTAGCAGCAGTGCTCGCTCCACGCCTGGCCTATGGACTGAAGCTCGACGTCGGTCGGCCTCCTTCCCTTCGACCTGAAGTAGTCCCTGACCCTGTGCATCTCTTCTAGGGAGAGGCCAGTGCCGCTCTCCCTGCTGAGTTCCATAAGCTCATCGTCGCTGGCAGACTCGAGGTCTATCTCCACCAGCTCGAACGGGACATCCCGGCGAACGTACAACCTGTCCGTTGACATCCGGGTCCCTCACTTGATCTTGATCGAGTAGTTGTGTATGACGGGGTTAGCGAGAAGCTTCCTGCACATCTCATCTACCTTCTTCTCCGCACCCTTCGCGTCCCCGTCCATGTGGATTTCGAAGACCTTCACGGTCCTGACGTCTTTCAACCCTTCAAAACCGAGAAGCTCGAGCGCCTTCAGAGTGTTCTTGCCCTCAGGGTCGGCCACCCCCTTCTTCAGCTCGACCCTGACTTCCGCGACAACCATCCACTGGTCACCGAGTCAGTAGATTAAGTGTCGCATACTTAGACTTTGAGGATTTCGAACAGCCCCGTCGATTGCTCAAGCCTTCATCCTACGCGCGAAGGCCAGGTATCCAGTGTGGCCTAGCATGTCAAAGCTCGGGCGGACGCCGCCCCTGTGTACGATCATCTCTCTCTGAATCGTTTCGAAGGCCAACACTTCGTCGAGCCCACATGCCCTCATCGAGTTGACGAGCGATTCGAGCTGGTTCGCATTAGGCACGTACCCTCCGACATAACCGCCGATTCTCACGGCCTTCGCGACGTTGGCCATCGCATCCCAAGGGTTCGGGATGTCGAGCATCGCAGCGTCGAAGCCGCTGCCAAGCTCGGCGGTGCAAACGTCCTCCATGCGCAGCTCCCAGCATCCCTCGAACCCGCTCATTTCGACGTTCCTCTTCGCCACGGCTGCGTGTTCTTCTCTCGTCTCGAATGAGCACACATGTCCCGTAGGCGCCACGGCCTTGAGAAGCACGATTGTCAGAGCCCCGGACCCGACACCGCCCTCCAGGACCCTGCTGCCCGCGCCGAGGTCTAGGTACATCGGGACGAGGAAGCTGTCCTTCGGGATCATTATCTGCGCTCTGCGCTCGACTGTACCTAGAAGATCCCTGATGCTCGGCCTGAGGATGAGATAAGACCGAGTGCCTACGCTGAGCTGGCCGCCAATCTCTGAGGCGCAGAGCTTGTCACCGTCGATGACGCCGAGGCCCTTTACATTCATCATCCCTCGGTCTGCCCTGACGACGGTCTTCCTGCCCGATTCGTCGACGAGAAGCACCATCGATTTGGGGGCGATCATCTTCACTGCGCAGCAGTGCACGAGCTTATAACAATGTGCTTTCTTCGCACCCTTCGCATCTTTGCCGCATGTACGTGCGCACTAGCAAGCGGGCGTACACGGCAGGGAGTTTTCCCTCAGGCTCCGCTTCGATAAGCTCGGTGGAACATATCGGCTTCCGACTTCGAGCACTGGCTCGGCAGCGCGCCATCTGGCACTCGCGCGTGGAAGCCGACAATCTCTAAATACGCATTCCACAATTCCTTCACGGTCCCGAAGGGGGGCATGATAACCAGGCTGACGACTCAGGTCCAGGCTCCTTTCTGAGCCGATCTGTCTGTGCCATGCCTTTTGTGAGTGGAGAATCACCTGAGAGGGAGGAATGAGATGAGCAAAGGTCTGAAGGCTGACAAGGACAAGTGTATCGGCTGCCAGCTGTGCATGCTCGTGTGCTCGGGCGCGAATGTTGGGAAGTTCAATCCGAGCGAGTCGAGGATAAACGTGGAGGACAAGTTCCCTGAGCCTGGGGAGTTCAAGTTGAACTACTGCATCCATTGCGACGAGCACCCGTGCGTGGAGGCATGCCCTGCCGAGGCGATAGTCCTGAACGAGGGGCTGGGGATATACTATGTTGACAAGGAGAAGTGCACGGCGTGCGGGGCCTGCGTCGAGGCGTGTCCGTACGAGGGCTGCTGGCTTGATCCGACGGGGACGTATTCCATCAAGTGCGACCTGTGCGGGGGTAACCCTCAGTGTGTCGAAGTTTGCCCCAGGGGCGTACTGAAGAGGTGATGAGGATGGCTGACGGATACGTTGGAAAGGTGCTGAGAGTCGACCTCACGAACGAGAAGATCACCACGGAGCCGCTCAACAGGGAGTGGGCGAAGCTGCACATCGGCGGCAAGGGCCTGGGGGCCAGATACCTGTTCGAGGAGCTGAAGCCGGGCATCGACCCGCTGTCCCCAGACAACATACTCATGATATGGACGGGCCCGCTGACCGGGACGATGGTCCCGCTAACCAGCAGGTACGTCGTCATCACCAAGTCACCGCTGACAGGCACCTTCCTGGACAGCTACGCCGGAGGATACTTCGCGCCTGAGCTGAAGTACGCGGGCTTTGACGGCGTGATCATAACTGGCAAGGCAAAGAAGCCAGTCTACCTGTGGATCAAGGACGGGAAGGCGGAGATAAGGGACGCCAAGAACCTCTGGGGCAAGGACACATACGCCACGGAGGCCCTGATAAGGAAGGAAACCGGGGAGAGCAAGGCGAGGGTGGCCTCAATAGGTCCTGCGGGCGAGAAACTCGCGCTCATAGCGAGCATCACGAGCGACCTCACGAGGAACGCGGGCAGGGGCGGCGGGGGCGCAGTGTTCGGCTCCAAGAACCTGAAGGCCGTCGCCGTCAGGGGCACACTGGGGCTCGAGGTGCCCAACATGGAAGACTTCCTCAAGATGACCAAGGAGATGCTGCTGAAGGACGTCGTGGAGAACCCCGACCACGCTGGCTCGATAACCGACGGGACACCCATCATCGTCGACATGAGCCAGAACGCCGGGATACTCCCGACGAGGAACTGGACCTCGGGCGAGTTCGAAGCCTCTACAGGCATCAACTCTGACGCCCTGAAGACGAGGGTGCTCGTGCGCAGGAAGGCCTGCATGGACTGCGGAATCGGCTGCGGTAGCTGGTCAAAGGTCAAGAGCGGCAAGTTCAAGGGCGCAGCGACGGAGGGCCCGGAATATGAGACCATAGGTCTGTGCGGCTCGAACTGCGGCATCAAGAACATCGAGGCAGTCGTGAAATACGCCGAGGACTGCGACCGTTTGGGCCTGGATACGATATCAGCGGGCGCAGCGACGGCGTTTGCGATGGAGCTCTATGAGAAGGGCATCCTCACTAAGAAGGACACGGGCGGGCTCGACCTCAGGTTCGGGAACGAGGAGGCCTATGCCAAGATGCCTGCGATGATCGCCGAGCGCAAGCACGTCGGCGCTCTCTTGGCTGACGGAGTGAAGAGGGCGGCCAAGAAGATCGGCAAGGGTGCTGAGAGGTTCACCGTAGAGGTGAAAGGCTCCGAGTACCCTGCGTACGACCCCAGAGGTTCCATAGGCATGGCTCTCGCCTATGCGACCGCTGACCGCGGGGCGGACCACAACAGGGCATGGCCCGTCGCACAGGACGCGTACGGCAGCGGCGACCCGTGGGACCCTGAGGGCAAGGCCGCGATATGCGTCGAGGACCAGACAAGGACGAGCGTGAAGTGGAGCTTCATCTTCTGCGACTTCTACGCGGTCAGCTTCCCGAACATGGCGAAGTACTATACAGCAGTGACGGGCGTAAAGGCTGACGAGCAGCACCTGCGCATGGTGGGCAGACGCAACTGGAACCTCGTGCGCGCGTTCAATGTGAGGGAGGGATTCTCGAGGAAGGATGATACCCTCCCGGAGCGCATCGAGAAGGACCCGCTGCCCAGCGGCAAGACGAAGGGCAAGACTGTTCCGCGGGCGGACTTCGAGAAGATGCTGTCGGACTACTACAAGCTCTGGGGATGGGACGAGCAGGGCAGGCCGACGAAGAAGACGTTGCAGGAGGTCGGGCTCTCAGACATCGTGAAGAAGCTACCGTACCTCAAGTGATCGGAAACGATGGTCAGATGTGGTGGCTGATGTACACCACATCCTACCAGTTATTTTTATTCGGAAATCCATATAACCAGCCCTTTTTCTCGGATGCTGACCCCTTGTAAATATCTGCTAACATTAATGAAAATGGTCCGTTTCGACCTGTTTTCACCGGCATTCTTGTTGCGTTCGAACGTTTCGCAATAGGCGCGGAGTTCTTGCGAAAACTTCAATCAATATCCCCATTACATCGAATGTCTTTCACAAAGTCTGACACGAAATCGCACGACGACAACAAAGAAATACCTTCGTTTGCGAGGGTATATATGGTATCAGCAACTTACTGTTGAACCGCCGGAGTGAGTCGCCCAGACTCATCACATCGACCGCCTCTGCGGCGATGTGGCCACTCAGGAGGATGCACTGATGAGCTCTGCGAAAAAGAAGTTCGGGTTGGTCTTCGACCCGGACAAATGCAACGGCTGTCTCGAGTGCGAATCAGCGTGTGTGAGGGCGCACCCGACGGCAGTCGCGACCGGGAGGCCGAGGATCAAGGTCTCGAAGGACGACCACGACAAGTGGAGGGCGGTGATGTGCGTTCACTGCGACACCTGCCCGCCGAGCGAGGTCTGCCCTTCGGCACTCTTCGAGTTCCACGAAGAGGGCAAGTACTGGACTCTTGACGAGCACAGGTGCTTCGCGTGCATGGCATGCATGCCCCGGTGCCCCTATGACGGCGTCTTCTTCGAGGGTGCGTTCGGGATTGAGACGGCGTACACGTGCGACCTCTGTGCTGGTGATCCGGCGTGCATCAAGGCCTGCCCGAAAGGCGCGTTGTCGCTCGACAAGTCTCGGGAGGGTAAGGGATGAGTGAGATGACGGAGCAAGAGTCGGTCGTTGAGCCATTGAAGCAGACGAAACCGACCCAAGGCGAAGAGAAGGCGAAGGAAGTTGCGGAGGAGTTCCCCCTGCCTGACTGGGTACCTCAGTGGGCCAGGGAGGCGCCCAAGATAGTAGTGAGGGCACCGGGTCCCAAGAGCAAGGAGATCATCAAGATAGACAGGGACTACGTGTCGTACGCCTATGACAGGTGCTTCACCTTCACGATCGAGAGGGCTGCCGGTGCAGCGGTCATGGACGCCGATGGCAACGTCCTGCTCGATTTCTCGTCGGGCATCGCGGTCCAGAACGCCGGTTGGACGCACTACAAGGTCACGAAAGCCATCCAGGAGCAGGCCGCGAAGCTCATACACTCGATGGCGAACGACGCGTACTTCGATAAGGAGGCGTACTTCGCCAAGCTGCTCGCGGAGATATCGCCTGGTAAGGCCCTGAAGGGCACGTTCTTCGGAAACAGCGGGGCCGAGGCTGTGGAGGCAGCTTTCAAGCTCTCGCGATACTACACAAAGAGGAACGAGCACTTGGCGTTCTTCGGATCGTACCATGGAAGGATAGGTGCGGGGCTGGCGCTGACCAGCAAGCTGAAGCTCAGATACAGCTACGGCCCGATGGCACCGGGCATCATATTCACGCCCTACGCCTACTGCTACAGGTGCGCGTTCAAGCAGACCTATCCGGAGTGCGGCCTCTACTGCGTCGACTACATAGAGAACCAGGTCCTGAGCATGGGAGGCACGACCGGACAGATCGCCTCCATATTCGTCGAGCCGATTCAGGGAGAGGGCGGGTACGTCGTGCCCCCGAAGGAGTTTTTGCCGCGGCTGAGGAAGCTTGCCGACAGCCAGGGCGCACTCCTTGTCTTCGACGAGGTCCAGACTGGCTTCGCCAGGACCGGCAAGATGTTCGCCTGCGAGCATTTCAACACCATACCCGACATACTCGTGCTCGGCAAGGCCCTGGGAGGCGGGGTGCCGCTGGGGGCTATCATAGCGAAGCACGACATAATGAGGAAGTGGAGGCCTGGTTCGCACTCCTCCACGTTCGGCGGCAACGCGATAACTATGGCCGCCGGGCTCGCACACGTCCAGGCGATAATCGAGGAGAACCTGGCAGACAGGGCCGCGAAACTGGGCGAATACGCCATCAAGCTGCTCAAGGAGATGCAGACCCGCAGGGAGATCATAGGGGACGTGCGCGGCAAAGGCCTGATGATAGGCGTGGAGCTGGTCAAGAATCAGTACACGAAGGAGCCGCACGAGGCCACGAACATCCAGGGCAAGTGCTGGCGCGCCGGCCTCATGACCATCACATCGGGGATCTGGGGGAACGTGTTCAGGATCGCGCCGCCGCTGTGCATATCTAAGGCGCAGCTCGAGAAAGGGTTCGAGATATTCGAGCAGGCGCTTAAGGACGAGGAGGAGTTCCTGAAGATCGGCACCTCTGCGCCTCCGGGATAGTCCCACCGCAGCCGGAGTCGGAGCGCTCACACCTGATGCGATTTGGCGCGAGCGGACGCCCTGTCCTTCTACCTCCTTCTCAGCTTCGGGTTGAGCACCTCGTCGAGGGCGTCGCCTATGAGGTAGAACGCCATGATGAGTATGATTATGAAGAAGCCCGGGAAGAATATGTTCCACCAGGCGTAGCTGTTGAAAGCCCCCTTCTCGTAGGCGGTCTCGAGTATGATGCCCCAGCTGATGACCCTCGGGTCTCCCAAGCCAAAGAAGTCCAGGAACGACTCTGAGAAGATCGAGTTCGCCACCAGGAGTATCGTGTTCGCGAATATGAGCGGGAACACGTTGGGCAGGATGTGCTTGGAGATTATCCTCGAGCTGCCGGCGCCGACGCATATCGCCCTCTCGACGAAGGTCTTCTCCTTCACCGAGAGCACCTGGGACCTCACGATCCTCGCGGTGGAGGGCCAGCTAGTGATTCCTATGACTATTATCACGTTCTCGAATGACCTGCCCAGGAGCGTGGCGAACACTATCATGAGAGGGAACCAGGGTATGACGAGGAAGAAGTCGGTGAACCGCATCAGCACCTCGTCGGTGACCTTGCCGAAGTACCCTGCAGATAGGCCGATTACCGTCCCCAGGACGATCGATATGAGCGAGGCCAGGAAACCGACTATGAGGCTCGCGCGCGTCCCCCAGACGGTCATGCTGTAGACGTCCCTTCCGTAGTAGTCTGTGCCAAATATGTACTTGAGGGAGGGAGGTGCGTAGGCGGGGTTCACCCTGTTCCAAGATATGTCGTCCGGGTTGTCGAAGGTGGCCAGCACGGGCGCCAGCAGCGCCATGAAGATGAAGAACAGCAAGATGTAGAGTCCGATCATCCCCGAGAGGCTCTTCCTGTACTGCCTCCAGATCCTCAGGGCAGAATCCCTGTACATCCTCAGCTTCTCGACCCGTGGCTCGGTCAGCAGGAGCGGTGCCCCGCGTGGCCCATCAGAGGTCTTAGCTTCAGCCCTCATATCTTCACCCTCGGGTCGAGGTGGAACAGCATTATGTCTGCCAGGAAGTTGGCTATGACGACAGCCACCGCCTCCAGCATGAACGCCGCCTGCAGAAGGGGATAGTCCTGGTCCAGCACCGCGTAGTACGTCAGATATCCGAGGCCCTCGTACGAGAACACGATCTCTATCATGATGGAACCGCTGAGCACCCATCCTACGTTGAGGGCCACCACGGTAACGACAGGCAGCATCGCGTTCGGCATTGCGTGGTTGTGGAGCACCTGCTTCGCCCTCAGCCCCTTCGCGACGGCGGTGACCATGTACTCCTCGGTCATCACGTCGATCAACGAACTCCTCGTGATGATGGAGAATGTCGCGATGGTCTCGACGACCAACGCCGCCATCGGGAGGAGCGTGTGCTCCACCCTGTCGGTTATCTTCCCGAACAGGTCCAGGGAGTAGTAATCGCTCCCGAACGCCCCCTTGACCGGCCACTGAGGGGCGTACCTCGCCATGACCACTATCATTAGGAGGGCGAACAGGAAAGTGGGCATGCAGTAGAAGACCAGGAAGAATGCGCTCCCCACCCTGTCCACGGCGGTCCCCCTCTTCCACGCGGTGATTCGCCCGAACCATATGCCTACGAAGACAGAGATCACGGTGCCTATGCCGACCAGGATCAGTGTGTTCACGAGATAGGGGCCGAGGATTGACTCAACGGACCACCCTGTCGCGAAGGATATGCTCTTGCCGAACTGACCCTGAACTAGCTGCGCGAGATACCTGAAGTACTGCACGATGAGCGGGTCGTCGAGGCCGTAGTAGTCCGACAGCTCCTTGAAGGTCTGGGAGTCAGGAGCCGTGCCCTTGGGAATCACAATCCTAGTGACGTCCCCCGGCATAACCCTGAACAGGAGGAAGTTGAAAGTGAGTATGAGGTAGATGGTGAGGAGGACGTACACAGTCCTCTTGGCCAAGTATCCTCTGAGTGTCCGAGCCCTAGCCATCTCTGCGCGCCTCCCAAGCCCCTCCCTCAATCAATCAGCTGAACCCTCCGGCCAGCTTGGACCGCTACGGAAGCCTGATCTCCTCTTCTTCCTTCCTGGGCCTGCCAGGTTTCCTGCGCAACAGCAGCACGACAGCCGCGACTGTCGCGACCGCGGCCGCCGCGCCGATGGCGAGATAGACCGTAGCTGATATGCCACCCTGTCCGCCATCCTGATCCGTCACTCGAGGGGTGAGCTCGAAGTAGAGCGGGTTGGCGGTCCAGTAGTTGGAGAGCGACCTGCCTGGATGCGCCTCCCAGTCTCCCCATCCCTCGAACCTGTCGGTCCGCCACGCGTAGCAGCCGTAGGGATACACGGTTACGATGAACGCGCAGTCGTTGTACATGATTCTCTGGCATTCCTTCATGTACTGGGCGCGCTCCTCGGGGTCGAGAGTTTCGGTGCATTTCACGAAGGTTTCGTCATACACGGGGTTCGAATACGCGTTCTCAGACCATCCCCCTATGGAATAGGTGGTCTGGACGAAGAGAAGGTAGGTGGGGTCGGGGTCGCCGCTCCAGTATGACATCGCCAGGTCATAGTTGTAGTTGTACACGATGGTGTTCCACTGGCCTGTGCTTACGATCATGATGTCCAGGCCGATTCCGATCTTCGCCCACTCGTCCTGCAGGAACAGGGCAGTGTCCCTGTCCTCGACAAGCTCCGCTTCAACCACGATAGTGAACTTGAGTTCGCCGTTAGGGTACCACGGGTTGTCAGGGCCCGCTACGCGTCTTGTGTGCTCGGCGTTCCAGACGTACCCCGCGGCATCGAGCGTCGCGTTCGCGGCCGCGAGGTCGTAGTTGAACGCCTCCGTCGGCCCCGGCGACCAGAACTCGTCATATATCGGGCTCAGTATGGTCGAACCGACCTCTGCATAGCCCGCATAGATGGAATCCCTGATGAACTCCTTGTCAATCGCGTGGGCCATCGCCCTCCTGACGGCTGGGTCGAGCCTGAGGGGGTTGGTGTTGGCGCCCGCATCCTCCTCCATGCAGACGAGGAGGTCGATCGAGTAGCTTGTGCAGGTCAAGCGCGCGCAAGTGTCGATGGGCGCATCCGGATGGTTCAGAAGCCATGCGTTGAGATTCTTGAAGTTGGGCGCATTGAACATGGCCATGTCGATCTTGCCTGTCTGGATGTCCGTGAGCATCGAAACCGGCTCGAGGTAGAAGTGCAGCTCGAGCCTGTCGAAGTTGACGCGCTCGCCGTAGTCGGCCCAGCCGTGGTAGTCCTTGTTCGCCAGCAAAACCATGACGTTCCTGTTGAGGTACTCTTGCCAGGTGCTGTCGGTGCACATGAAAGGTCCGGTGCCTATTGGCTTCCTGTTCTCGTACGAGAAGCCTGCATCGAATGCGCTTATCTCGCTCCAGATGTGCTCGGGGACTATGGGCATCATCAGCTTGTCCCCAAACGGACAGGGCGCTCGCTGCCCCGTGATGTTCTTGAACTCGATCCTCACAGTGTAGTCGTCCACCTTCTGGACCGACTTTATGAATATCGTGTAGGGCTGGTAGGCCCACATGCTATCGTAATTGGGTCCGATCTGGTAGTTGACGGTGAAGACCACATCATCTGCGTCGAAAGGCTCGCCGTCGTGCCAGTAGGCGTTTCGCGTGAGGTTGTATTGCCATACGCTGCCGTACGGCTCCTCGTCGGGCACGATGTTCCAGCTCACCGCCAGGTTCGGCTTGGGGTTCAGGTCCTGGTCCACGGCCACGAGGTAGTCGTAGATTAGCCCGTAGAAGATGTAGGCGTTGTCGTTGACGCCTATGAACGGGTTCAGACTGTCTATGCCCTCGAACATGCCCCAGCGCAGGACCTTCTGTTCCGCGGCCCGCGCATCTTCCACGACCCACCCTGCGGGGATGCATGTCGCGATAAGCAGGGCGGCGATGGCTAGCGCGGGAAGGGCGGGCAAAAACGCCGGCGCTGCGGGGCTGTCATTCGTTCTGATTCTGACGCACGAGTCCATTGCTGCGCGTAGTGCTGACAGGCTCCCACTTGTCCTCCAAGGAGGCTCTCAGGCTCATCTGAGCCTCTTACCAGCTGGATAATGTCTTATCCCCATCATAAGGGTTCTCCTCGACTGGCGGAGGGGCGGTTGGGCCGGGTGATTAGAAACGAATTTATACGGCCAACTCGTTGGTCGCGCCGATGGCTGACCCAGAGACCGCCGAGTTCCAGAGGAGGGCGCTCACGGTGCTGTCCGCACTGCTGCTTATAGCCGGCTTGTCAGTATACTGGGCTTGGGGTCTGCTATACGATACCTGGTATCCTTTCAACAGCGGCAACATAGGGATATACACGGTCTACGTCCCCCTGATTGTGTTCGGTATCCTGGGCTTGCTCCTTACGCGAAAGCCGGTTCTTAAGGGTGACTGACCACTGCATTCACATGGCTTTCGCGAGATAAACCACCGATCTGGTCGGCTTCCCGCATATCACACAATTGCCCTCGAAAGCCTCGCCGTCGACGGGTGTGCCGAGTATGTTCATGTCGGACCGTGCTTCGATCTCGTGTCCGCAGTCGGCGCTGCCGCACCAGCCAGTCCTGATCATCTTCTCGGGGAGACCGTCCAGGTGGGTCACCGTTATCGTGTTGGCATCCATCTCTCTCTGAGCCCTAGCGAGCATGTCGTGGGCGATCTCCGATAGCATGGCCTTGACCTCGTCGACCACCTTTGCCCTGTCCCTGAGGGACTTCTCGCCCGTATCTCTCCTGACGAAGGTCACCTTTCCCATCTCTATGTCCTTCCTGCCCAGCTCGAGTCTCAGCGGGACGCCTTTCAGCTCCCAGTCGTAGTACTTGACGCCTGGCCTGACATCTCTCTCGTCCAGATGGACCCTGATGCCCGCCCTCCGGAGCTCTTCGAAGAGCCTCCTAGCCTCGCCCTCTACCGCCTCCGTGTATCCCTTCGCCAGCACCGGCACTATCACGACCTGGTTGGTAGCTACGTCAGGCGGCAGGACGAGGCCCTTGTCGTCCCCGTGGATCGCCACGATGGCCCCCACCAATCGCTCGCTCATCCCAAAGGTGGTCTGGTGCACATACCTGTGCTCGCCCTTTTCGTCCTCGTACTTGATGTCGTAGGGACGGGAGAAGTTCTCCCTGTACTGGTGTATCGAACCCAGCTGGAGGCTCCGGCCGTTCGGGAGGAGGGTGTCTATGCCCACGGTATAGTCTGCCCCCGGGAACTTGTCCCAGTCGGTCCGCCTCAGGAGTTTGTACGGGAGGCACAGCTTCTTCGCCAGCCTCGCGAGTATCTCGAAGTCCTCCCTCACCTGCCTCTCGGCGTCCTCGAAGTCTGCGTGACAAGTGTGAGATTCGAAGAAGTGTATCTCGCGCACCCGGATGAACGCCCTAGTTTGCTTGGTCTCATACCTGAAGGTGTTGACTATCTGATAGGTCTTCAATGGCAGGTCAGCGTGCGACCTGATCCAGAGCGAGAAGATGGGGTACATGGCCGTCTCGCTGGTCGGCCTGAGCAGGAGCCTCACGTCCAGCGGGTTCAGACCAGCATGGGTAACCCAGAAGACCTCGGCGTCGAACCCCTTTATGTGCTCCTTCTCCTTCGCGAACTGGTCCTCGGGTATCAGAAGGGGGAAGCAGACCTCGTTGTGCCCCGTCGCGTCGAACTCCTGCCTTATGTGGGAGTCGATCGCCTGCATGATCTTCCAGCCATATGGTGTCCAGACGTTCATGCCTTTGACGGGGTAGCGCTTGTCCGTGAGGTTGGCCCGCTCCACTATCTCGTTATACCACTCGCTGAAGTCTTCGGCCTTCTTCATGGCGTGGCCGAGAATCCTGGAGGGACTTATGTAGATTGTGGTGTGGTCACTCTCAGTCCCTGGCAATCCTGGCTATCTCAGGAGCGACCGTGATGCACGCCTTGGGATTCTCGATGGTGTCCGTGGTGCAGATGCCGTCGCACACAGCCTCCAATCTGGGAATCGCATTGCCCGCGAACACGCCGTGCGTGCACACTGCGAATATCTTCGCCGCACCCTGCGCCCGCAACTGCTCGGCCGCTTTCACGATGGTCCCGCCGGTGGATATGATGTCGTCAACGATCGCGACCTTCCGGCCATTCGCGTCGAGTTCTTTCGGCGCCATCGTCACAGTCTCTCCGTCGATCCTCTCCTTGACGAGGTAATCGGAATCGCACTTGGCCACCTCAGCCACGCGCTTTGCGTTCTCGGCTCTGCCCTCGTCGGGCGACAGCACTAGCTCTATCCCGATGCCCCTGAGGTACCTCCCGACCTCGCGGTAAGCCGAAACGTTCCTCGCGGGTATGCTGTCGAACCAGTCTATCACGCTTTCCGCGTGGACGTCGACCGTGATGAACTCGTCGGTGTTCGCCTGAATGAGCCTCGCTATCGCCCTCGCGCTGATGGGCTCTCCTGGTTTGAACTGCTTATCCTGGCGTGCGTACCCGAAATAGGGTACCACCGTCGTCAGCGACGAGACCTCGAACTCACGGACTGCGTCCTGGAGGAGGAACAACTCGATGATGTTCCGGTCAGGCCATGTCGTCTGCACGATGAAGACATCCTCGTCAGATAGGTCGTCTTCAATCCTCACATAGCATTCGTCGTCTGGAAACCGTCTCACCTCGACCTTCGCTAGGCGCGCCTTCAGGCTTTTCGCCAGCTCCTTCGACAGCGACTGAGAGGCCGAGCCACCTACCACGAACATGCTACCGGCCGCAGGGTATGCGGTGCCCGTTCAAAAACTTGACCGAAACGGGGGAGCCGCTTGCCCATTCACGCCGTCAGGAAAAGATAAATAGAGTCTACGGCGTTATTGAGTCCAGCCAAGATGGGATGCACTTGGAGATGAGTATCGGTCAGCCGTACCCTTATCAGCACAACGCATCGCCACCTGATGCGCGGGTGCCTCAGCCCGACCAGCACCCGGAGGCGAAACCGAGGAGAAAGTCCACAAAGACCGCGGACCTCGAGCCCGTCGGCATCATCTTCGGCAACGTGGGCACCCTGCAGTTCAACTGCGGCGTGACTGCACCTCTCGAGAAGATGGAATACGTCCAAGTCCAGCACGAGCTGGTGGGGTTCGTGCTCGGACAGGTGTCCGAGATCGAGCGGAAGACGAACCTGACAATAGATGGCGTCTCAGAGATCAGGAGCGGAACGCCGGTTCCGATTGATGAGAAGGAGATCGCCGTCGTTTCGATTGTGGGTTACAGGGACGATAGGAACCTGCTCCAGGTACCCCGCACGCCCCTCAAGGCAGGCTCTGTGGTGTACCGCGCCCAGGAGGACCTCATAAAGAAGGTCGTGGGCCTCGAGGAGAACAAGGAGACTGGCGCCTACATCGGCCTGCTCTCTGGCCACGACATACGTGTCGAGCTGGACATCAATCTCATGGTCCAGAAGCACGTTTGCATACTCAGCAAGACGGGCGGCGGTAAGTCCTACTGCTCCGGGGCCATCATCGAAGAGCTTATGAAACACGACGTCACGGTGTGCGTGATAGACCCTCACGGCGAGTACTCCAGCATGAAGCACAAAGGCACGATCAAGAAGACCACGAGGGACTTCGGTGTAACCCCGCGGGGATATGACGACAAGATAATCGAGTTCGCAACTGACACCAACATAAACAGGGGCGCGAAGCCCCTCAAGTTCACGCTCCACAACTTGGATGCGAGGGAGATTCTCGGCCTAACGAACATCAAGAACGTCCGGTCCTTCCTCACGATGCTCAGGAAGGCGATAGATGTCTTGAAGGAAACCAAGGGCAACTACTCCCTGCAGGACATCATCGCCGTGCTGGAGCAGTCTGGGGAAGCGTCCGTGGGTACGCTGATCACCGAGCTCGAGTATCTCAACGAGATCGACGTCTTCGCGGACCAGGGCACCAAGATCGACGAGCTGATACAGAAGGGAAGGTGCACCATAATCAACCTCAGGGGTACGCCGCCCGACATTCAGGAACTCATTGTGAACAGGATCGGCACGGCCTTGTTCGAACTCAGGAAGCTGGACAAGATACCGCCGATGATGCTTGTCGTGGAGGAGGCCCACAACTTCTGCCCGCAGCAGGGCCAGGCGGCCTGCTCGAAGATCTTCAGGACCATCGCATCCGAGGGCCGGAAGTTCGGGTTGGGTCTGATGATCATAACGCAGAGGGCGGCGAAGGTGGACAAGAACGTCCTCAGCCAGTGCAACACGCAGATCATACTCAAGGTCACGAACCCGAACGACCTGAAGGCCATCGCCTCATCCATCGAGGGGCTGACGCAGGGAATGGAGGATGAGATACAGAGGCTCCCTATAGGCTCGGCAATAGTCACGGGCGGCGGTGTGTCCATGCCGCTCCTGGTCGAGATACGGCCGCGGGAATCCAAGCACGGCGGAGAGAGCGTCGAGGTCATCCCATCGAGAAGGATGTAGAGATGAAGGGAAAGGGTGCCGTGCTCACAGAGGAGAAGGTCGAGAGGTACTTGTCCATAACCTCAGAGGCCTTGGCCAGGCTGAGGGTGGTCGCGCCTGAAAGGTCCTTCGCCCGAAAGCTGGCCGATGACTTCCTGAAGATGGCGAGGGCATACTTCGATGACGCGAAGGAGTTCTACTCGAGGGGGGACCTGGTGAACTCGTTTGCGTGCGTCAACTACGCGCACGGGTGGCTCGATTGCGGAGCGAGGATAGGCCTGTTCGACGTGGGGAAGGACGACAAGCTCTTCACCTTGTTCGAGTGACAGCCTCGCCAGTTTCTGTTCGGCATTCCAGGAAAAAGCGTATAATCTCTGAAGAATGTGGAGACACGAGGGAAAGGCATGAGGTGTCAAGCCTGTGGACGAGAAAGCCCGGACCAGGCGTCGTTCTGCGAGGTGTGCGGACAGCCGCTCAGGCAACAGACGACGTCGTTCGTCCAGCCGGCCGCCGAAGCGAAGCACTCGAAGTGGTCGGAACACGCGCTGCATTTGATGATAGCCGGGATAGCAGTCGGCCTCCTGGGCGGGATCTTGTACGGAGCGTCGGTCGTGGGCGAGATCGCGGAGTGGTCTGAAGACCCATGGGCGGAAGACCACGGCATCGGCGCGTCGTTGGGGCTTGTCCTGGCATCGTATGCTATCATGGCTGTGGGGGCTGCCCTGTTCCTCGTCGGCCTGATATTCCTTGTGCTGAGAGCTGCCTGAGGTCGCCTCAGACCGTGCGAGGGCCTGCCACGTCCACATTGCACCTGTAGGTCCTGCCACATGCTGAGAGGACCTCATCAAGAGCATCGACATCCCCGACAGCGAAGACCGAGTTCCCCAGCATGGCCATGCTCGCGACGCCGTGGGCCGATGCCGCCTTGATTGCCCGCAGCACGCGCTTCGTGGCTAGACCAGATGCTAGGGCGAAATCGTTCGCGAGTTCCATGAGGGTGCTGACCGAGGGGCGCTTCAGCATCTCGTCGACGAGCCTACCACCGATACTGTTGATTGCGCGCACCTTTCCCGGATGGGATAGCACCGTCTTCGTGCGGATCGGCCTCCCCACAACGCAGAGCACAAGCTCCGGCGCCCCAGGCACGCGTCTAACCTTGCCTATGGGCGGGAGGCCAGGCCTCTCGCGGACCGTCACGCCTCCCCGGTACAATGCCGCGACGTCCCCGAGGCCACCTCCCCTGAGAACCTCGGCCTCGTGTGCCACCTCGAATGCACGCTGCTTGCTCTCTCTGAGGATGCTTGCCAGCGCGAACGCGGCCGAGAGGGCCCCCGCGGCGCTCATTCCAAAGCCCTGGCCCACGGGTAGGTCGTGCCTGGTGCGAACGCTCACGGCCCCGCACCTGTCTCCCAGCAGCCTCGAGACAGCATCCACCGTCACCGGAGCGCGGACAGGACGCCCGTCCAAGGTCACCTCTATGCTCCGCCCGGATGCTTCCGAAAAGGTCACTTCGCTCGTTGCGCCCAGGGAGAGGCAGATTCCCGCGCCGCGCGAGCCCGTCGATAGAGGATCCCTCGTTCGGCAGACCTCGAAAAAGGCGGTGACGTGTCCTGGGCAGAACGCCCTGGCCTTTCTCATCGGATCATCCTTACGACAGCATCCATTATCCTGTCCGCGACCTCCGCCTTCGTGCCCTCCAGCTGCTCCTTGGCACCGCCTGGGCCCACAAGGATGACCTTGGTCCGACCCCTCTTCACGTCCTCGATGACGTTGGCCACTACCATCCTGCACTCGGACCGATCCATCAGGGCCTGCGCCTCTGCCAGGAGCTCGTCCTCTTCGACACGGGACATCGCCTTGAAGCCGACCACGAACCTGCCTCTCATGCGGTCGATGAGCTTCGGGTTCCTCTTCATCACGACCGTGAGAGTGTCCTTGTCCGAGGCTATCTTCCCGGGGACCTTCTGGGGAGAGTAGTCGGACACGGCAGCCGGGAACAACACAATGTCGTGGTCGATCCTGTCGGCCATCGATGCAAGACTCTCGAAGCTAGTGAACCGGGTGGTGTTGATGTACGAAGGGGTTTCGAGCTCGCTCCTGCCCATCCAGAGCTCCACCTCCGCCCCCCGCTCGAACGCCGCCCTGGCCAGCTCTATCCCGGTTTCACCCGAACTCCTGTTCGTGACCACCCTGATATCGTCGATCGGCTCTTCCGTTGAGCCCGCTATCACCAGCACCTTCTTGCCGACCAGATCGTGCTTGCCCACGGCCGAGATGACAGAGGAGACGATGTAGTCTATCGACGGCATCTTGGCCTTCGCCTCTTCGATCTTGGGCATCAGTATCGTGACGCCGAGCCTCTTGAGCTTCTCTATGTTCTCGAGGACTATCCTGTGGTTCATCATCGATCCGTGCATGGCGGGCACGATGATCATGGGGATGCCGGAACCCAGAGCGGTGGTCGCGAAGGTCGTGACAGGCGTGTCGTCGATCCCACAGGCGATCTTGGATATCGTGTTCGCGGTTGCTGGAGCTATCAGCATCAAATCCGCCCTGTCAGGGACCTCTCCACACAGTGCCACGTGCTGCGCTCTACCGTCTATCTCCGTGGTCACGGGGTTGCCCGTTGCGAACTCGAGGGCCCAAGGATGGATGATCGTCTGAGCGTCTTTCGACATCACAGCGTGGACGTCGGCTCCGTTCCTGACGAGCTCGTGGCACAGCTTCACGCATTCGACAGCCGCGATGCTGCCCGTCACTCCGAGCACTATCTTCCGTCCGATGAGCTTCTTGCTCTTGGTCCCGCGCAGGTGTTCCGCTGGGTGCATACATCACGTCGTGAGCCTACGAGAGGACTTAAAGATTGCCCTAGTCCGGCCACCACCTTCCGCCGTCATGACTAGCTGTCAGGGATGGCCACCCCTCTCATCTGCGTTTCCCGAGCTTAGCACGGATCAGCGAGAGAACCTCCTCGACGACCTCGTCGAGAGATTTCGTCGCATCGACCTTCACCACGGAGCGGTCTACGACCGCCAGGCGCTCGTAGTTACGTGCGACCTCCTCCAGGAACGCGAGCTTCTCGAAGCGAGAATAGGTCCCACGCGAACTCACGCGTCTGAGGCCCACTTCAGCGGGCACAGTGAGAAGTACGGTGAGGTCAGGTGTGAGCGAAATCCTCCTGTTGGATTCGAGCAGCCAGGCAAAGACGTCGCCTTCGAAGACCCTCTTGAGGTTCGCGGCCTGGTATGCAACTGTGGAGTGGTAGTACCTGTCGCTTATCACCAGCCAACCATCGACGATGAGCCTGCAGATGTCATGCGTGTGCAGCGCCCTGTCCGCCATGAACAAGAGCGCGTCCGCGAACGGGCTCACGTCCGAGGCATCGCCTCGCCTGACGGCCTTTCCGAGCCACGAGTTCGTGGGCTCCCTTGTGAGGATCACATCCCTGCCGAGTCTGGCGGCCACCCGCCTCGCCACCGATGATTTGCCGCACCCGTCGATCCCTTCGATGACTACGAATCCCTTCATAGCCTACTTCGGATGCCTCAGGGGGATTAATAAGCATTGGAGCGGCCTTGCTAGGGGCCGCGTTATTTGACGAGCATGCACCAGATTTCGACGTCGGCACCCCCGGTCATCCACGCCTTCCGCTAGACTATAAGTAATGCGACTGCGCATTACCGGGAGAAGCTGAGGTGATAGCCTGGTAGTCGCGTATGTCCTCATCACGACCGCAACGGGGAAGGAGACAGCGGTCCTAGAGCGCCTCCGCCAGATTCCCGGGCTCTCAGAGGTGCATCAGCTCTTCGGCCAGTTCGACATGATAGTCCGGATGGAGACGAAGGACTACGATGTCCTCTGCGAGGAGGTCCTCGGCAAGATAAGGACGATCCCCGGTGTGACCAGCACGAGGACGTTGATAACTGCCAGGTTCAAGCGCACTTAGGTCTTCCCCGTCAGTCCTTCCTCCTTCTGCCGAAGCGCCCTGTAGCTGAAGATCATGTCCCTCGCGGCCTTGGCCTCGTCGAGTCTTCTGCGGGCCGTGTTGAAAGGAGCCTCGCGCAGCACCTTTGGATCCTCCCTGAGGATGGCCTCGCACGCCTCTGCGAACCTGTCGAGCGTCTCCTTTGATTCGCTCTCGGTCGGTTCGATCATGAGCGCCTCGTCGACAATCAGTGGGAAGTATATGGTGGGCGCATGAAAGCCGTAGTCCAGCAGTCTCTTTGCGAAGTCCAGCGTCCTCAGCCCCTTCTTCTTCAGGGGGGCCCCGCTCAGCACGAACTCGTGCTTCCTGAGGTCTCCGTAGGGCATCTCGAAATGCGCCTTCAGCCTCTTCTTGAGGTAGTTGGAGTTCAGAACGGCTGTCTCTGACGCGGAGACGAGTCCCTTCCCTCCCATCAAGCGGATGTACGCATACGCGCGGACGAGAACCGCGAAATTGCCGAAGAAGGCTCGGACCTTCCCTATGCTGTGCGGGCGGTCGTAGTCGAGATCATACCGACCGTCCTTGAGTACTATCCTTGGAACAGGGAGGAATCCCTCCAGCCTCTTCTTCACGCCCACAGGCCCGGCTCCAGGTCCTCCGCCGCCGTGGGGCGTGGCGAAGGTCTTGTGGAGGTTGAAGTGGACGATGTCGAAATCCATCTTCCCGGGCGATGTCTTCCCCATGATGGCGTTGAGGTTCGCGCCGTCGTAGTAGAGCAGCGCGCCCGCGTCGTGGAGGATGCCGGCTATCTCGCGCACGTCCTTCTCAAAGAGTCCCAGGGTGTTCGGGTTGGTGAGCATCAGCGCAGCCGTGTCCTTCGAGACCGCGGCCTTGAGCGCTTCTACATCGACGCATCCATCTTTCGATGGCAGTTCGAGCACGTCGTACCCGACCATCGCCGCGCTCGCAGGGTTGGTGCCGTGAGCCGTGTCAGGCAGGACGATCTCCTTCCTGTCTTCTCCATTAGCCTCATGGAATGCCCGTATGATGTGCACGCCCGTGAACTCCCCGGCGGCACCCGCTGGTGGCTGCAGTGTCACCGCGTCGACGCCGCCGATCTCGCACAGCATCTGCTCCAGTTCGTACATCAGTCTCAGCGCGCCCTGTATAGTAGAGGGATCTTGGAGCGGGTGCAGGAGCGTCACAGAGGGCCATGAGACGACCTCGTCGCAGAACTTGGGGTTGTACTTCATCGTGCACGAGCCGAGCGGGTACATCCCGTTATCCACGCCGAAATTCATCTGTGAAAGGTTTATGAAGTGCTTGATCACATCTCTTTCTGGAAGGTCTGGCAGGCGGAGTTCCCTGCGGGCCAGATCATCGGGCAGGTAGCCGCCAAGGGTACGATCGAACGCTCCGCCGTCCACGTCGTCCTCGCACCCCTCGAAGATGTGCGGGACCTCGTGAACCGCCTGGTGGTATCTCATCCGATCGCCTCCAGGGCACTGACAAGCTTGTCGTGGTCGGCTCTTGTGTGCATCTCCGTCGTGCAGTAGAGCGTCGCCCTTCCGAGTTCAGGAAAAGCCCGCTCGAGAACATAGCCTCCGTGCACGCCAGCGCTCAGCAGATGCGAATGGACCATGCTCGGGTGCCGTTCTGAGAGCACCACGAACTCGTTGAAGTGAGGTCCTACGAAAGCGGGGGCCTTGAAGCCGGCGATCCGACCGATCCTCGACGACAGCGCGCGCATGTTCTCCACGTTCTTCATGGCAATCGCGCGCAATCCCGACCTTCCAACAATGGCCAGATATGCGGCGGCCGCCACTGCAAGGAGCGCCTCGTTCGTGCATATGTTCGATGTCGCCTTGCTCCTGCGTATGTGTTGCTCCCTCGTCTGAAGCGTCATGCAGTAGGACGGTCTGCCCTCCAGGTCGGTCGTTAGTCCGATAAGCCTCCCAGGCATCTTCCTCACATGCTCGGACCTGCATCCGAAGATGCCGATGGTAGGTCCGCCGAGGTTCATAGGAGTCCCGAACACCTGGGCGTCCCCTATCACGATGTCCGCGCCCATCTCAGAGGGCGGCCGGACGAGCGCAAGCGCCATCGGGTTCACTCCGACTACGAGCGTCTTCTTTCCGACGATCCCGCGAATCTCCTCCCAACCGGTTTCGAAAGGACCGAGGAAGTTCGGCGTCTCGTAGTAGAACCCGGCAACGGTATCGGACATCTTCGACCTGAGATCTTCAACGTCGACAGTGCCTGTCTGTGGGTTGAAAGCTACCTCCTCGAGCGAGATGTTGGCACCTTTCGCATAGGTCCTTGCGACCGCCTTTTTCTCGGGGCTCACAGCCCGGCTCAGCAGGAACCTGTTGCCGCCAGATATCCTGTGGCTCATCAGTATCGCCTCTCCAAGCGCGGTCGATGCGTCGTACATGCTCGAGTTTACGACATCCATCCCGGTGAGCTCAGTCATGTAAGACTGGTACTCGAATAGCGCCTGGAGCATGCCCTGGCTTATCTCCGGTTGGTAAGGCGTGTACGATGTCACGAACTCGGAGCGGGAGACGACGGTCTTCACCGCCGCGGGGATGAAGTGGTTGTATATGCCGGCCCCGAGGAAAGTGGGCATACGATCCGCGGTCATGTTGGACGAAAGGAGCGTCTTCAGCTCTCGCCTGAGTTCGATTTCCGACATCCCATCAGGAAGCCTCAGTCCGTCCGTCCTTACATCATCCGGGATGTCCGAGAAGAGCTCGTCCACAGACTTGAGCCCCAGGTATCTAAGCATCTCCAGAGAACACTCCGACAGGGGCATGAGCATTTGATTGAGATGCTGTGCTAAATCCTTTTGCACATTACCATTGGCCGCTCACTCGCCTTTGCCTGAGACGGCACGCCTGAGGCTATCCAGGAAAGTCGGAAGGCTCTCTATGTCCTTGACCTCCTTCTTAGACAGTATGACCACCTCTGTCCTTATCCTCTCGTTAGCGCGGACGCCGTTTGCTGCGAGCCCTTCTCTGAGCATGCGCGCGAGCTGCCCTCCGCGTCTGTCCCAGTCAGTCATTATGACCGCCTCGGTCGCTGTCCTCGAGAGCCTTTCGCAGAACGCGAACACGGAGATGCCTTTGTTGAGAGGCATCACGTTCCTCGATATCCCGAGTCTCCTCAGGGCCGCAACATCCCTGGCCCCCTCGACGACGATGGGCAGCCTCTCGCTCAGAAGCTCGAGTTCCTGAAGGACCTTCTCGAGCCTCTCGAGCCGCTCTTCCTGAGAGAGCATCTACCCGACCCCCAGCCTGCGTCGGACCACCTCAGGCGGAAGAGGCGCAGTAACGATTTTTGTGCCAGATCTTGCCCCACCTGCCAACTCGAGCGCCCTTCTTGGCACAGACAGCTTCTCTGAGAGGAACCTGAGCAGCTCCTCGTTGGCCTCGCCACGTCTAGCCTCAGCAGCGACCCTGACGTGGAGCGCGTTCCTCCATTCGTCGACTCCGACCACCTCCGTTCGCGATGCGCCCGGTGAGACACATACTGCTATGGCGGACCCGCGGCCGCGGGCACTCACGAACTCCTTTCCAGACATGTCGTTGCAGCACAGAGGCGTGATCTCCTATTATTGTTTCCACAATCAGCCTTCACGTAAGGATAAAATAGAGCACCTGCGTATGCTTGAGCCGATGCCCAGTGAGCGGGGGGAGATGACCTACGAAGAGATCATGGGCCTTTTCAGGCAGGAGAACAAGTCCCCTCAGCTGACCAAGGTCGACCCGGCTCTGTATGAGAAGATAGGCACCTACATAAAGGCTCTCAGAAAGGAGCACGAGAGGGAGACGATGCTGAACCCGTCCTCCCAGACCCGTCTCATGCTCAGCGATCAGCTCAAGAAGGCCATCGAAAAGGCCGAGAGAATATACGAGCTGAGGCAGAGGAAGATAGCTCTGTTGGCTCTCAGGAAGGTTGCAGGGGACAACCCCGACACCACGAACCTGACGCCTGACGAGTTGGTTCTGTTCACCAACCTGACCTCGGTTCTCGGGGCCCACAAGGATGCAAAGGCGGATTTCGAGGAGCTCGGCCCCCGGTTCACTCAGCCGAAGGAAGTCGAGGTGCTTCCCGAAGCCCCCTCTGGTGGCGTATGCGAGCATAAGGGCAAGGAGCCGACGAAGGAGAATGCCGAGGAGCTGGTGTTGGTAAGGGTGCTGGAGGATGTCCCGACCTTCGCGGGCATCGACAAGGAGTACAGGCTGAAGAAGGAGGACATCGTGTCCCTGCCGAAGAGCATCGCTCACACGCTCCTCTCCCACGGTAAGGTCAAAGTCGTCGGCTCTGGCTAGAGGTGGAACGGCCCACAGGACGCCCCGTGCTCGGCGACGTGTACCATAGGCCCGTTCGCCATTCCTCGTAACCGCGACGCCACGGTCTGCAATGCCAGTTCGGGCGTGTTGTTGTCTTTGCTGAGATGGGCTAGGACCACTTCCCTCGTACTGTCGGAAGCGCTGCTCGCGACCAGCGTGGCTGCATCTGCGTTCGAAAGGTGTCCATGGTCGCTCATGATCGCCCTCTTCAGAAAGGCTGGGTAAGAGCCGCGTTCCAGCATCTCCTGGTCGTAGTTCGCTTCGATGACCATGATGCCAGCGCCCGCGGTCTCCCTCAGCACGTCGGGTGTGATGCTACCCATATCAGTCGCAACCACGAGCTTTCGTGAACCGTCTGTGAAGGAGACCGCGACCGGTTCTGCAGCTAGGTGCCTCACTTTGAACGGCCGGAGCTCGAGGCCGTTCAGGTAATACTTTCTCCCGGGGACGATGACGTCCGTCTTGACGCCTTCCAGCGGCGCCAGCGCCATGGTGCCGCGTGTCGCCATAAGGTGCGCGCCGTGCTCCGCGCAGAACCTCCTCACGCCACGCACGTGGTCCGTGTGCTCGTGTGTGAGCACCACGGCAACGACTTGCGACGCGTCAACACCGAAGGTCGACGCCCTCAGCTCGATTTCCCTGCACGATATGCCTGCATCGACGAGAACCCCCATATCATCGTGCATCACGAGCGTGCAGTTGCCACAGCTGCCGCTCGAAAGTACGGCTGCGAAGAGTTCGTGCATCCGGCATCGAATCATGTGATGCGATGATAAATGCTTTGGTGTGGACGGATGGCGATTGAGAAACGTCCCAAAGATAAGCTGAACGGGTTCGATTTATCTATGTGAACCGTGTTGTCCCCGCCGTCCGAGATGGTGGGTGAGTCACGCCTACTAAGGCCGGGAGAGCTCGCATATTGCACTGGCCAGAAGTCCGACGGAGGTCTTAGGATGGTCTCGCGCAAGCGCATGCTGAAGGTTCTCGAGAAGGGCGACATCGACCTCATGCACGGAGCGACTGTCGAGGTCCTCGAGAAGGTCGGCGTCTTCGTCAACTCGGACAGTGCCCTCCAGCTGCTAGCAGACAACGGCTTTGCTGTCGATAAGGGCAAAAAGATCGTCAAGATGACGGAGTCGCAGGTCGTAGACGCCGTCAAGCGTTGCAAGAAGAACTTCAGGTGGCACGCTCGCAGCGAGAGGTATTCTGTCGATGCGGTCGACGGGAGGACGAAGATCGGGCCCGGAGCGCAGTGCCTGTATTACATAGACCCGGAGACAGGGAAAGTCCGTCCTCCCACGCTCGAGGATGGCATAACCATATGCAGGCTCCTGGAGGCCCTGCCGTCCGCATCCATAGCATATGTCCCAGTGCAGCTTTCTGACATCCCTGAGGAGTACAATTTCATCGTGCAGATGGCGGCTGGCGCGATACACACGGGCAAGCTCACTTTCGGCGGTAACGGAAGGGCGCATTTCGACATCACTCTCAGGCTGGCGGAGGCCCTCCTCGGAGACATGGAAGAGGTCAGGAAGAAGCCGATGTTCGCGGGCTACGTGGACCCCATCAGCCCCCTGGCCCACGACGAAGCGATGCTGGAGACGATGCTCCTGTACGCGAAGTGGGGTTTCCCGGTGTTCATCACGGTCATGGCGCTGGGAGGCGGCACGGCTCCCGCCTCGCTCGCAGGCCTCCTGGTGCAGCAGAACGCCGAGGTGTTGAGCGCGATAGCAATCGCAGCGTGTGTGGCCAAATCACTCAAAGTCGTCTACGGATGCGTCTCGTGTCCGCTCGACATGAGGTCCGGGATGGCTGCGACGGGCTCCCCAGAAGCATCCCTCATAGGCGTGGGTGCCGTTCAGATGGCGAAGTACTACGGGCTACCGAGCAACATGGGCGTCCAGAGCGATTCGAAGACGGTAGATGCGCAGACCAGCTACGAGAAGGCCCAGGCAGCCCTCGTTGCGATGCTTGCGGGAGCGGACTTCTCGGACCTTTTCCTGGGTTCCACTGAGGCGTTCAGCGCCTGGTCTCCAGTTCAGGCCGTCATAGACGATGAGATAGCGGCCCGCGCCTCGAGGATCGCAGATGGCATCGAGGTGGATGGAGAGACGATATCGGTCGATGTCATCACCAAAACCGGCCCGATGGGCAACTTCCTGAAGAACATCGAGACCCTCAGACAGTTCAGGCGGGAGCACCTCTCCCCGAGGCTCTCGGACAGGGCCTCGCGAGCCGGATGGAACTCTGCTGGGGCCAAGGAGATGAGGCAGAGAGCCAAGGAGCGCATGATCGAGCTTCTGAACTCATACTCTCCTGAGCCTCTGGAAACTGAGGTCAGGAAGAGTATAGACAGCCTGCTGAAAGAGTACACCAAGAGCATAGGGGCCGATGTCCTGGAGAAACGTAGCTCCTGACGCAGCATCTCGAGCAGGGCGTCTTCAACACGATGCCAGAGAAACCCGACCTCATTTTTGGCGCAGGATTGCGCTCGAGCCAGTGGACTGAGGAAGTGACGGCCATGTCAGAATTCGCAAAGAGATTCAAGGTGAAGACGCGGGCAGAGCTGATGAGCCAAGCGGACAAGAAGAAGATACACGAGGCGGCCCTGGAAGTCATGGAGGACGTGGGTGTGAGGATACACAGCCCGACGGCGAGAGAGGCGCTCAAGCGCGCTGGAGCGATCGTCGACGACAGGACCGAAGTCGTCAAGTTCCCAGTGAGCGTGGTGAACTCCCTTACCCGGAAGATACCGAAGGAGATCACTCTCGCGGGGAGGACTAAGGAGTACGACCTGCCGCTGGATGGGACGCACTGCTACTTCACAACCGACGGGTGCGGGGTCCACGTATGGGAGCCCAAGACGCGCACGAGGCGTCCTTCGGTACTCGAGGACATCCGCAGGACAGCCATCATCTCCGACTACCTGCCGTATGTGAGCGTATACGAGCCGATGGTGGTCGCGCACGACGTCCCGCAGAGGATCCATGTGGTAAGGGGGGTGCAGGTGGCGATGGAGAACACGTCCAAGCACATACTGACGGAATCGACCTCCAACCCAGAGGAGGCAAAGGCGCAGGTCAGAATGGCTGCGGAGGTCGTCGGGTCCATCGAGGAGCTGCGGAAGAGGCACTACATATCAGCCATGGTGTGCACAGTCTCGCCCCTCGTGCTCGAGGGCCCCACAACGGAGGCCGCCATGGTGTGGGCCGAGCACCATGTGCCCGTGCACATAACGGGCATGGCACAGGCAGGCATGAACGCCCCTGCGACGATTCCTGGAGACCTTGTGGTGAACCATGCCGAGACACTCGCGCTCGCGTGCGCGATGCAGGCCCACTCGCCTGGCTGCCCGCTCATGTACGGGTCGGTGCTGTCTGTCATGGACCCGCGCACTGGTGCATACGTGGGAGGGTCACCCGAGGCAACAGTGCTTTGCGCCTTGGCCGTGGAGATGGCCAAGTTCTGCGAGATACCGAACTCGACAGGTGGACTGGGTTCGAGCGCGAAAGTCCCTGGCGTACAAGCGTGCATAGAGAACACTGTCTCCGCGATGATGTGCGCCATCGTAGGCGGCGAGGTCGTCAACGGCCTCGGCGTCCCGGACGGCTCGACGCTGCTATCTTACGAGCAGCTGCTGTTCGACCACGAGATCGCAGGCATGACCGTCAAGACCTTCAAGGGGGTCGAGGTGAACGAGGACACGCTAGCAGTCGACCTCATAAAGAAGGTGGGGATCGGCGGCACTTATCTCGGGCTGAAGCATACGCTCGCTCACATACGTGAGTACCACGTGCAGCTGCTCTGGCAGAACGAGTCCTTCGACCAGCTCGTGAGGAAGGGCGGCATGGATTCGCTCATGGCCGCGAACGAGAGGATAGAGAGCATACTGAGGGAGCACAGGCCGGAGCCGCTCGACAGGGACGTCGCGTCCCGGATTGACTCGATCGTCAAGGAGTTCGGCGGAGGCAGACCCGGAAACGCATGAAAATCCTTTACATGTTTTTATAAAATTCGGAATATTCCATGTTCCTGTGTAGCCAGCAGTGTGATGGCCGAAGCCGCCGTGCGATAGCTTTATAACGGGCGACCATATACTGCGCAATCCGAGGGCGTGTAGCTCAGCTAGGTAGAGCAATCGGCTCTTAGCCCGGACCCAGCGTTCCGGTGGAGAAACCGAAAGGTCAAGGGTTCGAATCCCTTCACGCCCGCCACGCGATGTCCGCGCGGGAGTGGCAGATGCCTGCGAAGCACGTCTATTTTGTTGGCACCGCTGGATGCGGGAAAAGCACCCTTACCAATGCCTTCCAGCTGTGGCTCTCCAACCAGGGGTACGACAGCATTACCGTGAACCTCGATCCCGGCGCCGAGTCGCTCGAATACTCCCCAGAAGTCGATGTCCGTGACTGGGTCAAGCTGAATGAGGTGATGGCCGAGTACGGTCTCGGCCCCAACGGGGCCCAGGTAGCAGCCGCGGACATGCTAGCCCTGAACATCAAGGAGATTGCAGACGTCGTTGCGGGCTTCGATCCGGACTATGTGCTCATAGATACGCCCGGACAGCTCGAACTATTCACGTTCAGGCAGAGCAGCAGGGTAGTTGTGAGTGAGCTGAGCGGCGACAGGGCGATGATGGTCTATCTGTTCGATCCTGCGCTCGCAAGGAACCCCAATGGCTATGTATCGTCGCTGATGCTCGCAGCGACGGTCCACTTCAGGCTCCCCGTGCCGATGCTCTCCGTTCTGGCCAAGTCGGATACGCTCTCTGATGCAGACAAGGAGAGGATAGCCCTCTGGAGCAAGGACTACTACGCCCTCTTCAGCGCGTTGTTGGACGAGTCAATCGACGCGCAGACGCAGGTGAGTGTCGAATTCCTTCAGGCTCTCGAGGGAGTTGGTGCCGGCCGGCCCGTCGTACCTGTCAGCTCGGAGACGGGAGAGGGGATGGAGGACATATACAGCACCGCTCAGCTCCTCTTCGAGGGCGGCGAGGACATCGAGAGATAGACGTTCACTCTGATTCTTCGGTGAACCGGAGCACCTTGACAATCTCCGCTCCCCTGTCGGTAAGCGAGATCTTTATCCTGCCGCCCGCGACCTTGGCTGTGACGATGCCCGCACGCCTGAGATCCCTGAGCACCCTCTCCGCGGGCTGCCTTGTATCCATGCCCAGCGCCTTCGCGATATCATCCAGTGTGTCCAGGCCACCGTCAAGCTTCAGCATGAACGCCTTCTGGGTCCGCGTGAACATGTCCTTGGCGGTGACGCCCCTCAACACAGGGAGCTTGACGAGTCTGTCTTCGCAGTGGTAGGCCTCTATGCCGTGTCGGAACGCTGCAAAGAGCGCCGCATCCCCCAGCATCTTGGGTCCGCCGCTGATGTTCAGCACGATGCTGTTGCCCTTCGACCGGCGGGCCAGCGCGTCGGATATCTCATCCACGAGCTCCATGAATCCGCCGTCGGGGACCACCACCGTGTCTATGGTGTGTCCTGAGGCCTCCTCGATCTCGCTTAGCCTGGCGAACGACCTGCCCCGCTCGAACCCCTCGTGCCCAATGAGCATGAGCCTGTCGTACGGCAGCATGCGCATGGCGGGTAGGACCTTGTGGTCATCGCCATCTGCGAAGGTGGATGCAAGTATCCTCAATCCACATCACCGAGTAGGAGCTCGGTCGACTCCTCGACCCTGACGATCTTCTTCCTCGAGTCCTTCGGATGAGGCTCCAGCCTGACAGCGCCCTTTGATATCAGGTTCCTCAGGTGGTGGTTCAGCGTAGCCTTGTGCTTTCCGACGAGCTTCGCGAGCTCAACCTCTGTGAGATCCTTCGACTTGTTAGCCATTATTGCCCTGAGTATCTCCCTCTCCTCCCTCGATAGAATCTCGCTGTACTCGATCCTGAGCATCGGGAGCCTTATCTCCTCGTTCGAAACGTCGTGCACGTACACGGTCGGTATGCCCTCGAGGATGCAAGTCAGCAGTGCAGCCGACGAGGCTGGGCGAGTTCCGCCGGCTATGTTGAACACGGCGATCTCCTTGTTCTCCTTCTTGTGCCGCCTTATGTCCTTCCTCATCTTCATGGCGATGCTCATGAAATCGAACGGATCCTCCAGCTCAACCGCATCCACGGCGATGTCCATCGCCCTGCAATAGTCCACGACCGCGTTCCTCGCCTCAAGGACCTTCTTCGGTGCCTCAGGGTCGTTCTTATCGGCCCCGTAGTAGAAGACGACCTTGTCTACACCGGGCGTGGACTTTATCGTAGGTATGAGGGACCTGGGCCTGTAGCCTAGAGTACCGAAGATTGCGACCATATCCTCGACCATGAGACCGTACTCGCCTGCGGGCTCTTTAGTTTTTTTGATACGGTATGATTCATTGTCATACGATTATTGTTCCTCCGGCGCTCGGCCGTATCATCAGTGTTTGGACCATCTCGGGAACGCATTATCCCAGAAGACCTTCAGTCAGAGTGTCGTGTGCAACGACAACCAGTCTGAGCCTCGGAGGTTCAGGCACATATTCCTCGACGCCGAAGGCACTCTCTACGTCCCCAAGGACGGGAGGTCCCGCTGGGAATTCTGGGTGGCCCCGTCTCCTGAGCACGCCTTGGACTTCTTCGAGCTCGACGAGGGCGTGCCCGAGGCGCTCGAGAAGCTCAGGCGCGAGGTCGACACGCTGTGCGTCGTATCGAGGAACACGGCCCAGATACTCGAGGCCATTTTGACCCGTTTCGGAATAAGGCACTACTTCGACGCGATCCTGTTGAACGGGGACAAGGGAGAGAAGATATCCCGCTATCTAGAGGAGCGCGGACTGGACAAACAAGACGCCGTCATGGTCGGCGACACGCCTTCGCTCGACCTCCACCCCGTGCTCCGAGCCGGGATCTGCGCCATCCTCGTCGACAGGGACTACAACAGAACGGTGAGGGCGGAGCGGATAAAAGGCATCAGGGAGCTGCCCACCTGGCTCAGGCTGGCTGAGATCGCGGACGAGATGGTGCGAAGCAGGGCTCGGACGGCAACGCTCGATGAGTTCCTCCCATCGGACGAAAGGCCGACCAAAAGGCTGATGGCAGCACCGAGCGTATGAGGGGCAAGGCCGTGGTACAGATGGTCCGACTCACGGTGTATGGCGGTGCGGGGGAGATAGGCGGGAACAAGATACTCCTGGAGCACGGTGGTCACCGCATCTTTCTCGACTTCGGCCAGCAGTTCAATCTTCTCGATGACTACTTCGTCGAGTTCCTTCAGCCCAGGGAACGGTTCGGGCTAAGGGATTACTTCCATTTCGGCCTCATCCCGAGGATAAAGGGCCTTTACTCCGAGGAATGGCTTGCCGACACCGATCTGAGATACACGCCCCCTCAGTTCGATGGAATACTGCTCTCGCACATGCACTTCGATCATGCGTGGCACGTCAAGTACGTCGACCCGGAGATACCGGTCTACCTGGGGTCGACGGCGGCCCTCATCAGGCAGGCATGGGAGGATACTGGCGCAACCGTCGATTTCGGAGAGCACGAGTACAGGACTTTCAGGACCGGGTCGAAGTTCAGGATCGGATGTTTCGAGGTCGAACCGATACATGTGGACCACTCTGTCCCTGGCGCTTATGGATTCCTGGTTCACACCCCCGAGGGGTGTGTCGCTTACACAGGTGACCTGAGGCTGCACGGCCCGCGAGCCGACATGACGAGGGAGTTCGTGGCGAGGGCGGCGGCGGAACGGCCCGTCGCGCTGATATGCGAGGGAACAAGGGTGATGGATCACGACCCCAGGGTGGAGCTGTCCGAGAAGGGCGTCGAGCAAAAGGCTCTGAAGCTCGTCGAGAGCCATGAGAAGCTCGCGATAGTGTCCTTCTATCCCAAGGATGTCGACAGGATGCGGACGTTCGCGGAGGTGGCTCGCCGAACAAAGCGGAAGTTCGTGGTCTCGGCCAAGGTCGCCCATCTGCTCGAGGCGCTGAAGGCCGATGAGAACATCCGCGTGCCCGACCCCGTGGGGGACCCCAACATGCTAGTCTATGTCCGCTCGGGGATGACAAGGCCGTACGCTTTCGAGAAGCATTACATGGACATGCTGGGCGATGACGACCACGTCGTGGACGCGTCGTACGTGGCAAAGCACCAGGACAGGATCATATTCCACACGGATTTCACCCAGCTGGCAGAGCTGATAGACATATCGCCGAGACGCGGCAGCCTTTTCATAAGGTCGATGAGCGAGCCCTTCGAGGAGGACGACATCCAGGAGCCGGTGTTGAGGAACTGGATATCGTGGTTCGGGCTTGACTACCACCAGGCACACGCATCGGGCCACGCCAGCATGTCCGAGATATTCCAGATGGTGAGGCAGATAGCGCCCAGGTGCGTCGTGCCGGTCCACACAGAGCACCCTGAGCTGTTCAAGAACTGCTGGAAATCGGTTCTTCTCCCGTCTGCCCGGAAGGCAATCAAACTGGGATGATCGGGCGTACCCGTTCTTAGTAGGCCCCCATCTCTTAAGAACCCCCATCCTCGTCCACCCCACCAGCAACCCGCAGGGTCGGTGATGTCTCGATG
Source organism: Thermoplasmata archaeon (assembly GCA_038852315.1). GTDB lineage: Archaea > Thermoplasmatota > Thermoplasmata > UBA10834 > UBA10834 > COMBO-56-21. The sequence goes on along the minus strand of JAWCKF010000017.1, from coordinate 1,372 downwards.
CGAGCCGTCGTGAAGAGGAGCAGGTCGCCAGGCGCGGTTATAGAGGAGGTCGAGAGGCCGGCCGTCGGCAAGGGCGAGGTGCTCGTGCAGACGAAGAGGACCTCGATATGCGGCACCGATGTTCACATCTGGGACTGGAACCACTGGGCCCAGAAGCGCGTGAAGACGCTCCCGATCATCTTCGGACACGAGATGTGCGGAGAGGTCGTGGAGGTGGGCAGTGGCGTCAGGTCGGTTGCGGTCGGAGACATGGTCTCTGCTGAGACGCACATCGTTGACGGCACATGCTACCAGTGCAGGACCGGCAGGATGCACATATGCAGAAACGTGAAGATCCTGGGAGTAGACACCGATGGCGTCTTCGCCGAGTACGTCAAGCTTCCCGAGATGAACGCAAGGAAGGTCCCGAGGGGCCTGCCTATCGAACTCGGGTCACTGCTCGAGCCGCTCGGGAACGCGACCTTCACAGTCTTCCCAAACGACTGCTTCCAGGACATCAGGGGAAAGAACGTCGTCGTCGCGGGCTGCGGGCCCATAGGGCTCATGGCCATAGCGATACTGAAGGTGGTCGGCGCAAAGCAGGTCATAGCCACCGAGCTGGGGAGCGAGAAGGTCAGGTCGTCGCTCGCAAAGGAGATGGGTGCTGACATGGTGCTCGACGCGTCGATGGGCCACGACGCTCTCGTCGAGCGCGTCAGGGAGGCCACAGGCGGCAATGGCGCGGATGTCTGTCTCGAGATGTCGGGCGCCGCACCTGCGCTCAAGCTCGTCTTTGACATGCTGACACCGGGCGGCAGGGTGTCGATTCTGGGTCTATACAACGACCCTGTCACGCTGGACGTCAACAACGCCGTCACGTTCAAATCGGCTACGGTCTTCGGCATAACTGGCAGGAAGATGTTCCAGACATGGGATCTCATGTACGAGATACTGAAGAAGCGCGCGTTCAGGAGGAAACTGTCGACAATAATAACACACACATTGCCGATACGTGACATCGAGAAGGGCATCGAGCTGATACGGACGAAACAGGCGGCCAAGGTGTCCCTGACGGCGGAGTGGTGAGTGTTTGACGGCGCGAGACCCGGTCGGGTTCCTAAGGTCGGAGTACGAGCGACTCGTCGCAGAGGAACTGGACTGGAAACTTAGGGTGCTACAGGGGCCGAGCACGCCCAGGTGTGTCGTTGACGGCCGGAAGGTCATCATGCTGTGCTCGAACAACTACCTCAACATGAGCAACCACCCGAGGGTGAAGAGGGCCGCCATCGCAGCAATCGAGAGCCACGGGGCTGGCTCGGGCTCAGTCAGGCCGATAGCAGGCAACATGGATCTCCACATGGAGCTTGAGAGGCGGCTCGCGAGGTTCAAAGAG
>JAWCKF010000016.1:0-38236 GCA_038852315.1 Thermoplasmata archaeon | reverse complement strand
CGGTAAACCCATGCTTCCCTGAGCTCCTCGAACAGTCTGTCTACCGCCTCGTGCTCAGAACACCTCAGTGCCATGATGGAGTGCATCGACCACGCCTGGTCCTTTGCGCCCGCCGCCTTGACAATGCCCGTTCGCACCAGGCTGTGGTTCACGAAGTAGCTCAGGTCGAGCCTGTCGACCATCGAGGGCTCGAAGACCTCGCGCACGATCTCGTGGGGTATCCGGTGCTCCTCAAGATGCCTGAAGCCCAGCCTCTGAGCGCCGAACGCGAGCCGAGCGTACCTCGGGCCGACGTCCCTGAGCATGAGCATGTCCAGTCCTATCTCGAACGCCTCATGCTCGGAGCGCTCCATCGCGAGCATGGGGTCATCCAGCACGACACAGTCCAGCCTCCCCTCGGCGATCAGCCTCAGGTTGTCAGGATCCGTCGCTATGACGACGCTGCAGGCGACGCCTTCGGCGGAGAGCTCGCTCGCAGCGGTGAGGACCGCCCGCTGGGAGACGAGGGTGCTAGCTATCCTCAGCCTGTCGTCATCTCCGAGCCTGAGTTCGAACTCCCTGAACCGTCTCAGGAGCGCCCGCCCCGCATCGGTGAGTGTGCTGCCGCGGCTTGTGGTGTTGACCAGCTTGGTCTCGGTCTTCTGCTCCACATCGTGGATGTACTTGTGAAGGACAGGCGTCGATATGCCGAGCGAGCTCGCGGCCCGCTTCATGCTGCCCTTCTCCAGTAGCGCGGCGAGCGCCTCCATCTGCCTGTGCGTGATCTCGTGGCCGTCGCACACGAACACGACCCTCGGCCTCACCTCGGCCAAAGACTCACCTCCTCCTCTTCAGCCCATACGTGCTCAGCATGAGCATCGCGGCGGCGAAGGCGATCAGAACGACCAGTTCGAGCAGTATGCCATCTATCGACCACCCCCTGATCATCACGCACCTCAGCCCTTCGACCGCGTACGTGAGCGGGACGAAGCTCGAGACGGGCCTGAGGACCGGCGGTATCGCCTCGAGCGGCCAGAAGACCCCTGAGAGCAGGAGCGAGGGGAATAGTATCAGCGGGAGGAACTGTATCGCCTGGAACTCGTTCTTTGCGAAGGCCGAGAGCATGAAACCGAGACCTTGGTTCCCGACGCCGAGCAAGAACACAACCAGAAGCGCCAGGAGGACGTTGCCAACTATCATGACGTCGAACAGGAGTATCGCAGCGGTCATTATCACCACGGACTGAGCGAGCCCCACAAGGCCGAACGCGAGTGCATATCCCGCCACTATGTCGCCCTCAGTCGCGGGAGTGCTCAGGAGCCTGTCGAGGGTGGACGCACCCCTCTCATGCACGAACGAGATTATGGACAGCATGAAAGTCACCATCATGGCAGCGAGCCCCATCACGCCGGGTGCGAAGAAGTCGATGAAGCGCGCGTCCTTGCCGTAGACGGCTTCAGTCGAGATTGTTATGGGCGCCACGAACGCCCGCAGCCCGAGCACAGCCCTCGTGGCTGCGAGTATGTCTGACGATATCGCCTGGACGATGTTGGGGTTTGTGCTGTCGACTATGAGGCGTATCACCGCAGACGCGTTTCCGCCCGAGCTAGCGGCCACGTCGCGTGTGAAGCTCTCGTTGAAGACTATAGCCGCCCATGCATCCGCATCCCTCACCTTCTGTATCGCGACCGCGACCTCCGTCGGATTCGTGTAGACCGACATTATGCGAAGCGTGTCCCTTGTTCTGAGATTGGATATGATCCCTTCTGCGATGGACTGGTCAGGAGGCGTCTGGTCCAGGTTCACGACGTAGACCCTGACGTTCTCCACCTCTCCCCCGAAGGTGTATCCGAAGATCGTGATCATGAGCAGAGGCATCAGCACGATGAACCCCACCGTCCTCCTGTCGTTCTTGAGGCTCCTGAGGTTCTTCTTGGTGATGGCGATGACCCTGGTTAGTCTCACGCTCCCATCCCCCTGGACATGCTTATGAAGGCCTCCTCGAGGTCCGTCGTCGAAGTGCGTTCCATGATTTCCCTGGGCGTCCCCTCCCCTATGAGCTGGCCCAGGCGCATCATGCCGACAACGTCGCACCTCACCGCTTCGTCCATGTAGTGCGTGGTCATGACGATCGTTTTCCCCCGGGCCTTGAGGTCGGCGAAGTACTTCCAAAAGCCGGCCCTCAGTTCGGGATCCACGCCGACGGTCGGCTCGTCGAGGAACACAAGGTCAGGATCGTGGATCAAGGCGCAGGCAAGCGATGTGCGGTGCCGCATCCCACCGCTGAGCTGGGAAACGAGAGAGTCCCTTCTGTCCTCCAGTCCTATCATGTGAAGAAGCTCCTCCTCTCTCTTCAGGAGTCTCTCAGGTTCCATCTCGTACAGTTCGCCGAAGAGTGTTAGGTTCTCGTGCACAGTCAGGTCCGTGTATATCGCCATCTCCTGAGGCATGTATCCTATCTGCCTGATCGAACGTCTGACCGGTATCTCTTCCCCGAGCACGAACGCCCTGCCAGCCGAGGGCCGCAGGAGCCCCGCTAGCAGCTTTATGGTCGTAGTCTTGCCGGAGCCGTTGGGGCCGATAAGGCCGTAGAGGATGCCCCTTCCCACCCTGAGGTCGAGATCATCGACTGCAGCCAGTGTCCCAAAAACCTTCTTCAGGCGGAACGTCCGTATTGCGTCTTCGCCCAAATCCATCGCCTCCCCTGATTCCCCGCTACTTCCACGCTCAGGTCCTGTCATTCTCCTCAGCTCCCGCACTCGGTTTCATGCCGTTCGCGAATATGTCTGCGAATCCGCGGATCGTCCGCTCTTCCTCAGTTGGGCTTGCCCGAATACCTTCGAGCAGGTCGGTCATCAGAAAGTAGGACTGGAGTGCGCCCATCATCATCCGGGCAGGAATCCTCGGATCAACTCTCCGTATCTTACCAGCCTCCATCAACTGGGCCATCATCGATGTCACGAAGTCGAGCCCCCTTTGGACACCCATCTCGTTCAGGATTGCTTTCGTCCTTGGATTCCTCCAGCCGTCAGCCAGCATTATGGCGAAGAAGTGCTTGTTGCTCCTCAGTACGGATAGAACGGCCTTCATGTTCCTCGCCATAAGCTCCTCCAACGGGAGGAGGAGGTCATTTGAGACCGACTTCCGGACCTGGCCGAGCGCGGATCTCTCGAGCATGGTCGCTCCGAACAGTGCCTTCTTGGTCTTGAACAGGCGGAAGACCGTCACCTCGTTCACCCGCGCCCTCCTCGCTATCTCCTTTGTCGTCGCGCCTGTGAACCCTTTCTCCGCGAATACCTCGAGCGCGGCGTCTAGTATACGGTCTCGGGTGCCTCTACCTCTCGGCATGTTTGCAAGTAAGCACATGCATACATATCAAGATTACTGACGCGGCCACTTTCAGCGCTTGCAGGAGTCCCTGGCACGAGTGTTATCAGGTCTGATTTCGATGCCGTCAACGGTTATATATCCACGTGAGTATTGACACCTGGTTCTGAATGTCCGCGGCAAAGTACATCATCAAACTCTGCCTCCTGGGAGATGGCGCCGTGGGGAAGACCAGCCTCGTGAGGAGGTACGTCTTCGACGTCTTCGATGACAAGTATCTGGTGTCCTTCGGGACGAAGGTTTCCAAGAAGTCGATGACCATCGGTAGCGACACCATCGACCTGATGATATGGGACATCCTCGGACAGAGAACGCACGAGTCACTCCACGAGGCCTACTATCGGGGGGCTGCGGGGGCCCTCGCTGTCTGCGACTTCACGAGACCCGAGACGATGCACTCACTGAAGTCTTGGATAGGCAGCTTCCGCTCGGTCGTCGGCAACAAGCCAGTGCTGATACTTGGCAACAAATCTGACCTGGAGAAGGCGTTCACGCTCGACGAGCTGAGGGCTTTCGGGTCCCAGATCGGCTGCGAGGTGATGGAGACGAGTGCCAAGACCGGCCAGAACGTGGAGCGAGCGTTCCAGGAGATCGGTGCCAGGCTTCTGGAGGCCGCGAGATGAAGTCGCTGCCGTTTTTCGTCATGCCAGGGATAGCCCTCGCGCACCTCCGCGAGGAGCTCGAGATAGTGGAGGGCGAACAGCGAGCGCGGCTTATGCTGTACAGGTACGGCCAGAGGTGCGGTCGTGCTCTGGTCGAGAGCTTCGGGCTCTCGTGCGAGAGCCTTAGCGATGTGAAGTCAGTGATAGAGCCGATTTGGATGGAGGCGGGGCTCAGCAGGATATCCATAGAATCCGTGGAGGAGAGCGAGATGATAGTGAACCTCGAGGAGTCCGTGGAGGCCAAGGAGGGCAAATCCTGCGACTTCGGCAGGGGCTACCTATCAGGAATAGTCTCTCAGCTGCTCTCCAAGAGGTTCGAGGTCGACGAGGTCGAGTGTGCGAGCCAGGGCTACGTAAAGTGCGTTATGCAGGCGTACGAGGTCGTCGACGTACTGAAGCCTGGCAGGCCGAAAGAAGCGGAGGACCTCAGGAAGTACAACCTAGAGCCAGGTTACTCCTACATTATAAAAGAGGAGATACCGGACCAGGCCTACGACATATTCGTTGATGCCTCCAGGCACGGGGTGCCCTCGCTGTGCGTGACCAGGGAGTACCCTGAGAAGATCAAGGACAGGTACGGGCTGAAGTCAGTGCCGTTCCTGTGGCTCTCGATGGACCAGGAGAAGTCCTATGCACGCGACCCTACCAACCTGGCCCTCTTGTACTCAGACATCAAGACCTTCATCTCGGAGAACAAGAGGTGCATGGTGTTGCTTTCCGGCGTCGAGTACCTCATATCACAGAACGACTTTCAGAAAGTGCTGAAGTTCATACAGCACATAAATGACAAGATTGCTGTGACCGATTCGATCATGCTCATGCCCGTCAGCCCGCTCACGCTGCCTGAATCCCAGCTCAAGCTCATGGAGAAGGAGATGCGGTCGTTCTGACCGCTGGACAGCACAGGGTTGCACATGAGGTACGGTGTGATCGTCTGTCCTAAGTGTGGGATGGCGCGAGGGGTCGAGACTGCCAAGAAGACCACGACATGCCAGTGCGGGCGGGAGATAAGACTCGGCAGGATCAAGTTCCACTTCAAGACCGATTCCCCTGCTGAGCTGGCTGAGGCCGTGAGACGGGCGAACGCGGCGCTCAGGGGTGGTAAGCAGTTGTCCGCACTGAGAAGGAGGACCAAGAGAGGCCCCTACTCGGAGGTTGCCGACAGGGCGAAGCTCGCGAAGGACCCTCTCAGCCGCTTGAAGACGGTTGCAGCGGGCCTGACCGAAATCAAATCCGAGTTCGATATGGAGGACCTGAGGCGCGTAGCCGCTCTCCTGGAGAAGGAGTCGGCGGATGAGATGCTCGCGAGGATGATCGAGCTCAGCATCGTCTACGAGCGCGGGAACGGCAAGTACAGGGTGGTCTAGCGAAGCCCCTTCACCGCTTCCGTTTCTTCTGGCTGAGCCTCTTCGCATCCGCGATGAGCGCAGGCAGCGATGTTCTGACCACACGCACGTAGGCGTACACGACGGCCATGGACGCAGCTCCCACGCCCATGTAGTTCCAGGGTGCTCCCAGCTGGAAGAACGGTATCATCAGCAGGCTGTAGCTCAGGTGCACCAGGAAAGCCAGGAAGAAGTAGTCCCTGACCTCCCCTCTCACCACGCCTATGCCTATCATCGTCGTCGTCGAGCCATGCAGTAGCACGAGCTGCACTCCGATGAGCGAGAAGATGGTCATCTCAGCCATCCCGGGATTCTCGACTGACAGCAGACTCACATAGACGCTCGCGAAGGTGAATGTGCACGCCATCCCTAGTCCTAGGGCCACCCCGCAGAAGGCCGTGTCCACCCTCCTTTGGAACCTCGGGAAGTTGAGTATTATCAGCTTCAGGAGGGACTCCATTATGGCGAACAGCAGAACGGCCGCGATCAGTACGTCGCCCGACACCGTTCTGCCCCACTCTTCGAAGGCGTAGATGGCCATGCCGAGGACGACACCCAGCGCAAAGAACTTGAATATCTTGGTGTCGTCGAAGAATGGCAGGCTGACCTTGGGCGTCGTGTAGTCCCTGAGCGTGAAGTAAAGGAGGACTATTGAGGGACCGAAGCCAGCGGCCGCACTTACGATCTGAACCAGCGTCACCATGTCAGGTGAGCCGTAACGCGCAGTGTCGATAAAGCCCTTGGTGGAGGGTTTATAGCCGATGAACCGCCTTGTCCTCCTGAGGGATCAGCCAATGGCTAGATGTTCGAGGTGTGGCGAGCCCATGGGCGGCGCTTCAGTCTGCCCGAAGTGCGGGGGAGAGCCGAGCAAGAGCCTGATGAGCAAGACGGTGGGAAAGGCTGCCAAGGTGACGGGCCAGGTGCTCGAGACCGGCGTCACTGTGACGGCGGCCGCCGCCAAGGAGGTCAAGCCCGTCGCGAAATCCGCCTTGGAGCTCGGCAAGAAGGGCGTGACCAAGGCCAAGGAGGAGACGCTCAAGGTCGCCAAGAAGCTGAAGGAAGAGGGCGGCTGAGGAGACAGGGGCCTCAGCGGGATTTCTCTTGATAGGACGGCAGACCACCTGCTAGCTTGTCGAAGTAGTGTGCGACGACGCACCCCTCAGCGCACTTGCCGCACCGCGCACACGCTCTCTCGTCCACAGTTATCGTGCCGTCCAGCCTGATGCACTTCTCAGGGCATGCCGTGACGCATATCCCACACCTCGTGCACATACCTGCCCTGAGGGTGGCCCTAGCCACCTTGTCGAACAGCCTTAGCGCGCGCTCGGGTGTGTCCGCGACAGCCGATATCTGTCCTCCTGCGAATACCTTCGCGCGTCCGAGCTTCGCATCCACCATGACGACTCCGAAGTCCTCAACGATGCGCACATCGCCCACTGTCTTGAGAACTTCTGCGGTCCTCCGGAGGCCTGCATCCGCAGGCATCTTGAGCACAGCCTCGACGGAGTAGCCACCTGACGCGCATGGACTGACCCCCTTTATCACGCTGAGCCTGAGCGTGTCAGCTCTCTTCGGGGATATCCTCAGCCCCAGCCTCTCACCGAGCGCGTGCATCTTGGGGGGCGGCTCCTTCCAGCGCCAGAAGCCGTAGTCGACGAATTCTCGGGGGAGGTTGTTCTCCTCGGCCCAGGCAACGAGCTTCATCTCCCACCACTTTGCGAGTTCAGGGGTCAGCCGACCTATGTCAGCGCACTCGCTCGCGAGTGTTGAGGGGCACATCCAGCACCCGACACGCTCGATGTCCTCGTCGTAGAGCGGGTTGTACCTGAGCCCCCGCATCATGATGTAGAGCCAAACGTCCAGACCAGTCCAGTCTCTTATCGGATTGATTATGGTCTGACCTGGCACGAACGGGTTCTGCTCCACCAGGCCGAGACGGGCGCGCGAGAAGGACTCAAGCCGTCTGTTGCCCTCGACCGTGGCCGTCCCATGAGGGAACTGCTCGTCAATCAGCTTGGTTACCGGGGCTAGCTTGCACACCTTGCAGCACCACCTGAAGTCCTTGGCGGGCGGGCCGAAGACCGGGTAGTTGTCCTCGAAGGCGTTGCCTGCATCGGCGACGAGGAGTCTCAACCCCTTCTCTTTGGCGATCTGGGTGACATATTCTCTTGTCTGCGGATGCTCGAGACCAGTATCGATGAACACCGCGGTGAAGTCGCGGGTGATAGAAGAGACCAGGTCCAGCACGACCAGGCTGTCCTTGCCACCGCTGAACGAGACCGTCAGGGGTAGTTTCAGCTTCGAGATCGCCTCCTTGAGCTCGTGCTCTGCCCTTGCCTTCTTGGCTGCGATGTACGGCAGATTGGCCTTCAGCATGTCCTTAGGCCAGGCTCGCTTGCCAGGACTTAGCGGGCCCGCCTGCGTGATGTCCCTCACCTTGATGCCCTTGGCGGAGGCACGCAGCCCGGACGCCCGAACCCTCGCGGAGCCGCACCCGATGAACTTGCCCATCCTTATGATGACCTCGTCGCCTTCCGCGATGTTCCGGTCGTACGACTCGATCGCTTCTGGGGGCAGATATCTGCCCTTCATGTGCCCGTCCGCCTTTCGCAGGGTCACCATACGCTTCGGGTCTAGGCCGACGAGCATCCTGGCGCCGTCAATCCTGAGTGTGAGGAAGTGGTCTTTCTTCTCCAGGTCGTAGCTCAGAAGGGCCACCCTCCTCCCGTCGATTATGACCTCCTCGGCCCTGTCCTCTCCAGAGCTCTTGTTGAGCACGACTATCTCTGGAACGAGCTGCTGTACCCCGAACTGTCGTAGGAAGAGGTACCTGAGCCGGCGCTTGGTGCCACGCATTGCTGGCCTTATGTCTCCAGGGGGCGAGAGCTCGACCCTTCTTCCGCGGCGTCCGCACCTCCCGCACGTGCTCCCTATGAGCGGGACGTTGCACCTGTCGCACCAGAACAGCTGTGGCATTACGCGGTCACGTACAGGCCTCACGGGCCGATGCTATGACGAAAGGCCGTAAATAACCTATCTGGCGGGCCGCGCCTCGCATTGTCAGGGCAGGTCACTTCGTGCCAGGCTGTGGCTCCTCCTTGGGCTCGCAGACCGCGTCGGGCATGCAGCCCTTGCTCTCTGCGAACGCGGGATACCTCAGGTGGGCTATGACGTTGCCCTCCCAGTCGAACATCTTGCCTGGGTTCATTATGTTCTTGGGATCGAGGGCCTTCTTGATGGCCTTCATGGCCTTCAGCGAATCAGCCCGTTCCTTCTTCATGTACGGTGCCTTGGTTATCGAAACGCCGTGCTCGCCCGTCACCGTGCCCCCGAGCTCGATGACCTTGTCGTATATCTCGCTCACGGCCTTCTCACCCCTGCGCCAGCTGTCCTCGCTGTACGGCTCGACTAGCATCTTGGTGTGAAGGTTGCCGTCCGCTGAGTGGCCGTAAGTCCCCACGATGACCCCGTTCCTTTCCGCTATCTCGTGGAACGCAACGACCGCATCGGGTATCTTGGATATGGGGACGGACATGTCGTCCGCCAGCGCGACTGACACGAACTTCTCGCCGTAGCGGCTCAGCGAGGGCATGATGGCCTTGCGGGCGTAAGTCCAGTAGTCGATCCTCTTCTTGTCCCTGGTGGCCTCGGTCGAAACGGCCCCGCTCTCCCTGCAGATCTGCTCGACTATCTTCAGCTCGTCCTCGACCGCAGCCGGATGACCGTCCACCTCGATCATCAGTATCGCCGCCGCGTCAGGAAGGCCGACGTTCATGCATTTGTTGACGGCCTTGATGGTTATGTCATCCATGAGCTCGATGGCCGACGGCATCAGCGGCTTCTTGATGATGTTGGACACGCACTTGCCAGCATCGTAGAGGCTGTTGAAGGCCGCGAGCGTCATCGCCGAGGCCTTCGGCTTGAACGCCAGCTTCAGCGTGATCTCCGTGACTATTCCGAGCGTGCCCTCGCTTCCCACCATCAGCCTGTCGAGCTGGTAGCCCGAGGAATTCTTGAGAGTCCTCGTGCCCGTGTGGATTATCTCGCCGGTCGGAAGAACCACCTCGAGGCCGAGGACATAGTCCCTCGTTGCTCCGTACTTTATGGCCCTCATCCCGGACGCGTTCGTGACGACCATCCCCCCGATGGTACACGCCTCGCCGCTCCCCGGACTCGTGGGGAACCAGAACCCGTGCTTGCCCAGGACCGCGTTGAGCTTGTCGTAGACCACGCCCGGCTCCACCACACAGTACAGGTCCTCTATCCTGACCTCCTTGATCCTGTTCATCAGAGTGAGGTCCACTATGATCCCGCCCTTGAGCGGCACCGTATGGCCGCACATCGCGGTGCCCGCACCTCGGGGCACAACGGGGGTCCGGGTCCTGTTGGCCAGTTTCACAATCTCGGAGACCTCGAGGGCGCTCACTGGCCTGACGACTACGTGTGGGTTCTTGTGGTGTATGGATGCGTCGAAGCCGTACACGTAAAGGTCCGCCGTCTTCGTGGACATCCTTTCCTTGCCGACTATCCTCTCTAGTTCCTCGAGTATGGCCTTCTTCATCGGTTACACATGCCGCAAATGCCCGGGGCCAGATAAAATCATTTTCACTGACATCTTTCCGACAGACTTTACTACAGGGATTCACGATTAGTTCTGCGATGGCGCGAAGAGGCGACCTGGGGCTCCTGGTGGGTGTGACATTCCTTGTTCTCGTTGCGGCAACCTTTACCGCCTTTTCCCCTTGGCACGAGTCGTTCGCCACACATGAGTTCATGTTCGAACACGGCAGCCTGCACGTGAACGACGCCGGCCGATCCCACGGCGGGTTTGAGTATGCGGCTGAGTACGCCGTCTCATTTCACGGCTACAGGTGGCTCGACAGGAGTCCTTCCGGGGGGCTCGTGCCGGTCTACTTCACAGGCGACAATGTTGTTCTGGGGCTGACCCTTGATGTCGGTTTGGGCGATGTTCTCCAGATCCACGAGCTCTCGCTGACAGTCAGCTATGACAACCTGAGGAGGGCGCTCATCCTCGAGAGCCGGGAAGCAAGGATCGTGGCGGAGCTCGTGGAGGTCGACAAAGTCTGGAACGGGGCATGGGACGGCTACTACATCGCGTCATGGGGAGCTGATGCGCCTCCTGAAGAGATGAGGGGGGAGATATCTCCCGAGATATTCGGGCTGCCAGCACACTACTATGTCGAGCTGCGTCTGAGGGTCTTTGTGAGTTCGCTGACTGAATGAGCGCAGGTGTCCTTCAACAACGGATAAGTACAGCCACCTCATTCCGCCGGATGGTTGACATGATGAAGCTCGTGATCTTCGGCCCTCCGAGCGCGGGCAAGGGGACGCAGGCGCAGAAGCTATCGAAGAGATACGGAATCCCCCATGTCGCGACGGGGGATCTCCTCAGGGAGCATGTGGCCAAGAAGACGCCCATAGGGGTCAAGGTCAAGGAGATACTCGACGCTGGCAAACTCGGCCCAGATGACCTGATTGTACAGATGATTAAGGAAAGGGTTTCCCAGCCGGACTGCAGGAACGGCTACCTCTTGGACGGCTTCCCGCGCACGATGAACCAAGCAAGGGAGCTCGAGAAGATGACTGACATAGACCTCGTGCTAAACATCGTGGTCGACCCCGAGGTGCTGGTCGAGCGCGCTGTGGGCCGAAGGATATGTCCTAGGTGCGCTGCCGTCTACCACGTGAGGTTCAACCCTCCGAAGAACGACGGCATATGTGACAAGTGCGGGACACCGCTCATTCAGAGGGACGACGACAAGGAAGAGACCATCAGGAGGCGGTTGAAGGTGTACCAGGAGCAGACGGCGCCCCTGATCGAGCACTACAGGTCCAAGGGCAAGCTGGTGGACATCGACGGCTCCAAGGGCATCGAGGGCGTGTTCGAGCAGCTCGTAAAGGCCGTCGAGTCGGTCAAGAGGTGACCCAAGCCGACCGCGGAGCCCGGTCTCCTGTCATTTCTTAAATAGAAGAAGCGGAATAGCGACGGTTGCCGAACAGCCCCGTAGTGTAGCGGTCAATCATGCGAGACTCTGGATTGCTCTCGCAAGGAGAGATCTTGCGACGGAGGTTCGAATCCTCCCGGGGCTACTTTCTTGGTTTCTCCGATCCACCGGGATTCCGTGAAAAGGGATATCTCCGGAGAACACCCTCGGGCTACAGGGCACGACATGCATATCCCTACGGATGGCCATCAACACCCTGACGTAGGCCCAGTCGACTTCAGCATCGAATCCCGTGCGGGAGATTTGGGAGCTGGCTCGTCCCCTCCCTCGGCGCCCCCACCGATGTTCCATGCAGTCCCCCCCGACGACGGCAGCCTGCCTGAGAAAGGTCCGCTCGGACTCCTGAGCGTGGTGTTCTTCGCAATATTCGGCCTGATCATGATAGCAATAGTCGTGAGTGCGTCGCAGGCGACGGGATCGGATTCGTCGGTGGTCTGCCTATTCGTTCTGTTCCTGGTCGCAGTGATCGTCTACGTTGTCGCCAGATATCTGGTTGCGAGCAAGACTCCTAAACCGCCTGATGTGTCCCAGGAGCAGGTTGCGGTGAAGGAGGTTCGCGTGGAGACCGTGCGCGAGACCGTCAAGGTAAGATGTCGCTACTGTGGCACCCTGAATCTCGAAACGGATACCAAGTGTCGGTCGTGCGGAGGCAACCTCTGAGTCCCTGCTCAGAATCCGGCCTGATCCAGGGCGGCGTTCACCATCTCGTCGACCATCCTCGTGCGGGGGTTCTCCCTGGAGACGTGGCTGAGCACGAATGACTCGAAGAGTTTCGCGGTTACGAGCACGCGATTAGCGTATCGCCTCAGCCTCTCTTCGGTGATCCTGTACTCGCCATTGATCTGTTTTACGACAAGCTCGCTGTCCGAACACACCCTAATCTTCCGGACGCCTCTCTCATGCGCTTTCTGAAGGCCCCAGACAAGTGCCTCGTATTCGGCCTCATTGTTTGTGCGACGCCCCACCGTCCTCGCCTTGCTCTCGACGATGTTCCCTGCGTTGTCGTACAGGACATAGCCTATCGCCGCAGGTCCAGGGTTGCCTCTAGACGCACCGTCCGTGTACAAGCTGAATTCTAGCGTTCCTTCCAAGGGATGTCCATCCATTTGGGAGGAATCACGTGGCCTGTCAAAAACCTTGGCAACGACGGTTCCTTTACGGCTCCGTGGCATAGTTAGAAATATCAATGCTCCTCTTGTTCCGTCGGGGGAGCAAGGCCGTGGCAAGGTCGACCACGCCGATGATGGAGCAGTACTTCCGCATCAAGGAGGGCTACAGGGACTGCATCCTTCTCTACCGCATGGGCGACTTCTACGAGATGTTCGGCGAGGACGCAGTCGTCGGCTCCAAAGCCCTCGATATCACCCTCACCTCCCGCGAGAAGGGGAAGAAGGAGCGTATACCCCTCTGCGGCGTGCCATGGCACGCCCTCGATTCCTACCTTCCGAAGCTGCTGAGCAAGGGTTACAAGGTCGCGATATGCGAGCAGCTCGAGGACCCGAAGAAGGCGAAGGGGCTGGTAGACCGCGACGTGATAAGGATAGTCACACCTGGCACAGTCGTAGAACCCACGGTGCTCGAGAGCGGCGCGAACAACTACCTCATGGCGATAGCTTGCGGCGACGGTGCATATGGACTCTCCTTCATCGATATCTCGACCGGCGAGTTCACCATAACGCAGATCGAGGGTGAGGATGCAGAGACAAAGGCTCTGGCCGAGTTCGCCCGTCGGTCTCCCAAGGAGGTCCTGCACCCGCCGGGTTTCGTGTCCCGGAAGCTCAGGGAAGAGTTCGTCCTATCGGGTGCAGCGCTCACAGAGCTCGGAGAGACTTCGTTCATGAGGGAGTCCGCGGAGTCGCTGATCAGAAGGCATTTCAAGGTCCAGTCGCTCGAGGGCCTGGGGATCGCGGACAAGCCTTTGGCGATATCGAGCGCTGGAGCTGCGCTGGGATACCTGGAGACCACACAGAAGCGGAGCCTCGACTTCCTGACACCTCCCCGTTTCTCCGCCGTCTCCGACAAGCTGGTGTTAGACCAGACGACGCTAAGGAACCTGGAGATACTGAGGAACGTGAGGGATGGGACGACAGAGAACACACTCGTCTCCGTCCTGGATCACACCCGAACCCCGATGGGCTCGCGCCTGCTGAAGAAGTGGATATCTGAGCCTCTGATGGACGTCGGCGCGATACGGGAGAGACATTCCGCAGTGGAAGAGTTGGTCTCGAAGACGGTCATGAGGCGACAGCTTTTCGCCTCGCTAGACCGGGTGAGCGATCTGGAGAGACTCGTCGGGAAGGTCTCCTATGGAACCGCGAATGCCAGGGACCTCGTGGCCATCAAGAACTCTCTGATGGCGCTCCCAGAGGTCAGGTCGGCGCTGTCCGCTGCTGATTCGGTCATGTTGCGAGGGCTCAGGGAAAGGCTTGTGGACCTTAGTGATGTCGCTGGCCTGATAGCAAGAGCGCTCGTGGACGACCCGCCAGTGCCTCTCAAGGAGGGCGGTCTGATCAGGGAGGGGTTCGATCCGGCCCTTGACGAGCTGAGGAGGAGCGCGCGTGAGGGGCAGGCTTGGATAGCGTCTCTCGAGGAGATAGAAAGAAGGCGGACTGGCATCAAGAACCTGAAGGTGGGTTACAACAGCGTCTTCGGGTACTACATAGAGGTCTCAAAGTCCTGGCTGAAGCAGGTGCCTCCTGACTACGAGCGTAAGCAGACGCTCACCACGGGAGAGCGGTTTGTGACACCCGAGCTGAAGGAGAAGGAGAGGGCGATACTGACGGCGCATGAGAGGTCGTGCGAATTGGAGTACGAGGCCTTCGATCGCGTCAGGCAAACTGTCGCCGAACGTGTGCAGGCTATCCGGGACGTCGCCTCTGCGGTAGCGATGCTCGACGTGCTCAACTCATTCGCTGAGGCAGCTGTCCTGAACAGGTATTGCAGGCCCGAGATGGACGAGTCCGACGTGATAATGATCAAAGAGGGCAGGCACCCCGTCGTGGAGCGGGTCCTGAGGGGTGCGTTCGTCCCGAACGACGCATATCTGGACACCGGCCTGAACCGGCTGATCATACTGACAGGGCCGAACATGGCGGGCAAGTCCACCTATCTCCGGCAGATCGCCGACATCGTGGTGATGGCCCAGGCAGGGTCCTTCGTGCCCGCATCCGAGGCGAGGCTGGGAGTGGTCGACCGCATTTTCACAAGAGTGGGCGCGTTCGACGATCTTGCGAGGGGCCAATCGACATTCATGGTCGAGATGACCGAGCTGGCGAACATATTGAACAGCGCGACCAGGAGAAGCCTCATACTGCTGGATGAAGTGGGGCGCGGGACGAGCACTTTCGACGGCCTCGCGATTGCTTGGGCCGTCTCCGAGCATCTTTACGACCAATCCAAGGTCGGGGCGAAGACGCTGTTCGCCACCCACTATCATCAGCTCACGGAGTTGGCGGAATCCCTCGAGGGTGTGAAGAACTACTCAATGGCTGTGAGAGAGCAGGGGTCCGAGGTGGTGTTCCTCAGGAAGGTCGTGCCTGGCAAGGCCAGCAAGAGCTACGGGATACAGGTGGCCAGATTAGCGGGTGTGCCCAAGGAGGTCGTTTCCAGGGCGGAGCAGGTCCTGAGCGGCATCGAGGAGGAGAACGTGCTCGAGGTGAGGGCCGGGAGGAAGTCCCAGCGGCAGACGCTGCTCATGACGTCCGAGGATGAGACAGCGATCATGGAGGAGCTCAGGAAGCTCGACCTCTCCAAGATGACTCCGATGGACGCCTACATCAAGCTGAACGATCTCAAGAAGAGGCTGGGAGGGTCGCGTGGCCGAAAGAATAAGGGTGCTTGACCAGGACACGGTCAACAAGATAGCCGCAGGCGAAGTGGTCGAGAGGCCTGCTTCGGTAGTCAAGGAGCTCGTGGAGAACTCGCTGGACGCGGATGCCGCATCCGTGTCAGTAATGGTGGAGGACGGCGGCAAGAAGAGCGTGCTAGTACGCGACGACGGCGTCGGCATGTCAGAGCGAGACGCGAAGGCCGCCTTCCAGAGGCACGCGACGAGCAAGATCTCCGCGATAGATGACCTCTGGAGGTTGAGGTCGTTCGGATTCAGGGGGGAGGCGCTCGCATCAATCGCATCCGTGGCGCGGGTCGTGCTGCGCACGCGAGAACATGCGGCCGAGGAAGGTACGGAGGTGAGGGTTGAGGGCGGGAGGATGGTTTCGGTGGGCCCCGTAGGCTGCGCGCCGGGCACCGAGGTGGTCGTTGAGGATTTGTTCTTCAACGTCCCGGCCAGGAAGAAGTCCATGAGGTCGACCCGCGTGGAACTCGCCCACTGCAGGGAGACTGTCGTGAGCTACATGTTGTCGAGGCCGGGTCTTGCGTTCTCGTTCGCTTCTGATGGGGACCTCGAGCTTGTCCATTCGCCAGCAGAAGGCATGAAGGGCTCTCTTGCCACGGCCTTCGGTCCCCGTGTAGCTGAGAGCATGGCCTTCGGTGAGGCTGAAGCCGAGGGGATCAGGGCAGAGGCGTATGTTGCAAGGCTGGAGCACACAAGGTCGGCTCCATCCGAGCTGAGGATGTTCGTCAACGACCGTCCGGTCCGCAGCCCGCGGCTCGTTTCCGCAGTCGTGGGTGCTTACGGTTCGAAGCTGATGAAGGACAGATATCCTGTGGGTGTGGTCCGACTTTTCGTCGAGGGCTCGCTGGTAGACGTGAACGTCCATCCTGCTAAGCGGGAGGTGCGGTTCGCAGACGAAAGAAAGGTGATGGAGCTAGTGGAGCTCAGCGTCACGAGGGCTTTGGACAGCGAGGACCTCTCCTTCAAGTACGACCTGACCAGGTTCTCCGAATCCTTCATCCCGGGCCCTCCGAAATCCGCTGACGAGCACGTTCAAGCGATTCAGAGCGTGCTCGAGCCAGAGGAGAAGGTCGGGGAGACGGGGGATAAGCCCCTTGTAGTGCCCCTCGCGCAGATCATGTCGACCTACATACTCGCGGAGTCATCGGGCAATCTGCTTCTGATCGATCAGCACGCTGCGTCAGAGAGGGTTGTGTATGAGAGGATAATCGAGGCCATTGAATCGGGCAGGGAGGTATCGCAGACTCTGCTCACTCCACTCGTCATCAATCTCACGGCCGCCGAGCAGCGCACGCTCGAGGAGAACAGGGAGGTGATAGAGAGCGCGGGGTTCAGAGCAGAACCCTTCGGAAGAGGCGCATTCGCACTGCGCTCGATACCGACAGTTCTCGGCGTGGCCCAGGGGGAGTCCGCGCTCAGGAACATCTTGAGCGAGCTGGGTGCTGCTGGCAAGGAGCGGCGGCCCGGGCTGGACGTCATCTGGAAGGTCGCATGTCACACTGCGATCCGGGCAGGCGAACCACTTTCCCATAGGCAGATGACGCAGCTGATATCCGACCTGATGAGCACGAAGAGCCCATACACTTGCGAGCATGGGAGGCCCACGATGATTACGCTGACCTCCGAGGACCTCGAGAGGCTGTTCAAGAGACGTGGTTGAGACGCTCACCGGTGCCGGAAGACCTGGCTCCCATCATTGTGCACTATGCCGTACCTCTTTGCTATCGCTCCCACCATGGTAGCGACCTCCCTTTCGAGCAGTGGAGGCTTGTGAGTCGACAGTATTTCCTTGACCCTCTTCCTCGCATGCTCCAGGAGCTCGTCCCTGCCCCGGTCAGGGTCGCCTGGCGCATGATACGAAGTCACCTGAGGGATCATTATGTCCCTGCGCATGTACATGAGCGTATGTGGGTCCGAAAGGAAGGTTCCGCCAGGACCCTGACGCCTCACGGCATCGAAGCCGAGCGATGCGCCATCAACACCTATCCCGGAGCGCAGCCTCTTCAGCCAACGCCATAGTTCGCAGTCCATCACGAGCTTCTCGTACGAGATCATGCCAGATCTGTCCAGACCGCCGAGTCCGACCATCAGGTCGGCCCCTGCTAGGAGCGAGGCCATGGCAGTCATCGCGGTCTGGTAGCCCGCCTCTACCGAGAGACTCCTCGCGGCGTTTGCTGGTCCGCCCGCGCATGAGGGCAGACCGTAGCTCTTGGCCATCTGAATGGCTCCGACGTCCATGAGCACCGCTTCGGGCGTCCCGCACAGGAACACTCCCGATCTCAGGTCGGCGACGCCGGAGAACGAAGAGTATATCGAGGGCGCTCCGGGGGCTGCGACCTGCGTGAGCGTCAGCCCGAAGAGGTTCTCTGCGTTGACAACGGCAAGCGTGCCGGCAACGGAGGCTGGTGTGACAGTCCCTGCGATGCCCATAGAGAGCTGGACGATGGGGATGCCGTGGCGGGCAAGCAGCACCATCCCCTCCACCTCGCCCTTGTCGTACCGCAGTGGGGAGATGGGTGTGCACACGTCGGAAATGATAGGCCTCTCCCTCAGCTCATCCCGAGAACCCATTATGGCCGACGCGACCTCGATCTGGAACCTCGCCTCGTCCTCGGACGCGGCCGCGTGCTGGATATGCTTACCAGAGTTCGCTATGCTCACTAGGAACTCGTAGTAGGATGATTTCGCAGGAGGCATGTCCGTGGCTACTACCGGCGGCCAGATGAAATCAACCTCTGAGAGTGCGTCAGCAAGCACGGCGAGGTCTGTCGCGTCTTTGAGGGTGGACGGTCTTCTCGAGCCCGTCTCAACATCGAATATCGCCGCGGGCTGCCCATCCGTCGACATCAGCTGGACATCTTCGTTGGGTATCGTGTGATCCCTTCCCGACCTCGAGCATATCCTGATGCTCCTCGGCACAGTTCTGAGCGCCTCCGAGACGAGCCGCTCGTCGATGTGTACGGTGACGCCGTCGTCCCGGACCCGCGCTCCTGCATTCCTCAGCATCTCGACAACGGCGGGGCTCTCGACCTTGAAGCCAACATCCGACAGTATCCTGAGCGAGGTTCCGTGGATTAGCTCAATCTCGTCTCTCGACAACACCTCCAAAGAAGCCTTCGACATTGCCTCTCCTCCTGTGGGCCCGCGCGGACGCGCATGCGGCTACTTTACTTCGCTTTCGGGATTCTGAACTAGTACATTAATCTACGTGAGAACGCAAAGCACTACGCTTATTGTCTTTGTGCAGGACGTGAACACGCGCCCGCTCGCGCGCGGGGTCGCCCCGAAAAGTATTATTCGGGTTACCAAGCTGTCGATTCGTGTCCGAGGTGTGCTGATGGGCATAAACATGGCGATCACGGAACTCGAGTCAGACAAGGCGCTGTGCAAGGGAAAGAAGCTATCGACCGTCAAGGTCTTCCTCGAAAACCCTGGCAGATGGGACAAGTACGTCGAGGTCGAGAGGATTGTGGACCTGAAGGCCGCGGCGGCCAAACTCGGCAGGGACAAGGTCGATGCGATGCTGAAGAAGATGAGGGTCAAGGTCGAAGGGGACGAACTCTATCTCGAGAAGGTGAAGGACCCCGAAGCGCAAAAAGCCCTCGCACCTTTCGTGAAGGAACTGAAGACGAAATGGGTACTCGTGGAGAAGGTCCCACAACCAGAGGTCAAAGACCTCGTCTCGGCCGCGAAAAAGGAGAACACGGTGACAGAATGGGACCTACTAGAATTCGATGAGATGTACGCGACATGCGGCAAGTGCGGATTATCCTGGGACAACAAGAAGGGTTGCGTCGGGAACTTCGGGCCGAGTGGATCGCCGGTACCGGAACTCGCCAAGAAGTACGGTCTGAACATCTTGGCGAACGTGAACCAGGCCGCAGAAACGAAGAGGGTCTTCAGTCCGAAAGATGCCGATGAGCTGCTGAGAGAGGTGAAGACGCTACGCGACAAGGCTCCGGCCGAGGGCAAGATGATCGTTCGGAGGATCGAGGGCACTCTCAACAGGCTCGAGGCAATGGCAAAGTGCGCGAAGGAGTACGGCGTTGGCTTCTATTTCTTCTGAGCGTCCAAAGGACTGCCAGACGAGCGAGTTCGCAAGGGAGGACATAGTCGTCGTCCGCGTGCCCGAAGGCGCTCTGTCAATCGAGCTCGAGCCGATAGGCGAAAGCCTCGCGAGGGGCTTCCTCAGGTTCTCGCCTCGGAACCCCAAGCTCTCAGCGGATGGCGCAGCACGCCTCAGCGCTGAGCTTTGCAGGCGGCCGTACGAGAGGATACTCATCCAGGACTCGAAGAAGGGTCTTCTCAGGCGGTCGCTTTCAAGGGTCGGATGGAATGTGATGCCCGCCGTCAGCCGATCTGTGCCTGCCCGATGTTCCATGGTCACGACTTACGATGTCCCCCTCGACGACGGCCTCATAGACAGTGAGGGCTCCAAGCCCGAGCTCACGAACACGCATTCGTGGCAGGGCATATGCGTCGATGTTGGGGGCAGGAACGCCTGGGCGTTCTATTCCGACGAAGGGGACAGCGCCAGGGTCATCTTCGAGGAGGAGCGCCGGACAGGCATGTTGATCGGCTATTCGGCCGAAGACCTCACCGTCGCTGCAGACGCGCTGGTAAGGTTCCTGGCTTCGGCAGGGAAATCGTGGGCAGTGTTCTCCATGAACATGGGCAGGTTTGTCAGGCGGTTCAACCCAATCACAATGCGGAGGATGGCTCTCGACAATCCCAGGGCCTACGACCACAACGTCGAGCGCGTCTCTCGCTCCAACAAGGCCTTGATCGTCAGACTCTTCTCCGAGTACTACGATGAATCGATGATGCAGGCGAGGCTGAGGCTGCGGAGGTTCAGGTCAGACCCCAACTACCAGATGTTTGTTGTCGATGGGGGCTTTGTGATAACCAGAGTTGAGGGGGATGCGGGGCTCATCTACGACATATACGTGACGCCTGCGATGCAGGGTCAAGGCCTGGGCGCGGAACTGATGAGGTGTGCGCTCACATCGCTCGCAGGCAGGGTTTCGTCGGTGTACCTGCACACGAGCTATCCGAGGGCCAGGCGGCTCTACGAACGGTTCGGCTTCAGAACGGTCTACACTCAGCTGGGCATAAGGCTTGACGAGCTGCTCATGACGCCGCCAGCAGAAGTCCGGAAAGCCCGGACACACAACCCACAGACCCCACAGTAATCAGTAATATACGCCAATCCCAATCACCACGCGGGGGCGGGCATATGATGGACAGGGAGAGGATCTTCGAGATAGTCGACAGATACGATCTGAGGAAGGCCAAGATAGGCATGGTAGCATCCCACTCCGCGCTG
The DNA here is from genome assembly GCA_038852315.1 of Thermoplasmata archaeon. Taxonomy (GTDB): domain Archaea; phylum Thermoplasmatota; class Thermoplasmata; order UBA10834; family UBA10834; genus COMBO-56-21. Next base: position 17,618 of record JAWCKF010000016.1, on the reverse strand, counting down.
GACGTCTGCGACGGAGCGGTGGAGGAGGGTTTCCGGACGCTCGGGATATGTCAGGAGGGGAGGGACAAGACATACTCGAGATACTTCAGATGCCAGCGGGACGCACACGGCAAAGTGATAAGGGGCGTCGTAGACGAGTGCTGGACGCTGAAGAGATTCAAGGAGATGATGGCGCCGGAGTATCAGGAACGCCTCAGGAGGGAGAATGTTCTGTTCGTCCCGAACAGGTCGTTCACATCATACATCGACCTGAGGGAGATAGAGGAGGATTTTGCCGTGCCTCTGGTCGGCTCGAGGGCACTGCTGAGGACAGAGGAGCGAGGAGAGGAGAAGGACTACTATTGGCTGCTCGAGAGGGCCGGGCTACCGTTCCCGAAGAGGATCGAGGACCCCAAAGACATCACGGGTCTGGTGATAGTGAAGCTCCACCACAAGGTCAAGAAGCTCGAACGGGGTTTCTTCACGGCCGCATCCTATCAGGAGTTCAGAAAAAAATCCCGAGACTTGATCTTCCAGAACGTCATAACTGAAGAGGACCTCGCGTCTGCGAGGATAGAAGAGTACATCATAGGCCCCGTATTCAACCTGGACTTCTTCTACTCGCCCCTCGAGTCCAGGATGGAGCGGATAGAGCTGCTGGGAGTCGACTGGCGGTTCGAGACATCGCTCGACGGCCACGTCAGGCTGCCGGCGGTGCAGCAACTCACGCTCGAGGGTGCCCAGGCGACGCCCGAGTACACGGTATGCGGGCATAACTCGGCGACGATGAGGGAGTCGCTCTTGGAGGGTGCGTTCGACCTGGCAGAGAAGTACGTGAAAGCAGTCCAGGAACACTTCCCGCCGGGGATAATCGGCCCTTTCTGCCTGCAGACGTGCGTAGACAAGGACTTGAGGTTCTACATATACGATGTAGCTCCGAGGGTCGGGGGCGGCACCAACGTCCACATGTGGGTGGGGCACCCGTACGGGAACACGCTATGGCGGACCAACATGAGCACGGGCAGGAGGCTGGCTGTCGAGATCCGACGGGCCATCGAAACGGGGCAGATCAAGAAGATAGTGACCTGATCTATGATAAGACAAGCTGGATTGCGCTGACTGGCATGCTCATTGCCCGCCCACCCCGATGCCCAAAGCTTATAAAGGGGCAATCTATTCGCCGGAATACCTTTTTCTCATAGGGGGTCACGGTTTCGATTCCCTGGGACTAAGGGGGAAAAGCGCATGAATGAGAACCTATGGAGCAAGCTATCAGCCAGTTTTCTTGTGCTGGTGATGACGCTCTCGCTGCTGGGCGCGCTTGCGCCCACGGGAGGGGCGCAGGCGCCGACGCAGAAGAACATCTACATCCCGGTAGGATCGAGCGGGATTGCCGTCACTGACGCGTGGGTGAACCTGACGAACGTGTACACCGGCGATGTGATAGCTGCCACCTACAACGCGGCCAGGAGCTCATATGTCGTCACGAACGCTCCCTCAGGATACTACAGGGTCGATGTGGTAGCCCCGAACCATTACGACAAGCTCACCGCCGCCGAATTCGCGTTCGACGGCTTCAGCAACTATACAGTCCCCCCAATCGAGTTAGAGGCGTTCCCTTACAAGGGATATGAGTGGAACGTCTCAGTCAGGCAGGGACCGAACCCCGTGATGAATGCGCTGGTGGGGTTCTACAACCCCAGCGCGATGGAGTTCGTTGCCACCAAGCTGACCAACTCTGAGGGCAGGGCTGTGTTCAACATGTTCGGGACGTCGGTCGATTACCTGCTCGTAGTGATGAAGACTGGCCTGGCAACATATCTCGAGAGCGTCACTGTGACGGGACCGGGTTGGAGGAACATATCGATGTCCCCATCGCTCAGGGTGACAGGTTTCGCCTCCGACGCGAACGGCCCCGCTCACAACGTTGTGGCGTATTTGATCAACAAAGATAACACGGTCCCCGGCGTGGTTAGGGTGTTGAAGAGCGTCGGGAGCTACGTGGCCTTCGACGCCTATCCCGGGAACTTCACGCTCGTGGTCGACGCTGATGACGCTTCCGCATACGTCACAAGCGTAAGCGTGGTCTCGAGCAACGTCGCGCTATCGATACCGCAGCTCGCTGCGCAGACACAGCGCGTGGAGTACACGAACCTCACTTACGGCTCTAACTTCAACGCATTCTCGCTCTCAGTGACCACTATGTGGTCGTACGACGATGCCTGCCCTGGCCTGCGGTACGCGGACATGGGCAGCCTTAGGGCGCAGATCGATCTCGTGCTCGGCGACGGTGACGGCGTCCTGGAGGCGGACGAGATATCGATGTTCATCACCAAGGTCCAGAGTTTCGGCTCCCCGTATCCGTCATCGCACGGGCTGTTGACGGTGAACGGCACCGCATACAAGGCAGGCGCGAGCACCGTAACGGTCAGCGGCCTGGCTGCCAACGCCCCTGTGACCGACATGTCGGGCGTCAGGTACTCTTGCACATGCGGGTATGCCCCTATCTCTGGCAGCGGACTGGATGTGGGTGCCCCGAGTTACTCCTCTGCTGCGTACGTGAGATACGACACGAGCTCGGTGGATCGGAAGTACGCCATCGCCCTGCCTGGGAGCTACGAGCTGGTGGCCAACAGCAGCACCAGTCAGGTGACCGTCAGGGGCTACACGACGGTCTCGATAGATCCATCGACTTCGATAAGCGGCGTGACCGAGACAGTGACGCTGATGTTCGAGAAGTCGGTCAAGCCCTCGGCCGGCGCCTCGGTCGAGGATCCTGACTATGCCTACGCTGTGATGGATGACGGCAATGTCACGCGCTACATCGTGGCCGTCGGGAAGAACGTGACGCTGAAGGCCAGCGAGTCGGAGGACCCGAACGGCAACCCATTGACGTTCACGTGGAGGTTCGGTGACGGTTCACCGGATGTGGTGACTCGGGAGCAATCTGTGGTCCACAAGTATGTGACTGCAGCCAGCGTGGTCGTCAACCTCACTGTGACGGATGTCGCCGGACTCACCAACTGGACCGAGATCAATGTGACATGTGATGGTCTTGCACCGACGCCCGTCATAACCGTGAAGGACAAACCCGTCGACCCGGTCAGCAACTCCATAGCAGTGGATCAGCGCGAGTTGGTGTACTTCAACGCGACATCCTCCGTTGACGATGCAGTTGTCGCCGGCGACCGTCTGGGCGTGATAGACCATGTCCAGTTCGAGTGGGGCGACGGAAACAAGTCCAGCGAGATACCGTGGACGGCCAACGAGCAGAACGTGTCCCATTCGTACGAGCGTTCGGGGACGTACACCGTGGTGCTCAACGTCACTGACGTCGTGGGCAACTGGGCGAACACAACCTTGATCGTGAAGGTGAACGACACCTCTGCGCCCACTGTGATATATGTCTTCAAGAACGCGACGTGGGGCGACACGATAATGGAGAACACCACAGTCATCTTCTCCGCCAACGACACCTACGACAACGTCGACTCGAGAGACGAGCTGTACTTCTCGTGGGATTTCGGAGACAACTCCTGGCTGAACGGCACAGGTGCAGAGGGGGCCTACAACGTCACGCACAACTACACGAAGACAGGCAGCTTCACGGTCCGGCTGAACGTGTCCGACACCTCCGGCAACTACAAGATCGAGAACAAGCTGGTGATCGTGATTTCAGGCCCGAGGCCGAGCGTGCAGGTGGATAGCGTGTGGTACGACCCCGAGAGTCCGTGGGTGGAGGACAGGACGGGCTACATTATGGTCAACCTCACGAACAAGGGAAGCGTGAACGCCACCAACGTCGTCCTGAGCTTCTACATCATAGAGGCGGACGGGAAGCAGAAGGCGATAGGCACGTGGAGCACGTTCACGCTAAACAACAGCGTTGTCACCGTCATACAGCCTGGACAGACGGTGCTCGCGAAGTTCCCGTACTCGCCCAGCAGCAAGGGCACATACACAATCAGGGTGAACGTCACCAGCGACAACCAGCTTAGGCCGTATTCCTACACTGTCGGTGACGACGACAGGCTGCAGGTCAACCCAGCGGCTTGGAAGGAGTGGGCACTCTGGCTCGGTGTCCTGGCAGTGATCGTGCTGTTGCCGCTCGCCATCTACTTCAGCCGGAGGCTCGCGAGACGCGAGAAGAAGGGTCCGAGGCGCGAGAAGAAGGAGAAGGAAAAGGCTGGTGGTGAGCAGGAGGAGGAGCTCTAGCCCCGCCTCCTTGAAAACCCAGTAAACTCCTTAACTTGATCTTTCCTCATCCTGTGATTGGTAGCTACGATGACGCGCGCGTGGCGCCTTGTGGATAGCGGGGTCGTTGCTCCTGCGGAGTCAGCTGCGATCGACGAGGCCATACTCATAGCACATCCGCCGGAGTCCGCGTACGGCACGCTGCACTTCTACAGGCGATCCTCGCCGACCGTGTCTATAGGCTACTTTCAGAAGGTCTCTGAGTCCGTCGATATCGATGAGTGCAGGCGCCGCGGAGTGGCTTTGGTCAGGAGGCGTTCTGGCGGCAGCTCCATATACACCGATCCTGGGGTGCTGATATATGGGTTGGTCTTCGGGCAGAAGGATCTTCCGGGCGAGATCGTCGATTCTTTCAGACTCATCTGCACCGCGATAGCGAGGGCGGTTTCGTCGTTCGGTTTAGAAGCAGTCTATCGTCCACCTAACGATGTAGAGGTCGGCGGCCGGAAGATCTCGGGGAACGCCCAGCTGAGACATGGAGGAAGTGTGCTCCAGCACGGCACCGTCATAGTCGACACCGACCTTGCGACCATGGATGCGGTTCTCAGAGTCCCAAGATCGAGCGGCCTAAGGAGGCCTTCGGAACGGGTGACGACCTTGGCTTCGCTGCTCGGCCGGGCGCCTGATATGGATCTTGTCAAAGGCGCCATCGCGTTCGAGCTGAGCGAAACGTTCGGAGTCAGGTTCGAAAGCTCCGAGCTCACCCAGACAGAGGTGGCGTTGGCGGAGAAGCTTGTAACGGAACGCTATGGGAAAGACGAATGGAACCTGAGGTTGTGAGCTTCTCCTCACATCTCCTCGGGGGCCTCTATGCCGAGGCAGTCCAGCGCGTTCCTGAGGGTCCACATGGTGGCCTCCACCAGCGCAAGACGTGAGTTCCTGATCCTCCCCTCCGCCCTCAGCACCGGGACGTACCTGTAGAACTGGTTGAACTGAGCCGCCAGCTCCTGGGCGTAGATGGCCACCACATGGGTCTTTCTGAACTCGGCGCATTCAGCGACGGTCGCGGGGAAGCTCGCGATGATCTTCACGAGGTCCTTCTCGTAGTCCGTCGCGAGCAGGCTCGCATCGAACTCCCCCCTATTCCACTCTCCTGCCTTGTCGAGGATTGAGCACGCGCGTGCGTGCGCGTATTGTATGAAGGGTGCACTGCTGCCCTCGAAGTTGAGCGCCTCCTCCCACTTGAAGACTATCTGCTTCTCCGCCTGAACCCGCGCGATGTTGTACCTGAGCGCCCCGATGCCCACGACCCGTGCTATCTCCCTCATCCTCTGTTCGGGCAGGTCCGTCCTGCGCTTCCTGACCTCCTCGTATGCCAGCTCCACTGCCTCGTCAATCAGGTCGTCCAGGTTGACCACTCTTCCCTTGCGGGTCGACATCTTGCCCTCGGGCAGTGATACGAAGGCGTAGTAGACTATCTCCGGCTTCTTGTCGACGCCCATTATAGACAAAGCCGCGGCCAGCTGCTGCATCGCGAGCTTATGGTCCTCGCCCAGGATGTTGATGGCGATGTCCGTCCTGGTGAACTTGTCCATGTGGTATGCGAGGTCTCTGGTGGTGTACACGGATGTGCCGTCTGAGCGCGTGTAGAACCATTTGGTCTCCCTCCCGGCTATGCCGAAGCTCTCCAGCTCGAGGTAGTACGCCCCGTCCTTCTCGTGGGAGTACTCGGACTGCTTCAGTTTCGATATGACTCTGTCGACGCTCCCGTCAGCTACGAACTTGGACTCCCATGTGAACCTGTCTATCGTTATGTTGAGTCGCCTGAGGCTCTCGGTTATCGCCGCCAATACTCTCTCGCAGGTCTCCCTGGTCAGCCTTACGGTCTCGGGATCTCCGTGCTCGAGCCTGTAGAGCATCTCGTCTATCTCCTTCTCCAGCTCGGGGTTCTCCTCAAGTCGCTGGCTCGCCGCCTGGTAGTGCAGCACATACCTGTAGTCGTCCTTGTCCCTCTCGGGCACCTTGTCCACGCGTATGTTCTTCACACCCCAGGTCATCGTGACGACCTGGCGGCCGACATCGTTCACGTAGAACTCGGTCGTGACGTCGTACCCAGCGCGTCTGAGTATCCTAGCGAGCGTGTCACCTATTATCGGATTCCTCGCTCTGCCGACATGGATAGGTCCTGTCGGGTTGACGCTGGTGTGCTCCACGAGGACCCTTATGCCTTTCTTCGTGTCGGGGCTGCCGTAAGCATCCTTCCTGGACAGAGCCGAGGCGATCGCATCTTGGGCGAGCCTGTCGAACTTGACAGTGAAGTTCACGTAGCCGCCCCTCGCCTCCACCTTCTCAACGAGCTCGCCGGGCCTCGCAGCCGAGGCGATGTCCCTCGCGATGGCCTCGGGCGCCCGCCTGAGGCTCTTGGCGAGCGGGAAGCAGGGGAAAGCCAGGTCTCCCATGCCAGGGGGCGCCTTGTCCAAGACCACAGCCACATCCGCCCCCACCGTCCTGAGGGCGTCCGAAACCAACCTCGCAGCCTCTCGCTTGAATTCTTGGTACGCATCCCCTGCCATCAGTTCACCCTGAACCTGAGTATGCCAGCGATGCCACCGAAGGCCTTGAGGAGGAGCCCGCCCTCTTCGCTCTCCCCCGACACGAACTCCACCTTGGTGTTGTTCGCCTCCGCGAGTTTGTGCAGCTCGCCCACGAGGTCGTCCACGGTGTCAACCTTCATCACCGCACCGCACTTCTCGCACTTGACCTCCTCTGCGGAGTCCTTTGCCAGCGCCTCCCTCTTCTCTCCGCAAGAGGGGCAGGTGAGGCCGAGCTTGACCCTCCTGACATCCTCTGAGATTATGAGCGTGTCGACGGCGCCTATCATCAGCGCGTTCTTGACCTGCTCCTCACCGTAAACGGCGAGCCCCCCATCCGGCTTGCGTATCTCCTCGAACAGCCTCTGCATTATGTTCTTCTCCCTCATGAGGTCGAGGTCTTTAAGCGCCTCCCGGGACTTCTCCACCAGTTCTCTCAGCCCGTACTCGTCCGTGTAGCCTGTGTCGAAGGTGTCTATCACCTTCTTCTGAAGCTCGTAGTGCAGGTAGTCGCTCTTGACGAAGTAGTCCTTCGTCGGCCCCGGCCCTCCCACGAGTATGCCCTTCAGGTCTTTCTGCGGCAGGAACGCTTCTGCAGCCACATCGGCGACCTTCTTGTAGTATTCGTGCGCGGCGATCTCTATCAGTCGCTCGAACCTGCGAGCCGACTGTCCGCCCCTGCCATGCTTGCTCGGGACCAGAGACTGCATGTTCTTTATGGGGATTATCCGCTTGCCGTTCAGGATGCCTATCGTGGCCTCGCTCCTGTCGAGGACTATGAGTCCGTACTTCTCCTTCTGCTCCAGCATCGCCTCGAGCGGCTCGGTGAAGAACTGGGAGTCACACCTGTAGATGAAGGTGGGCACGGGCTCAGGAGGCTCGAGTACGTACTGCACCATGTCCGTCTGGTCGGCACCGATCGAGCGGTGTCCCACGAAGAACACGAGCCCGTTCTCTGGAGGCGTTTTGAAGTTCTTGAGCCTAGACAGGATGGATGATATCGCCGCCTGAACGTTCTTGCGAGTGCTAGACGACTTGATGTTCGATGATTGCGAGTACTCGTTCCTGAGGTAGTTCGCGACGTCTGAGATCTGCCTCGACGGGGGCACATACAGCGAAATCAATTCCGTGCCCCTGCCCGAGAGCTTCTTGACCTCTTCGAGGCTCCTCCGGAACTCGTACTTCTGGAGGTCGGTCAGTTCGGTCATCTGGAACCGTGTCCGAAGCTTTTTGTACGGGTTAGAGTGTTCGTCATTATAAAGGTTGACCAGGATGGAAACCGTTGTCCTGTCACTGGGCGGCTCGGTGCTGATAGGGGATGACGGCCCTGACACCGCCTACATACGCGCGCTCGCGAAGGTCCTCCTGGGGCTTTCTGGGAAGTACAGGCTGTATGTGGTGACCGGCGGCGGGAAGATCGCGAGGCAGTACATCACGGCGGGCAGGGCGTTGGGAGCGGATGAGAGCTATCTCGATGAGATGGGCATCGAGGTCACGCGGCTGAACGCGCGCCTGCTGATAGCGGTTCTCGGAGAGCGAGTCAACCACTCCCCTGCGAGGAACTACGAAGAGGCGGTACAGCTCGGCAGGACGCACTCGATAGTCGTGATGGGGGGCGTCAGTCCAGGCATAACGACAGACGCAGTCTCCGCACTTCTGGCGGAGCGCGTCCGTGCTGTGAGGCTGGTGAACGCGACCTCGGTCCCGGGTGCCTTCACTGCGGACCCCAAGAAGGATCCAGCAGCGGAGCTGATACCGAAGATGTCCCACAGAGAGCTCATAGCACTGATTTCAAGGACACCCCACACCGCTGGACCAAACACGGTTTTCGATTCCGTGGGTGCGCATGTGCTCGAGAGGTCGAAGATGCCGTTGATGATCGTCGATGGAAGGGACCTCAAGAACCTCAGGGACGCTGTCGAAGGCAAGAAGTTCAAGGGCACGCTCGTGTCTTGAGACCACGCCTGTGGCAGGACCCTCCGACTCTTTGAAGCCGCATGATACGCACGCGCCGGAGATCAGATGAGTTCCGCTAGGTCAGCGCTGCTGACCTCCTCAAATCCCAGTCTTGTGAATCTCTCACTTAGCTCTCTGTATGCAGGTTTGGGCATGCCCTTCCTGTGGAAGTACACTTTCCTTGCCCCTGCGCTCTTGGATGACATCTGTGCGATCATCTCGTCGTCGAGGCTTTCGAGAGCGTAGTTCGCAGCCATGTGGCCGATGGACACATCCCGCGAAAGGGCCACGTCGGTGAACCTGGGCGCGTAGTGACCGCCCCCGACGCACACGACGACAGGGCTTTCTCTAGGGGTCGCGGTGAGTATCGACTCAGCGACAGCATCGGCCGCGTCTTCCCTCGTCCAGAGCTCCTCGTAGCTTCCTATCTCGATGTAGAATGTAGGCGATTCCGTGCTGGGGCCGTGATGCGTGGTCTCGAAGGACACGTTGAATCCGAGCCCCTTCGCGTTCTTGTGAAGCTCTCTGAGGGCCGCTGTCATGAGATGTGGAGCGGCGGGACAGAGCGTGCGAGGAAGTCCTCCGAAGTCGGCCGCGGAGTAGTTCCCGATGGGATGGACAGTCAGGGTTGGGATCCTTGATTCTGCCCTGTGGCGGGAGGCGAATATGACAGCTTCGGGGGCCTCTCCGGTCGCTTCCCGGAAGGACCTGTCCACGTAGTCCTCCTCGAGGTGTATCCTGTCGACAAGCACCATCCGGAAGTCGTCCTTCGCCATCACTGGGTGGCCTCCGAAGACCTCTTTCTCCGACCAGCCGGAACGTTCCAGCAGCCTCGCCCGGATGTTCATCGATGCGGGGTCGTCCGACGATGTGACTATCAGCTTCACGCGTCCTGAACGGGCGTTGCCAGCCATAACACTTGTCGTCAGTTGGCGCTCGAAAAGGCTTATATGTCGTAACCTTCTCCTCCGAAGAGCTATGGCACCTCTGCCAACGACCACCATTGGCAGCCTCGGCAGGCTCGATCCGGACCTGCACAGGGCAATCGACCTCGCCGTTCAGCTTCAGGTGGAGAGTGGCATGGACATCATCACGGACGGCGAGCAGAGGGCTGACATGGTCTCGTACTTCGCCGAGGCGTTCGAAGGGCTCGGCACGGAGGACGGAGCGCCCGTGGTCCTCGGCAGGATAGCCCTGAGGGGGCATCCAGACGAGTTTTCGAAAGTCCAGGACCTCGACTATATACTGAGTAAGCATCCAGGGCTAAAGGTGAAGGTAGCTATAACGGGTCCCACGACGTTGGGGATGACCTGCGGGAGCAGGAAGATAAAGTCCTATTACAGGAGTCTGCTCGATTTCAGGATGTACGAGGACATCGCTCAGTCGCTGGCACCTATAGCCAAGGCGATAACAGACAGGGGGGCGAGCGTTCAGATCGACGAACCGTTCCTGTCTCAAGGATACAAGGACCTCAAGACGAGAGTCGAGCTCTTGGACGTCGTCGCTGACGGCCTGCCCAGGGAGATGGTGACAGTCCATGTGTGCGGCTTCATAGGCAAATTCGGCGTGGTCGAGCATCTGCTGCGTCTGGAGAACGTCTCTGTGCTGAGCTTCGCTTTCGCGGGCAGGGTGGAGATGCCCAACATCGAGCATATGTTCAGAAGGGATTTCGAGGATTCAGGTATGCGGCTGGGAGCAGGATGCATATCGGTGACCCCCATGTCACAAGCACAGGTCGACAGCCCCCAGACCGTAGCCTCCAGGCTGGCAGACATCGCAGCGAGGGTCGGCCGCGAGAACATCGCGTTCACGCACCCTGACTGCGGCATGAGAGCGACTGACAGGGCGCTGGTACCCATCATACTGAAAAACCTTCGCGCCGGAACCGATATGTTCGGCTGAGCGCGCACCAGAGGCAGGATCGCTTGAGCTCGTGTCTGCCGGATGAGAGTGTCGCGAGGCGGAACGTCAACTATCTTGCGACCCTCGACATGATCATAAGCCTGGGATTCGGACTGATAATGCCGCTGTTCCCGCAGTACGTGAAGCTCCTCGGGGGCGGCGCCTTCGAGGTAGGCATACTGTTCTCCTCGTTCGTGCTGACTAGGGCGCTGCTCGCGACGGCCTTCGGCAACCTCTCGGACAAGATCGGCAGGAAGAAGCTGATACTCGTAGGTGCGTTCCTCTACGCACTCCTCGCAGTCCTTTTCACGGTGCCCGAGGATTGGTTTGGGCTCATATTCGTCCGTGGCTTCCAAGGAGTGGCGAGTGCCATGGTGTGGCCCGTGAGCGAGGCGCTCGTCATAGACTCGTGCTCCCCGAGGAACCGCGGCGCTTCCTTGGGCAAGGTTGTGATGGCGTCCAACCTCGGGATGGTCATCGGGCCGTTCGTTGGAGGTGCGCTCTATTTCACTGCGGACAAGTACCTCGGGCTCTCGGAGGAGGCGAGCTTCAAGTTCCCGTTCTATTTCACAGCGGTGATAGCGCTCGCGGGCGCTGTTATGGTGTGGGCAAGGGTCGTGGAGATGAGGCCGACCAATCCATCGAGGCCCAGACTGAGCTTCAGGGAGCTGATGAGGCCCGAGGGGATGGACAAGCCGGGCATCACGAACCTGCGGGTACTGTATGCGAACGCTGTGATGGAGGGGTTCGCCTTCGCCAGCATCGGTCCTCTCATGGCATACTATCTCCCTCTCAGGTTTGGGATCGATGCAGACCTCACAGCGATAGTGGTGGGCATAGCCATGGGTTTCGGAGCGCTGGTTGCCTATCCTTCCGGGCGCCTGTCCGACCGGGTCGGCAGGAAGCGGCTTTTCGTATTGGGCAGCGTGCTCTCATTCGCCGGCATAATCCTGATACCGTTCGGCCGGACACTGTGGGTAGTGATCATCTTCATGTCGATGAGGAGCGTGGCGTTCCAAGTGGCGAGCCCGGCGCTCAGGGCGCTTCAGGCCGATACCGTCCCGGAGGCGGTGAGGGGCAGGCTGATAGGCATGCTCGAGTCCATGGCTAACCTCGGATCGGTCATCGGCTCGCCCGTAGGGGGGATACTCATAGACGTCTACTACGGCCGGGATATAGGTACGCCCTCGCCCATAGACGGCACCATGATACCCTTCTTCGTTTCCGGAGGATTGGGCCTGTTCACAGTGTGCATGGTCTCCCTGCTGGTCAAGGAACGGCGTGTGTCACAGTCCGCACACAATCTCATAGACGGTGGAAGATAAAGTAAAGGCGGGGGCGTGCGCCCCCTGGTTTCTCACTCCTGACTTCCGGATCCGCCCATCTCAGGTGCTCCGCCCTTTCCCCGCTGCCTCACCAGAGTGTACATCAGAAGGATGGCGAGGACGACCGCAAGCGCGAGGAATCCGATCGACAGCGGCTGGGCCAGCTGTCTGCCCATAGGGAGCGAGGCCTCGCTGATGGTGACGTCGACTGTCGCGTTCTTGCCACCGCAGTTCACCGTTATCGTGCCCGAGCCCGCCCTCTCGCCCGTGGAGAATGCGGCCGAATAACCATCCACGCTGACATCCAAAGAGCCTATGGTTGTGGTCCAGGTCATCTCGAGCCCGTGTATCTCGTTACCATACTGATCATGAGCCATAACCTGGAGGTTCGCACCTTCTCCGGTCCTCAGGCTTATGGTCGTCGGCGTCACGGCTATGCGGTCCAGCGTAGCTGGGACGATTGTGACAGTCGCGGAAGCGCTCACGCTGCCGGATGCTGCGGTCACCACAACCACGCCGACGGCTGTCGGAGCCGTCAGCACGCCCGTCTGTGTGATCGAGCCTGCGTCGGTGGACCAGGATATCGCGGCGCCCGATATCACGTTTCCGTAGATGTCCCTCGCCTGGGCGGAGAAGGACAGCGTCCCGCCTGCAGCGACGCTGCCGCTCGATGGAGAGAGCGTTATGGCTTCTATGTCACCAGCCACCGCCGTTATGGTGACAGACGCGCTGACGCTGCCGTTGCTGGCGGTGACAGTGACCGTGCCGACCGCCTTCGGCAAGGTCAGCGCGACCCAGGACGGATACGAGTGCACATAGGATGCGCCGGTGCAGGCCCAATCATAGGTCACGCCCTCCACCGTGTTGCCGTGCGCATCAAGCCCAGTCGCGGTCACGATCACCGCGGTGCCGACGGCGCCAGATGTGCTGGACGGCTCCAGCAATATGGACGCCAGGGGCCCTGGCACTATCTCGACCGTGGCAGAGGCGGACACGCTACCGACAGCGGCGGTGACTGACCCCTTCGAGGTCAGTTCTGCAGCAGTCAGCACACCGGCCTGGGTCACGGTCCCTATCGAACCACTCACGGACCAGACGACCGTGACCCCTTGAACGGAGTTGCCGAAGATGTCGACGGGAGCGGCGGAGAAAGTCTGCGTCGCGCCGGGCTGCAGGGATACGGCCGTCGGCTCGAGAAGTATCCTCGCCACCGGTCCAGGTGTCACGACAGCCGGTATCTCGAGCGAGAGGCCGCCCACCGAGACTGTCACACTACCGGAGCCCGCGGCGGTACCGGCTCCGAAGCTCGCATGGTCGCCATTCGTCGAAGACGGTGCCACGGACCCGATGGTCGTCGACCATGAGAATGTCAGTCCTGATATCTCGTTGCCGTACTGGTCATAGCCTTTGGCGCTCAGTATCACGGTCGTCCCGACCTGTGCCGACACGGAGCTCGGCGTCGCCACGATCGAGGCGAGCGGTCCTGGTAACAAGTCGACATGCGCCGAGGCCGACACTCCGCCGCCGGTTACGATCACCATGCCCGACGCTACGGTCGTGGCCGCGGTCAGCACACCCTCCTGAGAGATCGAGCCTATAGAGCCGCTGGTAGACCACACAAGGGCGACGCCGGGCACGACGTTGCCGTAAATGTCCAGAGGGGTAGCGGTGAACGCCTGCGTCGCCCCCACAATCACGCTGGCGCTGCCAGGTGCGATCACGATGGTTGAAACGGGCGCAGCGGTGACAGTGACGGGCACGTCCAGGATCACCGCTCCCGATTGCACGGTCACAATGCCGGTGCCGGTTGCGGTTCCAACACACAGGATTGCGTACGCTCCATCGGGCGTTGAGGGTGCCACGGACCCGATGGTCGTCGACCATGAGAATGTCAGCCCTGATATCTCGTTGCCGTACTGGTCATAGCCTTTGGCGCTCACAATGATTGTCGATCCCGCTTCCGCACTGACTGAGGAGGGCGATACAACGATTGACTCGAGCGGCCCGGGCAGCACCCTCACGCTCGCGGTTCCGACGATGGGACCGCATGTGGCTTTCACTGCCCCTGAGCCAGACACTGTGCTCGCCATGAACAGTCCCGAGGCGTCGATCGTTCCTATCCATGCGTCCGCACTCCAAGTGACCACCACATCCGGTATCACGTTGCCGTAGGCGTCTCGCACCACCGCCGTGAACTGCAGAGACTCGCCCACAGCGACTTCAGCTTCCAACGGGATTATCTCGATTGAGTAGGCGGTCCCCGGCGATATTCTGATTTGCGCGGATGCCTCACATCCCGCGACAGACACGGTGATCGCGTCCACGCCGGCGACGGCGCCAGCTACATACACAGCAGTGTCTCCGGAGGGCGAGATTGGAAACACGGTCCCGAGGCCATGGATGGATTCCCAGGCATACGTGTAGCCGCTGAGCTCGTTGAAGTATCTGTCGTACAACTTCGCAGTGAACAGGGCCGCTCCGCCCACGCCGAGGTCGGCAGAGGTGGGAGTGAGTACGACATGCGCTGGTATCCCTACACCTTCGAAGCCGAGGCATATCACCAGCCCAGACCTGTCGGTCACGACCATGTAGCCGTTCGAGATGGCTATTGGTCCTGGAGTGTTTCGCGCACCGATATCCATCGCCATAACGAGTTTCCCACTGTGCACGTCCCACGCGTAGAGCTTGAAGTCGTCGCCCATCGCGAACACTGTTCCGTTGTTGTAAGCTCCAGCTGTCGTGAAAGTGGTTGATGTCGCGTTCGACCACACTAAAGAGCCGTCGTTGGCATCGAGAGCAAACATCGCCTTTCCATTCGGGATCAGCACCAGCCCCTCCGCCAATATGGGCGTTGATGCGTAGATCGGCGGGCCGAGGTTGGGCGACCTCCAAGCAACGTCGCCCGTGAGGGCATCGAATGCCGTGACATAGCCTCCCTGATCGGCGACGAGCAGCATGCCGTCGGCGACGGACGCGATCGACCATACCGTGTACTCTTCAGGTACCGAACTCCACCAGATCACGTCCCCGGTCACGGCGTCGAAGGCCGCAACGTTGCCCCACTCGTCCGCGACGTATACCATGCCCTGCCAGTAAGTCGGGCCATCAGAGCACCATGTCGGCATCATGAAGCTCCAGAGCAGCTCGCCCGTCAGAGCATCGTTGGCGTACAGCCAGCCTTCGCCGTAGACAGACCACAGCACCATGCCCGACGTCACGACCGGGATCGTGTAGGTAGACCACGTGCCAGGATAGGGTCCGCTGCGCCATAGGGGCATGCCCGTGGATGCGTCGAGGCAGTACATCTCGACGCCGTTCAAGACGTCCGCTGCTAGATACACGCGTCCGTAGGCTACTGTGGGCGGGCCCACGAAGCCGTACTCGGCGTCAGCAAGCTGGCTGTACCAGATCGGTTCGCCCGTCGCAAGGTCCAGAGCGCCTACACCCACGCTCTCGTCGGTGAAGTAGACGGCGCCTTCGCTGATGACTGCGCCATACCAGTTGACCGGATACCCAGAAGCCTCTATGGACCACACTGGCGAGAGAGGCAGGTCGAATGCTTCCGGGGCGACGCCTGTTCTCGCATTGTCGTGCAGGACGGTAGGCCAGTCCTCTGATGGGGGGCCAGTAATCTCCACGAAGACCGCGGTCGAAGCTGTCCTCGAGATGTCAATCGACGATGTAGCCGAAACGTGAGTAACATCCAATGAGCCTGTATGCGCGCCAGGAGGAACGAGGATGCGGACGGTCACGGTTGTCACGCCTCTTGGCGCGAGCTCTCCAGTATCGGGCACGCCGTCCCCGTCTGTGTCTGGCAGCGGGGTTGCGCCGTCCTCGCCGAGCAGTTCCGTCGTCCAGCTGCTCGCTGACTGTGCTCGCAGGTCGAAGGTGTCGGGCAACGGACCCGCGTTCTCGACCTGGAGCGTAGCGCTCAAGTTGGTCCCAGGCGCGGCGGAGAAGAACTGTCTCGGACCGATCGTGGCTCCAGGCGGAGGCACGATGGATGCCATTCGCGCATGCCTGGACACTGTCGGATCGTTGCTGGAGGTGAAGGTCGCAACGGTCTGCTCCTCATCACCAGGATGTACTCCTGCAGGGACTGTGATTCTCACCACTATGCTAACCGTTTCGTCATGAGCAATAGGTCCGGTGTCCGGAATCCCGTCGGAGTCCGTGTCACCCAAGGGCGTGGCATGGTCTCCTGCGAGAAGCTCCACCATCCAACCGAAGGGACCGGATGCTACGGTCACATCGATCGTGTCATACGGGAGCGTGCCGAGGTTCCTGACCAGGACCTCGTAGTCGATCACATCGTTGGGCAGAGCCCTCTCTTCCTGATATGCCGGGCTCACGGCTATCCCCGCGGGGATCTCTCCTCTGAACGCCCACAGCTGGCCGTCCGAAGCGGCGATCCACAGATACCCCTCGGATATCACGGGGCAGTTGTACAATTGCGTTCCGAAGTAGTAGTGCCAGGCATATGCACCAGTTGCAGCATCGAGTGCAATCAGGTACCCGTAGGAGTCTGCGCAGTACACGTAGCCGTTGGCCACGGCGGCAGGGGCGATATAGCAGTATCCAGGGGTGTAGTACCTCCAGATGAGTTCGCCGGTCTCCACATCGAGGGCGTTCATGAAGTACGCCCCCCCTATGTACAGCCTCTCACCGTCGTAGGCGGGGGACTTCCAATACATCCAACCCAAGTACTCGCTGATCCATCGGACCGTCCCGTCAGCCGCGTCCAGCGAAACGACGTATCCGTCCTGGACCGCGACGAACAGAGCCCCTCTTGCATAGGTCCCAGGACCGGCGGGCCAAGTCGCGCCGATGGTGGTGTACCATATCATCGTCCCAGTGGCCTGGTCGAAGGCGGCACAGGGTGTGCCGTACGAATCGTAAACGACATAGACAACGCCTCCGACGACTGTGATTCCAGCTGCCCTTGCTCCAGAGCTCAATGTCTGCCACAGCAGGTCTCCCGTGCGGGCATCTGCCGCGAACACCCTGCCGTCCGTCGTGCTGGCGAACACAACGTCGTCCGAGGCGACGAGCTCCGGCGCCGAGTCCACGTCAACCCCGTCGGACTGTCCGAGCCGCCACACCAGCTCACCTGTGTACTCATCCAGAGCGACGAGCCATCCCTTGTAGTTGAGATAGTCGTAGTATGTGACATAAACCATGCCCCTGTACGCAACAGGTGTGGACTCGATGTAGGTCGAAACGCCTCCCATGTCTTTCTGCCAGACGCGACCGCCAGAGTATGCATCGAACGCCAGAACAATCGATCGTGTCCCGTTCATCTCATTGTAGCCGAGCGCGAACAATAGCCCGTCGTCGGCTATCAGGCTGACCCCACCCATGTCGACATCCCAGGTCCACCATTCGACGCTCAGCGGGGGCGTGACCAAAGACGGCGACCCACCTTGCCTGGCGGCGTTGTTCTGGTATGTCGGCCACCACACCTCGGGCTCAGGCGAGATCTCAATCTTCACTGTCGCAGAGTCGGATGCCAAGGGATCTACGGATGATCTGCCCGTCACGATTGTGATGTCCGAGGTGCCGAGTGGCGCTACAAGAGGCACTTCAATCCTGACGACTATGACCGCGGATTCGAGTCCTCCGAGCAGGCCGACATCCGGTACCCCGTCCCCGTCCGTGTCGCTAAGGGGTG
>JAWCKF010000015.1:0-41796 GCA_038852315.1 Thermoplasmata archaeon | reverse complement strand
TGAGACCCCGATCAGCAGCACTTTGAGAGAGCTGTAGGTCGGCCTGCCCCACATCCCTGTGTGGTCCTGGTCCGTGGTCTGCTCGGGGCTCAGTACAGCGTAAGCTAGAACAGCGGCGGCGGCAACCGCAACCGCTAGGATGGTGGCCTTGAACCATCGGGTCATCGAACAACCGGCCTCGGACACGATGTAGCCCATCTACGCTATTTCAAGGATTTGTCTTTGTAGCCGTCCATACAGAGCTCCCCAGAAAGTTAATGTGGGGTCACAGGATTCGGTCACCCAATGGGTGCCGCGACGGGAGGCAGGAACGCCCGCATCTCGAAGGACCACTACTTCATGAACATAGCGATAGAGGTCGCCCGGAGGAGCACTTGTACCCGTCGGAAGATAGGGGCTATCATAGTCAGTGACGTTGGCGAGATCAAGAGCACAGGTTACAACGGGAATCCCAGAGGTCTGCCGCACTGCAGCGAGATCGGCTGCATCAGGGACAAACTGGGGATACCATCAGGGACAAGGCTCGAGACCTGCACAGCGGTTCACGCGGAGCAGAACGCGCTCATCCAAGCAGGTACGAATGCCCGCGGGTCGACGCTGTACTCAACCATCGTCCCATGTCCCATCTGCGCCCGCATGATACTCAACGCACAGATAGCCCGAGTGGTGTACATAGACGACTATTCTGACCTTGCAGGGATTGAGCTGCTCAAGCAGGCGGGCCTCAAGCTCACACGGCTGGACAAGAAGGATTTCGCTGAGAAGCTCGCTAGCCTGAGATGAGTCCTCGTCGTATCCCGTACGCCTCCCTTCATATCGTCCTGCGGCCAATTGACTGGCCTCTGCCGACGAAAGCAGGCAAACCCGTAGCATATTTATATCGAAACCAGCATCAGCAAGCTGGACCGTGGCTGACTTGGGCAAAGAGGAGATACTCCAGCAGATAAAGACCGCTGAAGAGAAGGCCCGGCAGGCGGCGAGAGAGGCGGAGGAGAGGCGCAAGCAACTGCAGGCCGAGGGCAAGAGGCGCGCGCTGGAGATACTCGAGAGCGCAGAGGAGAGCATAAGGAAGGAATACGATGCGCGCATGGCCGAGGCGAAGGCACGGATTGAGCTTCGGAGGAAGGCGCTTCTAGACGAGGGAATCAGAAGAGCGGAGGCGCTCTCTTCCAGCGCCCGCCAAAGGATGGGAAGGGCTAGGGAGTTCGTTCTTTCAGAGTTCGAGAGGGCAGTCGATGCTTAGGCCGGAGGAGATGACCAGGGCGGTGGTCGTCGGGTCGATTGAAAGCCTCGATTCGACCATCGAATGTCTTTACGAGCTGGGCGCACTCCACCTGATAGACTTCACGAAGCAGGACGAGGAGTTCAGGCTCGGCCAGCCACTCCCGAAGGCATCGGACGCCTCCCAGAAGCTCCTGAAGCTGAGGGCGATGATGCGCTCCCTCGAGATCGAGGGGCACAGGCCCAAGGAGAGACTCAGGGTCGACGAGATAACAAAGCAACTCGAGCAGGCCATGGTCACGCTTGACCTGAACACCTCAAGCAAGGCTGAGGCGAGGCAGAAGATACAGTCCATGATCAGGGAGAAGGAGAGCGAGATACGCGCGCTCGAACCAATCCTGCCGTTCGGCATACGTGTCGAGGACTACGAGGGCTACGATTCTCTGGCGGTCTTCGTCGGGACATGCAAACAGGACCCTGAACACGCCTTCATCGAGAGGATTAGCGATTACGAGCTGTTCAAGCACGAACGCAAGGCGGACATAGTCATCGCAGCCTTCGTGGCCGTCGAGGCGAGACTCGAGGCGTCGAGGATCCTGGCGGACCACGGGTTCCAGGAGATCAAGCTCCCCAAGCTCCAAGGCGACCCAGCGGAGCTAGTACCTAGACTGCAGGCCGAGGTGCAGGAGCTCCAGAGGGACCTGGCCAGGATAGAGAGCGACATCGAGAACCTGAGGAAGCAGTTCGCGGACTTCATCGTGGCATCGGAGGAGCACCTGGCCATCGAGGTCCTGAAGGCCGAGACTCCCCTGCGCATAGCCA
The DNA here is from genome assembly GCA_038852315.1 of Thermoplasmata archaeon. Taxonomy (GTDB): domain Archaea; phylum Thermoplasmatota; class Thermoplasmata; order UBA10834; family UBA10834; genus COMBO-56-21. The sequence goes on along the minus strand of JAWCKF010000015.1, from coordinate 39,753 downwards.
CTTCCGCTAACTCGTTCGTAATCGATGGATGGCTGCCCACTTCCCGGCTTGAGGAGATAAGGTCAGCCCTCGAGGGGAGGTGTCGCGGCCTCACGTTCGTCCAGGCGGTTCCGCGTGAGAAGGAGGAGGAGCCGCCGGTCAAGTTGAAGAACCCAAGGCCCGTCAAGCCGTTCGAGTTCTTCATCGGATTGGTGTCCACACCGAAATACGAGGAGATCGACCCAACGGTCGCGATGTTCGTCACCTTCCCGATATTCTTCGGGCTCATGATAGGCGACCTGGGGTTTGGACTGGGTCTGACTGCTCTGGGTGTGCTGATGCGGCTCAAGCTGAGGAACTACCCAGACCTCCACAAGCTCGGGGCGATAGTCATCGCGGGCGGCCTCATGGCGAGCCTGTTCGGGGCCTTCGTCTTCGCCGAGGCGTTCGGCATACCGTTCCATCCGCCTCCCGCACACCCGGACGAGTACTCGTGGGAGGCCGTGGTGAACATCCCCATCCATCCCATGATGGAGAAGATGGAGGACGTCCTCGAGCTGCTGGCGCTGTCACTGGTCTTCGGATGGATCCACCTCACCGTAGGGTTCATCTTCGGCTTCGTCAACAACTTGGGCCACAACAGGAAACACGCGCTCGCCAAGGTGGCGTGGCTGGTCCTCCTTCTGGGGCTTTTCCTCGAGCTGATGACGATCGGGGGGAACGCCACGGAGACGAGCAAGTTCATGAATGCGACTGTACTCGCGCCTTTCCCGGACAACACGTTGGACCTCGCAGGCATAAGGACGTCCGTCGCAGCGCTCGCGCTCATGGTCGGCGGCATCGTCGCACTGCCCTTCACTGAGGGTGGTCAGTCCGTGATGGAGGTGATAGGGCTGTTCACAAATCTGATATCCTATGCAAGGATTGCGGCGCTGGCCGTCGGCAAGGGTGCTATGGCCTTCGCTTTCAACTCCATGCTCCTTCCACTAGTGTTCGAGAACGGCGGTGGCATCGGAGGAATCCTGATAGGCATCGGCGGCATCGTGACCCTTGCCGTGGTTCAGCTCTTCTTCGTGTTCTTCCTCGGGGCGCTGTCCGCGGGGATTCAGGCTATGAGGTTGAACTATGTCGAGTTCTTCCTCAAGTTCTTCGAGGGTGGCGGGACGGAGTTCCAGCCGCTCAGGTACGAGAGGAGGTACTCGATCGCGACGAGGTGAAGGAGGTAGATAGGAATGGATCCGGGAACTGGATTGGCGCTGATCGGCGCAGGCATAGCCGTCGGCGCTGCGGGAATAGGAACGGGCATCGCGCAGTCGCAGGTCGGCGCGGCGGCGGTTGGTGCGACGGCAGAAGACCCAAAGATGTTCGGGAAGGGCATCATCATGTTCGTGCTCCCCGAGACCATCGTCATACTGGGCTTCGTCATCGCCATACTGCTCTGGCTCAAGGCCTGAGCTCGCGACAAGAACCATCGGGACAGAGCGTCCGAGGAGCTGAAGAGCCATGGGCCTGGAGCAGGTCGTAGAGGACATCCTCCGCAAGGGCGAGGCGAAGAGGCGCGAGATAATCAGTCTGGGAGAGAGTGAGAGGGACGCCCAGGTGCGTCAGGCGGAGAGGCAGGCAGAGGAGGAGCGCGCGAGGGCGGAGGAGCGGCTCAGCCGCGCGATCGCCCAGATGGAGCAGCAGGAGCTGTCCAGCGCCGAGCTCGAATCGAAGAAGGCCCTTTTGGCCGCCCAGCGGCAGGTCATGGAGGACCTGAAGCAGCAGGTGCTCCACGACCTCGAGAGTTATCCTGAGGACAAGAGGAGAAGGCTCTACTCGAAGCTCGTAGAGAAGGCCAAGAGGGAGCTGGGCGAGTGCAGGGTATACTCGCGGGAGCAGGACAGGCCGCTGCTGAAGCTACCGCTGGGCATGACCTACGCGGGTGGCATCGCCTGCAGGGGCGGGCTCGTCTTCGAGAGCAAGGATGGCAGCCTCAGGCTCGACTACAGGTTCGAGAGCATCCTCGAGGAAGTCTGGAACAGGAACATGCAGGAGATATACACCAGGTTGTTCAGGTGAGTCTGCAGATGTGGGGGATGGGTAGTCACGGCAACTATGCATATGCGTGCACGCGTGTGAGGGCCAAGAAGCGCTTCCTCTTGTCTCGCGACACGTACTCCCGTCTCCTGCTGATGGATGTCCACGAGATTGGGAGGTTCCTCGGAGAGACGCAGTACAGGGAGGAGATGACTCGGTACGCCTCGAAATACTCCGGAGCGGCTCTGGTGGAAGTGGCGGTGACCCGGAACCTTGCAGCAACTTACGCCGACATACTGAGCTTCACCACCGGACACCTCCGGGACATGGTGGGTAACTACCTGAAGCGGTGGGACATGTTCAACGTGAAGACGGTTCTGAGGGGGAAGCTGACGGGAGTGAGCGACGAGGAGATAATGGACACCCTGGTGCCCGCTGGCGCTTTCTCCGAGGCCTATCTGAGGACGCTGGTGGGCATGGGCTCCATCCAGGAGATCATGGATGCGCTCCTGCAGGAGCCATCCCTCGGCATCACCCAGGAGCTGGCGCGCGAAGTCGTCGAATCGAACCGGTTGGCGAGGCTCGAGGACCACCTCGACAGGAACCTGTACTATGACCTGCTGAAGGTCGTGAGGGGCATGACGCGCGCCGATGAGCTCCTCCGCGACTTCGTCAGGCTGGAGGTGGACATCACCAACCTCAAGGTGCTCCTTAAACTGAAGGCGGAGAGGATACCCGAGGACAGGATTGCGAAGTACATCATTCCTGGCGGCATGGAGTTCGGCGCGGAGAAGCTGAGGGCGATGGCCCAGGCAGAGGGCCTGCAGCCCGTAATCGAGGAGCTGGAGAAGTCCTCCATCTACGAGGACATCAAGCCCGCCCTCGAGAGGTTCAAGGAGGATCGGAGGCTGTCAGGCCTCACGATCGCGCTCGACAGAGCGCTCATATACAAGAGCGAGAAATTCGCGCATTTCTATCCGCTCTCGGTCCTGCCGATAGTCAACTACATAGTGCGGAAGAAGACCGAGGTGGACAACATAAGAATCATATCGAGGGGCAAGCAGAGCGCCCTCTCGAACAAGGTGATAGAGGAGCTGCTGGTGGTGTGAGATGGAGGTCGCTGTCGTAGGGTCCGAGGAGTTCGTGACCGGGTTCATGCTCGCAGGCATCAGGAAGGTCTACAGCGTCGGGCCTGACAAGCTCGTGGAGACGATATCGAAGGTCCTGGACGACGAGAGCGTGGGCATACTTGCCGTACACACGAAGGACCTCGAAAGGCTGCCCGCGCAGCTGCGGGCGAGGATGATGGCGAGTGTCGACCCCGTCGTCATCCCAGTGGGCGAGGAGGAGGGCGACATCAGGGACAAGGTCAGAAGAGCGATGGGTATTGACCTTTACAAGACAAGGTAGCAGGAGCGTGTGCCGCATGACGGAACAGAGGAGAGGAAGGATAAGCAGGGTCGCAGGCCCCGTCGTGACCGCCGAGGGCATATCCCCCAGGATGTACGACGTCGTGCTCGTGGGGGATCTGAAGCTGATGGGGGAGGTCATCAAGCTCGTCGGGAACAAGACGGTCGTACAGGTGTACGAGGACACGTCCGGCCTCAGGCCGGGCGAGGAGGTCGTTGACACGGGGGCTCCGCTCCAGGTCGAGCTCGGACCGGGCCTGCTGTCGAGCGTCTATGACGGTGTGCAGAGGCCGCTCCCGGTACTCAGGGACAAGCAGGGTGACTTCGTGTCGAGGGGCGTGACGGCACCCGGCCTTGACAGGAGCAGGCGCTGGAAGTTCACGCCGACCGTGAAGGAGGGTGACGCCCTGCAGGGTGGGATGGTGATCGGCGAGGTGCCCGAGGGGAACATAGTGCACAAGGTCCTGTTGCCGCCGAACGTCCATGGCAGGGTCAAGAGCATATCCGAGGGTGAGTTCACGGTCGAGGACGTAATCGGCGAGCTGGATTCGGGCCACAGAGTGACGCTGATGCAGAGATGGCCTGTGAGACAGCCGAGGCCATACATCGACAAGCTGCTGCCGGACATACCCCTCGTCACGGGCCAGAGGGTGCTCGACATGCTGTTCCCCCTTGCCAAGGGGGGCACAGCGGCCATCCCCGGGGGGTTCGGCACGGGCAAGACTGTCACGTCACAGCAGCTGTCCAAGTGGAGCGACGCGCAGATAGTGGTGTATGTTGGCTGCGGCGAGCGGGGGAACGAGATGACCGAGGTCCTGACTACCTTCCCCGAGCTCGAGGACCCCAAGACGGGCAAGCCCTTGATGGGCAGGACGGTGCTGGTGGCGAACACCTCTAACATGCCCGTCGCGGCCAGAGAGGCCTCCGTGTACACCGGCATCACCATCGCGGAGTACTACAGGGACATGGGCTACGACGTGTCGCTCATGGCCGATTCGACCTCGAGGTGGGCGGAGGCGATGCGCGAGATATCGTCCAGGCTCGAGGAGATGCCGGGCGAGGAGGGATATCCCGCGTACCTCGCGTCCCGTCTGTCCGAGTTCTACGAGCGCTGCGGTCGCGTGCGCACCCTCGGGGGTTCAACAGGCTCGATATCCGTCATAGGCGCGGTGTCGCCATCGGGAGGCGACTTCAGCGAACCGGTCACGCAGAACACGCTTAGGATAGTCAAGGTCTTCTGGGCCCTGGACTCGAAGCTGAGAGAGAGAAGGCACTTCCCGGCCATCAACTGGCTCACCTCGTACAGCCTCTACAGCCCGATCCTCGAGGAGTGGTACAGGAAGAACGTGGCCGAGGACTGGAGCAAGATACGTCTCTGGGCGATGGAGACGCTGCAGAAGGAATCCGAACTGCAGGAGATCGTGCAGCTCGTCGGCTCCGATGCGCTGCCGGAGGAGCAGAGGCTCACGCTCGAGGTCGCGAGGATGATCCGCGAGTTCTTCCTGCAGCAGAGCGCATACCACCCCGTCGACACTTATAGCCCTCTGAGGCGGCAGTACGAGTACATGTCCGCCATCAAGAAGTTCTCCGAGCTGGCAAGAAAGGCGATATCCCTCGATGTGCCCCTCGAGAAGATCACGTCGCTCCCCTGCAGGACCGACCTGGGGAAGCTGAAGTTCGAGAGCACCATAGACAGTGACCTGAAGGTGGTCTCCGCAGCGATGGAGAAGCAGTTCGCGGAGCTGGGGGTTTGATCGCATGGCCAAGGAGTACCACACCATAAGCCAGATCGCAGGGCCACTTGTGTTCGTCGAAAAGACAGAGCCTGTGGGCTACGGCGAACTGGTTGCGATAACGCTTCCCGACGGCACGGTGAAGAGGGGGCAGGTGCTGGATTCATCTGATGAGATGGTCGTCGTCCAGGTGTTCGAGGGAACAGGTGGCATAGACCGCGCCTCGGGTGTGAAGTTCCTCGGCGAGACGGTCAAGATGCCAGTGTCAAGGGACATGCTGGGCAGGATACTCTCAGGCTCCGGCGAGCCGCTCGACAAGGGCCCTCCCATCATCCCCGAGAAGAGGGTCGAGGTCATCGGCGCGGCCATAAACCCCTGGGCGAGGGACAACCCCAGGGAGTTCATCCAGACGGGAATCTCAGCCATCGATGGGATGAACACGCTCGTCCGGGGACAGAAGTTGCCGATATTCTCAGGTTCTGGGCTGCCGCACAACGACATCGCGCTCCAGATAGCGAGGCAGGCCAAGGTGGTCGGCAAGAAGGAGGAGTTCGCCGTTGTGTTCGCCGCAATGGGCATCACGAGCGAGGAGGCCCAGTATTTCATGAAGGACTTCGAGAGGACCGGGGCGCTCAAGCGCGCAGTCGTCTTCCTCAACCTCGCCGACGACCCCGCGATCGAGAGGCTGCTCACGCCCAAGCTGGCCCTGACGACCGCAGAGTACCTCGCGTTCGACCTCAACATGCACGTGCTCGTAATCCTCACGGACATCACCAACTACTGCGAGGCGCTGAGGCAGATCGGGGCCGCGAGGGAGGAGGTGCCCGCAAGGCGCGGATATCCGGGATACATGTACACGGACCTCGCGTGCATGTATGAGCGCGCGGGCAGGATAAAGGGCAAGACCGGGTCCATAACACAGTTCCCGATACTATCCATGCCGGGTGACGACATCACCCACCCCATTCCAGACCTCACAGGGTACATCACAGAGGGGCAGATAGTCGCATCCCGCGACCTGCACAGGAAGGGGATATACCCGCCAATCGCCGTCGAGCGGTCGCTGTCAAGGCTGATGGGCCAGGGCATCGGGCCTGGGCACACCAGGGAGGACCACAGGGCCGTGTCGGATCAGCTGTATGCAGCATACGCCGAGGGCAGGGACTTGAGGGGCCTCGTGGCGATCGTCGGCAAGGAGGCTCTCTCCGAGAGGGACAGGAAGTTCCTCGACTTCGCCGACGCCTTCGAGGACAGGTTCATAAGGCAGGGGAAGGACGAGGAGAGGACGATAGAGCAGACCCTAGACCTGGGCTGGGAGCTTCTCTCGATGCTGCCCGTGGATTCGCTGACGAAGATCGACCGGAAGTTCATAGAGAAGTATCTCCCGAAGAAGTGATGCAAGGATGGTCGTGCGCGAGATACAGCCAACAAGGTCCGAACTGCTCGAAGTCACGAGGAAGATCAGGCTGACCAAGAACGGACACAAGATCCTGAAGCTGAAGAGGGACGGCCTCATACTCGAGTTCTTCAAGATACTCGACCAGGCCAAGGACCTGCGGGTGGAGATAGCCAGGCGCTACCGCATCGCCCAGGAGAGGATAGCCATCGCGAACGCGGTGGACGGCGCCATCGCCGTCAGGTCAGCGGCGTACGCCCTCACAGGCCATCCGGAGATCAAGCTCAGGAGCAGGAACCTGATGGGCGTGGTCGTGCCCGAGATCACGTCGAGCAAGATAGTGGCCCCCCTCGACGAGAGGGGGTACGGCGTGATAGGCACCTCTCCAAGGATCGACGAGGCCACTGACGCGTACGAGAAGCTGGTGGAGACGATCGTGAAGGCCGCGGAGCTCGAAACGACGATGAAGAAGCTGCTGGATGAGATAGAGCGGACCAAGCGCAGGGTGAACGCGCTCGAGTTCAGGGTGCTGCCCGAGCTCGAGGAGGTCGAGCGGTTCATAAGGTTCAGGCTCGAGGAGATGGAGCGCGACAACACTTTCAGGCTGAAGAGGATAAAAGGCAAGGCGGCGAAGGCGACGGAGGCATGAGCCCGTGAATCTCGAGCGGCTCCTGACCGACAGGGCCCTCATGAGAAAGCTGTTCTACATCGGGTTCGTTGCTGGACTGGTCTTCATTGCCGTGGGCGCGGTCATCATCATCCTGAGGGTCCTCGGATGAGTCGGGCAAGCGTTCTCACAGCAGTCCGCGCTTCTGGAGGTATTTCCCGCGCACGGAGAGGGCGTGCAGCGCCGTGACCGCCCTCTCAGGCACTGGCATGACCGGTATACCGCGTCCGTCGAGGAACTGCTCCGATTCGAGGTCCTCGATGCCGGCGAAGCACGCGACGGTCGGCTTACCGCTGAGCTTCGCCGTTATCGCTATCCATTTGGCGATCTGGAACAGGTTAGTGGCCGCCTGCCGCGCTGCTATCACGAGTATCCCCTTGACCTCTGGCGCCTCGCCGACGATCCTGAGCACGTTGGCGTACCTCGCAGTGTCCGCATCCCCGATTATGTCGATCGGGTTGCCCCAGCTCCAGGTAGGCGGACATACCTTCCCTATGGCCTCGAGCGTTTCCTTCGACAGCTCTGCGAGCTCGAGCCCGAGGTCGTGGGCGCAGTCGGTCGCGATCACACCCATGCCACCTGCGTTCGTCACGATGGCGACGCCGTCTCCCACCATCGGGGGCTGGCCCGCTAGGGCCTGCGCGGCATCGAACAGCTCGAACATCGTCTTGGCACGGTACACCCCTGTCTGCTTGAACGCCGCGTCGAAGGCCGCGTCAGAGCCAGCCATAGCGCCCGTATGGGAGGTGGCCGCTTTCGCTCCTCTGGGAGAGCGCCCCGACTTGAGTATGACTATGGGCTTCTTCCTCGAGGCCCTGCCGAGTGCTTTGAACAGCTCTGGCCCCTTCCTCGTCGATTCCATGTATGCTGCGATGCACTTCGTCTTCGGATCGGTCGAGAAGTAGTTCACGAAATCGGCATCGTCCGCATCGGCCTTGTTTCCCGAGCTCACGAAAGCAGAGAAGCCGAGCATCTCAGCGACCGAATACTCAATCGCTGCTGTGCAGAATGCGCCGCTCTGCGAGAAGAATGCTATGTGGCCGGCGAGGGGCGCCATCCTGGCGAAGGAGGCGTTGAGATTCGTGTGCGGCGAGATCACCCCGAGCGAGTTCGGGCCGACTATCCGCATGCCGTATCTTCGTGCGATCTCTACGACCCTTCTCTCGCGCTCCTTGCCCTCCTCGTCGCCCTCGGAGAAACCAGCCGAGATTATCGTCAACCCCTTCACGCCTTTCTTGCCCGCCTGTTCGACTACATCGGGGACGAGCTTCGCTGGCACCACAATGACCGCCATGTCAGGCACCTCTGGACAGTCTAGGACCGTGGGATAGCACGGCATCCCGAGGATCTCCTCGTAGTTCGGGTTCACGAGGAATATTCTGCCCTTATAGCCCTCGCTGTACAGGTTCTCGATGATGATGTTGCCTATCTTGCCAGGCGTGGGCGTGGCACCGACGACCGCCACTGACTTCGGCTTGAAGAACACGTCGAGGTCCCGCACGACCGTGAAGCTTGCTCTGCGGATAATAAACCTTTTACACGCGTCAGGACGAGAAGTCCTCTACCCATGTCTCGCCCGTGCCCAGGCGGGTCAGGACGACTTTGGCGGGATCGGGTATCTGGTTGTGCATTCGTTGAAACGCCGTCTGGGCCTGCCATGCGGAGGCGTTGATGAGCTTTATCCCTCTGTACTCTCCCACGGAGCACGCGTGCACATGTCCCGTGACGAAAATGTCGGGGACCCTGTCGATCACGAGGTAGTCCTTCTGCTCGGGCGCCAGGGCGGTCTTCTCGCCGTAGATTGGTGCCATGTGCCTCCGTTTCAGCATCTCTTTCATTATCTCTCCGGGAGCGGAGTGGGAGAGCTTTCTCACGTTCGATATGAAGTCGTCCATGCTCCTGCCGTGGTATGCGAGGACGGTCCTCCCCTCGATTTCGAGGTAGCACGGGTTTCCCACGAACATGACCCGTGGCTCGAACATCATGGTTACCTCCTTGGGCAGGGCGGGCTGCGGCTCCGCCAGCCTGACGGCGTCGTGGTTCCCCGGCATCATAACGATCTTGATCCAGTGTGGTATCGGCGCCACCAGCCTGGCCAGCTCGGCGTATTGGGCGTACACGTCCTCGATCAGCAGCTCTTCCTCCTGGTTTGGGTAGATCCCTATGCCGTCCACAAGGTCGCCGGCCACGACCATGTATCTGATGTCCTTCGCGACCGGGTCCTCGTTCAGCCACTTCACGAACCTGTTCCACTCCTCGCTGAGGAACTCCGTGCTGCCGACGTGTATGTCCGAGACGAAGGCCAGTATTGAGCGGGAGCCGTTGGGAACCATGCCGCTGTTGATTGGCACGTCGGGACGTACGACGTCTTTTGCGACGACCAGCTCACCGTCCTTGCTGAACGACCCCACTATGCCGACTACCTCATCTTTGACAAATGAGTCAGGGAGCTGCCTCGCTCCTTTCATTATGAGCACCTGGATTCTGTCGTCCTCATCCTCGAGTTCCAGGAGCGTGTGGCCGTTCTTCGTCGTCCTGACATCGTTCACCATCCCGACGAACCTGACGTCCCTCTGAACCTTCTTCGCCCTAGCTATGGTCACAAGCCCGGACATCTCCCGCCTGCGCGCTATCAGTCTTTTCAGAGTGGTGAATCTGTCATTGAAGAGCTTCGCGAAGTCGATGACGTTGCCTATGCAGGTGGAGTTGCCCGTTATATCCTTTAGGACTGAGATGGTGCCTGATCGGGGCGCGCTCTCTTCGGCTACGTTTCGCGCAGGCTGCTTCGGCGGGGATGCGCTTCCGCTGTCCACCAGGCGGGAGACGTAGTTCTCGACGTCCGTCCGTGACAAGACGAGCGGCCTGTGCTCCCCGTCGTTGAGTATGGCCCTCACGCAGTCCATTGGATTCGGTAGCTTGGCGAGCGCGTCCAACGCGTCCGGGTCAGCAAGTATGCCCTTCTCGGTCAGTGTCCGAAGAATGGTCCTCTTCATCCCGTTCGACTTACCGCAGGTCAGAATAATAAACTTGTTCCGGGGCACGCTAGTGTTCGCTTCGGACGACGGAGGACGCGGTGTTATATAGGTACTCCTTCATCGACAGCCCGATGGTCGAGATACGGCTGAGTGCGCGATGCTATCCAACGGAGAGCAGGGAGAAGGTGGTGAGGGCCATCCTCAATCTCTTCCCTGACGCGGTCGTGTCAGGTGATGACCCAGTAGTCGCTGTATCCCATTCGCTCGAACAGTTCGGTGAGTTGTTGAAGAGGCAGAAGATAAGGGACGCCGCAAGGCGTATCCTCAGACGCGGCATCAAAGGGAAGAGCACCATGTTCAGGCTGAACAAGCAGGTCGCGACCGTTGGCAAGGTCTCCTTCTCCGAGGAAGAGCACCCCCTCGGGGACATCGAGGTCTGGATAAACTCCGATGACGTCGAGCGCACTATCGATGAGATAGCACCCGACACGCGCGCGGGGGGAAATCAACGATAGGCATAGGCTCACCAACATTCTGCCAAGTCCCGTTCGACAACATGCTCGAAGAGATAGCCAAGGAGTTCGAGCTCTGGGAGGTCCTCTCCGAGGGAGAGGACAGGCTGGAGCTGATAGGAGATGGGGTGAAATACGGGATGGAGTCGCTCGGGATGAGGTTTCAGGTCCACGCTCCCCTGAGCGATGTCAACATAGGAAGCGTCCACGAACCGATGCGTATCGCGGCCGTGAACGAGATCAAGCAGACCATCGCGATGTGTCACAGACTCGGCATCCCGCTAGTGACCGTTCATCCCGGCTTCGTGCAGGGCATCGCGTTTCTGAACAGAGCGCAGGCTTTCGAGAAGACGAAACAGTCGGTAAGAGAGATAGCAGCTTTCGCGCGCGAACTTTCCGTGGAGGTCGTCGTCGAGAACCTGCCAGCGAACATCAATGGCACTTGTACGCGGGCTTCCGAACTCCTCGAATTAGTCGAGTTTGCAGGGCTGCGCATTTGCTTCGACATGGGGCACGCCAACACTGCCGGCGAGGTCGATGAGTTCCTCCGGCTCGTGGACAGGTTCGGCAACGTCCACGTGCATAACAATGAGGGGCAGTGGGACCAGCATAACAGGGTTGATGTCGGCTCTGCGGATTTGGAGAAGGTCATCTCAGTGCTGAGGCGTTCGTACAGAGGGAACCTCATAATCGAGTCGACCGACCTGGAGAGTGGCGTCGAGAGCAGGAAGATCATCGAGCATCTTCTACAGTAGCTTTCCACAGCGCATGCACTGGAACCTTCCGTCGGCGTAGCGCGCTTCAGTTCCCCCGCAGAAGGGGCATACATAACCTCCTGCCGATCCCGTTCGTGCAACCGGTGGTACGGGCGACTGCGGAGGAGTGCTCTGAACTGGCATACCATAAGTCGGCGGGTACGGCCCTGCTGGATACGGCCACGCGACAGCTGCGTAAGGCGGCCGCTCCTCAAACACCCTGGTCCCCGTCAGGAACTCTCCTATGCGGATGATGTAGTAGACCGTGAAGATCAGTCCGAGTCCGAGCCACAGAAAGACTATGAATATCTCGTATGCTTCTGAGAATCCGAAGACCTGGGTGGGCATGCTGGCATAGTCTATTGCGAAGTGGAGCACTATCGCAGATGGTAGGCCGAACTTGAGGAACAGGTAGCCGAAGGTCAGGCCGCCGATGCCCGCATCGAGGATCTTCCAGGCGCCCCAGCCACCGTCGTAATGAGCGAACCCGAAGATGGTCGATGAAGCCACTACGAGCGCGAGTTCGGGGGCCCCTATCTCTATCGAACCGCCGAGGACGTACTTGTACAGCTTCGTCTTCAGCCTGCGGCGCACGAGGTCCACAAACGCAAGTGGTACTCCGAGCAGGAGTACACGCACGATGAGCTCCTCCCATACCGAAGCGTTCGCCAGGGCGTAGAGCATTTCCGAGGTGGTGCCCATGTCAGGGGAACCGGTATCTCCAGCGCCTAGGAGCGTAGCTATGATGAGTATGAAAAACGAGACGAAGAAGTTGACCGTCACGAATCCGCCTATGTCGAACAGGACGCTGTGCTCTCGCGATTTAGCCCTCATCGCGAGCTCCCCGATGAAGCCCCGCCACCCTGTCAGAAAGACCCAGGTGCAGCTGGCTAGGATGGCCGCCACGACGAGAATGTAGTATATCGCAAGCGAATACCCCGACAGCACAGCCACGGGTATCAGCACGGGCACTGCTATGAACAGGACCGCGCCCTCCCATTCGTTCATTATGTCCGGCAGGACCAGGGATGTCCCATACACGAGAGCGGCCATCCCCAGAAACAGGCTCACGATTACCGACAAGAGCGCATAGGCGAGTATCGCCTTCAGCCTCGGTCGCCAGGCCGCTCGCCTTCCGGAACGATACGGGTCCTGGTATCCGATGGCCCAAGTTCTCCAGTCCGCGGCACTAGAGGGTGGGGACGTGAGCATTGAGGGACGCACTACGCCGCAGATCTCGCAGAACACCGCGCCGTCTCTGAAAGGAGAGCCGCAGCGCGGGCAAAACTCCGAGGGCTTCTGAACCGATGCCTGTTGAGGGCCGTTTTCCACAGCGCGAAAAACCGCCTCCGCATTATATTACACTATCGCGGCCCAGTTATGCGTGCCGAGATTCCAGCCCAGGCTCGTGCCTTTGTGTGAGTATCCAACCGCTCTGTGACGAACGTTTAAGTCATCAAAGAATATCTCGCACCGGCTTAACCTACGGAGGCAACCGGATGGACGATGAGAAGGAAACGAGGGTACGGTTTGAAACGTTGAGCGCCGAGAAGATACCTTTCGGGAAGAACAACTTCTTGGAGGTCGCGAGAAAGAGGGCGATCACCGACGAGGGTGACAGCGAGTTCATATCGGTCTCCAGAGGGTACTATCTCCCCGACGGCAGCGAGAAGTACAAGAAGTCGATAACCATCCCGGACGACCCCGCGATCAAAGCTTTCGTCACCGAGAAGATAAACAAACTGTAGGTTCGCGGGAGCGCGCTCCTCCATCCAGCCATCGGGCTGGCCCAGTGCTGGTCTGTCTAGGCCTTCCCCTTGCCAGTCGGCGGTCCCGCCCTTTCCAGAAGTAGCTCGAGATAGGTTTTGGACTCTGCCTTCTCGAGCCCCAGCTCCTTCCGGAGCTGATCGAAGAGGAGGGAAGAGAGCTCGGGCGATTCTGTCATGACTTCTAGCTCGACGAACTCCCCCAGCCCCTCCACATCGTCGACATCCACCCTCATCTTGTCGTATGCGTAGCTCGTGCGCTTCTTCTTCACAACACAGAACTCCCTGAATCCCAGCCTCTCGAGGATCCTTTGGGCCTCCAGAGCGTTTTCAACCTTGACCGATATCTCCTCCCTGGCCTTCGTGCTGGTCCCTCTCATCCGCGGGCCCTTGTACTCAATCTCGAACGAACCGTTGCTCTTCCTAAGCCTGAGTGCCTCATCAGAGCATCCGAAATCGCGGGACGGATGGCAGAAGTAGACGTCTTCTATACTTGATTCGGAGAGCTTCTTCGCCCCGAGCTTCTGTAGGGTCTTCACGACTTTCTCGTTGCCCGGGGACCAGTACTTGGTCTCTACCTCTATCACGATGACCCGTAGATGCTTCCGGCAGATTAACCTGCGCAGGTCTTGCGGGGTCACTCCCCCATCTGCGCGCAACCTTGGCAACAGTCCCGCGCCAGAAAGTCGCTGACACTGAGACCAAAAGTTATAAGACTCAACTCACAGATAGGCCGCATCCCCTACTACCAGGTGGTTTGCATGGAGCCCGCTGAACGTTCTATCAGGCTGAGGAGAGAGGAGCTCGTCGAGATAAAAAAACTCTACGAGACCGTCATGACATTTGCATCCCACGGCATGTTCTACAGAAGCGGTCGGATCATAGGCAACCGCCTGATCCGCACGGCAGGGACGGACCTCAACAGGATAAGGGAAGCGCTCGTCAGAGAGGGATGGGTACATGACATCAGCTTCGAGGGGGATACGATTTTCGCAACGGGTTCGATAGAGGTTTCGAACTCTGATTCACCCACCTGCCACATGCTCCGGGGCATCCTTGCGAAGGTCTTCGAGGAGCGCACAGGCAAAGACGTCTACTGCCACGAGCGCAAGTGCGTTTCCAAGGGTGACGACAAGTGCGTTTTCGTTGTCGATACGGAGGTGCTGTGACATGGCTAGGAAGACCACGGGCATACCGGGGCTGGACGGGATGCTCCAGGGAGGCTTCCCGTTCCCGTCGGCTATACTAGTTGCTGGCGAGCCTGGTACTGGCAAGACCACCCTCGCCGTCCAGAGCCTTTTCCACGGCGCGAGGAACGGCGAGAAGGGCCTCTATATAACCGCCATATCCGAGCCCCAGTGGCTCGTCCAGAAGTTCCTGTCGTCGTTCAGCTTCTACGACCAGGGCCTGGTGGAGAAAGGCGTGGTCAACTTCATCGACCTCGGCCCCGTCCTTTTGAAGAACCCGAGCGACATGCTCAACATAATCAAGAAGAAGATAGAGCAGTTCCAGCCGAACAGGATAGCCATAGACCCCATAACGCCGATGACGGACATGCTCCAGTGGCGCGGGGAGACCCGGGAGTTCATGCACGAACTCTTCGCATATCTCAAGGCCTTCGAGTGTCTAACCCTCGTGACCGCCGAGATGTCGTACGACGACATTTCGCACAGTCAGGAGTCGTACATGGTGGACGGGGTCATCATGCTGTCGTACCCGGAGGAGGAGAAGGTGAGGCGCAAGTTCCTCGAGGTGCTCAAGATGCGCGGGACTAAACACACGACCGGAAGACAGCTGATCGACATAACGGACGAAGGACTCGCCGTGCAGGCAGGCCTCAGGTAGATCCATGACAGGCGAGCCGGACCGAGCGCTAAAAGGCGGCAGCTCCTATCTGTTCACTGAGCGCGCCGTGCCGAGGGCTTATGAGGCGTTCAAGCAGCTGCTGACGGAGGGAAGGCGCGGCCTGGTCATATCGCGCAACCACCCGTCGCGGGTGATGCAGCAGTACGGCTTGGATTGCCCCATCATGTGGCTCGCGAAGAGCACACGTCCGCAGAGCGGCGTGATTACGCTGGAGCCAACGAGGCTGATGAAGATACACAGCACGATCTCGGACTTCATCAAGGCGAATCCGGGCTCGGTAGTGCTCCTGGACGGCCTGGAGTTCCTGATAGTGGAGAACGGTTTCAGTCCTGTGATGAAGACAATCCAGCTGACCAACGAAGAGGTTGCGATGACCGGCTCCTACCTCCTCGTGCCCGTCGACCCTCGGACGCTCGAGACGCAACAATTGGGATACCTCGAGCGTGAGTTCTCGCTCCCTGATTACGGCAGCGCACGGTCTGAGAACGGCTAGAACTGTTTTTCTACGAAGAAACCCCTGGAGGTCTTGGTCGTGATGTCTTCAGAACTCGGGAAGGTCCACGTCATAACCGGGCCGGGCAAGGGCAAGACCACGGCGGCTTTCGGAATGGCCCTGCGCGCCGCCGGGCACGGGTACAGGGTGTGCATCGTGCAGTTCCTGAAGACGGGAGCCACCACTGGCGAGGTGGTCGCCGTCAGGCGCATCGAGGGTATCGAAGTCCGACAGTTCGGCTCTGGGCGGTTCATCGACCCGTCGAACCCCTCGG
The DNA here is from genome assembly GCA_038852315.1 of Thermoplasmata archaeon. GTDB lineage: Archaea > Thermoplasmatota > Thermoplasmata > UBA10834 > UBA10834 > COMBO-56-21. The sequence continues at coordinate 23,909 of JAWCKF010000015.1, read as the reverse complement.
AGGAGGACAGGAGGCTGGCGAGGGAGGCCATTGCGTTCGCAAGGGAGAAGATCGAGAGAAGAGCGTGTGACATGTTGATCCTCGACGAAGTCAACACCGCCCTCTCGCTCGGACTGATTGACATGGTAGCCCTTGAGGCAGTCATCAGGGCCAGGGACAGGGGAGTGGAGATAGTGCTGACTGGCCGGGACGCGGACAGATCCATCATGGAGGCCGCAGATTATGTCTCCTTCATAGAGGATGTCAAGCACCCGCTCAGCAAGGGCATGGGAGCGCGCAAGGGTGTGGAGTGGTAGCCCCTTCAGGCGCTCTTGTCCCTCAGGAACATGAGGTACCGTACCTCCTCGGCGGTCAGGAGGGTGCTTCCCTTCAACCCCGCATAGTCCCGGTCCCTGAGCATCTTTAGGGCCATCGGCTGGCCCCTGGTCATCTGCATTATGCGCCTGAAGGCGTCCTTGTCTATCCTATCGTTCCCCAAGAGCTTGGCGGCGCTCTGTTCATCAAGCCCTTTCAGCCTGAGCTCCGCGACGACCTTGGAGTCGACGTGCCCCTTCTGATAGAATCTGTCATAGGCAGGCGTGTCCTCGCGGGCTGTGACGACCATCTTGGCGTCGCCAGGCATGTCAACCAGCTTGGAGAAGAACTCGACGAGCTCCTCCCGGGGGGAGAAGTAGCCGTCGAAAACTATGAGTAAGTTCTTCAGCCGGAGCACGTCCGCGACGCTTCTCACGTCAGCTCCTAGCTTCTTCCCGTAGGAGACGAGCCTGGATTCAATGTCGGCGGCTGTTGTATCATGGCCTATGGAGATCCACAGCACGTCGGCCTCTTCCTGCTCATCTGCGAACTTCCTGGCGAGAGTCGACGCGCCGTAGCCGCGGCTTGCGAGTATGACCAGAACCTTCGCCTCGGAGCCCATGAATTCCTCCATCATGTCCAGCTCCTCGTCCCTTCCGTAGAACTCCCGGGCAGAAGGGGCATCTGACAGGTCCTTGATCGGCGGCCTCCTCGTCTCATCTATCGAGACGACGCCGTCCTTCATCTGAGATATTGCCGTCAGGGCCCTCTTCCTCCCGACCATCTCCTCGAGTTCCGAACCAGTCATGGGCACGGAACGCCCTTCCCTCACGACCTGGAATGTCGTGTGACGGATTGCCCTCAACAGGTCGTCGGCCTTCCTCATGCCCTCTCGGGTGGCGACATAGACCTTCATCCGTCTGTCGTGGCCTTTGACGCGCGCGGTGATCTCGGAGACGAGCCCTTCCTTCAGGAGCCCTTTCACCGCGCGTGGCACGTGGGTCCGCGATATGCCTATGGCTGCCGCAATTCCCAGCTGGGTCGTTTCCGGCGGGTACTCGTCCGGCTCCAGGTCATTGGCGAACCTCGAGAGGTGTAGGAGGACTCTGTCATTGACGCTAAGCTGGCCACCCTCAGGCATCGTGCCGCACAATCATGCTGAGCTTATATAACGGTGCTGGTTTTCGAGCAGGCATCGCCGTACGGTCGGCACGCTGCGCCCAGAAGCGTTATGGTAATTGGTAGCAACCACAACACGTTTATATATCGTCCGGACGGTTGATTCTGAGCAGCTACAGAATGCTCCATCCAGCCCCCCGGAGGAAGGAGAGAATGAGTCTCGAGTTGCTCAAGAAGAAGTCTTGGAAGGACGAGGGCGGCGTTTCTGAAGTAATCGGGAACATATTGATTCTCGCTATCACCGTGATCCTGTTCAGTGGGATTATCGCGTTCGTCCAGACCATGCCGGTGCCAGAGCAGACCACGAAGGCGGACTTCTCGGCATCGCTCGTGTTCTCGAGCAACTATAGGCATGCCAACCTCACACTCATACACGCGGGTGGCAAGCCCTTAAGCGTGAACCAGGTGCTGATATTGCTCACCGTCGACAACACGAACTACGACTACAGGCTCACTGATGACCCATCGTGGACTGGTGACACGTGGAATACTGGCAAGGCCTGGAGGATGCAGATCGACGGCACGAGTTCCTCCACCGTGGTGACAGCCACGGTCGTCGACCTTGAGAAGAGCAGCATGATATGGACGAGTCAGGTGACGGGCGGCGTCGGAGGCAACGCCCCGAACATCCTGCAGAGATACATCGATTCAGATCCCTCCACGCCCACTCCCGACCCGGTCAAGGCCAACGACACCTTCACTCTGTTCGTCAAGATAGAGGATCCAGACAACGACCTCGACATGAGCAACGTGTGGATTGACGCCAGCCATGTGGCGATAGAGGGCTCTAATGGTAACCACAGGCCCGGGACCTATGCTAACGGCTGGTGGACTTGGGCGTTCGGAAGAGTCCTCAGTGCGGCTGCCGTGGACGGCTCTGTGGTGGAGATACATGCCTTTGACATAGCCGGACACGAGGCGGTGTCGCAGTATGTGATCGAGATCACTGTCCTGCCCTCGGACCTCAACGAGTACTGGTATCCCCAGTATGCCGAGCTGGGGTTCAGCGGCCTGCCTGCGTGGCTGTCATACGTGAGCGGAGGATTGGGGCACGGTTTCGGCATATACGCCGAGCTCTTCAACAGGACGACGGGCGCGCCCACGGGGCAGGCGGATGTGAACAGCCCCTGCGTCAACTTCACGAAGGATTCGAACATATTCATCAGGTTCGCGAGTCTCACGATGAGCAACTTGAACGGCGATAACAGGATAGTCATCACTGACACGAGGACTGGCTCGACCTTCGCCCCCAGCTATAGGTTCAACAGCACCGCGACCACGCCGTTCTATCCGTACCCAACGGGCGGGAGCGCCTACGTCTACGAGGCTGTGTTCAACACTAGCAACCTTCCGCCCAGCTCGTATACCGTGACACTCTACCTGAAGAACCTCCCACCGGCAGGCCAGACCCAGCTGACTTTCCAGGCGGACAAGACGATAGTGGTGTGGCGGCCCGGCGCATCCGTCTTCATTCCCTCAATGGTCGCCTACAAGTCTGACTGGGCCACGCCATGGGGCACGACCAAGGACAAGCCGTTCAACATCAGTTCAGCAACTGACAGCATAATGTACGTCAAGATCAGGGTCCAGAACGCACAGTCCTCCCCCGCACCGACAGTCGCGGAGGTGAGGCTGACGGACTACAGCGGCGGCTCGCAGCTGTATGGCGTGCCCCCGGCTGGGACAGTCATCTCCCAGCTGAGCAGGTACGACGATGTGACATACAGCTTCACGATCGCCCTGAGGCTCAACAACGGGGATCAGTGGCTCCCAGGACTCAACGCATACACACTGTACGTGACGAAGCTATCCGACTCCAACGAGGGTGTGTACTCGCTCTCGCTGCAGGTATGGATAAGGGGCACGCAGTCGAAGGCGGACTTCGTAGTCGGTACGGCGGGGATGGCGTCCGGGCAGAGCAACTTCAACATCAGGGAATATGTCTGGTACGTTCAGAACAACAACTTCTTCACCAGCAGAGTGCTTTGGAAGTACGAGAGCACGCCCGGGAACAACTACGACTACACGACCAGCGCGATGGCGCTAGGCGACCTGGACGGCGACGGCGACAAGGACCTCCTTGTGGCGATGGCCACCTCCAACCAGCTGTACTTTTTCGAGAACACGCTGAACGTGTTCGGAACATGGCAGGCCGGGAGCGAGATCTCGCGCGCATCTCCAGGCGACGGTTACACTTACCCGATCGTCTGGATAGCCACGGGAGACTTCAGCGGCGACGGTAAGGAGGACTTCGCGTATGCGAATTCGAACTCCCAGATAGTGCTCTACAACTCGACCTACGGTGCTCAACCTTGGATATTCAACCCCCCTGGAACGAAGTGGACCGGGACGATATCCAAGATAGCTCTCGAGGACATGACCGGCGACGGGACTGACGACCTCATAGTGCTTGCCGGCGGCAGGCTCTACGTGTACGATGTGAAGTACACCTACGACGCCCTCCTGAAGCCATATGCGAACCCGAACGCGAGGTTCGCCATGGGAACGGGCACGGGCATCAAGGACTTCGACATCGAGGACATGGATGGAGACGGCCATCTGGACATAGTCGCAACAGGGACGAGCACAGCCTTCGGGTCGTATGCCGGCGTGACCGTGAACCTCTACAGCGTCACTGCAGAGAGCGCGAAGCTACTGAACGAGAACGCAGCCGGCTTCAACCCGATGATGGAGAGCGGCACTTACAGTGGCTCGGTCACGGATGCAAAGAGTTCGAACAACATCGGGATAGTCTTCACCGAGACGACCGCGAACGGCTACTCCCGCGTGCAGGGCATCATGAGGTTCGAAACGCTCGACAACAAGGCGGACCAGGTGCTCAGGGTGCGGGCCAAGGTCAACCCTGGACCAAGTGGCGGGTCTGAGTCGTTCTATGTCTACGTCACGAGCGACAGCGCGACGAACGTCACGGCCGGGACTTGCGCGTGGAACTATGTGGGAGAGATAGATGGCACCGACTGGGCGACTTACAACTTCACACTGCCCACGAGGGTGATGGGCTCTCAGATGTTTGTCAAGTTCGAGGACTCGCTGACCTCTGAAGACAGCACGGTCGATAGCATAACGGTGGACTACGCGTTCGTGATAACCAAGACAATCGGTTACAGCGAGCAGTCGGTCACAACAGCCACGACGTGGACCTCCGTCAGGGGCGCCGAGGTCGACGGCCTCGAGGGCGGGTATAAGGAGGTCGTCGTCGCGAAGGACGGTGCGAACGGGATATCGATATTCACGCGCACGGGCACCACGTGGGGCGTGATGGCCGGGACGGGGCCGTCCGCTGACTCTACTTTCTACGACGACTGCGCGAGCAAGGTGAACGACAATACCAAGTATCCCTTCAGCACGCTCGCGCCCACGCTGTTCGACGCCGCAGACATAAACGGCGACGGGTTCACTGACATCCTTGTCTGCAACTATACCACGACGTCCGATGGCTTGTTAGTGTCGAAGATAGGCTTTTGGATGAACCTTTACGCCGGCGGGCAGAGCTGGAGGTACTACAGCGTGAAGACTTGGACCATGGCTCAGCCGACCGGGCAGGCCAAGAACCCGTACATCGACATCGTCCTAGCTGAGAGTCTCATCGCTCTATGAGTTTGCGACGGGGACGTAGTCTCAAGAAGACCCCCTTCACAAGAAACCCATTCTCGCATTTCATGGCTCTCGGCGCAGGTGCATGGTCAGGAGTTCATAGACCCTGCCCGCCCTCTCAAGCTCGACCACAGCGAGGAGCTTCCGCGACCCTCTGCTCTCCCTGACTATGCCCTCCGCCATCGCCTCCGCCCTCTTCTCCTCTATGATCCTGAAGCCCTTGGGCCTGTTCACGGCCCTGTCCCATGCGAGTACGAACTCCTCCGCACCGCCCCTTCCGTACCTCCGCCTCCTCATCAGCCACGTACGAGTGGAGTGCGTGAACAGTGTCGTCCCTGGGACGACCGCGCAGTACAGCTCTGTGAAGCTACGCTCATCGAGGTCTATAGCCACGATCGGCACATGAGCGTGCTCGCACAACTCTAGGGCCGCGACATAGCAGGGGGGCGGTGCAGCCACTTCGCCGTACTCGCTCAGACCGTTCGCGTATATCTCCTCGTACCGCGTGAGCTCGGGCTCGAAGTCCGGCGGCATGTGCCTGAGCCCCTCCAGCTCCTCCTTGGATATCGATACGGCGACCTTGTCCGGTCTGAAGGAGTCGAACTCGGCGCGAACCCTCTCCGATTCAGACACAAGCCCTTTTATGACCGGCTGGATGTGCACCTCGCACTCCCCGAGCCGGAGCTTCCAGGTCTCCATGCGGGCTCACTTCTTCCTCTTCTCCCTCTGCAGGATGAGCTCGATGACGTCGTCGGCGTCATCGGCACGCCTGAGCTCGTCCTTCGCTATCAAGGGGGTGCCTTCGATCTGCTCAACTGTCGTCCTCTGTTGGACGAATATCACGGACTTCTTCTCCGTAACCCTCGATATGTTCCCGACGATCCTCGCCTTGCGTTCCACCATCGCCGGTGTCTCTCCTATGCCCGTCAGCATCAGGAAGTCGTCGTCCTTAGCCAGCGCATCGAACGGGCACCTGACCGTGGGCACGACAGAGTATCCCAGCTCTCTCAGCATCTCGAACACGTCCCTGTTCAGGCCTGTGAACTCGTCGAAAGACTTCAGCGCTCGCGCTATCTCGGTGCTGTATGAGAACGGGTCGAGCGGCACGACTATTGGCTCGTTCAGGAACTCCTCTATCTTTGCCGCTATCTCTATCATTGCCCCCATGCCGCTCTCGTACATCTGGATGGCTTTCCTCGAAACTCCAGCTACCTCCGCAAGCGTCCCCAACGAGATGTTCCTCTCAGCCCTGATGCGCCTGAGCAGCTCGCCATCCAGTCGCACATACAGCCCTCCAGGGGCCGCGTACACGAACGGGGGCACGCCCTCAAGCATGTGCTCCTCGAAGGTCCTCAGCGACATTATCGGTATGCCGAACCTCGAGTAGAGTATGCCGTCGTCGAGCTTCCCCGAGCTGGAGTGCAGCCCGATGACCATGGGGCTGCCGCCCAGGGCGTTGGCCAGCACTCTCAGCTGCTCAGCGTCGTCCGCGGAGAGCGAGTCGATGTTCGTGAGGGCCTTGATTATCAGGAGCTGCTTGTCACGCCTGGCTACGATGTCGAAAGCGATGCTCCTGACGTCGTGCGGGTCCGACACATAGAACCCGCTTTTCGCGAGCGTGGTCCGCAGCCTCTTTATGAGCTCCTCTCGGTTCAGTGCCATCTTGCGTCGTCTTCTCCAGGACTTACATATCGCTGCCCTCGATTTGAATGTGATTGTCCACCGAGCACGATTATCTGTACATCGAGTTGGGCGCGAGCTTCTCGTACTTCCTGAGGTCGCTCGCGCTCATGGGCTCGACGCTGTCCATCGCCTTCTCGAAGTACTTCATGCCGACCTTGAGCTGCTTCACCTTGTCCTCGTCGAGGTCGCCCCCGTCCAGCACGTAATCCCTGATGGCCAGCATGACGGCCTCGTTGCACACGGCCGCGATGTCGGCGCCCGTGAAGTTCTCCATCTTGGTCGCGAGCTTGTCAAGGTCGACGTCCTCGGCCAGAGGCTTGCCCTTCGTGTGTATCCTCAGTATCTCCTTCCTGGCCGCTAGGTCGGGCGGGGGTATATAGACCAGCCTGTCGAACCTGCCGGGCCGCAGCAGCGCAGGGTCGATGATGTCCGGCCTGTTCGTGGCAGCTATCACGACCACGTTGTGTAGGGGCTCCAAGCCGTCCATCTCGGTCAGGAGCTGGCTTATGACGCGCTCGGTCACGCCCGAGTCGCTGGAGGTGCCCCTGACGGGTGCGATCGCGTCTATCTCATCCAGGAATATGACGCAGGGCGCAGCCTGACGCGCCTTCCTGAAGGTCTCTCGGACGGCCTTCTCGCTCTCGCCGACCCACTTCGACAGGAACTCCGGCCCCTTCACGCTTATGAAGTTCGCCTGGCTCTCTGTGGCGACGGCCTTGGCAAGGAGGGTCTTGCCCGTACCAGGAGGGCCATAGAGCAGTATGCCCTTGGGCGGCGTCGCGTTCATGTGCTTGTAGAGAGCAGCGTACTTCAGGGGCCACTCGACGGTCTCCATCAGCTCCTGCTTGGGCTTCTCCAGGCCGCCTATGTCCTCCCACTTTACGTTCGGTGTCTCCAGCAGGACCTCCCTCAGCGTCGAGGGCTGCATCTCCCTGTAGGCGTCCATGAAGTCGTCCATCGTGACCTTGAGGCTGTTCAGCACCTCTGGAGGTATCGTCTGCGCCTCCAGGTCTATGCTCGGGAGCACCTTCCTGAGGGCGCGCATGGCCGCCTCTCGCGTGAGCGCCGCCAGGTCTGCCCCTACATAGCCATGGGTCATGTCCGCGAGCTTGCCGAGGTCGACATCGTCCGCCAGAGGCATGCCTTTGGTGTGGATGTGGAGTATCTCCAGCCTCCCGTCACGGTCTGGTATGCCTATCTCTATCTCCCTGTCGAACCTGCCAGGTCTGCGGATGGCGGGGTCTAGCGCGTTCGGCCTGTTGGTCGCGCCGATAACGATGACCTTGCCCCTGGTCTCGAGCCCGTCCATGAGGGCGAGCAGCTGGGCAACCACCCGACGCTCCGTCTCGGCCGTCACCTCGTCTCTCTTCGGGGCGATCGAGTCTATCTCGTCGATGAATATGATGGATGGAGCGTTCTCGGCGGCCTCCTTGAATATCTCCCTGAGGCGCTCCTCGCTCTCGCCGTAGAACTTGCTCATTATCTCAGGACCGCCTATCGAGGTGAAGTTGGCGCTCGTTTCTGATGCCACGGCCTTGGCCAGGAGGGTCTTGCCCGTTCCTGGTGGGCCGTGGAGCAGAACGCCCTTCGGGGCCTCCACTCCCAACTTCTCGAACAGCTCCGGGTGCCGCAAGGGGAGCTCGATCATCTCCCTGACCTTGTCGACCTCCTCCTTGAGGCCCCCGATGTCCTCGTAGGCGACCTTGGGCCCTTTCGCGATCTCCTCCTTTGCCGGTTTCTCGCTGATCTTGATTTCGGTGAAGTTCTGTATGGTGGCTGCCTCGCCTGCAGGCTGGAATCCCTGGACAACGAGATCGAACTTCCTGCCCATGATGGTGACCTCCACGAGGTCACCCTTCACTATCGGCCGCCCCTCGAGCACCTGCGCCAGGTAGGCCTCGCCCCCCATGATCTTAAGTGGCTGCGTCGGTGCGAGCGATAGCTTCGTGGCAGGCTTGGGCACGATCTTCCTGATGGCGACCTTCTCGTCCAGGCCTACGCCGGCATTCTTCCGCGTGACGCCGTCTATCCTGATGATACCTCTGTTCTCGTCCTCGGGATAGCCGTTGTATACTATCACGGCGGTGCTCCTGGTCCCCTCTATCATCGCGATGTCGCCCTGGTTCAGGTCGAGGATCCGCATGAGGGCCGGGTCTATCCTCGCGATACCCCTGCCGTCGTCACCTGACTTGGCCTGGACAACCCTGAGTATCTTCTCCTTCTTTGCAGGCATTCAAACACCTCTGAATCGCAAATGTCGAATCCGGATCATGAAAAAAGGTTTGGAGGCCCGCGCCCGGGGTGGCACGACCCGGGTCACTTCACCTTCAACTTCTGGGACTTCTTCTCGGGCGGCGAGGCCTTCGGGAGGGTGACCGTGAGGACACCATCCTTCAGCTCCGCCTCCGCCTTGTCCGTCAGTATCGCGTCAGGGAGAGGTATGGACCTGTAGAAGCTCGAGTACCTCCTCTCGTGCCTGAGGTACCCCTTCTTCTTGTCCTCCTCCTTCTCCTCGGCCTTGGTCTCCCCGGATATCTCGATGGAGTTCTCAGTTATCTCTATGTTCAGGTCCTCCTTCTTGATGCCCGGGACCTCGGCCTTGACTATGTACTCCGTGCCGTTGTCCGCGACATCCACCAGCGGCTGCCTGACGAAGTCACTGGCGAACGCCCGCGGGATCATCAGGCTCCTCTCCCAGCTGGACCTGAAGTCCTCGAACATCCTGTCCATGTCCTCGAGTATGGACATGGGCGAGACCCAACTCGGCCACCAGTACTCCCTGGGCACGAGCCCTTCGTTCTTGTCCTTCCTGCGGATCATGCCAACCACCTCCTTTCAATGCTCCTGAGATTCGCTTCCGGAATTAGATTATGTTAGCGCTTCTATATAAAGATTGCGCTAGACAGGATAGCCCACTCGGTAAACGCTGCACTCGGGCTCCACGGCTCCTCCGCCTCCTTAGAAGTCCTGCGGACATTAATAACTGGACAGCCGTATCCCGGGTTGATGGTCGGCGTCTTGAAAGGCTCAGAGGTCCTGGTAGAGGACCAGGCGGAGGCTAGCCAAATCCACAACAAGGGCCACTACGGTGTCCCCCAGCCAGGGGGCTCGCTCAAGCTGGACCTCATGGAGGCCGTGTACCTCGTCGAATCCGACCGGCTGAAAGTCGTCCAAGACGGCCGGGAGAAGAGTTCTAGCGAACTGCTCAGAATCGCCCACAAGATCTCGGAGGGATTCGAGGTCAAGTACCTCGTCTACCGAGAGCTGAGGCAGAGGGGCTACGTCGTGAAGGCCGGTGCCCCTCCACTCGATTTTCGCGTGTTTCCCAGAGGCGGTTCTCCGAACAAGACACCGAGCAGGTGGTGGGTCTCCGCCGTCTCCGAACGCTCGAGCTTCGACCTGGGTAAGCTGCTCGAACACCTCGACAGGACTGCCGACGTCCGCAAGAACCTACTGCTGGCGATAGTGGACGAGGAGAGCGATGTAACCTATTACGAGGTCAGGCGCGTCCATCCCAAGGGAAGAGTCGGTGCCCTGGACCTCACCAGGCCCGTCGATGCCGTGCTCCTGGCCGACCGCGTGCTCGTCCCTGACAAGGAAGGGGCGGAGATGCTCCACAGTGGGCATTTCTTCGGGAAGCAGGTGGGGCCATCCCTGCAGCTCTCCCTCATCGAGGCCGCCTTCCTGATGGAGCTCGGCGCGCTGAGGCTGAGGGACGCCAAGACCAACCGTGAGGTGACGCTCTCAGCCCTCAGGAAGCGCGCCCGCACGCTCCAGCCGGATTTTGACCTGAGGCTGGACGCATTCAAGGACATGAAGGCCAGGGGGTTGGTCGTGAAGACGGGGTTCAAGTACGGCTCCCACTTCAGGGCGTACGAGGGCGACCCTGGCAAGCAGCACGCGAGGTATCTTGTACATGCGGTGCCCGCCGACTACACGGCGATGTGGCCAGAGGTCAGCCGGGCCGTGAGGCTGGCGCACGGTGTGAAGAAGGAGATCCTGCTGGGGAGGGTCGCCGGCGGCCAGGTGGACTATGTCAGCCTCAGCAGGTTCAGGCCGTGATCAGAGGAGTGACTTTCCGCTGGGCTTGTACAGCTCGTGCCTCCACCAGACCGCCTTGAACATCCTGCAGTACTCGTTCACCCTGTCCTTGAACTCCATAGGGGGAACTATCCCGAGGCAGCTTATCCCGAACCGCTCGCAGTCGTAGCAGGAGACCATCGTGGCTACCTAGGGTGCGGACAGCTATAAATCATTGCGTCTGGTCCTCCGCTGGAGGCCGTGCTCAGGTCCCGCCCTGCTGCCTCTTCAGCCTCTCGTACTCCTTCTGCGCCATGGAGTCTATCTTGGCCACTCCGGCGAAGACGCCCACGAAATGAGCCACTATGCCTATCCCCCAGGCGGCAGTCATGAATATGAACCAGGGGAAGCCGAGCTCGCCCTCGGAGGTAGCCAACCAGACGACGGCGAAGAAGGCGTTGACGGCCAGGTAAACGGCGAAGTGTATGTAGAAGCCGATCTTCTCGTTCGCAATCTTCTCAGCTTTTGCACGAAGCTCCGCGTCCGATGACATGAAGGCCGTATCTCGGTGTGGTCAAATTATACTTGACGGTGCCTCTGACATCACTTCCCTGTCGCTGTCGTCAGAGCACCCTCTGTGCCAGCTCGACCAGCCTGTTGGCATACCCCCACTCGTTGTCGTACCACGAGAGGACCTTCGCGAGGTTGCCCCTGCCGCCGATGACCATAGTGGATAGGGCGTCTATGACGGCCGAGTGCGGGTTGCCTATGATGTCCGACGAGACGATAGGCTCGGTGCAGTATTCCATGATGCCCCTCATCGGCCCTTCGGCGGCTTCCTTCAGGGCGCGGTTGACGTCCTCCGCGGTGACCTCCGTCTTCGTGACGAATGTGATGTCTGTTATCGAGCCTACAGGCGTGGGCACCCTGAGCGCGATGCCGTTCATCCTGCCCTTGAGTGCCGGTATGACCTCCCCTATGGCCTTCGCAGCACCCGTCGAGGTCGGGATTATCGAGACCGCAGCAGCCCTCGCGCGCCGCATGTCCTTGTGGGGAAGGTCTACGAGCCTCTGATCCCCGGTGTAGGCGTGGACGGTGGTCATCATGCCGCGCTCTATGCCGAACTTGTCGTTGATGACCTTCGCGGGAGGGGCGAGGCTGCCCGTGGTGCAAGATCCCATCGACACCACGTTGTGCTTCGCCCTGTCGTACGCTTCGAAGTTCACCCCGAGCACGATCGTGGCATCCACATCTTTGCCAGGCGCGGATATGATGACCTTCCTCGCACCTGCAGACAGGTGCTTGGCCGCCTTCTCCTTCTCCGTGAACAGCCCCGTCGACTCGATGACGACCTCGGCTCCGAGCTTCCTCCAAGGGATCTCCCCAGGGTCCTTTATCTGCGTGACCTCGAACCGCCTTCCGGAGACGGCGATCCCTGAGCCGTCCACCCTGACATCCTCCTTCAGTCTGCCATAAACGGAGTCGTACTTCAGCAGGTGGGCGAACTGATCCACGGGCGCGATGTCGTTGACTGCGACTATGTCGAAGTCCCTGCCGAACCCCTTGCTGGCCATGGCCGCCCTGTAGACGTTCCTCCCTATCCTCCCAAAACCGTTGATGCCGATGCCTATCAAGTCCGTCCCCGAGCCGGCGTATGCGCCGTGTAGATAAAAATCCGTGCCTCCAACGGACTGCCCTGAAAACTGTATCATAGCTCGCGAACGATATGATAACCCGGAGGTGGCGCAGCCTGGCAAGAGTGACACTCGGAGACATCGCCATCGGCGGCTTGGTGGCGGCAGGCCTCATGCTCGGCCTGCTCATAGCAGTGTCCATAGTGATGTTCGTCGCTCTTGGTGCCCCAGAGCACACCACCATGAACGTGGCATTGATTGCTGCCTGCGCCGTGTTCATGGTCGGAGGGGTCTTCCTTGCGAGGGTTGCATTGAGGGCGGGCTACGACCTGCTCCGCCCGATGGCTCTGGGATTCCTCATCGTCCTACTCGTGTTCTACGTTCCGATGTGGGCGGGCTACTTGGTACGAGGTGATCTGGCCTCTGCAGACCCAACTTTCGCCTTCTACTCCCTGGGGCTAGTGGGGCTCGGGCTGTTCTTCGTCGTGAGCCTTGCTGCGGTCTTGAACAGCCGTTCCGTCGGGCCCACAAGCAGGAGCTTAGGGAGCGCCCCAGGGCAGTTCGGCATGTACATCTACAAGAGCAACCAGCCAGCCGTGTACGAGGGTGTCCGAAGACTCGAGTTCGAATCGGACGCCCCTGCGACCGTGTACAAGAAACAACAGATGAGAAGGCTGTAAGGGGTTTCAGGATGCCGCGTCAGAGCTGGACTTCGATGCCCAGCTTCTCAGTCAGCTCCTTGTAGCGGTTCCGGATGGTGACCTCCGTAACGCCCGCTATGTCCGCGACCTCGCGCTGAGTCCTGCGCTCGTTGCACAGTATCGAGGAGATGTATATCGCGGCCGCGGCCACGCCCGTGGGCCCCCTCCCTGATGTGAGCTCCTTCTTCGCGGCGTCCTTCAGGATCTCAGTGGCCTTCGACTGCACCTCGCCGGACAGCTTCAGCTCCGAGCAGAACCTCGAGACGTAGTCCTGAGGCCTCGTCGGCATGAGCTTGAGCTTCAGCTCGCGCGTCATGAACCTGTATGTGCGGCCTATCTCCTTCCTCCCGACCCTCGAGGAGTTCGCGACCTCGTCCAGCGTCCTGGGTACGTTACACTGCCTGCAGGCGGCGTACAGCGATGCCGCCACGACGCCCTCTATACTCCTCCCGCGGATCAGGTTCTTGTTGACCGCCTTCCTGTAGGTCATGGCCGCCGTTTCCCTCACGTTCCTCGGAAGGCCCATGCTCGAGGCCATCCTGTCGAGTTCGCTCAGCGCGAACGCGAGGTTGCGCTCGGTGGCGTTCGAAACCCTTATCCTGCGCTGCCACTTCCTCAGCCTGTAGAGCTGGGCGCGGTTCCTAGTCGGGATGCTCTTCCCGTACGAGTCCTTGTTCTTCCAGGAGATCTCCGTGGACAGCCCCTTGTCGTGGATGGTGTAGGTCATCGGAGCGCCCGTCCTCGCCCTCTTCTCCCCCTGCTCCACATCGAAGGCCCTCCACTCGGGCCCCTGGTCTATCAGCTGGTCGTCGAGGACTATTCCGCAGTCCTCGCACACGAGCTCTCCGCGTTCGTAGTCTCTCACCAGGTGAGAGCTGTTGCACTCAGGGCATCTCTCAATCTGTTCTGTCTCCTCTCTTACCTTTGCCATGATCCCTCTCCTCTTGAACGTAGACCTCCTTGCCGAGCACAGCAAGGGTCCTCAGTTCATTTCGGGGTTCTATCGCGACATATGGTGCACGGACGGGCCCGAAGACCTTTGCCACCCGTCCGATCTCAGCTCTAAGGTTGTCCCTCACTATCTCCCTGTTCTTCGGTGCGAACCGCGCCTTCACGATGAGCTTCCCGTCGTGTGATATGTCCTGAACCACACCGAGAAACCGCAATGGGCTCACCGAATCTTATTTAAAGTTTGCGTCCAGAAGTCAATACATGAAGCTATATATAATGATTTTGTCAAGGTATATAAGGCTTGAGTGCCCCTAGGGGTGGAAGGACCCGATCCGCCCGCGTGTGGCAGGGTCTGACAAGGTGTGTCATGACACACATCCCCGCGAGTCACCCAAGGTACGCGTCGCTGCTCCTCCGCGAGCGGCTGGTGGAGGGCTACAGGAAAGGCATAGTAGTGCCACAGGGCCTGATCGCTCACGGCCGGGGGGAGATGTTCGACTATCTGCTCGGGGAGAGGACGACCAAGGAGGCGCGGGAGGCATCCAAGGCCGCCGCTGCGCTGCTGTTGGAGGCTCAGAGGCCTGTGATATCCGTCAACGGCAACGTCGCTGCTCTGTGTCCTGAGGCGATCGTTCAGCTCGCCGAGCTCGTGGGCGCGAGGATCGAGGTCGGCCTCTTCCACAGGTCAGACGAGAGGGTGTGCAAGATCCAGAAGGCGCTGGAGGCCGCGGGCGCCCGTGATGTGCTCGGGTTTCTGCCTGACGCGACGATCCCGGGATTGGACCACATGCGCGCGCTCTGTGCAAGGGAGGGTATATTCTCAGCTGACGTGGTCCTCATACCTCTCGAGGACGGAGACAGGGCTGAGGCGCTGGCCAGGATGGGAAAGAAGACCATCGCCATAGATCTGAACCCGATGTCGAGGACGGCCCGAGGAGCGACGGTCACGATAGTCGACGAGCTCACGAGGGCGGTGCCGGAGCTGATCAGGAACGTCGAGGACCTGGCGGATGACACGAGGGGGAGGAAGGCAGCGCTCGCCCGGTACGAAAGAGACGAGAACCTCCGTCGGGTCATGGCCCTGATGTCGAGGAACCTGACATCTCTGCGCAGGCGATGAGTGTGCTCACTCCTTGACGACCCTCTGGCCTGTGACCATGTATATGACACGCTCTGATATGTTGCAGGCGTGGTCTGCTATCCTCTCGAGGTATCTGGCGACGAGAGTGTAGTTGATCCCGATGGTGATCTTCTTCGAATCCTCCATCATGTATGTGATGACCTCGCGGAATATCTCGTCGTACAGCGAGTCGACCTTGTCCTCTAGCTCGAAGACCGCCTTGGTC
Source organism: Thermoplasmata archaeon (assembly GCA_038852315.1). Lineage (GTDB taxonomy): Archaea > Thermoplasmatota > Thermoplasmata > UBA10834 > UBA10834 > COMBO-56-21. Next base: position 8,486 of record JAWCKF010000015.1, on the reverse strand, counting down.
GGCTCGATGTCCCGGTCGAGGAACGCCTTCACTGAGAGATCCACCATCTCCTCTGCCATCTTCGCCATGTGGGGGATGCTCACGAGCGGTTTGAAGTGAGCCATGGTCTGCGCGTGGACCGTCACATCGGCGATGTCCTTGGCGTACCTGCCTATCCTGTCGAAGTCCGTTATGACCTTGAGGTAGGTTCCTATCGTCCTGAGGTCTTTCGCGACAGGCGACTGCAGAGCAATTATCTCCAAGCACCTCTTCTCGATGTCCACATTGAGGGCATACAGTTCCCCGTCTATCCTCCTCACCTGCTCCGCCATCTCCGTGTCCAGTCTCTCGAACGACTTCACGGCGAGCTCTATCGCCTCCCTTGTCTTCCTCGCCATGGTCTCGACAAGCTGGTCGAGCTCTGCGAGCTCAGTCTCGTATGCCTTCCTGGGGGACATGCCTACCCGAACCTCCCTGTTATGTACTTCTCCGTGAGCTGCTCCTTGGGGTTCTCGAAGATCGCCTTCGTCTCCCCGAACTCGATGAGTTCGCCAAGGTACATGAAAGCAGTATAGTCAGCTATCCGCGCAGCCTGCTGCATGTTGTGTGTCACTATGACTATGGTGTACTTCGATTTGAGGTCGAACAGCAGGTCCTCGATCTTGGCAGTGGCGATGGGGTCGAGAGCAGAGCAAGGCTCGTCCAGCAGGAGGACCTGCGGCTCGACGGCCAGCGCCCGCGCGATGCACAGCCTTTGCTGCTGCCCGCCAGATATGCTGACGCCCGAGGCATCGAGGTGGTCCTTCACCTCGTCCCAGAGGGCTGCGAGCTTGAGGCTCCTCTCGACCACCTCATCAAGAACCTTCCAGTCCTTCACGCCGTTCAGCCTCAGCCCCGCGACCACGTTGTCGTATATGTTCATGGTCGGAAAGGGGTTAGGCTTCTGGAAGACCATGCCCACACGCCTCCTGACAGTCACGGGGTCGGTCTTCGGGTCGTAGATGTCCTCGCCGTCCAGCAGCACCTTGCCTTCCACCCTGGCGCCCCTGACCACCTCGTGCATGCGGTTCATGCACCTTATCAGCGTGGACTTGCCGCACCCGGAGGGGCCTATTATGGCTGTTATCTTGTTCCTCGGCACGGCCATGTTCACCCGCCTCACGGCGTGCACGTCCCCGAAGTACGCGCTCAGGTCCTTTGTGACGATCTTCGCGTCATCCATGCTTTCCTCACCGCCTTGTGGTTGCCATTCACCCTGTTCATGGTAAGCATCCTGACCGTGACATTGAGCGTGAGCACCAGCGCGATCAGCACCAGGGCCGCCCCCCACGCCTGCTCCTGGAGGTCCCTGTAGGGGGACATCGCGTTCCTGAATATCGTGAGCGGGAGTGCGGCTACGGGCTCGTATGGGCTGGTGGACCAGAACGGGTTCCCGAAGGCAGTGAGTATGAGGGGCGCGGTCTCTCCCGCAACCCTCGCCACAGCCAGGAGCGCCCCTGTCACAAGCCCCGCCCGGCCGTTGGACAGTATGACCTTCAGGACCGTCCTCCACTGCGGAACGCCCAGGGCAAGCGCACCCTCCCTGAGGGAGTTGGGGACCATCTTGAGCGACTCCTCCGTCGTGCTCGCGACTATGGGTATCATGATGATCGCGAGGGCGAAGGATCCCGATATGAGGGAGAACCCTGTCACGGTCACTATGAGGGAATAGGCGAACAAGCCCACAACTATCGATGGGAAGTTGGCCATCACGTCGTTGAAGAAGCGTATGGTCCTCCCGAACGCGTTGTCGCCATACTCGGAAACGAATATGCCTGTGAATATCCCAAGGGGTAGCCCTATCATACTGGCGTAACCGACGAGCAGGAGCGAGCCGATGATGGCGTTCCCTATGCCCGAGCCAGGTTCACCAGCGCTCTTGGTCCTCTGAGTGAGGAACTCGATGCTGATGGCTGGCGCTCCCCGCACTATCACCTCGTAAAGGATCGAGACGAGGGGGACCAGTGCCACCAGGACGCACCCGAGAGCCAGCAGGGAAGCGAGATTGTTCTTCAGCTTTCGGGTCTTGTAGCTGCTCACAGTCCCCCTCCGGTCATAGGCACTGCCTTGAGTATGCGCCCCACCATGAGGCGGGCTATCACGTTCACTATCAGCGCCACGAAGAACAGGACCAACCCTATCTCGATCAGCGAGGACAGGAGCAGCCCGCTCGCCTCTCCCCAGTTGTTGGCTATGACGCTTGCCATCGTCTGGCCAGGGTCGAGCAGAGACCATGATATCATGTTCGCGTTGCCTATCGTCATCGTCACGGCCATGGTTTCCCCAACGGCTCTCCCAAGGCCAAGTATCGCGGCTCCGAATATCCCGGACCTAGCGTACGAGAGCACAGCGATCCTGGTCGTCTCGTACCGTGTGGCACCCAGGCTGAGCGCGGCCTCCCTCTGCGAATCCGGCACGGCTCTCAGCGTCTCCTTCGAGACCGAGGCGACAGTCGGAATGATCATTATCGCAAGAACGACGCCCGCTGCAAACTTGTCGATGCCGAACGCCGCGCCCTCGAACAGGGGCGTCCATCCGAGGACGCTTATGAGAGCGGGTTCGATCACGTTCACGAGCACTGGTCGGAGAGTGTACATGGCCCAGAGGCCGTAGATCACGCTCGGGACTGCAGCAAGCAGCTCAACGACGAACGACAGAGGTTCCCTGATCCACGGCGGCGCGAGCTCTGAGAGGTATATCGCGATACCTATGCTCAGCGGGACGCCTATCAGCATTGCGATGGCCGATGTGACGAGCGTTCCGAAGATGAAAGGCAGCGCTGTGTAGATCTCCCTCGTCGGATCCCAGCGCGGGTTAGTCAGGAATGAGAATCCGAAGTGGGATATGGACTCCTGGGAATCCATGATCAGCTTGGCGACCAACAGCCAAAGCAGCATCAGGACGCTCGTGGCTACAGCTCCCACTGAGAACTTGAAGAGGCGGTCCCCTAGGGAGACTCCGACCCGGAAGCCTAACCTTCTTCTCTGTTCTCTCGTCGTATCGCTTCCCTACCTCGATGGGTTTGCCGCTCCAGCCTGGCGGTCCTGACCCCAGGCGGGAGCGGGAAGGGGTTTTCCACAGGATGGGGCCTGATGGGCATTCAGATTAGCTTCTCACCCTTGTAGGTGATCGACTTGAGGGTGTTCTCGTTCAATTCGACAACTGACTGCGGGAGTGGCGCATAGGACAACCGTTCCGCGTACTCCTGGCCCTCCTCGTGAATCGCCCACCAGAGGAAGTCGACCAGGGCCTTGGCCGCGGTCTTGTTCATCTTTGAGGCCTCGTTGTACAGCTCCTTGTATACGAGGATGTAGGTGAACGTGGCTATCGGATAAGCGTTAGCTCCGGGCTTGTCGAGTATGTTGACGTTGCTCCAGTCACCGTCTCCTGCGGGCAGAACAACTCCCGCAGCCGCCGCGGCAGTGGTTTCTAGACTTGCATTCACGAAATATCCGTCGTGGTTCTGGAGTGTCGCATGCTGGATGTTGTTCTGCAGGGCGTAGGTGAGTTCGATGTAGCCTATCGTGTAGCTCGTGCCCTGGACTGCCTGCGCGACACCTGCGTTGCCGTTCTGGGCGATGGTACCCTCAGGCCATGACAGAGACTTCTTCTGGCCATAGAGTTGCGCCCAGACCGGATTGACGACCTTGAGGTATCCTGTGAAAACGAATGTGGTTCCTGACGAGTCGGACCTGACTATCGTCGCTATGTCATTGGGAGGCAGCGTCACGCCCGGGTTGAGGGCCGAGATTTGGGGGTCATTCCACTTAGTTATGTTCTTCATGAATATGGCCGCGATCACGGGACCGCTGAGTCTGAGGTAGTTGATACCGGGTAGATTGTATGCAATGACGACAGCGCCGATTGTCTCTGGTACATGGAGTATCCCGTTGGCCGTGACGTTCGCATAGTCAAGCGGGGCATCCGTGCCGCCGAAGTCGACAGTCTTCGCCAGAATCTGCGATATCCCCTGGCCGCTTCCTCCTCCACCGTAGTTGATCCTTACTTTCCCGCCAGTCTTGTTGTAGTACACGTCCGCCCACTTGCTTATCAGTGGCTGTGGGAAGGTGGCCCCCGCACCTGTGATCGTCACAGATTCCCTGTCGGAACCGAATGACAAAATGCCCGTCGCCATTGACGCCACCACCAGGGCAACCACGACCGCGACAACCGCCAGTATGTAAATGGCCATGTTCTTGCCCTTGTGGGGCATATAGACGCCTTCCCTGCCCTTGTCCTTCTCGTCGCCTGCCTCACTCACTTCTCTCACCCATCGATACTGGTTGCTTCTCTGCGTGCTCATTTCTCAAGCAGCTCGAGGGCCGTGCTCTCATAGCCCTCTTCAGCGAAGAATTTCCTATCCTCGATGTCGCCGCTGACTCCGATCAAACGCTCCAATCTTCTCATCTCTCAGCAATACCATCCGAGGAGGTGCACTTGTTTCTTATCGATGGAGAATACGATACTATTGATTGTAGACGAGTCATATATAGAATATATAGAAAAGTGGAAATCTGGCACATGCCTATATAGAGAATGTCAGGTCACTTCAGGATGGCGGAAACACATGGAAACGAGAAAGCTGCAGAAGACAGGTGGCTCGACGTTCGTGGTCTCTTTGCCGAAGCAATGGGTGCTCTCGTCGAACCTCAAGGAGGGGGACCCGGTCTCCATAACGGTCGACGACCACGGGTTTCTCATACTAGACCCGTCGCTAGGGGCCAGGCGACCTGTGCAGAAAGCCGAGATCCAGGTCGATGAGCGAGAGGATCCTGTACATCTCATGCGACGCTTGATAGGGCTCTACGTTTCGGGCCATGACGAGATCGTAGTCCGTTCCAAGCTCAGGATAGCGCCAGAGACGAGGAAGACGATCCGCGACTTCGCACGCAGGGTCATCGGAGCGGAGATAGTGGAGGAGTCCGCGAACACGATATCCGTGCAGGACGTCGCTGACCATGCGAACCTCGATATGAGGAAGATCATCAGAAGGATGCATTTGATGTGCAGGTCCATGCTGGCCGATGCGTTGGACGCGTTGATAAGGGGTGACGCAGACTTGGCCAGCGACGTCGTTGCGCGGGACGACGAGGTAGATAGGCTGTACTGGTTCACCGCAAAGCAGAGGAGCATGATAATCCGTGACCCAGGTGTAGCTCGAAAGATGGGCGTGGGCGTTCCGGAATCCGCCTTCTATCTCGCTGCATCCAAGGCTCTCGAAAGGATCGCCGACCATGCGGCACGTATTGCCTACAGCGTAGCCGCTCTCAAGGGCGAGAGGATCCCTGAGAAGTTGATCAAGGAAGTACAGAGCTACGGGTCGAAAGTGGCTTCTGTTCTGGACAGCTCTGTCGACTCGTTGCTGAGGGGCGACATCGGGCTGGCCAACAAGGTCGCGGACGAGCAAGAGAGGTTGCGCGAGGGCGGCGGGAGGATAATGCATCAGATAATGGAGCACAGGGGAAAGGGTACCGTGCCTCTTGCTCTGGTCGTGGAGAGCCTCGAGAGGACCGGCATGTACTCTGCTGACGTGGCCGAGACGGCCATCAACCTAGGCGTCGCGAACCGTTGAACCGGGGTTTCTTGTCCGTTGCCAAGGGTTATTAGGCGCCCTCTCGATTCGGCGTCAGGTAGCATGGCCAAGAACGAGCAGCTCGAGGCGGGCATCAGGAGGATAGAGTGGGCTAGGACGCACATGAAGGTCCTTGGCAAGATACGCGAGAGAATGGTGAGGGAGAAGGTCTTCGACGGACTCAAAGTGGGCATGGCCCTACACACGGAGGCCAAGACCGCGGTCCTGGCATTGACAATCCAGGAGGCGGGCGCAGAGGTAAGGCTGACCAGCTGCAACCCCCTCTCAACAGACGATTCCGTCGCATTGGCCCTGAACAAGAAGTACGGGCTGGAGACATATGCGAGGAAGGGTCAGTCTACCAAGCAATACTATGATTCTCTTAACAGGGTCCTCGACTTGAAGCCGGACTACCTGATCGACGACGGCGCGGACCTGATATTCCTCGCACACACCCAGCGGAAAGAGCTTCTTTCGAGGATAAAGGGGGCCAACGAGGAGACAACCACCGGGATAATGCGCCTTAGGTCGATGGCCCAGGAGGGCACCCTGAGATTCCCCGTGATGTCAGTCAACGATGCTTACATGAAGTACCTCTTCGACAACAGGTACGGCACGGGCCAGTCAACCATGGACGGCATCATGACATCCACGAACCTCACGATCGCCGGAAAGAACTTCGTCGTCGCCGGCTACGGATGGTGCGGCCGCGGAATTGCCATGCGAGCCAAGGGCATGGGGGCGGATGTGACTGTCTGCGAGGTCGACCCGATCAGGGCAATCGAGGCTAAGCTCGACGGGTTCGCGGTGATGCCGATGAGGGAGGCAGCGAAGATAGCGGACATCATAGTGTCTGCCACAGGCTGCAAGGACGTGGTCACGTCGGCCGATATCAGGGTGATGAAGGACGGCTGCATCTTGGCGAACGCGGGCCACTTCGACAACGAGATCTCCAAGTCCGCCCTTCAGAAGATGTCCACCAAGCGCAGGAAGGTCAGGGAGTACGTTGAGGAGTACACCCTCAGGAACGGCCGGAGGGTATACCTGCTGGCTGACGGGAGGCTCGTGAACCTGGCAGCGGGGCAGGGCCACCCAGTTGAGATAATGGACATGAGCTTCTCGATACAGGCGTTGTGTCTCGAGTACCTGGACTTCAGCTCTCAGACGCTGGAGCCGGACGTGTATGACGTGCCAGACCACATAGACGAGATGGTCGCGAGGCTGAAGTTACAGACAATGGGTGTGAGGATCGACAGGCTTTCAAAGGAGCAGCAGGCATACGTCAGGAGTTGGAGAGAGGGCACGTAGTGCATTCGCCCGATGGCTCCAGTCTGTGGCGCCTCCGACTGTTGGCTAGCAGCCTACCTAAGCGTTCGCCATCACGCGCTTGAACCTCTCTAAACCCAATTTTCAAGACGCTTCTAGTCGATACAGTGTTTGCTGGAGCTGGGCGGGTGAGAAGAAGCAACTTCCTCGGGGTCTACGGGCACACCGCACTCGACATCATCTACTCCGCTGAAAGGTTCCCGGAGCCCAACACGTGCGTGGAGATGAAGGACCGGACCGAGCACTTCGGTGGCACGGGCGCCAACGTCGCGAGGATAGCCGCCTCGCTCGGCGTGAAAACCGCGCTCGCGAGCCATGTGGGCGACGACTTCCCTGGAAGATACATGGACGCGCTGAGGAGGAGCGGGATAGACACGACGGACGTGGTCAGGGTCCGCGGCCGGCGGACGCCCTTTATCATAATCATCTCGGACAAGGAGCACAATCAGATGGGCTTCGTCGACCAGGGAGCCGTCTTGGAGCAGGAGAGGCTGCCGATAAGGACGCACACAGTGGACAGCTCGAAGTTCGTCCACATAGGCACCGGCCGGCCCTCTTACATGCTGAAGGTGGCCAGGCGCGCCAAGGCGAGGAAGAAGACCGTCGCGTTCGACCCAGCACAGGAGTTGCATTACGTCTACACGCCCGAATCGTTCAAGCAGATCATGGAGTACTGCGACATATTGTTCGCGAACATGGCCGAGCTCGCCCGGGCGAAGGAGTATCTCAACCTCAAGGAGGATCAGGAGCTCCTGTCCTATGTTGACATGCTCGTCAACACCAGGGGCAAGGAGGGCAGCAGGATACTGACCGAGGACGACGAGATCAGGATAGGCACCATCAGCGCCGACGCTGTTGTCGACACGACCGGGGCGGGCGACGGATACAGGGCCGGCTTCTACGCAGGGCTGAGCCGTTCATTGCCTTTGGAGGAGTGCGCTTGGATGGGAGCCGCAACGGCGTCGTTCGTGGTGGAGAGCGTTGGCGCCCAGAGCAAGCTGCCGACCTGGGAGATGGTGCAGAGAAGAGCAGCCAGGAGGAAGCGCGTCTGACTATGCCACCCCATATCGCTGGCGATGTAAAGAGCGAGATACCCGTTGAGGTCGTAGCCCGTCTCAGGTCCGCGGAGCGCGTGACAGTCCTCACGGGCGCTGGCGTTTCGGCTGAGAGCGGCATCCCGACCTTCAGGGGTGCCGGAGGTGTGTGGGAGAAATACGACTTCACCAGACTGGCGACACCCGAGGGCTTCAGAGAAGATCCGAGGCTCGTGTGGGAATGGTACCAGCATCGGCAGATCGAGATAAGCAAGGCCAAGCCCAATCCCGCACACTTGACGATAGCGGACATGGAGAAGCGGTATCCATCTTTCACAGTGGTCACGCAGAACATCGACGGCATGCACAGGCGCGCTGGTAACAGGAACGTCGTCGAACTCCACGGGAACATATGGAGGATGAGATGCCCGAGGGACAACACCCTGGTAGATCTTGATTCACCCGTTTCCGAGATACCACCCCTGTGTCAGTGTGGTAGCATAATGCGTCCCGACGTCGTCTGGTTCGGCGAGCCT